>JBAQDF010000041.1:0-57864 GCA_049286265.1 Sideroxyarcus sp.
CCCTAACCCTCCCCCTGCAAGGGGGAGGGGATGTTGTAGTCCCTTATGAACTTTCTGGAATTAACCAATGCATTTCAAAATGGAGCTGCACTGACAAAACACAAGGGCACGCCGGTAACCGGATGCAATAGCTTCAGCAGGGAGGCATGCAACATCAGTCGCGGCGCGCTGGCTTCATCGCCATATAACGCATCGCCCAATATGGGATGTCCGATGGCGGACATGTGAACGCGCAGTTGGTGGGTGCGGCCGGTCACGGGTTCAAGTTCTACGCGGGTATTGTCATTATCAAAGCCCAGCAGGCGATACCGCGTAAGCGAGTGCTTGCCTGATTCAGCATCGATCTTCTGCAAGGGCCGGTTAGGCCAATCCGCAGCAATGGGCAGATTCACCTCCCCGGTCTCCGGATCCAGCTTCCCGGCTACCACGGCTACATAACGTTTTTTCACTTCGCGATCCTGGAACATGAGCGACAGGCGCTTTTGCATCTCGGCGCCGCGCGCAAACAGCATCAAGCCTGAAGTCGACATATCCAGTCGATGTACGATCAGCGCATCGGGAAAATCCTGCTGCAGCCGGGAAGAAAGACAATCCTGCTTGTCCTCGCCGCGCCCCGGCACGGCCAGCAAACCGGCGGGCTTGTTTGCCACCAGCAACGAGTCGTCGCAGTAAACCAGGTCCAGATTGCTTTTGCTTGAAGTCATTGCGGGAGAGGCTACGTGTAGGATGGGTGGAGCAACGCGATACCCATCATCTTCCTTGATGGGTATCCTTCGTCAACCCATCCTACGATTGGTCATCGCCTGCAGAAGGCGTATCGGTTGTCTGGTTGAGCGGCGTCTTTTTGGGCCGGTTTTTGCTCGGATCGGCAAAACGGAAACGACCTGCCAGTACGCAACCCTTCATGCCGATGTCACAGGGCTTATTCAGCACCTTCTGGCACTTGCCATCGACCTCATGCGGACAACCCCAGCCACTCATCGCTTAGGCCTTCTTTACGAACTCGGTCTTCAGCGACATTGGGCCGATGCCGTCGATCTTGCAGTCGATGTCATGATCGCCGTCCACCAGGCGGATGTTCTTTACCTTGGTGCCCACCTTTACCACCGAAGATGAACCTTTTACCTTCAAGTCCTTGATCACCGTGACCGAGTCGCCGTCGACCAGCACGTTGCCGAAGGCATCCTTGAACACCTTGGCCTGCTCGCCAGCATCGGCGGGGGCGTCTTTCGACCACTCGTGCGCGCACTCGGGGCACACGAAGTTGCTGCCGTCTTCGTAGGTGTATTCGGAACTGCATTTGGGGCATTTGGGTAAAGCGGTCATGAATGATTCCTCAATGGGTTACAGTATTGCTATAAATCAAGGTTGGTAATAGTTATAGGTCAGCGGTTGAACCCAGCGGTATTCACAAGTAATACCTGGACACTTCCTTGATAATGCGATTTCCAACAGCCACAGTGTCTTCGAAGATACCCAGCACTTCATCATAAGCGGCAATTGCCACCATCGGGTCAACCGTGGCCGGATCGAATTCCTCAAACCGTTCCATGCCCTCAAGGATGGATTTTGCCTGCGAGTAGAAGCGGAACAGCAGCTCGGCCAGCGGGGGCTTCAGAATTCCAATTTGACCAACATTTGCTTCGAAGACACTGAAATGCCTGTTTTGTGCCCTGACTTGATAAGCCTGGTATTTGCCGGTCGCTTCAATCTGGGCTTTTGCCTTGCGAAGTCCTTCGACGTATCCGCGCTCTTCGATAATTTTCAGCAGCGCCTGCACTTCGCCCTTGAATGCGAGCGCCAGCGTACGTCTCAATTTCCGTTCCCGGATGTACTCAAGCCAGGTATTGCTGGCGAGGCCGCCAACAATGACGAGCAAACCGCCAACAGCCACGCCGATCAGCGGCAGGTAATCCTTTAGCGTCGAAACATCACCCACAATATCCGGTTCCTTTTGGTTCTGCTGCTACAGCTTGTATCCCCGATGCACTGCCACTACGCCGCCCGTCATGTTGAAATACTCAACGCGCTCCAGCCCGGCTTCTTCCATCATCTTCTTCAGTTCATCCTGTCCCGGATGCATGCGAATGGATTCGGCGAGGTAGCGGTAGCTGTCCGCGTCGTTGGCGATGATCTCGCCCATCTTGGGCAGCAGCTTGAAGGAATACAGGTCGTACATTTTTTCCAGCGGCTTGGCGACCTTGGAGAATTCCAGCACGATCACGCGGCCGCCCGGTTTGAGCACGCGGTGCATCTCGCGCAGTGCGGCATCCTTGTGCGTGACGTTGCGCAGGCCGAAGGCGATGCTCACGCAGTCGAAATAGTTGTCGGGGAAGGGCAGGTGTTCGGCGTCGCATTGCGCGGTAGGCGTGGCTTTGCCCTCGTCAAGCAAACGATCGCGGCCGACGCGCAGCATGGCGTTGTTGATGTCGGTGAGCACGACCTGGCCGCGGCTGCCGACCTTGTCCAGGAACAGGCGCGAAATGTCGCCGGAACCGCCCGCGATATCCAGCACGCGCTGGCCTTCATGCACGTTCGCCAATCCCACTGCAAAGCGCTTCCAGATGCGGTGCAGGCCGACCGACATGAGGTCGTTCATGATGTCGTATTTGCTGGCGACGGAGGTGAAGACGCCTGCGACCTTTTTGGCTTTTTCTTCTTCGGGGACGGTCAGGAAACCGAAGTGGGTGGTTTTGCTCATATCAACTCCTTTGGGTTCGTCATTCCCGCGCAGGCGGGAATCCAGTAATTCAAATTATTCTCGCATCGCGAGGCAACTTTGGTTTTGTCCGCTTCGCGGTGCTTTCAATCTCGCTGGATTCCCGCCTGCGCGGGAATGACGGCTATTGGTCCCGACTTGCGCCCGCTGCTTCCAGCTTGGTCAAATATTCATGCCACATGGCATCGTGATACTTGCCCAGCTCGTACAAATATTCCCAGGTATACAGACCGCTGTCGTGGCCGTCGTCGAATATCAGTTTGATGGCGTAGCTGCCTGCAGGCTCAATCTCGGTGAGAACCACGTTGCGCTTGCCGACTTGCAGCGTTTCCTGTCCCGGGCCGTGGCCGCGCACTTCGGCAGAGGGCGAATACACGCGCAGGAATTCGAACGGCAGCTTGTAGCGCGAACCGTCCTCGAAGGCGATTTCCAGCTGTTTGGATTGCTGATGGAGGGTAATTTCAGTTGGGATCATAGCGAACGGATTTTCTTGAGTAATGCGGTGGTGGAGCGTTCGTGCAGGAAAGGGATGCTGTGGACGCTGCCGCCCCAGATTTTAACTTCCTTGCTGCCGACGATGTTCTCGGGTTTCCAGTCGCCACCCTTGACCAGTATGTCGGGTTTGCAGGCGAGGATGAGGTTGAGCGGGGTGTCTTCATCGAATTTCACCACCAGGCTTACCGACTCCAGCGCCGCCAGCACGGCCATCCGGTCCTGCTCGGCGTTGATCGGGCGGTCGTCACCCTTGCCCTGGCGTTTTACCGAGGCATCGCTGTTCACGCCGACGACAAGCGAGAAGCCAAGCGCGCGGGCTTGCGCGAGATAAGTGACATGGCCGCGATGCAGCACGTCGAAACAGCCGTTGGTGAATACCAGCGGGCGCGGCAGCAAGGCGACTTTGGCGGCGAGTTGATCAGCCGTGCAAATCTTCGATTCAAAAGAGGGGGTGGCGTATTTCAATTTAATCAATGTACTCAAAAACGCGGACGACTTTCTGCACGTTTGCCGTGGTGCTGGCAATGTCGGAGGCCGCATCGGCCTCGGCACGGGTGACCAGTCCCATCAGGTATACCACGCCTCCTTCGGTGACCACCTTGACGTGATCGGCCTTGAAAGCGGGGCTTTTGACGAAACGCATTTTTACGTTGCCGGTGATGCGCGAATCGCCGGTGTTCGAGCTGACGCTGGCATTGCCAACCACCAGTTCGTTGGCAATCCCCTTGACGTTGGGGATGGCGCCGACGATGCGCTCGATGTCCATTTTCACAGCTTCGCTCGTTGCCGTACCGGTAACGAGTGCGAAACGGTTGTAGGCCGTCACGCTGGCGTGTGCGGTGTCCTTGTACTTCTCCTCGATGCGCTTCTGCGATTTGCTTTCGATTGTGTCGTCTTCAACCATGGCGCCCGCACTGCGGCGATCAGAGGAGGACATCATCATGCCGGCACCGACGCCTGCAGCGACAACGGGTGCAACGCAGCCCTGCAGCAGGCCAATTGCCGTCAGCAACAGCACGAACGAATAACGCATCACTCGCCTCCCAGAATAATGTGATCGATGAGGTCGCAAATACAGTGCAACGCCAGCAGGTGAACTTCCTGTATGCGCGCCGTGCTTTTTGCCGGTACGCAGATGTGGAAATCGGTGGGTTTCAGCATGGCGGTGATCTTGCCGCCGTCGCGGCCGGTCAGGGCGACGACAGGCATGTTGCGCTCATGCGCGGCTTCGATGGCTTCCATGACATTGGGCGAATTGCCGCTGGTGGAGATGGCGAGCAACACATCGCCGTCCATGCCCAGTGCGCGCACTTGCTTGGAGTAGATCTGCACGTAGTCGTAGTCGTTGGCGATGGAGGTGAGTACCGAACTGTCGGTGGTCAGAGCAATGGCGGCCAGGCCCGGACGTTCGATTTCAAAACGGTTGACCAGCTCGGCAGCGAAATGCTGGCAGTCGGCAGCCGAACCGCCGTTGCCGCAGGCCAGGATCTTGCCGTCGTTCATCAGGCAGGCAACCATGGCCTGCGCGGCGTCCGCGATGGGTTGCGCAAGCACTTGCTTGCTTTGCAGCTTGACTTGGGCGCTGTCGTCGAAATGTTTGCTGATACGGGTGGTCAGGTTCATGGCATGAAAATGGGAAAGAGGACAGGGGCGAATTTTACCTTAAAGCTCGAAAGCATTTTTGACCCACTCGATGTTTTCAGCGGCATCCAGCAGAACTGCATCGAAACGGCAGGGCGGGATGCGCGGCAAGGTGGTGAGGTAATGCTGGGCGGTCAGGATAAGGCGTTGCTGCTTGTGCGCGTCGATGCTGGCGGCCGCACCGCCAAAATCGCTGCGGCTGCGCTGGCGTACCTCGGCGAAAACCAGGGTTTCCTTGTCGCGCAGAATCAGGTCTATTTCCCCGAAGCGGCAGTGGTAATTGCTTTGAACCAGCGTCAGGCCGTGGCGTTGCAGAAACTGTGCAGCGTGCTGTTCGGCCTGGGCGCCGGGTTTCATTGGCGCAACTTGCTGTCTACCGGAATGCCCTGGCCTTGCTTCATGATGGCCAGGATGGCTTCGCGCTGGAAGGTATGCCCGTTCAGCGTGATCTTGCCGGTAACGCCATCCAGCGGCAGCGATCTCGATTCGCTGTGATCGAAGATCACTTGCAGCAGTCGATAGGAGTCGATGCCCAATGCGTACAAACGATCCAGTTCAGGCGACAGCGGTGTTGCCGAGCGCGCATAGATCATCACCGCGGGGTGGTCGGGCTGCAACATCCACGGCATGTCGACAAAACGCACATCGGCTACGTCGTAATTGGTCAGCGTGCGGGTATTGCCCGCAAATACCTGCGAGGTTGCATAGACCGGCAGTGTGGCGTCGATGTAGGGGCGCAGCAAACGGGCCTTGTCGGCCTCGGCAGCCAGGAACACCGAATTGCCGGGGGCCAGTGGAAGTTCTTTCAGCGGCGTGGGATCGCCGACATAGACGATCTCTGCCTGGATAATGCCGCCAGCACGCTGCCATTCGGTGGCGAATGCCTGTGCCAGACGTTTGGTCAGCGGGGTGTTGGTGGAAACGATGGTCGCGCTGAGCAAACCGGCTGCCGTTGCGCGTTGCGCGCTTTGACGGGCTTCCGCTTCAGCCGGCAGACCAAAGAAATAAAGCTGATCGGTGCGCGAATCGTCCACCATATTCAACGCCAGTGTCGGTGTACGAAGACTGGAATTGGCGGCCAGCGCGGCGACGCCGTTGCGCGTGATCGGACCGGCCACAGCGACAGCACCGGCGCGGATAACCTGCTGATACAGCGCGACGATTTCGATACTTTCGTCATTACAGGGATAGACACGGACCGGCAAACCGTTCTTTTCCTGGGCGGCGGCAGCGAGAAACCCCTGCTGCACGGCAATGGCGGCTTTGGCGAAGACGGGCGAATTCAATGGCAGCAGCAGAGCGATGTGAGGACCAGCCGGTTCCAGACCGGGCACAGACAAGATGGGCGACACGTCCGGCAGAGAAGAGGGTGCTACAGGCGTCACCACTGGCGGTTGTGGCTCGGTGGGTGCGCCAGGTTGAACCGGCGCGGCGGGAGCCTGCGCTGGTGCGGGCACGCTGGGAACAGTTGACGGCGCAGTGGCGCAGCCAAATACGCTCACGTATAGTGCGGCGATCAGAAACCCGCGCAACCAACGTACTTTAGAGGGGAAAGTTTGCATATCGAGGCCAAACAAAAATTGGAATGCGCATTATATGTAGTCGCCACCCCAATTGGAAATCTAAGTGACATTACCCTGCGCGGGCTGGAAGTATTGGCTGGCGCCGATACCATTGCCGCGGAAGACACCCGCAACACGCGACATTTGCTGCAACATCATGGTATTAGCGATGCGAGGCTGCTGGCGTTGCACCAGCACAACGAGCGCGGGGCGGCGGAAAAAGTCATTTCCCTGCTGCAACAGGGGCAAAACGTGGCGCTGGTGACGGATGCCGGGACCCCGGCAGTCAGCGATCCCGGCGCGGTGCTGGTGGAAATGGTGCGTACAGCAGGGTTCCGCGTGATCCCGATTCCCGGCGCCAGCGCTGCGGTCAGCGCACTTTCCGCCTCCGGCCTGAGCGCGCCGCATTTCCTGTTTTACGGGTTTTTGCCGAACAAATCCGCTGCGCGTTGCAGCGCATTGCAGGCTTTGGTCGAACATCCCTACACACTGGTGTTTTACGAGGCGCCGCATCGCATTCTGGAATGCACGGAAGACCTGCAAAAAGTTTTCGGCGACGAGCGCGAGATTGTATTTGCGCGCGAAATCACCAAGTTGTTCGAAAGCATCCACCGCTGCAAATTGGGTGCAGCCATGGAATGGCTGAACAGCGATCCCAATAACCAGCGCGGTGAATTCGTGCTGCTGGTTTCCGGCGCGCCGCAACGAGCGGCCGGGCTCGATGCCGCTACCGAGCGCACACTGGCTATGTTGCTGGAAGAACTGCCGCTCAAACAGGCCGTGCAACTGGCGGTGAAGATCACTGGCGGCAACAAGAACGAGCTGTACCAGCGAGCGCTGGCGCTCAAGGAAGAACCGAATGACTGATAAAATACGGACATGAAAACGCTCACCCTCACCCGCCCCGACGACTGGCACCTGCACCTGCGCGACGGCGCCCTGATGCAATCTGTGCTGCCCGACACCGCGCGCCAGTTCGCCCGCGCGATTGTGATGCCCAACCTGCGCCCGCCGGTGACCAACACGGTGCAAGCCGTGCAATACCGCCAGCGCATACTGGCTGCCCTGCCAGCGGGCATGACGTTCGAACCGCTGATGACGCTGTACCTGACCGACAACACCGGCGCGGAAGAAATTCGCAAAGCCAAACAAAGCGGCGTAGTCCACGCGGTGAAACTGTATCCGGCAGGCGCTACCACCAACTCCGACGCGGGCGTCACCGACCTGCGCAAGACCTATCCCGCACTGGAAGAGCTGCAACGCTGCGGCATGCCGCTGCTGGTGCACGGCGAAGCGACGAACGCCGACATCGACATCTTCGATCGCGAGGCGGTGTTCATCGAGCGCGTGCTGCAACCGCTGCTGAAAGACCTGCCCAACTTGCGCGTGGTGTTCGAGCACATCACCACCAAGGAAGCCGCGCAGTTCGTGGCCGGTGCGCCGGACAACATCGCCGCCACCCTCACCCCGCAACACCTGCTCTACAACCGCAACGCCATGCTGGCCGGCGGCATCCGCCCGCACTTCTACTGCCTGCCCATCCTCAAACGAGAGACGCACCGCGAAGCGCTGGTCAAAGCCGCCACCAGCGGCAGCAAGAAATTCTTCCTCGGTACCGACAGCGCCCCCCACGCGCAACACACCAAGGAAAATGCCTGCGGCTGTGCCGGCTGTTACACCGCGCACACAGCCGTCGAGCTGTATGCCGAAGCGTTCGAGGCGGCGGGCGCGCTGGACAAGCTGGAAGGTTTCGCCAGTTTTTACGGTGCGGACTTCTACGGCCTGCCACGCAACACGCAGCAGATCACGTTGCGCAAGGAGGAGTGGCAGGTGCCTGCGTCAGTCGGGTTTGGCGAGCATCAGCTCGTGCCGTTGCGGGCGGGGGAGAAGATGAAGTGGAAGCTGGTTGGGTAAGGGTGTGTTGCCAATTCATTTGGGCGGAAATGGAAAAAGTTTCGCCCAATTAAAGCTGGTATTCCGTGACAAATGCCGGATAAGACATCGCAGTCGGTTACCACGTTACGTTAAGGTTTCAAGGAGAGTTCGATGAACAAGAACGCTGACATCAGTATCCGCAACGAACAGTCCATGAAGCCCGCGTAGGATGGGTTGAGCGTGGCGATACCCATCTTTCTTCATCACTTGAATTGTTGGGTATCGCTATGCTCAACCCCAACCTACAGCTATTGTGAGCATTCCCACCCCCATTAATTGAATATTCAAGCCATGCCCAGCAATGAATTCCTGTTAAAAGACGCCCAAGGGCTGGAACTGGAAATCGAGCGCCATTGCGCGGGTTTTGGGCTGGATTGTTCGAACGAAGGTCAGGTTCACCTGTTCGTCCACGAAATGCTGCAAAATATGGAGCGACTTAAGGAGGAGGCCATCAGCGGGGACCGTACTGCCAGGGCCAAGACCGAGTTGTTCAGCATGGTGATGATGTTGCATATAGCGAACAGCAAAGTCTACGGTCGGGACTACATGACCCACATTAAAACGCTGGCAGAGCGTGAACCGGCCTGGGTGGCGCTTGCCAAGGTGATGTGGAGCGAGCTGGAAAGCCGCAATCCGGATAATCAATAACAATTCATTTAACCAATTACATTCTGCTCAATTAACCATGTCAGTCTCTTCTTACCTCAATACCTCGCCCTTGCTGGGCGAACGCGTTTTTCTTCATCCTTCGTGCCAGGTCATCGGCGATGTGAAGATCGGCGACGACAGTTCCGTCTGGTGCAATACGGTACTGCGCGGGGATGTGAACCGCATCGTGATCGGTCGCGGGACGAATGTGCAGGACCTGACCATGGGCCATGTAACGCACAAGACAGCGGACAAGCCGGAAGGCTCGCCGCTCATCATTGGCGACTATGTGACGGTGGGGCATTCGGTCGTGCTGCACGGTTGCAGCATCGGCAACGAGTGCCTGATCGGCATCGGTTCCATCATCCTCGACGATGTGGTGATCCCCGATCACGTGATGATAGGCGCGGGCAGCCTGGTGTCGCCGGGCAAGGTGCTGGAAAGCGGCATGCTCTACATCGGCCGCCCGGCCAAAGCCATGCGCGCACTGACCTCCGAGGAAATTGCCCGCCTGCGCTATTCGGCCGAGCATTACATGCATGTTAAAGACGATTACCTGAACGGCCCGAAATCGAAATAGAGGTTTCCTAGAAAGATTGTTGAAAATGACAACATTAAGCCAGCAGGAAATAGACCGCATCAACTTGAATCTGGAAACATCGCGAATCGCGTGGGAAGAACTGCAACGCTTCTTCGCCAGCGGCAAGGCGATCTTCGTGAGCGACACGCTCGACCTGATCGACGTCGCCATCCAGATCTCCAGGGATAACAAGGAACAAGTGGTGCAATGGATGGAAGCGGGGCTGGTGACGCCGGTTTCCGATGCACAGGCCCAAGCCTGGTTTGAGGCCAATGCCGAAGTATGGGCGGTAGTGGTGAGGCCGTATGTGCTGGTGCAGAGTACAGAAAAAACCATCAGCCACGGATGAACACAGATGCAACACGGATAACCCCTGTATAGGGTTTGGTTTATCTGTGTAAATCTGTGTTCATCCGTGGCTGGTTACAAAGTTGTTCTGCAAATTAGAATTTCTTTGCCTTCTTCATCGCCGCTTCGATTTGCTGGCATAACGTCTTCAAGATCTTGATGCGCGCGAAGTTCTTGTCGTTGGCTTCCACCAGCGTCCACGGCGCGACCTCGGTGCTGGTGCGGTCTACCATGTCGCCGATGGCCTGTTCGTAGGCGTCCCACTTTTCGCGGTTGCGCCAATCTTCGTCGGTGATCTTGAAACGCTTGAAGCCGATCTTTTCGCGCTCCTTGAACCGGCGCAGCTGCTCTTCCTTGCTGATCGTGAGCCAGAATTTAACGACGACGGTCTGGTGGCGCGCGAGCTGCGCTTCGAATTCGTTGATCTCGTGGTAGGCGCGCATCCAGTCGGATTCGGTGCAGAATTTTTCCACGCGCTCGACCAGCACGCGCCCGTACCAGGAGCGGTCGAAAATGGTGACGCGCCCCCTGCGCGGCACATGCCGCCAGAAACGCCATAAATAGGGTTGTGCGCGTTCTTCTTCCGTAGGCGCCGCAATCGGCACGATCTGATACTGGCGCGCGTCGACTGCACTGGTGATGCGACGGATGCTGCCGCCTTTGCCTGCCGCATCGTTGCCTTCAAAAACCGCGACCACAGTAATGTTCTGAAATTTCGGATCGCGCGTGAGTATGGCCAGTTTGCCCTGGTATTTCTCCAGTTCCTTGTCGAATTTCTTCTTGTCCAGCTTCTGTGACAGGTCGAGTGTCTCCAAAATATTCAGTTTGTCGATCGAGGGCAGCAACGGCGCGGCGAGGGCTTTGGCTTCTTTCTTCTTGTCGACATCGGCCAGACGCTTGCGCAGGGCTTCAAGGATGACCTTGCCCACGGTCAGGCTGCGATAGCGCGCATCTGCGCCTTCGACCACGATCCACGGCGCTTCGGCAGTGCTGGTGTGGCGGATCACGCTTTCGTTGACGGTCAGGAATTTGTCGTAAAGTTTGTAATGTTCCCAGTCGCGCTTGGTGACGCGCCAGCGCGTCTTGGGATCGCTTTCCAGTAGCTTGAGTCGCTTCTGCTGCATATCCTTGGAAAGGTGCAGCCAGAATTTGATGATGAGCGCGCCTTCGTCGGTCAGCATTTTTTCCAGGCTCTTGGCGCGTTCCAGGCTCTGGTCGAGATCGGCGAGTTTGGTCAGACCCATCACGCGATTCAGGATTGGCCAGGTGTACCAGGAACCGAGGAACAAGCCGATCTTGCCTTTGGGCGGCAGCGCACGCCAGAAACGCCACATCATGGGGCGTTCCATTTCCTCGTCCGAGGGCTCGCCCATGCCGTGGGTCTGGATAAAACGCGGGTCCATCCATTCGTTGAGCAGGTTCACGGTTTCGCCGCGACCCGCGCCGTCAACGCCACCCAGCAGAATGATGACCGGAAATTTTGCTTTTTCCGCCAGGTCGAATTGCGCATCCAGCAGGGCTTCGCGAAGCTTCGGCACTTCCTTGTCATAAGTTGCTTTGTCTATCTTGTGACCAAGTTCGGCAGATTCAAACATGACATGTCCTTTCGGATTACAGTTGATCCGGTGCGATAACCAGGCGCAATACGGTCTGGTAATCGCCTTCGCGTTCGCGCCGGCTGAACCACCAGACGGCCCCTTTCTTGATGCTCCAGATATCCGTCTGGCCCGTCATCAGCCAGCAGGCAAGCTCACCTATCCAGGGCTGATGGCCGACCAGCAGGACAGCTCCATCTGCCATCGGCCAACCAGCGGTGGCGATGGCGGTTTGCGGCGTGGCGTGGAGACCGATATTGGGTGCGGTGATGAATTTGGGGGTCAGGGCAGTGGCGGTTTCTTGCGCGCGTAGCGCGGGGCTGACCATGACACGGGTATTCTGCGGCAGACGCGGGGTAAGAAAATTCGCCATGCGTTCGGCCTGGCGGCGGCCTTTTTCGGTGAGCGGACGCGCCATGTCCGGTGTCCCATCCGCAGCTTCGGCATGCCGCCAAAGGATCAACTCCATTTCCTCCCCCATTTATTACACTATCGGTCGCAAGAATATACCGTATATACTGTTTCCGCCACATTCATCCATGGAGACTGACATGACCAAGACCACAACGCGAAAACCCGCTGTCAGGAAGACACCTGTTGCACGCAAACCGGCGCCGGCAAAAGCAGCCACCAAGCCGGCAAAGAAACACAAGAAAGAAAAGAAGGCCGACGGCAAAGTGAAAGTCGTACGCGACAGCTTTACCATGCCACAGGCCGATTACGATTTGATTTCAGCTCTCAAGCAAAAGGCATTGAAGGCTGGGTTGCATGTGAAGAAAAGTGAATTGCTGCGCGCTAGTTTGCAGGCTTTGTCCAAACTGACAATCGTGCAATTGAAGCGTTCGCTTTCCGGCCTGGAAAAAATCAAGACCGGACGCCCGAAGAAAGGCTAACAGCCTGTTAGGCAGATTCCGTAGGTCGGGTTAGCGACAGCGGTGCGTGTGTTGTTGGGGCTTTAGCCCCGTACAACCACGGCCTACCCCTTGCGGGTGTAACCCGACGTTGCCGCTCTCACGGTCTCATCATGTCGGGTTACGCTACGCTAACACGACCTACAAGTAGGGGGCATTTCTCTAGGAACCTTCGGCAGGAGCGAGCGGTTGGCCCAGCTCTTGCAGTAACTCGGTTTGCGCGCAGGTTTCTGCACTGCGCCCGGGGGCCTTGCGGTGATAGAAGCCATTGCAGTCCATTTCCCACGCCTGCAGGTTGTCTTTCAGGTAGCTCTTCAAACCTTCATCCAGCACGCGTTTCTTGAGTTTTTCGTCGAGTACGGGGAAACACACCTCGATGCGGCGGAAGAAGTTTCTATCCATCCAGTCGGCGCTGGAGAGATAAACGTCGTGTGCCAGATCGTTGCGGAAGTAGAAAATACGCGTGTGTTCGAGGAAGCGCCCGATGATGGAAAGCACGGTGATGTTCTCGGACAGTCCGGCGACGCCGGGGCGTAGCGCACAAACGCCGCGTATGATCAGGTCGATCTTCACTCCCGCTTGCGACGCGTTATACAAGGCCGTGATGGTCTCCGGTTCCAGCAGCGAATTCATCTTGGCGATGATATGCGCGCGCTTTCCCTCTTTGGCGAGTTTTGTTTCGTTGGCGATGGCTTCCAGAACCTTGGTGTGCAGCGTGAACGGCGATTGCCACAGATGGCGCAGCTTGCTGGCCTTGCCCAAGCCGGTGAGTTGCGTAAATACCTCGCTGACGTCGGTGCACACTTCTTCATTGCTGGTGAACAGGCCGAAGTCGGTGTACAGCCTGGCCGTGCGCGGATGATAGTTGCCGGTGCCCAGATGCACATAACGGCGCAGTTTGCCTTCCTCGCGCCGCACCACCATCAACATCTTGGCGTGGGTCTTGTGGGCTACCACGCCGTATACCACGTGTGCGCCCACTTCTTCCAGACGGCTGGCCCAGTTGATGTTGGCTTCTTCGTCGAAGCGCGCGAGCAGTTCCACGACCACTGTGACTTCCTTGCCCGCGCGGGCGGCGGCGATCAGCGCCTCCATTAATTCGGAGTCTGCACCGGTGCGGTAAACCGTCTGCTTGATGGCGACCACACTGGGGTCGGCGACGGCCTGCTGGATGAAATCGATGACAGGCTTGAACGACTGGTAGGGATGGTGCAGCAAAACGTCGCTCTTGCGCAGCACCTTGAACATGTCCGCACCCTTTTTCTGCAGCAGGGCGGGCATGCCGGGCACGAAAGGCTGGAACTTGAGATCGTCGCGCGCAACCTGGTCGGGAATGCGCATCAGGCGCACCAGGTTCACCGGGCCTTTGACGCTGAACAGGTCTTCCGCTTTCAGCTCGAACTGTTGCAGCAGGAATTCGGACATGGCGGGCGGGCAGTTGTCGGCAACTTCCAGCCGCACCGCGTCGCCGAAGTGGCGCTGCGGCAATTCACCCTGCAGGCTGATGCGCAGATTTTTTACTTCTTCCTCGTCCACGAACAGGTCGCTGTTGCGCGTTACGCGGAACTGGTAGCAACCGAGCACGTCCATGCCCGCGAACAGCTCGCCGACATGCGCGTGCAGGATGGAAGACAGGAACACAAAACCGTAGGGACAGCCCGAGACATCCGGCGGCAGCAAAATGGCGCGCGGCAGCACGCGTGGGGCCTGCACAATGGCCTTGGCCGAATTGCGCCCGAAAGCATCCTTGCCCTGCAGTTCGACGGCGAAATTCAGGCTCTTGTTGAGCACGCGCGGGAAAGGGTGCGCGGGATCAAGTCCGATGGGTGTCAGTACCGGCATCACTTCACGCAGGAAAAAATCCCTGATCCAGGTTTTCTGCGCTTCATTCCACTTGGTGCGGCGCAGGAACTTGATGCCCTGCTCGGCAAGCGCGGGAACGAGCTCTTCGTTGAAAAGCTGATATTGCCGCGCGATGAGCTGATGCGTCGGTTCGTGCAGCCGCTTGAGTATCTGCGTGGCTTCCAGGCCGTCCGGGCCAGATGCCAGGCCGCCCAGCTTGGCCTGCTCCTTTAGTCCGGCTACGCGGATCTCAAAGAATTCGTCCAGGTTGCTGCTGACGATGCACAGATACTTCAATCGTTCCAGCAAAGGAACCGACGCGTCTTCGGCCTGGGCCAGCACGCGACGGTTGAACTCGAGCAAGCCGAGTTCGCGGTTGAGGAAGTTTTGCGCCGGAAATTTTTTTGCCATAAGCCTGTTTTGTCAGCGCAGCAGGGTGAGTGACGCTTTAGTGTTTTGGCGGAACGTAACCCGTGGGCATTTGCGTACCGGCGCCGAAGAAATAATTCTCCATTTGCTCGGCAAGGTATTTGCGCGCATTGATATCGGCCAGATTGAGCCGGTTTTCATTGACCAGCATGGTCTGGAACTTGATCCAGGCCTGCCAGGCTTCCTTCGAAACGTTTTCGAAAATGCGCTGGCCCAACGCGCCGGGATAAGGCGGGCGCTCCAGTCCTTCCGCCTCGCGGCCGAGTTTTACGCACTGTACTGTTCTTGCCATGATTTTATTGCTCCGTGATTATGCTGAAAGTGTGTGACATTACCGTGAATTCTTGTCCAAATCCAGCGGCTGACCGGGATCGTAGATATACCAGCGGTTCTTGCCCAGATGTTTGGCCCGATACATGGCGCTGTCGGCTTGTTGTATCAAATCCGCAGAGCTGTCCTGAACGCTTTTCGGCGAGCAGGCGGCGATGCCCAGGCTGCAACAGACATGCACTTCCCGGCCGTCGAAACTGAACTGCATTTTTTCGACCGTGGCGACAACCCGCTGCGCCAGCGCTTCAACCTGTTGTTGCTCGGCATCGGGCACCAGAATGGCGAATTCATCGCCTCCCAAGCGGTAAAGTTCCTCGTTGCGCCGCGACTGCAGCGACAATATCTGGGAGATGCCCTTCAATATTGCGTCGCCGGCGGCATGCCCGTGTTCCTCGTTGATGATCTTGAGATCGTCCAGGTCAAAATACAGCAGCGACAAGCGGCGGTTATTGCGCTGTGCCTGTGCAAACATCCTTTCCGCATCCTCCTCGAAGCGGCGGAGGTTGTACAGGCCGGTAAGCGAATCGCGGTGGGCGCGCGCCACTGCCTCGCGTAACCGGGCATGCTCCTCGCTGACATCTTCGTACATCCAGATGCGGCCGAAATATTTGTTGCCGCTGGCATCGGGCACCGCGCAGGAACGGCTGCGGATGATCCGGCCGTTGCGCAAAGGCGTGTCGAAGGCATGGCTGACACCGTAATCCTTGAGCGATGTCTCCACATGCTGCCGGAAGGCATCCGGCTGTGATATCAGATTGGATGTGTGGGCGATCAGCTTTGAATCAAGCTGGCCGATGCAATCCTCGCTGTCGGGAATTTCCCACAAATGGCGGCATTCCAGATTGATGTACTGCACATGATGCGAGGGATCGACGAACATGATGCCGATCGGCAAACTGGAGAACAGCGCGTTCAGCTGTGCCTGTTCGGCATACAGGGCGTGGGAATAGTTTTGCTGCGACTGAACGCGGTCGCGCAATGATGCCGCCATATGGTTGAAACTGGTGGCGAGTTTGCCCAGTTCATCCTGCGGCAGCCCTGCGGGCATGGCGGCATTGAGGTTGCCGTGCGCCATGGATTCGCTGGCGCGGGTGATGGCCTGCAGCGGTTTGACCAGGCGCCGCACCAGGAAGAAATAGATGCCCGCACCGATGAAGAGCCAGAGTAACGAGGCCATGACAAGTTTGTTGCGCAGACTGTCCTTCAGCTCATCCATGAAGCTCATATCCACACCGTAGAGCAAATCTCCAAACGGCTTGCCGTCATGCATCAGCGGGATCGAACCGTCAAAACAGGCGCTACGATCATTAACCGTGGCCGAGCCGGAAATAGCCGCGCCCTGGGTGGCGGCGTTCACGGTTGAAGCGAGCAACTTGCCTTCGGTATTCTGCACAGTGAGATAACAATAGCCATGCATTTGCGTCACATCCTGCAGCAGTTGCAGCAAATTCTCCTGCTTGTGCGCTGAGGGCCCTTCCATCAAAGCCATGGCAAGGATGTGCGTGCGGTCTTGCACGTCCTTTTCGATATGGTGCGACAGGAACAGATCGAGTACCTGCCAGATATTCAGCATGAGCACCAGCAGCAGCGTGCTGACGAGCAGCAACGTGCTGACAAAGAATTTGATCTGCAGCGGACGGGAAAACAGCCAATTGAGCATGAAGGTTTTCCTGGGGTTGCCTTAGCGCAGCGACCGCACGAACACTTTCGAGCGCCGCTGGTAGTTGTACAGCGATTTCTTCTGCGCCGGCAACTGTTCCACGTCGACTTCCTTGAAGCCGCGCTCGATAAACCAGTGCGCCGTGCGCGTGGTCAGCACAAACAGATTTTTCAGCTTCATTGACTGCGCCCTTGCCGCGATGTGCTTGAGCAGAACATCGCCGTAGCCGTGGTCGCGATAGGCAGGCTGCACCGCGAGGCAGGCGAGTTCCGCCGCCTTCTCGTCGGCGAAGGGATACAGCGCCGCGCAGCCGATGATGCGGTGGCCGTGCTCCAGCACCACAAAACGCCCGATCTCCTGCTCCAGCAACTCGCGCGAACGCCGCACCAGGATACCCTCGGCTTCCAGCGGTTGCAGCAATTGCAGGATGCCGCCGACGTCCTTGATGGTCGCGTCGCGCAGCGTGTTGAGCGTGCTTTCCACCACCATGGTGCCGATACCCTCGTCGCTGAACAATTCCTGCAGCAGGGAACCGTCGGTATGGCGGCTGACCAGATGCGTCCTTGCCACACCTGCCTCGCAGGCGCGCACGGCGCAGGGCAGGAACAGGCCGACGTCGTCCGGCAACTTGCGTTTGCCGGAAAGGATCTTGTTGGCTTCCACGACAGTCAGCTCTTTTAACAGCTCACCGTTCTTGGCATGCACGCCGTCGGTATCGGTCAGGAAAATCAGCTTGTCCGCGTCCAGCGCGATGGCGGTCGCGGTCGCAACGTCTTCCAGCGTGAGGTTGAACACCTCGCCCGTGGGTGAATAACCCAGCGGCGACAGCAGCACCACCTCGCCGAATTCCATGCGGTCCTTCAGCGCGGCGACATCCACCTTGCGCACGCAACCGGTATGCATCAGGTCCACGCCGTTGATCACGCCGATAGGCTGCGCAGTGATGAAGTTGCCGCCCGCCACGCGGATATCCGCGTTCGCCATGGGCGAATTGGCCAGCCCCACCGACAGCAGCGCCTCGATCTCTACCCGCACCCGTCCGACAGCTTCCTTCACGCATTGCATGGTTGCAGCATCGGTGAGCCGGATATCGTTGTGGTAGCGCCCCTCGATATGTTCCTGGGAAAGTCTTTGTTCGATCTGCGGCCGCGCACCGTGCACCAGCACCAGACGTATGCCCAGCGCCGCCAGCAGGTTGAAATCATGCGTCAGCTCGACGAACTTCCCGTCCGCCACCACCTCGCCGCCAAAGGCCACGACAAATGTCTTGCCGCGAAAGGCATTGATATAAGGGGCGACGGAGCGAAACCACGCGACGAAATCGGGCGAAGAATGGGCAGCGGCGGCAGGCATGGTGACGGGATTACTCCTCAAACGGTGGAGAAGCTCAAGATTCAGCGGGTTGATTATATTTCAAATCTTGGGGAAGGGAGGGGCGGCTTGGCGGGGCTTGCCGATTCGCCCTGGAAAGCGCGGTGAGCTGTAGGGGGCGAATTCATTCGCCCGCCCAATTCGCGATGTGCGAACACCCACAGGGTGCAAGAACCTCTGCGAGGTAAATTCGCACCTTTAAGAGCGAAGGGTGGGCACATTTGTGCCCGGTTGCCAGGAGTGTAGAAGGGATGCCGGAATAACAGGCTCGTGGGTCTCCTTGCTACGCATGTCGGCTTGATTGCCAAAGCGTTTTACTAACGCGATAAACAACCTCCGGATCTTCATTGTTTGACCCTAAAACAACTGATTTAGCGATTTTTCTATTCAGTCCGATGTGCCTTAGCATTTTGGCAATCAATGATAGATTTTCTCTATTGGGAAGGGAATCAACCAAAGTGAAAAATAGCACGTGATAATAGGGCGAAGTTCGCCCGCGAACCGTTATAAGATTTACATCTTCGATTTCTTTCCAGTCAATGCATGTACCATTTCTTATGGCGATGCCTTGCTGTGAGATAGTTAATTGAAGCTTGTTGCGAGGAGCGATATGGGCAACCAGCTTCACCAAACCAAAGGCCGCAATTATTAATCCTGCGATCAATAATATTCGGTTGCCTTGAATTTCCCACATAACAACAACGAAACAGCCGATCGCTGCAACAAGCAAAAGAGTAAAACCATAGCCTACAGAAGAGCCGCGAATTTCTATAATTGAATTGGGCTCGCTCGACTTCTTCAATAGCTCCTCAACACGACGCTCCTTTGAATCGAATTTGGCCATGCGATGCGCCTGCTCACGAAAATGATCTATATAGAACAGGAACACAAGAGCCAAAGCAGCGCAAACAATCAATACTATTTTGAGCGCAAGGTCCATTTTGAGGGCAAGCAAAACAAGGATCGCGACTAAAAACATGGCCGCGAATGAAATGAATACCAGCTTAGCCATAGCAAATACCTTATATGAATGACAATGATTCTCTTCGCAACAAAAATCACTGGTCTTGCATTGCGACATCCCCAACCAACCTCATCCCTTAGCAACACACAGTGCAATTGCCTACTGAAAATCCCCCCACAGCGTCTGCAACGCCGCAATCCCCGCAATCGCCGCCGTTTCGGTGCGCAGCACGCGCGGCCCGAGCAGGATGGGGGCAAACCCGGCCTGCTGGGCGACGTTGGCTTCGTCGGCGGTGAAGCCGCCTTCGGGGCCGATGAGCAAAGTGGCTCGGCCCTGCGGTTTGGGTTGGGCGTGCAGGTTGCTGGCGCCTCCGGGTAACAGGATGAATTTGCTGCCAGAGTCATGACGCATTTCATTCAGCCAGATTCCAAGATCTTGTGGCACATGCAGTTGCGGCAGGGTGTTGCGCCCGCTCTGTTCGCAGGCAGAAACCGTCACGTTGCGCCAGTGTTCACCGCGCTTTTCGGCGCGGGCGCCGGTGAGTTTGGCCACGCTGCGTTGTGTCTGCACCGGCACGATTTCGGCTGCGCCCAGTTCGGTCGCTTTTTGCACTACCCAATCCATCTTGTCGCTGGTGCACATGGCCTGTGCCAGCACGATGTGCAGGCCGGATTCCGGATGGCCCATGAAGGTCTGCAGGTTGCCCAGCATGACATGCTTGCCGCTGATGGCATTGATGGTGGCGTCGAGCGCATTGCCCAGTCCGTCGAAGATTTGCACCGCATCGCCCACGCGCAAACGCAATACGCGGCTGGCATGGTGCGCGGCTTCGGGCGGCAGCTCGTAGTTGGTGTTCAGCGGGAGCGGTGGCGGGCAGTAGAATCTTGGCGCGGACATGGTCGGTAAAGGGCTTTGGGACGGGCGTGATAATATAATGCCCAGAACAATAACGCTGGTCTTTGGGAGTTAGTGCTTCATGGTAAGTCTGCAACCCCCTTTGTGCGATTTTGGCTGGAAAGCGCGTCCGTTCGACCTGTTGGGTGTGGATGGCAAACGCCATACGCTGGAAAGCGCGCGCGGCAAGAAAGGGCTGCTGGTGATGTTCATCTGCAACCATTGCCCCTACGTCAAATCCGTGCGTGATCGCATCATCCGCGATGCGCGCGAGTTGCAGCAGCACGGCATCAACAGCATCGCCATCATGTCCAACGATCCCGCCGATTATGCGGAAGACTCGTTCGACAATATGAAGCTTGTCGCGCAGCAGTACGGCTATCCCTTCCCCTATGTGTGGGACGAGACGCAGCAGGTCGCCAGGGATTACGGCGCGGTATGTACGCCGGACTTCTTTGGATTTAACGCCGATCTTGAACTGCAATATCGCGGGCGACTGGATGCCTCGCGCAAGGAGGCCATCCCGGATGCGCCGCGCGACCTCTTTAATGCAATGCTGCAGGTGGCGCAAACGGGACACGGTCCGCGCGAACAGATCGCCAGCATGGGCTGTTCGATCAAATGGAAAGGTGAAGCGTGAAAATATTGATTCTCGGTGCGGGGCAGGTTGGTTCGACGGTGGCGGAGAACCTGGTCGGCGAGGCCAACGACATCACCATCGTCGATTCGGACGGGGAGAAGCTGCACCAGTTGCAGGACCGCCTGGATTTGCGCACGGTCACCGGCAATGCCGCGCATCCGTCGACGCTGGAGCAGGCGGGTATTGCAGATGCCGACATGCTGTTGGCGGTGACGCAGAGCGATGAGGTGAACCTGGTCGCGTGCAAGCTGGCGGCCAGTCTGTACAACACGCCGACGCGCATTGCGCGCATCCGTACCGCGGACTTTCTCAACCGCCAGGAATTGTTCAATCGCGACAACTTCTGCGTCGATTTTTCCATCTGCCCCGAGCAGATCCTTACCGATTACATCACCAAGCTGATCGAGTTTCCCGAAGCCTTGCAAGTGCTGGAATTCGCCGAAGGGAAAGTGTCGCTGGTGGCAGTAAAGGCGTTCGAGGGCGGACCGCTGGTGGGCAAGCCGCTGAGTTTCCTGCGCACGCATATGCCGCAGGTGCAGACGCGCGTGGCCGCGATCTTCCGTCAGGATCGCGCCATCATCCCGGAAGGAAGCACAGTAGTGCATGTCAACGACGAGATATTCTTCATCGCGGCTTCGGACAATATCCGCCGCGTGCTGAAAGAAATGCGCCGCATGGACAAGCCGTCCAAACGCGTGATGATCGTCGGCGGCGGCAACATCGGTCGGCGCCTGGCAAAAGGTTTGGAGAATGACTACAACGTCAAAATCATCGAGTTCAACAAGAAAGTCTGTCAGAAGCTGGCCGGGGAGTTGACCCACACGCTGGTGCTGAACGGCGACGGTACCGACGAAAAACTCATGCAGCAGGAGAACGTCAAGGAAGTCGACCTGTTCTGCGCGCTGACCAACGACGACGAGAACAACATCATGTCAGCCTTGCTGGCCAAACAGGGCGGAGCGCGCAAGGTGCTTTCGCTTATCAATCGCAGCGCTTACGTCGACTTGGTGCAGGGCGGCAAGATCGACATTGCGCTGTCTCCAGCCTATGTCACCATCGGATCGTTGCTGGCTTATGTGCGCCAGGGCGATGTGGTCGAAGTGCACTCCCTGCGACGCGGGGCGGCGGAAGCGCTGGAACTGGTGGTGCATGGCGACAGCGAGTCTTCCAAGGTGGTCGGGCGCCGCATCGGTGAGATCGACCTGCCCAAGGGCGCGACTATCGGTGCGCTGGTGCGCGGCCAGGAGGTCATCATGGGCCATCATGACACGGTGATCGAAGCGGAAGACCATGTGATCGTCTTCGTCACCGAGAAGAAGATGGTGAAGAAGGTCGAGAAGCTGTTCCAGGTCAGTCTTGGGTTCTTCTGATGGGTCGTTTCTTTACCGTTTTTCATGCTCTGGGCCTGATGCTGGTGGTATTCAGCTTCGCTTACCTGTTGCCCGTTGCCACTGCGCTGATCTACGGCGATTACCTCCTGGTGTGGGATTTTTTGCTGACCATGCTGTGGACGTTCAGCGCCGGGGTATTGATGTGGTTGCTGACACGGCGCTTCAAGGGCGAATTGTCTGTCCGCCACGGTTACCTGCTGGTGGTGGGGATGTGGACGGCGATGCCCGCTTTCGCCACGATCCCTTTGCTGATGATGATCCCCAACTTGTCGTTCACGGATGCCTATTTCGAGACCATGTCCGGCATGACGACCACGGGTGCCACAGTGCTGACCGGACTGGACAGTCTGCCGCCCGCGATCAATATATGGCGTCATGAACTCAATTGGCTGGGCGGACTGGGCATTATTGTGCTGGCGGTGGCGGTGTTGCCGCTGCTCGGAATCGGCGGACGCCAATTGTTCAAGGCGGAGACACCGGGGCCGATGAAGGATACCGCGTTGACGCCGCGCATCGCCGAAACGGCGCGCAATCTCTGGATTGTCTATGTTGCCATTACCTTGCTTTGCATTGTTTCCCTGAAATGGGCGGGTATGAGTTGGCTGGATGCGGTATGCCATTCTTTCTCGGCGATGGGACTGGGTGGTTTCTCCACCCACGATGCCAGTATCGGCTGGTTCAATTCGCCGCTGATCGAATTCGTCATGATCTTGTTCATGTTGTTTGCCGTGGTCAATTTCGCCACGCATTTCCTGGCCTGGCGCGGTAAAAGCCTGAAGGTCTATCTGCGCGATGCTGAAGCGGTCGCATCGCTGGGATTGATCATAGGCAGTTGCTTCGGTATCGCATTTTTCTTGTGGGTACAGAACGTATATCCCGATTTCTGGGTGGCGTTGCGCCACGCCGGCTTCAACCTGGTTTCCATCGCGACCAGCTCAGGATATGCCAGCGTGGATTATGCGCAGTGGCCGATTTTTGCGCCGCTGTGGATGATGTTTCTCACCGCGATCGCGGCCAGTTCCGGTTCGACCGGCGGCGGCATCAAGATGATCCGCACGCTGGTGTTGTTCAAGCAGGCCGGGCGCGAGTTTCTCAAGCTGCTGCACCCGGCTGCAGTGAATCCGATGAAAATCGGGGGCCAGGTGGTGGCCAACAATATCGTGTTCGCCGTACTGGGGTTCATCTTCCTGTATTTCATGACCATCATGACGCTGACCTTCGCACTGCTGATCAGTGGACTGGACTTCATCTCATCATTTAGCGCAGTGCTGGCATCGATCAACAACTGCGGCCCGGGTCTGGGGGTGGTCGGTCCGGCAAGTAATTACCAGGGTTTGTCCGACGTTCAGACTTGGGTATGCACCGTGGCGATGTTGATCGGACGGCTGGAGATTTTTACAGTACTAATCCTGTTCACTCCGGCATTCTGGAAGCGCTAAAGCGCTAAAACATTGAACGTTGTAGGACAAATGCGGTAGCATCCGGGTTGGAGGGGTGTTCGCCGCAAGTGCGAACGTCGATCAATCAGGGAAAAGGTGACAAATTGGGCGAAGGTCTGGCTGGTATCCGTGTGGTGCTCATCGACGACAGCAACACCATACGTCGAAGCGGCGAGATATTTCTTTCACAGGCAGGCTGCAAAGTCATTCTGGCGGAAGACGGTTTTGACGGCCTGTCCAAAGTGGTTGATAACAAACCCGATATCATTTTTGTGGATGTCATGATGCCGCGTCTGGATGGATATCAGACCTGCGCGCTGATCAAAAACCACCTCGAATTCAAGAATACTCCGGTAGTCATGCTGACCAGCAAGGACAGCCTGTTCGACCGCGCGCGCGGCAAACTGGTCGGCGCCGACCAGTACCTGACCAAGCCATTCAGCAAGAAAAGTCTAATCGAAGCAGTCACTATGCACACATCAAAGCACTCACAAGGAATGGATTATGGCAATTAACAAAATAATGGTCGTGGATGACTCCGCGACCGAGCGACATGTACTGGGCGCCATATTGGGAAAAAAGGGTTATCAGGTCGTGTTTGCCGAGAGTGGCGAACAAGCAGTGCAGAATTCCAAAACCGAATTGCCAGACCTCATCCTGATGGATGTGGTGATGCCCGGATTGAACGGTTTTCAGGCAACCAAGGTAATCACGCGCGATCCTGCGACGCAGCATATTCCTATCATCATTTGCACGACCAAAGGACAAGAAACCGACAAGATCTGGGGCCTGCGTCAAGGGGCGAAGGACTACATCACGAAGCCGATCAATGCGGCTGAATTGCTCAGCAAAATTGCAGCATTAGGTTAGGCGCCGGCAACATATGTCAAAACGCTTCAACCTGCGCGAATTCCAGCAAGGTGTGCTGGATCGGCTGCAAGCCCGGGTGGCAGGGGGTGGCAGTCGCGCGTCCACGCTGGGCGTGCAGGTGGGGGATGAGTTGTGGCTGGTCGATATGTCGGACATCAGCGAAGTTCTGTCGCCACCGCCCCTGACCAAGGTGCCCTTGACCAAACCGTGGTA
This sequence comes from Sideroxyarcus sp., assembly GCA_049286265.1. GTDB lineage: Bacteria > Pseudomonadota > Gammaproteobacteria > Burkholderiales > Gallionellaceae > Sideroxyarcus. The sequence goes on from JBAQDF010000041.1 coordinate 24,478, forward strand.
TTGCGGCGTTGCCAACGTGCGCGGCAACCTTTACAGCATCGTCGATCTCGGTACGTTTAACGGCGGCGCGCCGATTTCGCTGGAAGGTCAGAGTCGCGTACTGCTGGTAGGACAGAAGTTTGCCTTCAATGCGGGGCTGCTGGTGTCGCGTGTGCTGGGACTGCGCAATGCGACGGATTGGAAGTCCAGCGAGCAATACGGAGAGGTGCGTTTGCTGGATGATGAAGGGCAAATGTGGCGCAAACTGGAAATGGCGCAATTGTTGGACAAACCGGAATTTTTACAGATCGGGGCGTAGGTCGCGCTCAGGAGGAGTAATAAAATGGCTTTCAAGTTACCGTTCGGCTTCCCCAAAAAATCACGCCAGGGTTTCGTCAAAAAAGGCGACGGGAGCGGGCCAGAGATCAAGACGATCCGTATTCCATGGTTCAGCAATCAGTCTTTCGACAGACAGCTGCGGGTGCTTGGCGCTTTGCTGATGCTGTTTCTGTTTATTGCTGCGGCTTTTACCTATATCGATACCCGGGACACGACTTACAACTCGCGTTACGTGGGGGAATCCTCCAAACTTTTGATGTTGTCGCAACGTCTGGCAAAAGATGCCGCAGCCAGCTTTTCGGGCGATTCGGTGGCGTTTGAAGGACTGGAAGCGACACGCGCCGAGTTTTCGGTCATCCTGGAGGAGCTGGACAAGGGAAGCGACATTGTTCCTGCCACGGACGGGGCTGCGCGCGAACCGCTGAACCTGCTGCTGGCACACTGGAAGCGCATGAGCACGGCGCTGGACGAACTGGAAAAAGGCCGCCCGCTGCTGGTGACGCTGGAACGCGGTTCGGCTGGTCAGCGCGATATGCTGAACCTGTCCAACCAGGTCGCCGAGCGCGCCGCACCGTCGTACAGGCAGAAGGCGGAACGCCTGAACCGCCTGATCGAGCAGATCACCAGCGCAGTACAAATGGTGCTGACCTCGGCTTCGACTGAAGACCTGCCGGGGCTGGAACCGAAGATTCGCGAAGCGCAGGCCTTGCTGGCCGAGATGCCGCAGCACGATGCAACGGTGATGCTGCTCAGGGACGACTTTGAAGGCTACCAGTCGGTGGTGGGCTTCATTGCCGCCAACGCTGGCGATGTGCTGACCTCGCGTCTGGCTGGACGGAGAGTCCTGGAAGAAGGCGAAAAATTGCTGACGGCAACGCAGAATCTGGTGAACAACTATCAGAGTTCGATTGTCGGCCGCCTGACCAGTTTTGCGGTGTTTGTCTCGGGCGGCATTTTGCTGCTGCTGCTGCTGATGCTCTCCAAGATCTATCTGGACGAATCGAAACGCCGCGAACGCGAGGCGGGGCAAACCAACCGCAGCAACCAGCAGGCCATTTTGCGTTTGATGAACGAACTGTCGGACTTGGCGGAAGGCGACCTGACCATTCGCGCGACAGTGTCGGAAGACATCACCGGCGCGATCGCGGACTCGGTCAACTACACCACCGATGAGTTGCGCAAGCTGGTATCGCGCGTGATGACGACCTCGCAGGAGGTTGAGCGCGCGACGGGCGAGGCCGGCGCAGTGACCAAGGAGCTGATGAACGCTGCGCAGAAACAGGCGGATGAGATTCGCGACGCGGGCGACGCGGTCGATCTGATGACCAAATCCATCCAGGAAGTCGACAGCAGCGCGGCGCAGTCTGCCGAGGTGGCGCGGCGGACGCTGGAAGTGACCGAGCAGGGCACGCTTGCCGTGCAGAACTCGGTGTCCAGTATGGACAGCATCCGCGAACAGATTCAGGATACCGCCAAGCGCATCAAGCGGCTGGGCGAGAGCTCGCAGGAGATCGGCGAAATCGTGGACCTGATCTCGGACATTACCGAGCAGACCAACGTGCTGGCGCTGAATGCCGCTATTCAGGCGGCTTCGGCAGGCGAAGCGGGCCGCGGTTTTGCGGTGGTTGCGGAGGAAGTTCAGCGACTCGCGGAACGTTCCGCCGATGCGACCAAGCAGATCGGTATGCTGGTGAAGACCATTCAGGGCGACACGCAGGAAGCTGTGGCCGCTATGGAAAAGAGTACGCAGGGCGTGGTCGACGGAGCGCAGCTGTCCAACGCGGCAGGCCAGGCGCTGAAAGAGATTGAAAATTCCACGCGCGAACTGACCGACCTGGTGAACAGTATCTCGGTGTCGACACAGGTACAGACCGATATGGCGAGCGAAGTGGCGGGGGTCATGAACGATATTCTGAAGATTACCGAACAGACTTCGCAAAGCTCCCAACGTACCAATGCATCGGTTGCCCAACTGGAAAGTCTGGCTTCCGAACTAAACAGCTCGGTTTCGGGCTTCAAGTTGTAAAGGGCGAACGTGCAGGCGCAATTCAATCCGTTGCCGTTGTTATCAGTCAAACCGGGGCTGGACAGCTCGCTGGCAAACATCAGCCGCGAACTGGAAAGCTACTTTTCGACTACCGACAAACAAGCGCTGAAAAATGCGCTGGAAGAGCTGCACCGCATCAGCGGCGTGTTGCGCATGCTGTCGCTGACAGGACTGTCGGTGTTCTGTGCAGAGCTGGAAAAACTTCTGCGTGAACTCGAGGAGGCGCCATCGGCCAATTCCCTGCAGCGCGATGCCATCCGCCGCGCCTTGTTCGGCCTGACGCACTTTCTGGATGCGCTGGCTGACGGCGCCAGCAACGCCACCCTGCGCATTTTCCACGAATACCAGGAACTGCTGCAGGCACGCGGCCAGGAAATGGCGTTCGACATGGACTTGTTCTTCCCGTCGTTGCGGGTGGAATTGCCCGAGGCCCTGCTGCAGCCGCCGCAGGAAAGCGATGCGCCGTCGCGCATCAAGGCGGCACGCCGCCAATACCAGCGTTCATTGCTGAAATGGCTGCGCCAGGACGGTAAAACGGAAGCATTGCGCGAGATGATGGCGGCAGTGCGCACAGTGGTTACCTGCGTGCCGCAGAACCAGAATCGCGGGTACTGGTGGGTTGCGTTCGGCCTGCTGGACTGCATGATCCATGACGGCATTCCGCCGGAAATAAACTTCAGGAAATCGCTGAGCCGCATCGACATCAAGATGAAGTCGCTGACGGAAGGAAACCCCTTCGACGAAGAAGCGTCCATCAGTGAAACGTTGTATTACATCGCGCGCAGCCACACGGTGAGCGACACGGTCGAGCAGATCAAGAAAGTCTACGAACTTGACAGCTACCTGCCGGAAGAGCAGCCCAACCCGCCCAGCGAAACGGCGGCTTTACTCGACAACATGCGTGCTCAACTGAGCACCGCAGAGGAGTCGTGGGAACACTGCATTGCCGAAGAGTCGGGTGCCTGCCAGAATTTCGCAGCAGAAATGGAAAAGCTGCATGCCTTGTCCGAGCAACTTGATCGCGACACCCTGCAATTCCTGAGCAAGCAGATCCATGCCACCGCGCTGCAAATCGAGAATCCCGATGCCGCGCATCGCGTTTCCATGGACATGGCGATGGCGATGCTGTTGCTCGACAGCGGCATCGGCCACTATCAGCATCTGGGCAGCGGCTTCCAGGAACAGGCGCGTATCCTGAGTTCGCGCCTGCAGGCCTCCATGATGCGCATGCCGGAGGACGAGAACAAACTCGCCAATCTGGTCTCGCTGTACTGCGAGATGGAACAGCGCGAAGTGATGGTGCCGCTGGCAACCGAAATGCAGGGCAATTTGCAGCACATCGAGCAGAATCTGAATGCGTTCTTCAACAATGCGGCAAAACGGGCCGAGTTGTCCCAGGTCGGCCGCTTGCTGAATCAGGTTCAGGGCGGCTTGCACATCCTTTCGCTGGATACCGCCGTGCAGTTGATGAGCATGCTGCGCCAGGTGACCGAGCGTTACGTGAAGGGCGGAACGCCTTCCGCAAACGAGATGCGTATGGTGGCCGCCGCGATCAGCACGCTGGAAGAATATGTGCAGGGCCTCGTGCTCGGCCAAAAACCCGATCCTTCCGCCGTCAGCCGCGTGCTGCAGGAGATCACCGACATGCGGGCCGCAGCCGGCCACGAAGATATCTCGGTAAAGGAAGAAGAGGCAATACCGGCAGGCGTCACCATCCGTACCGGCGGCGAGGATCAGGAGTTGCTGGAAGTTTTCCTGGAAGAAGCGCGCGAAGTCATCGAAACCCTGCACAACAATCAGGAAATCAGCCGCCTGCACATGGACAGCCGCGAACCGCTGGTGACCATGCGCCGCGGATTCCATACGCTCAAAGGCAGCGGCCGCATGGTTGGACTCACCGAACTGGGAGAAGTCGCCTGGGCGGTGGAGCGCGCCATGAACAAATGGCTGCAAGAGAACAAGCCCGCCTCGCCCGAACTGCTCGACATGATTGGCGATGCCGAAGTGCTGTTCCAGCACTGGGTGGATATGCTGCGCAGCGGCAGCACCACGGCCACCATCGATACTACGTACCTGCTCACAGTTGCGGATTGCATTGAAAACGGCAAGCCGATTCCCCAGCCCGAGTTCAAGCTGCGCGAACCGGAGCCGGTCGCTGCACCAGCGAAGGCGGCAGAAAGGCCGGTTGAAAGGTTTGTGGCAGAGCCGCCAGTAGAACTGGTATTGGAACCGGTAGCGGAGCCGGTAGCAGAGGAAAGCGAAGAAGACAGCGTCGATATCGGTTCGGTCAGCATGTCCCTTGTGTTGTTTGACATTGCCAGCGAAGAAGCGGCAGGCCATGTACAGGCCTTGTACGACCAACTGGCGGTGATGCACGAGAGCGATACGCACCTTGTCACCTATGACTTCATGCGTGCCGCACATACCCTGGCGGGCGTCAACCGCACCATGGGCTTTGTGCAAATCGCCGAACTGGCCTATGCACTGGAAATGTGGCTGGAAGAACGCATCGACAAACCGCGCGTGGTAAGCGAGCAGCACTTGGCTTTGGTCGACCAGGTGGTCAAGCGCCTTGACGAAATGTGTGCCATGGTGCGCGAGCAAAAGCAGGAACCGAAGCCGCAACCGGAATTGATAGCCCAACTGCAGGCAAGCAAAGCGATTGCATCCGAAGGAGCCGGCGCCGCCAGTGAAGCGTCGTCACCGGCGCCCGCAATCGAACTCGAAATGCTTCCGACACTGGATTTCGAAATACCAGTCGAGGCAGAAAAAAAAATTTCTGAGTCCGCATATGCCCCCGAAATTGACCTGAATTTTGCACTTCCCGAAGAAAAACCCGCTGCTGTAAAGGCAAAAGTGCAAGTCAAACCGGTAGCAATACCGCCGGAATTGCCCGCAGCACCCGATCTCGTACTTGAAACCATCATCACCGCCTCGGAGGCGGCAGCGCCCGCGCCACAGCAGGCGGCCGAAAGAGGTCGGGCGATTCACGACGAAGTGGACGATCAACTGCTGCCTATCTTCCTGGAAGAGGCGCAAGAATTGTTTCCGCAGATTGGCAGCACGCTGCGTGCATGGCGCGACAAGCCTGAAGACGCCCAGTTGGGTCGTAACCTGCAACGCAGCCTGCATACGCTTAAAGGCAGCGCCCGCATGGCGGGTGCGATGCGTCTGGGGGAACTGACCCACCGTGTGGAAGACCGCGTGGATATGGCGGTAAAGAGCGGCGAATTGAATGACGAGTTATGGAACGAGCTGGATAACTATCTGGACCGGATCAATAGCGCCATTGAGCATTTGCAGAATCCGCATGCAGCAACAGCAGAAGTTGCAGAAGAAGCAGCGGCAGAAACACCCGAAGTTTCGCATACGGTTGTTGAAATCCCGGCGAAGGACAAGTTTGAAATCACGCAGTCCATTCCGAAGCAGGCGCTGGAAGTCGGCGCCGAGCGCGCCATTCAGGCGGCATTGCTGCGCGTGCGCTCCGACACCGTGGACAGGCTGGTCAACGAAGCGGGCGAAGTGAGTGTGGCGCGTTCGCGCGCCGAGCTGGAATTGCGCGAACTCAAGAAGAGCGTACTCGAACTGACCGAGAGCGCGAACCGGCTGCGCAAACAATTGCGCGAGATCGAGATTCATGCGGAAGGACAGATGGAGGCTCGAACCACCGTCAGCGGCGAAAGCGCCGAAAAGTTCGACCCGCTGGAATTCGACCGCTTTACCCGTTTCCAGGAAGTCACACGCTTCATGAACGAAAGCGTGCATGACGTGCAGACCGTGCAACAGACGTTGCTGAAGAACCTGGCCGAGACCGAGGCGGCGCTTGCCGCGCAATCGCAACTCAACCGCGACCTGCAGCAGGGCCTGATGGCCATCCGCATGGTACCGTTTGCCAGCGTCAGCGAGCGCCTGTATCGCATTGTGCGGCAGACGTGCAAGGAGCTGGGCAAGCGCGCCAACCTCGAATTGGCCGGAACCGAGGTCGAACTGGACCGCAGCGTACTGGAAAAAATGACGGCGCCGTTCGAGCATTTGCTGCGCAATGCGGTTGCGCACGGTCTGGAAACGCCCGATAAGCGCCAATCGGCGGGCAAGGAGCCGATCGGGGAAATCAGCCTGACCCTGCGCCATGAAAGCAACGAAGTTGTGTTCGAGTTCAGCGACGATGGCGCCGGATTGGACATCGCGCGCGTGCGCCAGAAAGCGATCGAAAACGGCGTATTGCAGGAAGGCGAAGAGATCAGCGACGAGTCGGCCATGCAGCTGATCTTCACGCCGGGGCTTTCCACGGCACAGGAAATTACCGAAATTGCCGGCCGCGGAGTCGGCCTGGATGTAGTGCGCAGCGAAATTACCTCACTGGGTGGTCGCATCGACGTGGCTTCCGAGCCGGGACGCGGAGTGAAGTTCACCATCCACCTGCCGTTGACGCTGGCGGTAACCAAGACCCTGCTGGTACGCGCGGGTCAACATACCTATGCGCTGCCCTCGACCATGATCGAGAACGTGCAGCAGCTCAAACCCGCCGCACTGAAAGCCGCGTATCAGCAGAAGTTCATCGACTGGCAGGGCGCACGTTATCCGCTGCATTACCTGGCGCGCTTGCTGGGCGAAGATGATGTCGAAATTCCAAGCATGCCGTACAACGCGATTCTGCAATTGCGATCCGGTGAACAGCGCGTTGCGGTGCAGGTGGATGAACTGCAGGGCAACCATGAAGTCGTGGTCAAGAACATCGGTCCGCAACTGGCGCGTCTGCCCGGCATTGCAGGCGCAACGGTGTCCAGTAACGGCGCGGTTATCCTGATCATCAACCCGATCGCCTTTACCCAGCGCATTGTGGCACCGCGCAAGGTTGTCAAAACCGTCGCAGCAGAGATTCATCACGTGCCAATCATCATGGTGGTGGACGATTCGCTCACCGTGCGCAAGATCACCAGCCGCCTGCTGTCGCGCTCGGGCTTCCAGGTGGTTACTGCCAAGGATGGCGTGGATGCACTGGAGCAGCTCGCCGAGTCGTTGCCGGATGTGATGCTGCTGGATGTGGAGATGCCGCGCATGGACGGTTTTGAATTGACCAAGCGCATGCGCCAGGATGCCCGGACCCGGAATCTGCCCATCATCATGATTACCTCGCGCACTGCCGACAAACACCGGCAATACGCGATGGACCTGGGCGTGAATGGCTATTTGGGCAAGCCCTACCACGAGGAAGAATTGCTGGAAAATATCGCGCGCTACGTCAAGGTCTGACTATACATAGCGACTAAATCTACTGATGGAACTACTAGCCATTCCACTAAGCGCGGTGAAACATGCGCTAAGTGGCTGGTTATGCGCGGCTGCATGGCTGCGTTGCACCAAAGGTACGCAATCCGCTATCCAACAAGTTGGATGCGGAATTGTCAGCGCGGTGCTCGGGATCCGGGGTCGCGAAGCGACATACTCTGTGTACATTCCGGTTCCTCCGCGCTGGGCGCCTTGCCCTGCACCCGCTCGCTACGATTTATGTCACTATGTATAACGCGCTAAATTGAGATTAGCGCTCAGGCAGATTACAATAGCAACATGCTCGGGTTAAACCTCACGAATCACTTCCTGATCGCCATGCCGGCGATGACGGATCCCTTCTTTGCAAAATCCCTTACTTACGTGTGCGAACACAACGAGCAGGGTGCCATGGGCATCGTGGTGAATCGCCCGATCAGCCTCACCCTGAGCGAACTGTTTGCCCAGATCAACATGCCGCTCAAGCCCGCCGAACTGGAAGATGTACTGGTGCATTTCGGTGGTCCGGTGCAAACCGATCGCGGTTTTGTGCTTCACGACGAGAGCGGTCCCTGGCAATCCACGCTGCAAGTCAACGACAAGATAGGCCTTACCACTTCCAAGGATATTCTTCAGGCGGTCGGTGAAGGAACGGGGCCGCAGCACCTGCTGGTGACGCTGGGATATGCCGGGTGGTCGGAAGGCCAACTGGAACAGGAACTGGCCGACAACGCCTGGCTCAGCGTCCCTGCCAACGAGCATATCCTGTTCGACCTGCCCGCTGAAGAGCGGCTTCCGGCGGCGATGAAGCTGTTGGGCATCGACTACGCTACGCTATCCGACGAGGCCGGACATGCCTGATAAGGCAGGAATCAGGATTGAGGATTCAGGATTGAGCAAAGCGACGGAAATTGAGAAACCAGCGATAACCCCAACACAAAGCACCACCGTTCCTCCCTCATTTACCAATCCTCAAAGCCCAATCCCATCCGGCACCTTGCTCGCATTCGATTTCGGCACCAAACGCATCGGCATTGCGGTCGGCAACACAATCTCCTCGACGGCCCGGCCGCTTACCACCATCAATGACGAGAAGAACGACGCCCGTTTTGCCGCAATCGCTGCACTCCTTGCCGAATGGCAGCCGGTGGCATTGATCGTCGGGCTGCCGTGCAACGATGACGGGACGCCGCACGAAATGACGGCGCTCTGCCGCCGGTTCGCCAACCGGCTCAAAGGCCGCTTCAATTTGCCCACTTTGCTGGTGGATGAGCGTTATACTTCTACCGCCGCGAGCTCAGTGCTGGATGAGGAGGGGATACACGGCAGGAAACAGAAATCCCTGATTGACCAGTATGCCGCGCAGCAAATACTGCAAGCGTATTTCGATGAACCCAGCGCAGGAATCCATGCATGAACAACCCTCAGTTAAACAGTAACGGCGAGCTTCAGCATCTGCTGACCACCGAAGGCCTGCCTGCGCGCATCGTGCGCGACATCCTGGACAAAGCCGCCGAATTCGTGAGTGTCGCCGAAGGACGCGAGATCAAAAAAGTCCCGCTGCTGCACGGCAAATCTGTGTTCAACATCTTTTTCGAAAACAGCACGCGCACCCGCACCACATTCGAAATCGCCGCCAAGCGCCTGTCCGCCGACGTGGTCAACCTCAACATCGGTTCGTCGTCGACCAGCAAGGGCGAGACGCTGCTGGACACGGTGGACAATCTCTGCGCGATGCATGCCGACATGTTCGTGGTGCGCCATTCATCGAGCGGTGCCGTGCACCTGATTGCCAAGCATGTCGCTCCCGAGGTGCATGTCATCAACGCCGGCGATGGCCGCCACGCGCACCCCACGCAGGCGCTGCTCGACATGTTCACCATCCGCCACTACAAAAAGGAATTCCACAACCTGCGCGTCGCCATCGTCGGCGACGTGCTGCATTCGCGTGTGGCCCGTTCGCAAATCCACGCCCTGACGACACTGGGCGTGCCGGAAGTGCGCGTGGTCGGGCCGAAGACGCTGCTGCCGACACAAGTCGAAAAACTCGGCGTGCAGGTCTACCACGACATGGCGCAAGGCCTGAAGGATGTCGATGTTGTGATGATGCTGCGTTTGCAAAATGAGCGCATGCAGGGCGCGCTGCTGCCTTCGGCGCAGGAATACTTCAAATACTACGGCCTGACCCAGGAACGGCTTGCACTGGCGAAGAGCGATGCCATCGTGATGCACCCGGGGCCGATGAACCGCGGCGTGGAGATCGATTCCAGTGTCGCCGACGGCGCGCACTCTGTCATCCTGCCGCAGGTAACCTTCGGTATCGCGGTGCGCATGGCGGTCATGAGTATGTTGGCAGGGAGCAAGCAATGAACATCCATATCAAAAACGGTCGCCTCATTGACCCGCATAACAAGATCGACGCAAAACAGGATGTATTCATTGCCGACAAACGCATTGCCGGAATTGGAAAAGCACCGCAGGGTTTTACGGCGGAACAAGTGATCGATGCCAGCGGCCTGATCGTAATTCCGGGTCTGGTGGATGTCGCCGCGCGTCTGCGCGAACCGGGCTACGAGTACAAAGCCACACTGGAATCGGAAATGGAAGCCGCGATGGCAGGCGGGGTGACCTCGCTTTCATGCCCGCCCGATACCGATCCGCCGCTGGATGAACCGGGTCTGGTAGAGATGCTCAAGCACCGCGCTCGCTCGCTCAACCAGTCGCGCGTGTTTCCGGTGGGGGCGCTGACTTACGGGTTAAAAGGTGCGGAACTGACTGAAATGATCGAGTTGACCGAAGCCGGGTGCAAGGCCTTCAGCCAGGCCGACGCGCCGCTGACCGACACGCGCGTGCTGATGCGCGCCATGCATTACGCGTCCACATTCGGCTATCGCGTATGGTTGCGTCCACAAGACATGTATCTCGCCGCAGACGGCGTTGCACATGACGGTGAAGTGGCGACGCGCTTGGGCTTGCCTGCAATCCCGGTAGTGGCCGAGACCATCGCACTTTCCACCATGCTGCAACTGGCGCGGGAGACAGGAGCGAAACTGCATGTATGCCGCATCTCCAGCGCAGAAAGCGTGGAGATGGTGCGGGCAGCCAAGCGCGGCGGACTGGACGTGACCTGCGACGTGTCGATGAACCACGTGCATCTGTCCGAGATGGACATCGGCTACTTCGACTCCAACTGCCACCTGATGCCGCCGCTGCGCAGCCTGCGCGACAAGGATGCACTGCGTGCCGGTTTGCTGGACGGCACCATCGACGCAATCTGCTCCAACCATTCGCCAGTGGACGAGGATGCAAAACAATTGCCATTCGCCGAAGCCGAGGCTGGCGCAACCGGCATGGAGTTGCTGCTGCCGCTGGTGTTGAAGTGGGCGGAAGAAGAAAAGGTGTCGCTGCCGGACGCGCTGGCACGCGTCACAATCAATCCTGCGCAATTGCTCGGTGTGACGATGGGTCATCTGTCCGTCGGGGCACATGCCGACGTATGCGTGTTCGATCCCAAGGCCGCCTGGAAAGTGGAACCGGCTGCGCTGAAAAGCCAGGGCAAGAATACGCCGTTTAACGGCTATACCATGCAGGGCCGGGTGCGCCACACCATTGTTGAAGGCCACGTCGCATATTCAATATAGAACTTCAGCCACGGATAAACATGGAGCAGCATTCCCTCCCCCTTGCACCCGCAGGGGGTAGGCCGTGGTTGTAAAGCCGCTGAAGCGGCAACAACCACGCACCAGGGGGAGGGCCAGGGTGGGGGTAGACACAGTGCTGGTTCAGAACTCTACCCCCATCCTAACCTTCCCCCTTACAGGGGGAAGGGACTGCGAGATTATTTGTGACACAGTAAGATTAATCGTTTGTTGTTTCAACACAGGTCGCTGTAAATGAATCCATTGCTTGATTTCTCAGGTCTGCCGCGCTTTGCGGAGATCAAACCCGAACATATCACTCCCGCTGTCGATGAACTGCTGGCGCGCAACCGCGCGCTGACGGTGAAGCTTCTGGAAGATGCTTCTGCCCCAAGCTGGGACAATTTCGTGCAGCCGTTCGAGGATGCCAACGAACAGCTGGCACGGGCCTGGGGGCAGGTCGGTCACCTCAACATGGTGATGAACGGCCCGGAACTGCGCGAGGTATATAACGCCAATCTGCCCAGGATCACCCAGTATTACGCCGAGTTATCGCAGAACCTCGCGCTCTATCGCAAATACAAAGCCATCCATGACGGCAATGCCTGGGCGGCATTGAATGCGGAGCAGCGCAAAGTCATCGAGAACGAACTGCGCGATTTCCGCCTGGGCGGCGCCGAATTGCCGGAAGAGAAAAAGGCGCGCTTCATGGCCATACAGGAAGAGCTTTCCGACCTGACCTCGAAATTCTCCGACAACCTTCTGGATGCGACCAACGCCTACACCTGCGTGATCGAGGACGAAAAAGACCTCTCCGGCATTCCGGCGGACGAGCGCCAGGTTGCCGCCGAAGCGGCACAGGAAGCCGGAAAGAAAGGCTGGCTGTTCACCCTGAAAGCGCCATCCTATGGTCCTGTGATGCAGTATGCGGACAACCGTGCGTTGCGCGAGCGCATGTATCGCGCATACACCACGCGCGCCAGCGAGCAATTGGCGGAAGGCGCCAGGATTGAGTTGGACAACACGCCGCTGATGACGCAGATACTCAAGTTGCGCGCAGAAGAGGCGCAGATGCTGGGTTTCGCCAACTATGCCGAATTCTCGCTGGCCAGCAAAATGGCGGATACGCCGCAACAGGTGGCCGAGTTCCTGCGCGAGCTGGCGCAACGCGCCAGGCCATTCGCAGAAAAAGACCTGACAGAACTGCGCGAATTCGCGGCAGCGCTGCGGGGGCTGCAGGATTTGCAGGCTTGGGACATAGGCTATGCGAGCGAAAAGTTGCGCCAGCAACGCTATGCTTTTTCCGAACAGGAAGTGAAGCAGTACTTCCCCGAGGATGCCGTGCTGTCCGGGCTGTTCGGGCTGGTCGAGACCTTGTTCGGCCTCGTGATCAAGCCGTCCTCGGCGCCGGTATGGCACGACACCGTGCGTTTCTTCGAGATACGCGACAACAAGGGGCTGCTGATCGGACAGTTCTACCTTGACCTGTATGCACGCGCCAGCAAGCGTGGTGGAGCATGGATGGACGATGCCATCACGCGGCGCCGCACGGCCAGAGGCATCCAGACGCCGGTGGCTTACCTCAACTGCAATTTCGCCTCACCACTCGGCGGCAAGCCCGCTCTGTTTACTCACGACGAAGTCAACACGCTGTTCCACGAATTCGGCCATGGCCTGCACCACCTGCTCACGGAAGTGGAAGAGCTGGGCGTATCCGGCATCAGCGGCGTGGAGTGGGATGCGGTCGAACTGCCAAGCCAGTTCATGGAAAATTTCTGCTGGGAATGGGATGTGCTGCAGGGCATGACGCGCCATGCCGAGACCGGCGCAAAACTGCCGCGCGACCTGTACGACAAAATGATTGCCGCCAGGAATTTCCAGAGCGGCCTGCAGATGCTGCGACAGATCGAATTTTCACTGTTTGACCTGCGTCTGCACAGTGACTACGATGTTGCAGGAAAGCAAAGCGTGCAGCAGCTGCTCGACGAGGTACGCGCGGAGGTTGCAGTGCTCATTCCGCCGAAATTCAACCGCTTCCAGAACAGCTTTGCGCATATATTTTCCGGCGGCTATGCGGCCGGCTACTACAGCTACAAATGGGCGGAAGTGCTATCGGCGGACGCCTACAGCCTGTTTGAAGAGAACGGCGTGCTGGATGCGGCGACGGGCAGCCATTTCCGCGAGCAGATTTTGGCCGTGGGTGGCAGCCGCGACGCGATGGAATCGTTCAAGGCGTTTCGCGGCCGCGAACCCAGGATCGATGCGCTGTTGAGGCACAATGGATTGGTGAATTAACAAAAACACAGGTTAGGGAGGCGAAGATGAAGGGAATATTCCTGTTGACGTGTCTGCTGATGTTGACGAACGTGCAGGCTGCCGAGCTGTACCGATCCATCGACCAGGATGGCAAGGTGCATTACAGCGATTACCCGCTGCAGGGCACGGAAGATGTGGAAAGATTGAAGGTAGACAAGGAGCCAATATCTGAAGAAAACCTGCCCTACGAGACGCAACGCGCGATGCAAAATTTCCCGGTTACGTTGTACACATTCCCGGACTGCGGTTCAGCCTGCCAGAAAGCGCGGGAGATGTTGAACAAACGCGGAATTCCGTTCACGGAAAAAAGCCTGACGACCAAAGAAGACATCGAGGTATTCCGTAAGGAATCTGGAGACAACCGATATCCGACACTTGTCGTTGGCAAGAGTTGGCTAAAAGGCTTCCTCGAAGAACAGTGGAATAATGAATTCGATTTCGCCGGCTATCCCAAAAAGAAACTAACCTACCGCCCGCCCGTTCCCGCCTCGGCGCCTGCCGAACCCAAGCAATGAAACTGGCCACCTGGAACGTCAACTCTCTCAAGGTGCGCCTGCCGCACCTGCTGGAGTGGCTGGCAGTGAACCCGGTGGACGTGGTGTGCCTGCAAGAGACCAAGACCGAAGACAAGAATTTTCCGGCAGCAGAATTGCAGCAAGCCGGATACAACGCCGTGTTTTGCGGCCAGAAGACCTACAACGGTGTGGCGATTCTGAGTCGCCTGCCGATCAGCAATGTGCAATGCGGCATTCCCGGTTTTGAAGACGAACAAAAGCGCGTTGTCGCCGCCACCATCGGCGGCGTGCGCGTGGTATGCGTGTATATCCCCAACGGCCAGGAAGTCGGCTCCGACAAATACCAGTACAAACTCAAATGGCTGGCCGCTCTCACGGCATGGCTGAAAGACGAACTGGTGAAATACCCCAGGCTGGCTTTGCTGGGCGATTACAACATCGCACCGGATGACCGCGATGTGTACGACCCGGTCGCGTGGCAAGGCAACGTGCTGGTGAGCGAGCCGGAACGGGAGGCCTTCAAAGCCTTGCAGTATCTGGGCTTGCGCGATGCGTTTCGCCTGTTCGAGCAGGCGGAGAAAAGCTACTCCTGGTGGGATTACCGCATGATGGCCTTCCGCCGCAACATGGGCCTGCGCATCGACCATATCCTCGTCAGCCCGGCGCTGAAATGCACCTCATGCATCATCGACAAGGCACCGCGCAAACTGGAACGTCCGTCTGACCATACTATTGTGGTTGCTGAAGTGGCGTGAACGCAGATACCAGATACTGTAGGAGCCAGCTTGCTGGCGAATATTGTCACGAAATCGCCAGCAAGCATGGCTCCTGCATGCGCTCTCATTCTAGTGGGGTTTTCTGGATGAAGAATCTCTGGTGGTTTTTACTTTTAATCGCACAGCCCGCACTAAGCAGCGAGCTCCCCCGCCCCGACCACATCGTCATCGTCATCGAGGAAAACAAATCGTTTTCCCAGATCATCGGAAACCCCGAAGCTCCCTACATCAACGCACTGGCCAAACGCGGTGCGTTGTTTACGCAATCCTACGGCGTCATCCATCCCAGCCAGCCGAACTACCTTGCCCTGTTTGCAGGCAGCACACTCGGCGTCACGAGCAATATCTGTCCGCTCAGCCTCGGCGGCGATAACCTCGCCAGCCTGTTGCTGGCTAAAGGCCTGAGCTTCGTGAGCTATTCAGAATCCATGCCCGAGGCGGGCTACGAGGGCTGCTATTTCAACGCCTACATGCGCAAACACAACCCCATCGCCAACTGGAAGGCGCTTGCCACCTACAACCAGCCGTTCAGCGCATTCCCGTCCGACTTCTCAAAACTGCCCACCGTTGCATTTGTTGTACCCGACCAGCGCAACGACATGCACGACGGCAGCATCGCGCAGGGCGATGCCTGGTTGAAACAGAACATCGAGCGTTATGCGCAATGGGCGATGAAGCATAACAGCCTGCTCATCGTTACTTTCGACGAAGACAATGGTTCAGAAGACAATCGCATCGCCACAATATTCGTCGGTGCGATGGTCAGGATGGGGCAGTACAAGCAGCGCATCGACCACTACAACTTGCTACGCACAGTCGAGGAAATGCATGGATTGTCATATCTGGGCGAAAGTGCGTCAGCGCCGGTGATAAAAAGTGTGTGGGTAAAATGACGATGCCCCCAATAACTCGGGAAATTTGAAATGTGGATTTGATGAGGATCGGGACTAACCTCAGCCAACGTAGGATGGGTTGAGCAACGCGATACCCATCGCAATATTTGATGGGTATCCTTCGTCAACCCATCCTGCAAGGGCATTGCCGTTACTCGTGCTCCCCATCCAACCCCAACTCCTGAATCTTCCGCGTCAACGTATTGCGCCCCATTCCAAGCAACGTGGAGGCTTCGATGCGTCTTCCGCCGGTGTGCTGCAACGCCTGAGTGATGAGCGTGCTCTCGAACTGTTTGGTGAGGGTGTCGAGAATGTTGGGTTCGTTGCGTTGCAGCGCGAGGGCGACTTGCTGTGCCAGTGCGGTGCGCCAGTCCTGATTGAGTGAAGTGCTGGCGTGGGTGTCGCGCCATTCGGCGGGCAGATCGGCGATTTCGACCACGCGCGTGGGCGTCATCACGGTGAGCCAGTGGCACAGGTTTTCCAGTTGGCGCACGTTGCCGGGGATATCCTGTGCGGCG
The DNA here is from genome assembly GCA_049286265.1 of Sideroxyarcus sp. Lineage (GTDB taxonomy): Bacteria > Pseudomonadota > Gammaproteobacteria > Burkholderiales > Gallionellaceae > Sideroxyarcus. The sequence goes on from JBAQDF010000041.1 coordinate 40,767, forward strand.
AGGTAGTTCAGCGCGGCTTCGCTTAATGTCTTTTGTTCGACGCCTAATTCCTTCGCGCTCTTCTGCAGGAAATACTTCGCCAGCAGCGGGATGTCTTCGCGGCGTTCGCGCAGCGGCGGCAGGCGCAGGCGGATGACGTTGAGGCGGTGGAACAAGTCTTCGCGGAACAGGCCCTGCTTTACGCGCTCATCCAGGTTCTGGTGCGTGGCGGCGATGATGCGCACGTTGGCCTTGATCGGTTGGTGGCCGCCGACGCGGTAGAAATTGCCATCCGACAGCACGCGCAATAAACGCGTCTGCAACTCGGCTGGCATGTCGCCGATCTCGTCGAGGAACAACGTGCCGCCTTCGGCTTGTTCGAAACGCCCGTGGCGCGTGGTGGTGGCGCCGGTGAAGGCGCCGCGCTCATGACCGAACAGTTCCGATTCAAGCAAGTCTTTCGGAATCGCGGCGGTGTTGATGGCGACAAAAGGTTTGTCGGCGCGCGGGCTGTGGCGGTGCAGCGCCTGCGCGACCAGCTCCTTGCCCGTTCCCGATTCGCCGTTGATGAGTACGGTGGCGTTGGATTGTGCGAGGCGGCCGATGGCGCGAAATACTTCCTGCATCGACGGGGCGTGGCCAAGAATGTCAGGGGCAGCCTGCGCGTCGTCTGCTTGCGTGTTCTTGCGTTGGCTTTGTTCCAGCGCGCGGCGGATCAATTCGACCGCGTGATTCACGTCGAATGGCTTGGGCAGGTATTCGAATGCGCCACCCTGAAATGCGGACACCGCGCTCTCCAGATCGGAGTAAGCGGTCATGATGATGACGGGCAGGTTGGGGAAATCGTTGCGCATCTTCTGCAGCATGTCCAGTCCGGAACTGCCGGGCATGCGGATATCGCTGATCACCATCTGCGGCATGTTGCCGGGCAGTTCGGCCAGCGCCTCGTCAGCAGAGGCAAAGCTCTTGTAATCGATCTGCTCGCGCGCCAGTGCTTTTTCCAATACCCAGCGGATGGAGCGGTCATCGTCGATGATCCAGACAGGTTTTGTCATAATTATTTTCCTGAGTTGGGGAGCGGAAGCATTACGGTAAAGCAGGTGCGGCCCGGTTCGCTTTCAAATTCGATGCTGCCCTGATGCTGGCTCACAAAATCCTGCGCCAGCGTCAGGCCCAGCCCGTGGCCATCGGCGCGGCCTGAGACCAGCGGGTAAAAAATCTTGTCGCGCAAATGGGCCGGGATACCGGGGCCGTTGTCGATGATCTGCACCATCACCGCGAGACGATGCAGCTTCTTCATCAGCGTGACCTGACGCGTGATGCGCGTGCGCAGAATAATCTCGCCTTTACCGTTCATAGCCTGTGCCGCGTTGCGCACAATATTGAGCACGACCTGGATCAATTGTTCCTTGTCGCCCAGCAATTCCGGCAAGCTGAGGTCGTAATCGCGCTGAATGACCAAGCCTTCCGGCAGTTCAGCCATGACCACACTGCGGACGCGTTCGAGCACTTCGTGGATATTGAGTGCACTAAAATGGGGCACGTGTTGCGGCGTGAGCAATTTCTCCATCAGGGAGCGCAAACGGTCTGCTTCCTGGATGACGACCTGGGTGTATTCGCGCAGGGCGGGCTTTTCCAGCTCCTGTTCCAGCAACTGTGCCGCGCCGCGTATGCCGCCCAGGGGGTTCTTGATTTCATGCGCCAGATTCCTGAGCAACAGACGGTTGGCTTGCGTCTGGTCCAGCATTTGTTCTTCTCGCGCCAGCTTGAGCGGGCGGTCGATGGTGTGGAACTCGAGCAACAGCGCGTAAGGTTTGAGCAGCAGCGGCGTGGCCGTGCAGCTCAGGTAAAGCTTGTTTGCGTTGGCATGGGTGCCGAGTACCAGTTCGTGTTCGATATGGCTGGCACGGCTGCTCAATGCCGATTGAATCGTGCCGAACAATTGCTCGGTGTGGGTGAAGGCATATTGCAGCGGATGGCCGATCAGGTTGGTGTTGCTCAGTCCGAACAGATGTTCGGCAGCCGGATTCAGAAACGCAATGCGCGACTGATCATCCAGCAGGATGACTGCGGTGGTGATGTGTTCCAGTGTGGGGAGCGGCGAGGTTGGCATGTCAGTCTACAAAGCAGAAAACATGCCATGTGAAAAAGTTACTTGAGATTGGAAAGCTCGGTCTGGAGTGCCTGGACATTCTTTTCGTGCGAGCTTACTTCTTCCTGCAAGGCGTTCACTTTCTCTTCATATTTGGCGACGTTGCGGAAGGTTTGTCCGTCGGGCCCTTTGTAAACTTCCGGGCTATCTTTGCCTTCCTGCAACCTGATGCGCGCCTCTTCCAGCGCTTTTTGCTCGGTGGCGAGCTCGTCTTCCAGTATCTTGCGCCGGGTATCGTCGCGTCGACCTTGTGTCTCCGAATTTACGCGGGGGAAACCTTCGGAGGCGTTGCTGGTTTTCGGCGGAGGCGCCATGGTGGGCAAGGGCTCAAGGTGGAGTTTTTTGGCGCCCTTGAGCGGCTTGCTGGAATAGGTGACATGGCCTTCATCATCTACACGCTTGTAGATATCGGCGTTCGCGCTGATGGCGAAGACCGCCGAGCAACATAAAACAAACAAGTGACGTAGTTTCATGGCTATACCCAGATAACGATGCGTACAGTATAGGTTAACGGGGGGGCGCTGAGAAGTCTGTCACAAAAAAGAAACGGAGCCGCGAGGGCTCCGTTTCTTCTGCCTTTAAAACGACTTAGAGGCTGTAGTACATGTCGAACTCGACCGGGTGGGTCGTCATGCGGATGCGGTTCACTTCGCCCATCTTCAGCTCGATGTAGGCATCGATGAAGTCGCTGGAGAACACACCGCCGCGGGTCAGGAACTCGCGGTCCTTGTCCAGAGCAGCCAGGGCCTCATCCAGAGATGCGCAAACTGTTGGGATCTTTGCATCTTCTTCCGGCGGCAAGTCGTACAAGTTCTTGTCAGCGGGATCGCCGGGGTGGATCTTGTTCTGGATACCGTCCAGACCGGCCATCATCAGCGCGGCGAAGCACAGGTACGGGTTGGCGGAAGGATCCGGGAAGCGTGTCTCGATACGGCGTGCCTTGTCGCTGTTGACGTGCGGGATACGGATCGAGGCGGAACGATTCTTGGCGGAGTAAGCCAGTTTCACCGGTGCTTCGTAGTGCGGAACCAGACGCTTGTAGCTGTTGGTGCCGGGGTTGGTGATCGCGTTCAGCGCCTTGGCGTGCTTGATGATACCGCCGATGTAGTACAGCGCGGTCTCGGACAGGCCAGCGTAGCCGGTGCCTGCGAACAGGTTCTTGCCACCCTTCCAGATCGACTGGTGCACGTGCATGCCGGAACCGTTGTCGCCAACGATGGGCTTGGGCATGAAGGTCGCGGTCTTGCCGTACTGGTGAGCAACGTTCTGCACCACATACTTCAGGGTCTGGGTCCAGTCGGCGCGCTTGGTCAGCGTGTTGAACACGGTGCCGATTTCGCACTGGCCGGCATTCGCCACTTCGTGGTGATGCACTTCGACGGGGATGCCGATCTCTTCCAGCGCCAGAACCATCGCGGCGCGGATGTCGTTCAGACTGTCAACCGGGGGAACGGGGAAGTAGCCGCCCTTGACCGTCGGACGGTGGCCGGTGTTGCCGCCTTCAAAAGTCTGGCCGGTGGCCCAGGCACCTTCTTCGGAGCCAACTTTGACGGAACAGCCGGACATGTCAATGTGCCATTGCACGGAGTCAAAAATGAAGAATTCGGGTTCCGGACCGAAGTAGGCGGTGTCGCCGATGCCGGAAGACTTCAGGTAGGCTTCAGCGCGCTTGGCGATGGAACGCGGGTCGCGGTCATAGCCCTTGCCGTCGGTAGGCTCAATCACGTCGCAGGACAGGACAATGGTCGGCTCGTCGTAAAACGGATCGACGTAGACTGAATCGGGATCCGGCATCAACAGCATGTCGGAGGCCTGAATGCCTTTCCAGCCGGCAATGGAGGAACCGTCGAAAGCGTGGCCTTCGGTGAACTTGTCGGCGTTGAATGCGGAAACCGGCACGCCAACGTGCTGTTCCTTGCCTTTGGTGTCGGTGAAACGGAAATCGACGAATTTGATGCCTTGTTCCTTGACCATCTTCAGAACGTCGGCGGCAGTCTTAGCCATACTCTTATCTCCCAATAAAATTGAAACGAAGCTGTTTTGTGAAACGAAACGATTGATGAAACAAGCTCCCATACAGCAGAAATTGTGCCATCCCCCTGAATCTTGCAAGAAGCGCATTGTGCCATATTTGCCGGGCGCTGGGCGCCACATAGCGCGCCCCCGAATGGGGCATTGCAAAGATGGTGCGCACTATTTTGGTGCATCATTTTTGTATAGCAAAATACTCCGGAAATAGGGATCGTTTGCACAAATGGCAGCGCATTTTTCGCGCAGCCCGGAAAGATCGCCAGGCATGTCGAAAATCAGCTCGGCTTCGACCTTGCCGCCCAGGTAATGCAGCACAATCCGCGTGGAGGGCGGCAGCGTTTCACCCAGCCGATCGGCAAGATGGGCCAGCAACAAATGCCGCTGCGGCAAATGCACGTTCGCCTTGGTCTGGGCATCGTCTTCCGAATCGATATGCACCATCACATCCATCACATGGTGGCTTTTGAGCACGGCAATGCGGGCCGCTTCGGCGATGTAGTGTCCCTCGGACACGCTGATCCTGGGGTCGACAATGATGTGCGCATCGACCAGCGCATTGTCCGCCATCTTGCGCGTGCGCAACTCATGCAGACCCATTACGCCCGGCACCGCCTTCAGCGTGTTGCGAATGGCGCGCACCTCTTTTTCGTCCAATCCAGTATCCACCAGCTCCAGCATGGCATCGCGCGCAAACTGTATGCCCATATACGCGATCATTACGCCGACCACGGCTGCAGCAACCAGATCGAGGAAGGTATAACCCAGCAGATTGCCGACGATACCCACGATCACCACCAGCGACGAAGCCGCATCCGAACGTGCATGCCAGGCATTCGCCACCAGCATCTGCGAGCGCACGCGCTGCGCAACGGCAAGCATGTAGCGGAACATGCCTTCCTTTGCCGCCAGCGCGAGGATGGCCACCCACAACGCCAGAGGATTCACCGCTTGCACCTGATCGGGATGCTGCAAGCGCATACCGGCAGCGATGAGCAAGCCAACGCCGAGCGCGGCCAGACTGGTGCCGAGAATCAGCGATGCGGCGGTTTCAATACGCGCGTGACCATAAGGATGATTCGCATCGGCATGCTTGTTGCCATGCCGATTGGCGAACAGCACCAGCACATCGGAAAGCAGATCCGCCAGCGAATGCAGACCGTCCGCCATCAACGATTGCGACTTGCCGAAGAAGCCGCCCGTCACCTGCATCACCGTCAGCAGCAGATTAATGACAATACTCACCCAGGTGCTTTTACGCGCGGCAGCAAAGCGCACCGGGTGAGCGGGCTCGAACGCGGCGGATTTGTCGTGGGCATGAGCGTGCGTGTGATTTTTCATGGCTGTTGGGATAGTATGCAACCGGGGTATGCAGGATAGCACCGGCATGTTAAAGGTTAAATAAAGGAAAAGAATATGGCCAACATCACCGAAATTCTGAACACCGCACAACAACGCGCGAAAGATTTGAACCTGCCCTACCAGGGCGCGCTTACACCGGAAGAGACATACGAATTAATGCGCTCTGCACCCGGCGCCAAGCTGGTGGACGTGCGCTCGCGAGCAGAGATCGATTGGGTCGGGCGCGTGCCCGGCGCTGTGGAGATCGAATGGGCGACCTACCCGGGCATGAAGATGAATCCCAATTTCATGGCCGCCCTGGAACAACAAGTCGACAAGGAAGCGCTGGTCATGTTCATCTGCCGCAGCGCCCATCGCTCACATACCGCTGCGAGCGTTGCAACCCAATCCGGCTATTCCAACTGCTACAACGTGCTGGAAGGCTTCGAAGGCGACAAGAACACCGGCAACCAGCGCAATCGGGTGGGTGGCTGGCGCTTTAAAGGGCTGCCTTGGGAACAAAGCTGATCTGTCCGTCACACCTGTAGGAGCGCAATTTATTGCGCGATAGTCTGGAAACCGTAGTTCAGGGTTTGTAGGTGCGAATTTATTCGCACTCTCAACGAGCTATGTGCGAATAAATTCGCACCTACACTATGGGCGTCACTCATTGGTGCTACGGGACTGTGGCTTGAATTAAGGTTTTTAGGTTTAATCAAGCCCGCTGTGTGCGGGCTTTTTTACGGCTGCGACCAATCCACCAACCCGCCATACGCGGTGACCAACACCACCACACCGAACGCAATGCGATACCACGCAAACAGCGTGAAATCGTGATGGCTGATGTAACGCAACAGCCAGCGCACGCACAGGAAAGCGCTGACGAAAGAAGTGATCGACCCAACCAGAAAGATGCCGAGGTCGTCCGCATGGAACTGGTCGCGATACTTCACCACCTCATAGACCGTCGCCGCACCCAGCGTCGGAATGGCGAGAAAGAACGAAAACTCCGCCGCCGCCTTGCGCGAAAGCCCCAGAAACAAACCTCCGATAATCGTCGCCCCCGAACGCGAAGTGCCGGGAATCAGCGCCAGCGCCTGCGCAAAACCCATCTTCAGCGCATCCTTCCAGTGCATATCGTCCACACTCACGATGTGCTCCGAATGCTTGCGCTTCTCCGCCCACAGAATGATGAAACCGCCGACGATAAACGCCAGCGCCACCGGCACCGGCGAAAACAGGTTCGCCTTAATCGCCTTGCCGAACGCAAGACCGAGAATCGCCAGCGGCAAAAACGCGATGAACAGATTAAAGGTGAAGCGCACGGCCGCCTCCTCTTTGCGCACCAGCCCCGAAACCACCGTCGTCAACTTCGCGCGATATTCCCAGCACACCGCCAGAATGGCCGCAAACTGAATCACGATCTCAAACACCTTGCCGCGCTCATCGTTAAAACCCAGCAGATCACCGGCCAGGATCAAATGCCCGGTCGAAGAGATCGGCAGGAACTCGGTAAGTCCCTCGACCACGCCCATGATGGCGGCTTTAAGCAGCAGAATAATGTCCATGTAGTTCCGTCATTCCGGCGCAGGCCGGAATCCAGTTAATTAAAAAAGCCGTTCCCCGTCGAAGGGCAGATTCAGGGAAAGATCGTGTGATTCGTCATCCCCGCGAAGGCGGGGATCCAGTTGTTCGCAAATTGAAGATCCTCCGATTCACCCCCCGCCGCTCCTCCTCATTCATCTCCAACCAGCGGTTCGCCTCATCAAAAGTGCGCAAACAACTACGGCAAACATCATCTCCCAGCACCGTCGTGCAATGGCCGATACAGGGGGAGTCGGAAGTGATCTCGGAGATTTCGTCGGAAACGTGCATGTCGCGATTATACCGGCTGAGTCGCCCGCTCCAGCCGCGATAACCAATCCATCGCCGCTTCGCGCGTAGCGCCGCACATCTCGGCCGAAGGCTGCAGCCCGCCACAAAAGGTCGGCCGCCGCGGCTGGCCGAACACCTTGCAGCGCAAATCCGCATCCAACTGCACGCACGGCACCCCGGCGGGCTTGCCATCTGGCATGCCGGGCAGGGGAGAGGTGATGGAAGGCGCGATGCAGCAGGCGGCGCAGGAGGGGCGGCAGTTCATGGGGCGGCATTATATCTGCGCAAGCCCCAGTGCGGCCGAATTGGTTGGCCACAAATAACTGCCATGCCACGAAAGTCACCGGCCATGATTTGCTGGCATTCTCATTGCGCTTGGGGCATGCCGTAAGAGTGCTGTAAGATTGTTGTATAAATATTACGACACGCTTAGAATAGCCTTAGGTTAACATTACATGAGGTATAGAATTGGCAAAGTCAGCGCAAACTGTAGCCGAAGACATTCAAGATTTGCTTCGTAAGAATGCTATTGATGTGGTAACAATTCCGTGGCCTGATTTTTACAAATTGGCTGAACGTGAGCGAATCAAAGACGCATTCATGGAAGAGTTGAGAAGCAAGTTGCGCGAGCATGCATTACTCATCAGCTACGGGCAGGCTGTTGTACTCATTGGCAAGGATTTCAAGTTCTCACCTGTGAAGTTCTGATAGGAAGGCCCTTTGATGACAGGCAACAACACATCCTTGGTGAGTAATGCTTATGTTGGGAAGGCATTCAATGCCATCGTCAGTAGCATTGGCCGCGATAACTTGGACGAGATTTTGTTTAACTGGAACGACTCCAAGCTTAATGAAGATGGGGACAAGATTATTTGTTTCCCCGGCAGGGATGGCAGATTTTCACGTGGAAAGGAAGGCGGAAAGGTCATCATCGGCAAGCGTGAATTACTGACTTGGTTACTGAGTGACAGTCCGTTTGATGAAAATGTTTATGGTGCAAATATCAGGAATGATGCTCAATGGACTGGGCTAATCCAGCGGGCACGTGAGGCAACATTCAATATGGCTTGTGCCCCTGCCTTGGCTGACACCGCTTCAATTTGAAGTGCAGGGCGTATCCTGAAGTAATTCAAGGAGAAAAAATGATTACAACCATCCCTGCCCTTGCCGAAACCATCGAGCGCATGAAGCAGGAAATTATTGACGACGTTAAAGCTGGGAGAGTATCAGCGGGTTGCTCCTCATTTGCTGCCCTTCATGATTACGTGGATGCCAATTGCTATGGCGGTTTCTGCGAAGAGGATGAGATGCAAGCCTTGATGGACCACTTTGGTGGTCTTGATGATAATGTAGGTATGCCTGCCGCCCTGATAGACTACTTGAACGAGGCTCAAAGTTCGATTGACCTCTGGATTAAAGAAGGCGGCATCCGAACATCTTGAATGGCCTGGGTCATACCATCGCCCCGTGCTGGATAACTACTGGTAGTCGTGGTGGCATTGCCCACTTTTTGGGCATATGGTCGGGCGAGGGCTTTGTTGTTGTTTTCGGCGCAGCAGGTGGCGGGGCGGGAAGTATTGTGAATCGGCGCCCTTCAACTTTGCGTCAGTACTTTTTCACTTTCAGCGATTTGTTGAGACGGCTAGCTAACTTGTCGAGTTTCATAGTTTCGCATTCCCATACGATGATTACTTTCCACCCTGCATTGATGAGTGCGGTTTGGTTTTTTGCATCGCGTGCCGTATTTTCAGAAAACTTTTTGAGCCAAAAATCTGTGCGTGTTTTTGGTGTTGAAGCATCAGCGCAATTGGCGTGACGGTGCCAGAAGCAGCCATGCACAAATATTACTGTGTTGTATTTAGGTAGAACTATATCGGGCTTACCAGGCAGATCCTTCCTGTGCAGACGGAAACGGTATCCTTGACAATGCAATAAGCTTCTAACGATGAGTTCTGGTTTGGTGTTTTTGCTACCGACTCGCCCCATGTTCCAACTGCGGCGACTTTTCGTTAGCCGGTCCATCTACTTGATAGTTTCAACAGCATAGAGACCGAATAAATCATTTAGGCTTAGTGAGTAGTTATCCAATACAGGGCGTTGATCTGCAAGGGTGCCTAATATCTTCTTTGCAAATGGTTCCGTTGCTTGATGCACAGCGCGATGACAATAAGGGCACAGGCAGAACACATTGTGGACTGTATCCAGCGATTTCTTAAAGTCCTTCTGCAACCCCATAGGGATTAAGTGATGCGCTTCTAAATATGGTTGATCAGTGAATCTGGAGGTAAAAAGTTTGTGCTTTGGATTATATTCACATGCGAATCCAGATAGTTTCATGCGCTCTAGTGCAACTTTTCGATCTCGCGCGTAAATGTCTCGGGCCTTTAACGTGGCAATTCGGATGGTGTTGGTATCATTCACAATACTTTGATAAACATCGTCACCGTCATCACGTTTTAACTCGGATGATTCATCCCTCCAATTTGATTCACTCATGGCGCCGATCCAAATATCGCCTTCTTTGAGGAAAACAAACCACACCTCTCCGCCTTTTGGCTTAAATCCTGCGCTGGATGAGATGTAAAGTCTCAATTCGGTTTTCTCCGGCTTTGGATATATGACGTTGAGTTTTATTTCTTTCCCGCTCGGGTATAGTTTGAAAACCTTGGATGAAAGCTGTCTGTTGGATTTAACGTTGCCAATGTGCAGTTGGTTTTTGCCGAAATGAGAAATAACCAATTCGGCTTCATAGTCTGTAAACGTTATCTGAGAGTCAATATTCTCTCTATCCGTTACGATGGAATATGCTCCATCATTTGAGCTGAACTTCCTACTTTGCACTTTTCCGAATTTCATTTCCTACCCCCAGAGTTATCAGAGTGTAAATATTCGACGATTTGTTTTGCTACCAAACGTATTACTGGTACAGCAACTGAATTTCCGAACTGTCGATATGCAGCAGTTTTTGCTACTGCAATAATGAAAGATTCCGGGAAGCCTTGCAGGCGAGCACATTCCCGAGGAGTAAGCATTCTAGGATTTTTGTCCTTTTGGGGGATAAGACATTCTTTCCCATCCTTCCCGTACCTTGCGACGATCGTGCTTGATGGTTTGTCAATGTCAGCGCAAAAGGCAGTGAAGCCCGTGCCCCTGGCGAGATTGTTCTTTGTTCGCCTTTGATGACCTTCCCATAACTTGCTTGAGATGGTGAAAGCGTCATCAACTTTCTTTTCAAGAATAGAACGTAATGCCAGTGGTTTTCCTTCAACTGCTGGAAAATTAAATGATGGGCCATCATCTCGGATGCAGACCATGTAGCACCGGATACGTTTTTGTGGAACTAATGGGCTTGAATCAATTAGTTTGTAAGAAAAACTATAGCCGAGCGATTCGATGGTGTTTCGAATAACTGAAAATGTTTTGCCTCCGTCATGACCTACAAGGTTTTTTACATTCTCAAGAAAGGCGACTTTTGGGCGCTTCTCTTGCATGATCCGTACGATGTCGAAGAATAAAGTGCCTTGAGTTTCGCAGGCAAAACCATGGGCAGTATGGAGAGAATTACGTGCAGATACACCTGCTAGACTAAACGGTTGGCAAGGAAAGCCAGCGCAAAGAATGTCGTGGTCAGGGATGTCTTTTTCATTGATTTTACGTATATCGCCAAAAGGAACTTCGCCGAAATTGGCTTCGTAGGTTCTCTTCGCATAAGGATCCCATTCGCTGCTAAATACACATTTTCCCCCCTGATCTTGCATTGCAATTCTAAAACCACCAATTCCAGCAAACAGATCGATGAAGGTGAATGAGGGGACTTTGGCCGGTTTGAATGGAATGTCATCCCATTCAATAGGAATATTGCACTGATACGCTTTGGTCTGCTGCATCGCTGTTCTTGCCATCACTTTTTTAGTCTTGGATGGGCTAAGCAACTCAATGCAATGCTCGCGCATGGATGGCGTGAGGAAAGGTACTTCCAAACTTTGCGAATGCAGCCAATGACTCACTATGGCTTCAATTTCGTCACCTTCCGCTTGTGGAAACTCTTCTAGAAGTGATTCTGTAAGAAGGAGTTTTGCGTCTTTGTATTTATGAGTCATTGTTTTTTCGAAATATATACTTGTTTGATCAATTTCAAACGTAGCGCCTAATTATAAGGGTGTGTTCAAACAAATTATTTACCGCCAGTATAGTCTACCGCATCAAGTTTGAATCGCTTCAACACTCCCTGGAAGACATCCTATTCTTCCTGCACGATCAACATTATCAGGTTCCCCTGGGTGCAAGCGATTCATAGCAGGCTATGAATTCAGCCCCGAGTTGTTCTGCCAGGAAGCGGCGCAGGCCGTTGCGCGCGGCGTGCAGGGCATCGGGATCGACGACGTCCAATTGTTCGGCCAGCAAGGTAACACCCAATAACAGAGCTAACGCCTTGTGATAAACCTCCGCACCCTGCTCACAAACTCCGCCGACTTCACTTCCATCCCTTTCGCCAGCGCCTCTGCTTCGGCGATGCCCTGCGCGGCGGCGAAGTCGCGTACGTCCTGGCTAATCTTCATTGAGCAAAATGCGCCCCTGTTGACAACAGAACGTTCGTTCTCTAGGATGCGGCTGTCGTTTCGCCAATCGGTGACACAAGTCACCGACTGATATTTCCCGACATCCCCGATCAAGGAGTCCTGACCATGCAACCCCAGCCGGCCATCTTTGAAGAGCACGAAATCCGTCGCGTGTATGACGAGGCCACCGAGACGTGGTGGTTCTCGGTTGTGGATATCGTGCAGGTGTTGACGCAACAGCCGGATTATCAGACTGCCAGAAAATACTGGAACAAGCTGAAAGAACGGCTAGGTAAGGAAGGCAGTCAACTGGTGACAAATTGTCACCAGTTGAAAATGACCGCTGGCAATGGCAAGACCGGCACAAGGAGTGACACATGGCAAACAAGCGCGTTGTAAACCAGCATCACCAGACCTTCGAGAGCATCCGCCAGTTCGAAGCAGATGGAAGCGAGTACTGGCTGGCACGCGACCTGCAACCCTTGCTGGAATACACAACCTGGGACAAATTCAAGCGCGTGATCGAAAAGGCAATGGAAGCCTGCCGCCAGTCCGATCACGAGATTAGTGACCATTTTTCCCAAACGGTAAAAATGGTTGACATCGGCTCGAGCGCAAAGCGCGAAATCGAAGATTACCGCCTCTCGCGCTATGCCTGCTACCTCATCGTCCAGAACGGCGACCCCTCCAAGCCGGTCATTGCCAACGGCCAGACCTATTTCGCTATGCAGACCCGGCGGCAGGAGCTGCGCGACAACGAAGCCTTCGCCCGGCTATCGGAAGACGAAAAGCGCGTGGCGATCCGCAATGAACTCTCCGAGCACAACAAACACCTTGCCGCTGCGGCCAAGGATGCCGGAGTGGGAACGCCGCTGGACTACGCCATCTTTCAGGATCACGGCTACAAAGGCTTGTATGGCGGACGCGGGGCCAAGGATATCCACGCCGCGAAAGGGCTGAAGAAAAGCCAGAAAATACTCGACCACATGGGCAGCACCGAACTCGCTGCTAACCTGTTCCGCGCTACGCAAACGGAAGAGAAACTGCGTCGCGACAAGGTGAGCGGCAAGCAAAGCGCCAACAAGACCCACTACGAAGTTGGCAAGAAAGTGCGCGAGACCATCGCCGATCTGGGCGGAACCATGCCTGAAGCATTGCCGACACCAGAGGCGAGCATTAAGCAATTGGAAAGCAGCACGAAGGCGCCGGGGAAAAATAAGCATCCGAAAATTTGAAGCGAAGCGACTAAGCAGAGATGCAGTCAGTCGGTTACAAAATGTAACCGACTGAAATCGCCCCCGCAGAAGGGAAAAGCCAGCCAGCACTTACGCCTTGTGATAAACCTCCGCCCCCTGCTTCACAAACTCCACCGACTTCACTTCCATTCCTTTAGCCAGTGCCTCTGCTTCGGCGATACCCTGCGCGGCGGCGAAGTCGCGTACATCCTGGCTGATCTTCATCGAGCAGAACTGCGGGCCGCACATGGAGCAGAAGTGGGCGACTTTGGCGGATTCCTTGGGCAGGGTCTCGTCGTGGAATTCGCGCGCGCGGTCGGGGTCGAGGCCGATGTTGAACTGGTCTTCCCAGCGGAATTCGAAGCGCGCCTTGCTCATGGCGTTGTCGCGAATCTGCGCGCCAGGGTGGCCCTTGGCGAGGTCGGCGGCGTGGGCGGCGATCTTGTAGGTGATGATGCCTTCCTTCACGTCGGCCTTGTTGGGCAGGCCGAGGTGTTCCTTGGGCGTGACGTAGCAGAGCATGGCGGTGCCGAACCAGCCGATCAGCGCTGCGCCGATGGCAGAGGTGATGTGGTCGTAGCCGGGGGCGATGTCCTGCGTCAGAGGGCCTAGCGTGTAGAACGGCGCTTCGTGGCACCACTTCAATTGCAGCTCCATGTTCTCTTTGATCATGTGCATGGGCACATGGCCGGGGCCTTCGATCATCACTTGCACGTCGTGCTTCCACGCGATCTGGGTGAGTTCGCCCAGTGTCTTCAGTTCGCCGAGTTGCGCTTCGTCGTTGGCGTCGTAGATCGAGCCGGGGCGCAGGCCGTCGCCGAGGCTGAAGGTCACATCGTAGGCCTTCATGATCTCGCAGATATCTTCGAAGTGCGTGTAGAGGAAATTCTCCTGATGGTGCGCGAGACACCACTTCGCCATGATGGAGCCGCCGCGCGAAACAATCCCGGTCATGCGCTTGGCGGTCATGGGGATGTAGCGCAGCAGCACGCCTGCGTGGATGGTGAAGTAGTCCACGCCCTGTTCGGCCTGCTCGATCAGCGTGTCCTTGAAGATTTCCCAGGTCAGGTCTTCGGCCTTGCCATTCACCTTTTCCAGCGCCTGATAGATCGGCACAGTGCCGATGGGCACGGGCGAATTGCGGATGATCCATTCGCGCGTCTCGTGGATATTCTTGCCGGTGCTCAAATCCATCACCGTGTCGCCGCCCCAGCGGATGGCCCAGGTCATTTTCTCCACTTCTTCCTGGATGCTGGAACCTAAAGCTGAATTGCCGATGTTGGCGTTGACCTTCACCAGGAAGTTGCGGCCGATGATCATCGGCTCGCATTCGGGGTGGTTGATGTTGGCGGTGATGACGGCGCGCCCGGCGGCGACTTCATCGCGCACGAATTCCGGCGTGATCTTCTTGGGCATGGCCTTGCCGAAGTTTTCGCCCTGATGTTGCGTCAGCATCATTTCGGAAAGGCCGTCGATGCGCTGGTTCTCGCGGATGGCGATGTACTCCATCTCCGGCGTGATGATGCCTTGGCGCGCGTAGTGCATCTGCGTCACGTTCATGCCGGGCTTGGCCTTGTGCGGCGTGTGCTGGAGGTTGAAGCGCATGTCGGCGAGTGCGGGGTCGTTCAGGCGTTGCTGACCGTAGTCGGAACTCAGGCGCGGCAGCGCTTCGGTGTCGTTGCGCTCGGCGATCCATGGCGCGCGCATCTCGGCCAGACCGGAGCGGATGTCGATCGCAACTTGAGGGTCGGTGTAGGGGCCGGAACAGTCGTAGACGTAGATGGGCGGGTTCTTCTCGACGCCGTTGCTCAGGTGAGTGTCGGTCAGCGTGATCTCGCGCATCGGCACGCGGATGTCGGCGCGCGAGCCTTGCACGTACACTTTGCGCGAATTCGGCAGCGGCTTGATTGCAGCTTCATCGACGTGCGCGGATGTTGCTTTAAATTCCTGCGCTAAAAATTGGGGATTGGCGTTCATTGCGATGCTCCAGATTAAACAGGGAAGCATCTTTGAATGCTTCCCTACGACGGCATTACCCGTACAGGTTCAAAGGGTGTTTCTCACTTCGTTACGAAGACCCCCAGCGATGGTGCAAGGTACTGGAAAGCTCGGGTATTGGCAAGCACGGGAACCTCAAATTCAGGGAGGGCTGTGATCCCCACTTTGGCAAAGGGGGAAGCGGTATTTGAAGCGCCTTGAGTGGCTCATGGATTATTGGAGCCTTTGAGGTAGTCATCCAACAAGCCAGTCCTGAGCCTGTTGAAGCCGAACCAGTCCCTTCCCCCTTGGAGGGGGAAGGTTACACCCGCAAGGGGTAGGCCGTGGTTGTAAGGCGCTAAAGCGCCAACAACACACGCACGGATGGGGGTAGAGTCGAGAACCACTAGCACTTCTACCCCCTCCCTAGCCCTCCCCCTGCAAGGGGGAGGGGATGTTTTAGTCCTTGGTGAACTATCAGGGATTAAGCGTTGAGCGGGCAGGGGGTGCTTGTTATACTGCGCCGGGATATAACCAACGGGAACCTCTAAAAATCCAAATTTCGTCGCAATACTGCGTTGCTCACAAAAAATTACTCCTTACATATCGCATATATGCTGCGTCGTAATTTTTTGCTCGCGCCTTGTCTTGCTTAGAACTTTGAATTTTAAGAGGCTCCCTTACAAAGCTTCAAGGGGAAAAGGGGATGAACAATATGGAACTTGCTCGTTTTAATATGGTGGAACAACAGATACGTCCCTGGGACGTGCTGGATGCAGACGTGCTCGACCTCATCAAGAAGGTCAAACGCGAACACTTCGTGCCGATGGACAAACAATCGCTGGCGTTTATGGACGTGGAGATTGCGCTTGGCCACAACGTGAAGATGTGGTCGCCCAGAGTGGAAGCGCGTGCCTTGCAGGCGCTCAAGCTCAAGCCGACTGATCGTGTGCTGGAAGTGGGCACCGGCAGCGGTTACCTGACTGCACTGATGTCGCGCATGGCGGAGCATGTCACCAGCGTGGAAATGGTGCAGGAATTGAGCGCACGTGCGGCGCGTACTCTGGGTGCACACCATTTTGACAACGTCACGCTGGAAGTTGGCGATGCCTCCCGCGGCTGGGGCAAGGAAAAATACGACGCCATCGTGCTGACCGGATCGGTGCCGCTGCCACCGCAATCTTTCTATGACATGCTGAACGTTGGCGGACGCCTGTTTGCCATCATTGGCGATGCGCCTGCGATGCATGCGACGCTGGTCAGCTGTGTTGCACCGGGCGTTTTCGAGACGACCACCCTGTTTGAAACCAGCGTGGAACCCTTGGCCAACGCGCCGCAACCGCAACGCTTCGTGTTCTGATAGTTCCCCGGCTCCACCTTCCCTCCCCCTTACAGGGGGAGGGTCAGGGAGGGGGTAGAAACGGCAGCATTCCACGACTCTACCCCCATCCGTGCGTGTGTTGTTGGCGCTTTAGCGCCTTACAACCACGGCCTACCCCTTGCGGGTGTAACCTTCCCCCTGCAAGGGGGAAGGAACAGTTTGGTTAACGAACAATCAGCCTTGAACAATGTAGTCGCAGCGTGTTATATTAGAAAACTCTAATATTAGGAGCAGGCGATGAAATTATCCAGAATGGCGTTGAGCATAACGCTGGCCTTGGGCGTAAGCCCGATGGCCGGAGCAGCAGACCTGCTCGACATCTACCACGCAGCCCAAAGCCAGGACGCCGTATTCGCCTCCGCCCGCGCCGCCCAACAGGCCGGACAGGAAAAGCTCACCCAGGGCCGCGCCCTCATGCTGCCCAGCGTCAACCTCAACGCCAATACCACCAGAAACAACGTCGACGTCCACTACAACGACCTCCCCTACAGCGCCTACAACGACACCTACAAATACAACACCCACGGCTACGGCGTGACTTTGGTGCAACCCCTGTTCCGCGAACAGAACT
>JBAQDF010000042.1:0-47890 GCA_049286265.1 Sideroxyarcus sp.
AGCTTGGGTTGCTGCAACACTTTAATACCTTTCCGTATCGAGTCCCTGCAGTATTCGACTGCCGGCTTAAACAAGCCTTAAGCCAAGAAGAGGGGACTTATTGCCCCATCAACTGGATACTCCAGAATGCCAGGAAGCCGCCGAACAGCACCAGAGTCGAAACCGGCTTTTCTTCGACTGTATGCGCTTCCATCAGCAATTCCTCGGTGACCAGGTAGAGCAAAGCCGCCGCACTGAAGGCCAGTGTGCCGCCGATCAGTGCATGCGATGCGCCA
The DNA here is from genome assembly GCA_049286265.1 of Sideroxyarcus sp. Classification (GTDB taxonomy): domain Bacteria; phylum Pseudomonadota; class Gammaproteobacteria; order Burkholderiales; family Gallionellaceae; genus Sideroxyarcus. Next base: position 276 of record JBAQDF010000042.1, read on the forward strand.
GTCAGCAGTACATTGCCGATCAGCGCGCAGATCAGCACCGTGCCGCCCAATGCACCGGAAATGGCGACGATGCGCCAGCCTTTGGTCGCTTCTGAAGCCAGTGCCAAACCGAGGAACAGCAGCTCCACCGACAAGCCCAGCGCCAGGATCGTACCGGTCTCGCCGCCTGCCGCAAAACCTGCGCCAATGATGAAACCGTCCACGGCCACGTCGATGAAAGTGGCCAGCAACAGGCCGGTACTCAATCCCGCAGCCGCATTATTGATCGTCGCCTGATGCTCGATGCGCATTGTCCACAGCTTCAATCCATACATGAACAAACTGCCCAGTGCGAATGAGCCGACCAGAACCAGAGCGGGAGCATGTTCGCGACCGATCTCGGGCAGCAATTCCACCGCCAGCGCTGCCAGCACCACACCGGCAGCGAAGTGCTGGATCAGGCTGCGCATCTGATGGCTGGGATTCCAGAATGAGGCGAGAACGCCGCCGCCAAGCGCGACCAGTGCGGGGATCGCCATGATTATGAGGTTGTGTGAATTCATTGCGTTATGCATCCAGATGTATTGAAAAATGCCCTGCTTGATAAAACATGCGGTGAGCAAGGGCTGAAATCACGTTTACCCGCATCATGCACTTTGTTTAGTCAAACAGTTCTTTCCAGAATGAATGCTTGCCGCGATAGCCATGGTGGTCGTCGTGATGCTTGTCATGGTAACCATGTCTGCTGTCATATTGCGGCGGTACCGGCTGGGGTATCTGCGTCCCGTGTGCCACTGCATTATGTGCAGGTTCTCCCATGCTGCGTTCGATAATCTTGTCCAACTCGCCCCGATCCAGCCAGACGCCTCGGCATTGCGGGCAATAGTCGATTTCGATACCTGAACGTTCCGTCATGAGCAAATCCGTATTCGGGCAAACAGGGCATTTCATGCTTTCTCCTTTTTCGAACAGACAGTGATGACGGAATTGAAGAAGACAAGATAGCGGGACTATCTTAAGCATTGCTTAAGGAAGCAAATCAGGAAGGTTCACGGCAAACCCGCACAGCATCCGCGAACAACGCACTATCACGAGTGAATTACCGGGATATTCTGCCTGCTTATATCCTGCAAGCTGCGATGGACAGCAGTTTATTTCGGTCGTTGCGCATGCGCCGGACGGAATGCCTTGCACTGCTCCGGATCGGACTCCAGATACGCGCCCTCGATCAGGTCGATGCAATAGGGAATGGCCGGAAACACCGCGTTCAGGCAGTCGTCGATGGCAGAGGGTTTGCCGGGCAGATTGAGAATGAAACTCTTGCCGCGTATGCCTGCGGTCTGGCGCGACAGGATGGCGGTCGGTACAAACTTGAGCGATGCAGTACGCATCAACTCGCCGAAACCCGGCATCATCTTTTCGCACACGGCTTCAGTGGCTTCCGGCGTGACGTCGCGCAAGGCGGGTCCGGTACCGCCGGTGGTGACCACCAGCGAACAACCTTCGACATCGCACAATTCGATGAGCGTTTTTTCGATCAGCGCCTGCTCGTCCGGGATCACGCGCGCCACTGCTTCCCATTCGCCGGTCAGCACGCGCGTGAACCAGGCGTGCATCGCCGGGCCGCCCTTATCTTCGTATTCGCCGCGACTAGCGCGGTCGGAGATGGTTACGATACCGATACGTGTTTTCATATATTCAATTCCAAACCCAATTTAGCCACAGAGAACACATAACCAGCGACTTAACGAGCGTCGTTTGCTCGTTTAGTCGAATGGCTAGTTGTTTCACCAGAGGTCACAGAGAATACGGCAGAGCACCAATATCTTCAGCATATCTCTCTGTGGTCTCTGTGAACTCTGTGGCAAACGATTTTGCCCTTGTTACTACCATTCCCCGCCTGCTTCGTTCTGATACTCTGCACCATCCAGCAATTGCACCGTCACTGTGTCGCCCGCCGCCATGCCTTTGCTGGCAGCCGGAACGATCATCAAGCCGTCCGCCCTGGACATCGAAGCCAGAATACCGCTTCCCTGCGCGCCTGCAGGTGTCGCGGCATAGCCTTCGGCTTCACGGCTCAGCATCACGCGCACGAATTCGGTACGGCTGTGCTTGTGCTTCACATCCTGCGCCAGGCGCGCCGAGAGGGTGCGACGGTAGAGGCGCGAGAAACCCATCATGCGCCGCAGCGCAGGCAACACGAATTGCTCGAAACACACCATGCTCGATACCGGATTGCCGGGCAAGCCGAAAACAAGAGCGCCGTCCCTGACGCCGAACGCCATCGGATGTCCCGGCTTCATCTCCACGCGCCAGAATTTCATCTGCACACCCAGCCCTTCCAGCGTTGGACGCACGTAGTCATGCACGCCGACCGACGTGCCTCCGGAGACCAGCAGCGCATCGTACTTCAGCCCGTCTTGCAGATAGCGGCGCAACTCGGCCGGATCGTCGCGCGCGATACCGAGCAGCACAGGCTCAATACCCAGCGCCTGCACCTGCGCCATCAGCGCGTAGGTATTGGCATCGGGAATCTTGTTGGCATCGAAGGGATCATTCAGCCCTTCCAGTTCGTCGCCCGTGGAAAGAATGGCCACGCGCGGCTGGCGATGCACCTGCACTGTGCTGCGCTTCACCATCGCCAGCATACCGACCGCGCCGGGAATGATCTCCGTTCCGCGTTGCAACACCACCTCTCCGTTCTTCATGCTCTCGCCACGGTCGCGGATGTCGTTGCGCGACTTCACACCGACGTTGATCTGCACCTGCGTAGCCGACACCGCCTGCGTATCCTCGACACGGATCACCGCGTCCGCGCCCGGCGGCACCGGCGCGCCGGTCATGATGCGCGCGCACTGCCTGGCCTTCACCGTTTTGGCCGGCATATCACCCGCCTTGATATCCTCGATGATTTCCAGCGTGGCCGGTGCGTTTGCGACATCGGCGCTGCGCAAGGCAAAACCGTCCATCGCCGATACGTCATAGGGCGGCTGGTCGCGGTTGGCGCGGATGTCTTCGGCCAACACGCGACCAAGCGATTGTTCCAGCTTCACGCTCTCCGCGCCGAGCAACTTTACCGATTCCAGCACGCATTGCTGCGCTGCCGTTACTGTCAGATGTTCCATTTGCCACTTCCCTGAGATAGGTAGAGTGGGCACGCTTCTGTGCCCACGCTGTACTCCTTGCATTAACCGCGTGGGCACCAGAAACGTGCCCACCCTACCCGTTAGTATTTTTGTGCCGCCTGAAAATCCTGCGGCGTATCCAGATCAAAAAAACTGCGCAGTTGCGAATCGAATTCACGCAGCTCCGCTTCGCTCACATGGCGCACTTCCAGTTTCTCCAGCGCCCCGCGCAAGCTCTTATCGCCTGCGGCCAGACTTGCGCGCATCGTCTCCAGCGCACTGACCGCATAGAATGCGGCCAGTGGCTGGTTATAGCCACCCACCACCGGCACCACGGCCTGGAATCCCTTGCGCAGATCAGCGAGACGATTGACGATAGCCGGTGTCACGAACGGCATATCGCACGCCACCGCAAACACCCAGGGAGTATCGACCTGCGCCAACCCAGCAACCAATCCGGCCAGCGGGCCGCCCGCTTCTTGTTCATCGCACACCTGCGGCAGCTCCACCCCGGCACGCAATTGCCGCACGCTGACGATCACCTTGGGAAAGATTTGCTGCATGGTGGCAGTGGCCCGCTCCAGCAGCGTCTTGCCGTCAAGCACCAGCGCCGCCTTGTCCTGCCCCATGCGGCGCGAATCGCCGCCCGCCAGGATGAGTGCCGTACAATCCGCGATCATCGCTCAGCTCGTTGCAGGATGAAGTCAACGATACCCTTCACATCCTCCAGCCCGAAATGCGGCAACTGCGGATACACCTCGTCCATATCGGTGACGATGGCGATCAAGCCGTCTTCGATGGCGCAGCGCGGCGGCTTGTCGCAGGCGCGGCGCAGCACTTCGATCTTGGGAGTGGCGCACAGCGAAAAACCTTCCGCCAACACAATATCCGCCTCGCCCAGGAAACGTTGCGCCAACTGTTCCGGCTCGCGACGGTCGGTGGCATCGGCCACCACCTGCAGCTCATTGGTGGTGACCAGCATGCTCATCACCGCCCCGGCTTCCTTGTAGCGATAACTGTCCTTGCCCGGCGTATCCAGCACCACCTTGTGATGCGCGTGCTTGATGGTGGCGACTTTCACACCGCGCACGCATAGCTCGCGGATGAGTTTTTCCGTCAGGGTTGTTTTGCCGGAGCCGGAGTGGCCAACGATTGAAATAACTGTCATAAAGTAGAAATCATGAATTGGCGATAGTCCGACGAGCTCCTGCCATCCCTTCGTTTGCTTCGGCATGGTTGCCGCTTGGGATTTAAGCAATTCTTAATAATGCCTTTGTAATCTACCCACCTCGCAGTGCAATTATGAAGGAGAGAACAAATGAAAAAGATACACGAAAGCATATTCAAGTTTGTACGCTGGAGTATTGCAGGATTCATCTCGTTGATCGCAGTCATGCCAGCACTTTCTTCCCTTGGTACAACCGTCTGAGTTTCGCCAATTCTCGCCCTTGATGCATCTGTATCAGGGGTGAGGTGTAACCCATGAATCGCCCTGCGGCGTGATTTCCTTCTTCCAGATCGGCACGCGCTGCTTCAGTTCGTCAATCATCCAGCGGCAACCGTCAAAGGCGGCTGCGCGATGTTCAGCTGCAGCGGCGATGAACACGATGTTGTCGCCCGCGCGTACGGTGGTGACGCGATGCACGATGCGGGCGTCGAGCAGGCCAAATTTGGCGATGGCTTCGCTGCGCAGCTTGTTCATCTCGGCCAGCGCCATGCTGCCGTAGGCTTCAAAGCTGATTTCGCTCACATCGCGGCCTTCGGAGAAGTCGCGCGCACAACCGAGGAAAGTGGCGATGCCGCCTATGCGTTGCGAGCCGGCCTTGAGCGCGTTGATCTCTTCGTCTTGGGAAAAATCTTCTTCCTGAATACGGACGGGGTCGTTCACTGGCTACCCTCCCGAAAATTTCGCCATGAAGGCGATCTCGTCGTAATCGTGCAGAATCGTCTGCTTGTCGTGCACCTGGTTCTGGTTCACGGCAATGAAGCTGACAATGCTGAAGGCGCCCGGATATTGCATGCCGATATGGGCGATAACGTCGTGCAGAGTCATGCCGGGAGTAAATGCAACTTGCATCTCGCGCGTCTCAACGCGGTCGGCCACCGGACCGAAGAACAGAACCTTGATCATTTGGCCGCCTCGCGCTTCCACACGCCGCTTTTCCCGCCGCGCTTTTCTTCCAGTTGCACGCACTCGATGCGCATGCCGCGATCTATCGCCTTGCACATGTCGTAGATGGTGAGCAGGGCGACATTGGCGGCAGTGAGGGCTTCCATCTCGACACCGGTCTGGCCGACGCAGGTGGCGGTGGTCACGACCTTGATGCCCACGCAGCCCTGATCGTCCGGCTCCAGGATTTCGCTGAATTCGACCTCCACGCCGGACAGCGCGATGGAATGGCACATCGGGATGATATCCGGTGTGCGCTTGGCCGCCATCACCGCGCCGACGTCGGCCACGGTGAGTACGTCGCCTTTGGCGATCTGCCCGGTGCGGATGCGTTCCAGCGTGCCGAACTGCATGCGCAGCACGCCGCTGGCGATGGCGACGCGCTGGGTATTGGTTTTTTCCGAAACGTCCACCATGCGTGCACGGCCGGAGTCGGAAAAATGGGTCAAGTCTTTCATGTAATCCCTGTTCAGTTCAGCAACGGTGCCGCCACGATCTTGCGATGCAACTCATCCACTTCCTTGATCGCGTGTTCGAGCGGCATGCTTTCGCCCTCCACCCGGTCCATGATGAGGCGCTGAAGTATAGCGCCAAGCATCACGATATTGGGCTCCAGATTTTCCCTGATGGACGCCAGAAAGTGGGGAAAAAATGAATCCTGATCCAGTGTCGCCAGATACTCGTCGTAGTCGTTGCCGGTGGCAACCCAGTAGCACAACTCGTACATCGTGGAGAATACCGTCTGCTTCTGGGCATCAGGCATCTCCCCCATGTTCATTCTCACTTCTTCCAGCATGTCGGCCCGGAATTGCTCCAGACCGTAATCAACCTGGCACCCGACCACCTGCTCCGGCGTAAATTCCCACTCCATGATCCCCTCCCTGATTATCCGAAAATGCTGGCAAAGTCGTCATCGTCGCCGCTGCAGATCGGGCAGATATCCCCGCCGCTTTCCCTGACGAAGACCCGATCACAGCGGGCGCAGCGTTGTTTCGCCACGGCAGCCAGCAACCTGCCTTTTTGTTTGTTGATGATAACTTCCTCCGCGTTCATCTGCTGCAGCACTTTCGGCTGGCACACTTCAGCGCAGACATCGCAGGCGACACAGCGGTCATTCAGCACCGCCAGCCTCCAGGCGGTATTGCTTTCCAGCAATTGCAGCGCGCCCGTCGGGCACACGCGCACACAGGCCTCGCAATAGGTGCAGCCGCTCACCACCTGCCAGTCTTCCGCCGGAATCGCGTTGTGTCTGGCGACAGTAATGGCGTCCTCGCTCACCGTTGCATGCAGCTTGTTCAGTATCATTTTGCGCTCCGGCAGGAACGGCGCAGCGGCGCGGATTGCCTTGAGCGGCGCCGGGGCAGCCTCGGCCTTGCCTGACAGCACATCCGCTCCGTGTCCGACGACACGATGAAACAGGCTGCGGCGGGTGGCGTCCAGTTTTTCGTATTCGCCCGATGCTTGCGATTCCCCGGTTCGCAGCATGATCGCCCCCCAGGCTGCAGGCGCCCCCGCGCTGGACAGCAGTTCGCGCGCCGCGAGATTGGAGCGAATCATGTCCGGTCCCTTGCCCGCATGGACGCATTCGGCACAATGTTCGACCCCGGCCAGTTCTACCGCAATTTCCTGCCGCGACAACTCGGCAAGCACCACCGGATGCACCGCCCCCAGGCAAGGCACCACCACGCTGCCTGCCAATTCCGAAGGCGCACAGGCGATGGTCATCCGTTTTGATTCGCCCGCCATCTTGAGCAGATGGTCGGCAGATACGCCGATCTGATTCAATGCCTCGGTCTGGCAGGCCACCGCGCACAAACCGCAGTGCTTGCAACGCTCGGCCAGCACTTCGACCCCGGCATCGAACAGGCGGATCGCCTCATGCGGACAGGCATCCGCGCAGCGGCTGCATTCGCTGTAACTGTAGCGGTAGCGAACACATCGCTCTGCATGGAATCCGGGGGCGACCAGCATGGCTATTTGATCTGAAATTGTTGCAGCGGTTTGTCGCGCTTGAGTTCCTGGATAGGTTTTCCCTGTTCGCAGGTGTTCTTGGGGATGACGAAGCTTTTTGAAACGGAAGTGACCGGAGACGCCTTGGCTGCCACATGCTTCCAGGCTTCGGCACCGCCTTTTACGGCGAACACCGAACGTCCTGGTGCGGCAGGCACGGACCGCGCAATTGCCACGGCTTCGGCATCGGTATCCGCCACAATCAACACCAGCCCTTTTATGAACGTCACATTGATCCGGTAGCAGGTCGAAAAGGCAATAGGCGCAAGCCGTTGCGCTTCGGGATTGCGCGCATCGATCAACTGGTAATCCTGAAGCTGCTCCACCTGTTTCGACAGGGCGCTTTCTTCCAGCAACACCGTTTCCGCGCCCATGCTCAAACCCGGCAACATGAGCAATGCCAGACAGGCACTGCGCAAAATACTCATTGTCATACCGTTACTCCAACCCCTTCTGCGGCCGCGACGACTGTTTCAGCGACAAGCTCCTCCTGCTCCGGCATTGCCGCAGCACAGATGCGCGCCATCTCGGTTGCGTCGCGCGTATTTATTTCAGGCAACAGCAACTGCCGCAACTGGCCATAACGCACCCAGGGCTCAAGATCGGCATCGGCATGCTGCCAGGGAGACAGCCAGAGTTTGTTGCCGTGCGACTCCACCAGACCGGCGCAAGTATTCAGGTCGTCGTCCTGCATATCCACACGGATCAGCGCCAGGGAAGCGCCCAATGCCAGCATCTCGCCCACCCACCACTCGGCATCGGTGCCGCTGGCGGCGCCGTCGCTCATCACGATTTCCCAACCGGTCTTGCCGAACGACGGCGTCAGGCACCTGAAGTCCGCGTTCGACACCATATCCAGCGACCAGGATACCTGCCGCTTTCTTGCCGTCAGCGCGACGCCTATCAGTTCCGGATCGAAGCGCTCAATCAAGCGTGAAACTGCTGTGCTGTCCAGCATGGCCGCATCGGACAGCAACACGCGCGCCGCGCCGCGCGCCAGCAATTCTTCGGCTCGCGCCTCGCCGCCGTTGCCGAGTACGACATTGCAGCCATGCAAATCGGCCGGCAGCACCGCGTCGTCGGCAAGGAAACACAGCTCCTTCGTGTCGGCTTCAGGCACACCCCATCGGGCAAATACGATTGGCGATTCTTTATGCATGGATGATGGAGGGCTCGATGATCAACTTGTTGTACACGAAAGGCTGGAACGGACATTCATCGTCCGGCGCCAGCAGCGAGATGACAGGCCGCAAAGTGTGCAGCGTTTCGAGGATGGGTTCAACCCTGATGCCAAGATGGCTGGGCGTGTACTGCGGCAGGATCATCAGCGCATCGTCGATGAAAATGGCAGCGCTTTCCTGATTGCCGTTCTGGGTGAAAAAAAGCGCCAGCGCCGCAAAGGCCAGGCCTTGCAGGAAGCGCGCGTCCGGATCCTTGTCGCCGCCGACCCGGTCCTTGACCAGCGTGGCCCAGCGCTGGTTCAGCCAGTCGTGAACCTCGTGAAACTCGTTCTCGTTCCACAAATGCGCGAGTTCGTCCCAGTCCCATAAATAATGCATGTCAGCTCTTTCCCTGTATGCGTTTCTCGATCAACGACGTATCGATGGTCTGCAACAGCATTTCCAGATCGTCGCCGTCCTTGCGTCCCTTGTCACAGGCATCGCACACCGGCTCATCCGGGTCGAATTCGTATTCGATCGCAGCCTTCGGCACTTTCAGTTTGCCGCCGTCGAGGTCGTCCACATTGACACCCAGCAGATCCAGCTCCCATTCGGCAAAATTGCCGAGCAGTCTGCCCATCTGGCGGTAGAAGGAATGTTCGGATGCTCGTTCCAGCAGCGCGGCATAACCGCGCACCCACTTGCCCAGATGCAGCGCCCAGAAGCGTTTGATTTCTTTCTGCAGCAGCGTGTGCGCCGCCGTGTCGCCCGCAGCCAGCAGCCCGGCCTCGCGTTCGAGCATTTCCGCCACGAACGTCAATTCCACGCCCAATTGATCTTCGAACACCGTAAAGCGTCCGGCGGACATTTCAAAGCCGTGCTTTTTGTAGAAGTCGCGCACTTCAAAGAAAGGTTGCTGCTGGTAACGTCCGGTCAAGCGCACGGACTCGACCGGCGGACATCCGCCCGCGACCACGAACAGGACAGCGTATTCGCAGGCAAGCGTTTCTTTCAATTGCTCCAGCGGCACTTCGGAAAAATCGGCGGAAAAAACCGCCCCCATCGCCCGCAACGTGCCAATCACGTCCGCCGAGCGGAGTGCATTCAAATATCCGGTTGAAGGTTCCTCCAGAAACACGCCCGCCAGCAAGCGGTAGATGTTGGCTCTGGCTTTGCATTCCGCAACCAGCTCGTCTTTCGAAAAATCCGTTTCAGTATTTTCACTGTGTTGCAGCGTGGTTGTCATGGTTACCCTTTCAAAAAATCAGCCCGGCTCGAGGAGATCGCACCGGGCTGCCCTGCTCTACTGCTCTCCGCTCTCTCTACTACTGCCCCACACCTGCCCACCCGGGAGGTTATCTCCCCCCTGGATGGACAGCACCCCCATATTAATGATGACCACCGCCTTCGCCCGGTTTGACGCTGGCAGGTCCGCCCCACGCCGCCATTTCCGGATGCATCTTGCGATGCAGGTCGCCGGTGTAGGCATAGCGCATGGTTTCCTTGGCGGCTTCGAGATGCTTCTCCCAGCTGCCTTCCACGTCGCCATACTTGTCGTTCGGGCCCGCCTTGGTGACCTTCACCACCGTGTCGAACCAGCCCTGCGAACCGCCGATGGGGTCAACGACGGTCGGGATGATGGCGTTCGGATGCACGCCCTTGTCTTCCCACCACACGTTGTTCAAGTCGGCATCGTCCTGACCGCCGAATTCGCCCGCCGCTTTTTCCTTGAGCTTCAGCGTGGCCAGGCGACCGTATTCCCAGTGGCCGAACGCGGTCGGGATCGCCACCACTTTCGGGTGGATACCTTCGAACACATAAGCCTTGGTCACCATGTGGCCGACCTTGCTTTCGATGCGCACCAGGTCGCCGGTCTTCACCCCCATCTTGTTGCCGGTCTCGGTATTCATCCACACCGGGTTGCTGTGCATGATTTCCGCCAGCCACTTGACCGCCGCCGTGCGCGATTGCTTGTGCACGTTGATCTTGTAGGTGGTCAGCACCATCTCGTCGTCCTTCATATCCTTGTGCCACGGGATCTGCTTGAAGGTCGGCATCGGGTTGAAACCGTACTTGGCCCACTCGTCCACGCGGATGTTGATCAGGCGGTTGCCGGTGGGGAAGCCCACATAGTTCCTGCCCTTGCGCTTCACACCGATGGCCTTGCCGTTCTTGTGGATCGTGCCGTGCGCGTCGACCGTTGCGCCCGCCATGTCGGCCGCCGACAGCTGCTTCTCGTGCAAACCGAATTCGGCTTGAATCTCGCGTCCGGTCTTGTCGGAAATCTTGCCGGTGCGCGGATTGAGCTTGCCGTAAATCGGCCACACGCCGTGCTTCTTCAGGAAGTCCAGACCGCCCGCCTCTTTCAGCCCCGGAACATTATCGAAGTGCTGGCGCATGTAGTCTTCGCCGTCCTTGAAGTTCCAGTATTTCTTCATGCCGCGTTTTCCGTCCGGGTCCATCTTGTGGATGATGTCGCGCATCATGATGCGGTTCTCGCGCGACTCGCCCAGCGACTTGATCACCGGCTGGCGGATGCCCAGCCACGGCCACAAGGAGTTCGGCATGGATTCCGGCTCCCAGCGCTCGAGGTAGGGCGCATCCGGCAGGATGATATCGGCCAGAGCGGTCTCCTCGCCCATGAACGGACTCATCGAGATGAGATAGGGAATCAGCTTTTCGTCGCGGAACAGTTTGCCCCAGTAGGCTTGCGCACCCGGATTGGTATACACCGGGTTATCCTGGTACGTGATGTACACGTTGACCTTCTGCTTGCCCTGGGCGATGAAGTACGGCAACAAATGGCTCACCTTGTGCCCGGCCAGCGGATATTCGGTCGGGTGCGCCATGTAGGAACCGTGTTCCGGCTTGGGCGGCTCCGGCTGCGGCTGGGGCCAACCCATGCCGCGCGGCATGCAGTAGCCGCCGCGCTTTTCCACGTTGCCGGTCATGATGGACAGCATCATGGTGGCCTTTTCGTTGTACGAACCGTACAGGTGCTTGGCCGGGCCGCGATAGGTGTAGGTCGTGGCCGGCTTGGTCAGCGCGAACTCGCGTGCGATACGCTCGATGGTTTCCGCAGGCACACCCGACAACTTGGAAGCCCACTCAGGCGTGTACTGTTTGTAATGCTTCTTCAGTTCAGCCGTCGACACGTTGCACCAGGTCTCGATGAAGTCGGTGTCCTGCAGATCTTCGCGCAGGATGACATGACCCAGCGCCAGCGCCACCGCACCGTCAGTGCCCGGAAACACCGGGATCCATTCATCCGAGCGTCCGGCCGTGTTGGACAGCCGCACGTCGAACGTCACCAGCTTGGCCTGATTCTCGGCAACCCCCTCGGTCAAACGCTGCGAGTACGGGTTGTGGAAATACGCGGCCTCCATGATGTTGGAACCGAAGTTGAGGATGTACTTGGTGTTGGCGAAGTCCGGCGTCTCGATATCCGGACCCCAGGTCGGCTCCATGCCGATCTTCTTGGACGATTCACACACCGAGGTGTGGTTGATGACCGTCGCCGATCCCAGTGTGTTCATGAAGCGGTCGATCACGCCGCCGGAACGGTTGCGCCCGTATTTCAGGCAGATGGTGTTGGGATCCTTCTTCCGCGCCGCATTCAGTTTCTCTGCGACCTCGGCCAGCGCCTCGTCCCAGGTGATGCGCTTCCACTTGCCTTCGCCGCGCGCGCCGACGCGCTTGAGCGGATACAGGATGCGATCCGGGTCGTAGGTGTACCACATGCCCGCGTTACCCTTGGCGCACAGGCGACCGCGCGTGGAAACGTGTTCCGGGTTGCCCTCCAGTTTCACGATACGTCCATTCTCCACATAGGCGATGGCGCCGTCCTGGATGTTGCAAACGTGGCAGTTGATCGGAATGGCCTGGCGTTCAGCCATGGTCACCGGGCCGATATCCTTGCCGCCCAGTTCATTTTCCATCGCGTTCAGTACGCTGGGTGCTGCTACCGCTGCTGCAGTCGCCCCCGCACTGACTTTCAGGAATGTTCTGCGATTCATTTCAAACATGTTGGTCTCCCTGAATTAGTAGTAGGTTTGGACGATCTGGCCGCCGATCAGGATGGAGTAGCGCAATGCCAGCCCACCAACCAGCAACAATCCGCCTGCGAGCATCATGCCGCCCTGCTGCCTGCCGTTATTGGTCAGCAACAAACCGATCGGCACAACCGTACCCAGCAAAATTCCCAGGCCGATGAAAACTGCACCAAGCGTGCCGCTGGTCATGAACATGAAGGTCAATTCCGAACCCGAGCCGCCATATGCCGTCGTGCCCAGCAGGGAAATCAGCATTGCCACCGTTGCACCTCCAGACCACAACATGTAGGTGCGCAACGTCGCCAGCAGCTTTTCACCCTTGGCGATGAAGGTCGCCAGGGCTGCGCCGGAAAGGAAGGAGAGCGCCACGAACAACACCGGCATCAGCGGCGTGTTCCATACCGGGCGGTTCTGGTGCACGGTCAGGTCGAAGCCGGTATAGATCGGCAAACCCAGACCCAGCAAAGCACCGAGTATTGCCAGCTTGCGGCTCAAACCCTCGTCGCTGTTCGACTTGTGGATCGAATAGAAGTAAACCACCGAGACTATTCCGAACGACAGCAGACACAAACTTCCCCACGCCAGCGGCGAATCGAAATTCAGGTAAGCCGGGTTGATCATGTTCAGGAAGCGCAGCGGCTGCGTCAGGTCGAATATCAGCAGAATGCCGCTCACCACCAGCAGGCCGAACGAGATATTGTCCGACGCCAGCCTGATCTCCTTGAACTCCGGCAGATACCAGGACAAGGCCGAGAAGAAGAACATCGCCGCGGAAATGCCGATCAGGAAAAAGTAGATCGAGTACGAGCCCGACCACGGCATGATATGAAAGATGTTGAAGTCACCCATGTTTTTCGCTCCCTTAACTATGGTTCTTGTTGAACACGGCACGCTCCAGCTCCATCACATCCTGCGGATCGTAGATCTTGCGACCGATCTCGGTGTGACTACGGTCTGCGCCGATGTAGAAGACGTGCGGCTTGGTACCCTCTTCCGGACGCAGCACCTGCGTGGGCATCGAGTTCACCAGATACGAGACTTCGCTGGCGGGATCGCTCAGATCGCCGAAGATGCGCGAACGACCGACACAGGTCTGTACGCAGGCAGGAACCAGCCCTTGCGTGACGCGGTGATGGCAGAACGTGCACTTGTCGACCACGCGGGTGATGTCGGTGTAGGTGCGGTGCTTGGGCAACATGAACCGGGCGTTGTATGGGCACGAGGCCATACAGGCCTTGCAACCGATACAGCGGTCGTAGTGCTGCAGCACGAAACCGCCGTCTTCCACCTTGAAGGTGGCCTCCACCGGGCAGGAACGTACGCAGGGAGGATCGTCGCAGTGGTTGCACAGGCGCGGCATGAACATCTTGCGCACGGTTGGATACTTGCCGATGACCTTGTAAGGCACCCACGTTCTGAACACGCCCAACGGTACGTCAAATTCTGCCTTGCACGCTACCATGCAGGCATCGCAGCCTATGCAGCGGCGCAGGTCGATGACCATGGCATAGCGCTTCATGCCCGGCACCCCCCTTGTTTCTATCGATGAAATGCGCAATTCGCTCATCTGTTCTCTCCCTGAAATATTATTTCCGCCTTAACCCAACCGCTCCCGATTCGATTCCTGTCCAGCTCGTGCTTGCAGTCGCGCATACCATTCAGCACTTTTTGTGCCACTGCGGTTATTCATCTGTTTTCTCGGGGATTGCATGCCGCTGCGACGCAATCCCCGGTCCGGTCATTACCTTTTTGCCGCAGCACGATTACCGTTTGGTAATGTTTTGCAGGTTTGTCCATTACCGTTATGACACCCCCATGCTCAACCGTCCGTCTCTACTGTAGTGGTATAGTTATTGCGTGCCATAAACCTAAAAACCGCAATTCAAGCCACAGAGTTCACAGAGAACACAGAGAAAGAAGAGGTTTCTCCATGATTCGCGGACTCACCCGAAAGGTGAATCGCTACTTTGTGATATCCGTTTGTTTCTCCTCTGTGATCTCTGTGTTCTCTGTGGCTGACAAAGGTTTTCAGGATGAACAAAGCCGCCAAAGCGGCATTCAGGCTGCCGGAATGCACCGGCACCCGCCAACAACCCGATGATTCGATGACGCCGATATGAACGATCAGCAACTGCTACGCTACAGCCGCCACATCCTGCTTGAGGAGATCGGCATCGAGGGGCAGCAACGGCTGCTCGACGCCCGCGCGCTTATCATCGGGCTGGGCGGGCTGGGTTCGCCCGCCGCCCTGTATCTCGCGGCCAGCGGCGTTGGACACCTCACCTTGTGCGACCACGACACGGTTGATTTCAGCAATTTGCAACGCCAGATCATTCACCGCACTTCCGCCGTCGGCCAGGCAAAAGTCGACTCCGCCAAAACCGCTCTGCATGACATCAACCCGGATATCGAATGCATCGCCCTGCCGATCCGCGCCGACGAGAAGCAATTGAATGAGCTGATAGCAAACACAGATGTAGTGCTGGATTGCAGCGACAATTTCGATACACGCTACGCAGTCAACCGTGCCTGTCTGAGCCTGCGCAAGCCACTGGTGTCCGGCGCTGCGGTCCAGTTTCACGGACAGGTCGCGGTATACGATTTTCGCCGCGACGACTCGCCCTGTTACAACTGCCTGTTCCCGGAAGAGTTGCAAGCCGCCGAATTGCGCTGCGCCACGACCGGCGTGTTTTCACCGCTGGTCGGCATCATCGGCACCCTGCAGGCCGCCGAGGCGCTCAAGCTGCTGATGGGTATCAAGCTCGGCCTGAGCGGCAGGATGATCAGTCTCAATGCACTGGACATGAACATCCTGCAATCGCGCTTGAGCAGGGATCCTGCCTGCCGGACTTGCAGCGGGCACGCTGCAAATCCCGAGACGCAAACCGCCGGTGTGCATCATGGCTAGCATTTTTCGCCGCTGGCTCTGGCTGTTGCTGCTGCTCGCCCCACTGGCCCAGGCGGCAGACAAGGCGCAAGCGCACGCCGTGCGCATCGGGCTCACCCCGGTCTTCCTGGACGATCAGGCCGCCTTCGTCAATGAGTGGCGCATCTATCTGGAGCGCCATCTGCAGCGGCCGGTCGTATTCACCCAGCGCGGCAGCTATCGCGAGATTCTCGAATTATTGCGCGAGGGGAAACTCGATTTTGCCTGGCTGTGCGGCTACCCGTACATACGCAACAAGAATCTTTTAAGTGTTGTTGCCGTGCCGCTGTATCGCGGCGAGCCGCTATATCATTCCTACCTGATCGTGCCCGCTTCCGACAAGAAGACGCTCTCTCTGGCCGGACTATCCGGCAAGGTATTCGCCTTCTCCGATCCCGACTCGAATTCGGGCCATCTCTATCCGGAGTATTTGCTGGCCCAGAAAAAACAGACGCCGACCTCGTTCTTTGCCAAAAGCTTCTATACCTGGAGTCATCGCAAAGTCGTGGAGGCCGTCGCGTCGGGTCTCGCACAGGGTGGCGCCGTTGACGGTTACGTCTGGGACACGCTGTCCAGGACGCATCCGGAACTCACGTCAAGGACCCGTATCGTCACCGAGTCACCGCAATTCGGCTTCCCTCCCATCGTTGCCTCCCGCTCCGTTTCAAAGCGCGACATGAAAGCTTTCCAGACTGTGCTGTTCAGCATGGAGGAAAGTGACGAAGGCGCATCCTTGCTGGACAGACTCAATATCAACGGCTTCGTCTACGGCACCGGAACCCTCTACATCAGCATCGCGGACATGTCCCGCTTTGTGGAAAAACAGCGCAGCCATGCATCTCAAGGACATTAGCCTCAACTACAAGATTCCGCTGCGCGTGGCCGCGCTGGTCGTCGTCACGGCCAGCGTTCTGGCTTCGGTGCTGGTGTACCGCAGCATCGGCGATCTGCGCGACAACATGGTCGCGAATGCCGACAGCATGGCGCACGTGATCGCCGACACGCTGGTGGAACCGATTCTGCATGACGATGTGTGGCGCGCTTTCGAGATCATCAACACCCCGTTCCGCATACCGCAGGATCAGGCCAAGGCGCAGGGTGCGGAATACATCCTGGTGCTCGATGCGGCAAACAGGATTTTTGTTTCGACCCAGCCCGAAAAATTTCCGATGTTGAGCGACCCCACGGCCATTGAGCCGGGGTTTACCTCTTTGCTCAGACCGTTGCCGGAATCGAACAGGCAGGCACCGGCCATTATTGAAACGCACCCGTCCAATTCCTTTTATCTGGCAACGGCTATCCAGTCCGACGGTGTGCGGCTGGGCACACTGATCATGAGTTACTCGAAGAAGCCGTTCGAGCAACGCTTTTATGCACTGACCCGAACCGCCATCCTGATTACCCTGCTGGTGCTTGCCGTTCTTTTGCCTTTGGGTGTGTATTGGGGTCGGCGCATGGCCGCACCTTTGCTGCAGTTGTCCGACACCATGAGCAAGATCACGCCGAACCTCCCCGATCCGGACCAGATCACGCTGGCGGAATCCAAAGACGAGATCGGACAACTCGCCAAATCGTTCAAGGCGATGCTGGGTGAACTCAAGGAGAAAGAGCAACTGCAACAGCAGGTCATCACCACGGATCGGCTGGCTGCGCTGGGGCGGCTTGCCGCAGGTGTCGCGCACGAAATCAACAATCCTCTGGGCGGCATGCTCAATGCCATCAGCACGTTCAAACGCCACGGCGAGCAGGACCCGATCACGCTAAAAACGCTTTCAATACTGGAGCGCGGCCTGCTGCAGATTAAGGAAACAGTGGCCGCATTGCTGGTCGAGGCCAAGGCGCAGACCCGCCACTTCGACACCAACGATGTGGCTGACATCTGCACCCTGGTGCAAGCGGACACCGAGAAGAAGCATATCAACTTCACCCGCGAGGTCGACCTCATCGAGGCGCAGCCGATATCTTCCACGCTGGTGCGCCAGGTCATCATCAACCTGTTGCTGAACGCCATCCATGCCACGCAGCCGCGCGGGCATGTCCATCTGCACATTTATCACGACAGCGAGCACCTGTTCATCGACGTGACCAACGACGGCTCGCACATCCCGCAAGACAAGGTCTCCTACCTGTTCGAACCCTTCACCACCCTGAGCGAAGGCGGCAGCGGACTGGGGCTTTGGGTTATCTACCAGATCGTGCAACAATTGGGCGGTCTCATCACGGTTCAGAGCGAGCCGGACCAAACACAGTTCACCGTGCAATTACCGCTGGATCAACCCCATGAGTAAAACCCTGCAACCCCTCATTTGCCTGATCGAAGACGACGAGATCATGGGCGAATCTTTATTCGACCGTTTCGGACTGGAAGGCTTCAACGTGGAATGGCATCGCACCGGCCTGGAAGGGCTGCGTGCCATCAGCAACAAAAATTATGCCCTGGTCATCAGCGACATCCATCTCCCCGATCTCAACGGCGAGGAAATTTTCACGCGTTTGTCCGAAGAAAAACGCCTGCTGCCGCCGTTCATCTTCATCACCGGCTACGGCTCTATCGACCGCGCGGTGCGCCTGCTCAAACTGGGTGCGGCAGACTACATCAGCAAACCCTTCGACCTCGACCTGCTGGTCGAGAAGGCACATCTGTTATGCCCCGAGCAACAGCTGAACGCCCCGGCCGAAGATCACGGCGCCGACGCACTGGGTATCTCCCCCGCCATGCGCGCGATCGAGCAATCCATCCCGCGCCTTGCCAAACTGGCCAGCACCATCCTGATCACGGGCGAATCCGGCGCGGGGAAGGAGCATGTCGCGCAACTCATCCACCGCCATGCGCGCCACGACCGCAATGCCCCCTTCGTTGCCATCAACTGCGGTGCAGTCACCGAGAGCCTGCTCGAATCGGAACTGTTCGGCCACGAGAAAGGCTCTTTCACCGGCGCGGCCAAGGCGCGCAAGGGCGTGTTCGAACAGGCGCACGGCGGCACGCTGTTCCTGGACGAGATCGGCGAGATGTCGCTCAACATGCAGGTCAAACTTCTGCGCGCCATCCAGGAGCGCGTCATCGTGCGCGTTGGCGGCGAAACGCCTATTCCCGTCGACGTGCGCCTGATCTGCGCCACCAACCGCGACCTGAAGAAGATGGTGGAGGAAAATACTTTCCGCGAGGATCTTTACTACCGCATTCACGTCATCCGTCTGCGCATCCCGCCGCTGCGCGAACGCAAGGAAGATATCGTGTGGTTCACGCAACTGTTTCTGCGCATGTGCGCAGAACTGAGCCATGAGAGCCACGTCCTGTCCCCGCCAGCCGAGCGCGCTTTGCTCAATTACGACTGGCCGGGCAACCTGCGCGAACTCAAACACAGCGTAGAGCGGGCGTGCATTCTTTCAACCAATCCGATGCTCGATGCGGAGGCATTCTTCGACGATGCCACCGTGCCCGCCACCAGCCAAGCCGACGAGCGCGAGTCTTCCGCCTCTGACAGCACACTGAACGAATACTTGCGCGACTGCGAACGCAAATTCATCCTGCAATCGCTGGTGCAAAATCACTGGCATTACGGCAATACCGCCAACGCGCTGGGCATCAGCCGCAAGAACTTGTGGGAAAAGATGAAAAAGCTCGACATCCATGCGGACAAGCATGTGGAGGGGTGAGGAGTGCTGAGTGCTGAGTGCTGAGTGCTAAGTGCCGAGTGCTGAGGATTGGGTTCAAGTCGACGGCGCTCCAAAAAAACGGGCATCCGAAGATGCCCGACTGTACCGCTCTGAATCGAAATGTACTGCTCTGAGTTAATACATCCCGATCAGAAGTTGCGGGTCAAACCAACCGACAATGCGCTTGGGCTGGCAGCCTTGCCTGCCGCATCAAATCCAGGTGCACCAACTCCACCGTGCCCATAGCCGGTTCCGCTGAACTGGCCGTTATCGTCATTGCTCACCTTGGAATAAGCGACATACACGGTCGTGTCCTTGGTCATGGCATGGTCATAGCCCACGGCAACCAGTGAGGCGCCAGTTTTCGCTACCGTAGTGCCACCAAGCGAAAGATCCCCGGCCTTGGCGTATTGAGCGCTGATGGAATCGGCATCGCTCAGCTTGAACTTGCCGCCAACCACGATCACGGTTTGTTTCACTTCCGCTGTCGCAGCTGCCGCATCCGCTTTGGATTGAACATATTGTGCGCGAACATTGCCCATGCCGAAGTCATAGCCGCCAGCCAGTGAGGTGATGGTCACTTTGCCATCTTTAGCAGCAGTTATTGCACCGAGTGTAGCTGGGATTCCAGCAGTAGTACCGTTGGATATCTCGACACCGGCCACACCGATATTGGCAATGCTTGCAGCGGCGAAGATGCCGTTGCTGTCATACGAACCGCGCAAGGTGTAGCTGGATTGCTTGTTCGCGGAATCTTGCGCTGCACCCAGGGACTGTTGTGTGTTCGGTACAAATGCAGCCAGCACTGTCACACCACCCAGTGAGGGGGACACGTAAGCGATTGCGCGGTTGACACGGCCCGGAACACCCAACAAACCATTTCCGCCGAAACCGCCACCGGCAAATTCAGCAGCGTCGCCCACTTTGTCGCCGAAGAAGTTGGCGTCGTACGCCCACTGGTTCGCCAGAGGCAGGCGACCGCCGATCACAGTGCCGAAGTCACCGGCTACGCCGAGATAAGTGTCGCGCTGACCGCCGAACATCGATTGATTCGAACCACCTTGCACGTCCACAGTGGTTTCAAACTGGAACACGCCCTTCAAACCGCCACCCAGTTCTTCCGCACCTTTGAAGCCGAGGCGCGAAGAGTTGCTGGTCAGGTTCAGACCGTTCTTGGTGCCGGTTGCCGAATCGCCCGAATTGCCGCTGTAAGCGTCAACGGAAAGGTGCCCGCGACCATACACGGTCACTTCAGCCATGGCGGCGGCTGGTACCAGCGCAGCAGCAACAGCGATTGCAATCAGTTTTTTGTTCATGCTTCTGTCTCCCCTAGTTAATAAAAATACAGCCTGAGTTCCTGCTGCGACTATAAAGTGAGCAAATCATGTGCCACCCGATAATTCATGCACACGAACAATCAGTTAGGAATTTTTGCGGAAGTGAATGCGAAAAACGCTATGTGAAAGGACGGTGAAATCCCCGAGCGCGTCACCTGTCGTTACCGGGTGGTGGCACCATCGGGTAACAAGTATTACTGATCGGTAAATACCCGCAGGTCAGCCGCCGATGTAGGACATCTCCACTTTGACCGGCGTATGTGCGGTCATCAGGTGGCGCTGTTGCGAATAACGGTCGTTGCGTTGCCGCCACAGATCGGCGACCAGGTTGGTGAGCCCGTGATCGTTCACGCCATCGCGCAATGGCGTGCGCAAATCAAAGCCTGCGCCCGCAAATAAACAGGTGTAGAGCTTGCCATCGGTAGATATCCGCGCACGAGTGCATTCGTGGCAGAACGCCTGCGTCACCGAAGCGATCACACCGATCTCGCCGCCGCCATCGGCATAACGCCAGCGCGCGGCCACTTCGCCCAATTGGCTTGGCTCGACCTGCTGCAATGTATGGTGCACGGCAATGCGGTCGAGTATCTCGCGCGCCGACACAACATCATCCATGCGCCAACCGTTGCTGCAGCCGACATCCATGTATTCGATAAACCGCAGCACCACGCCGCTGTGGCGGAAATGCTCGGCCATGGGCGCGATCTCGTGTTCGTTCGCGCCGCGCTTGATCACCATGTTGACCTTGACCGGGTCGAAACCGACTGCCTGCGCCGTTTCGATTCCATCCAGCACGGTGGCAACGGACACGTTTGAATCGCTCATCTTCCTGAAAGTCGCCTCGCTCAAGCCGTCCAGGCTGACCGTCACGCGAGCCAGGCCTGCACTCCTGAGGGCGCGGGCTTTTCTGCCCAGGATCACGCCGTTGGTCGTCAACGCGATCTCCAGCGGTTTGCCCTCGACCGTTTCAAGGCGCGCGAGCCTCTCGATGAGCCGCTCGATACCGTGCCTGAGCAAGGGTTCGCCGCCGGTCAGACGTATCTTCTGTACACCGAGCCGGACAAACTGTCGCGCAAGACGCTCTATCTCTTCAAAGCTGAGCAACTCGGTGCGCGGCAGGAATTCATGGTTGTCGTCGAATATCTCGCGCGGCATGCAATAAGTACAGCGCAGGTTGCAACGGTCGGTGACCGAGATGCGCAGATCGCGCAACGGGCGCTGCAATCCATCCAACACCGGCGTCGTGTAATCGCGCGGCATCTCCAGCTTGCGATAGTCGGGCGCAACAGCGCGCTGCGCTGCCGGATAGAGGGAGATAGTACGAAAAGCGTCGGTCATGGCTGTCGATGCATAAATACGTGTATGCATCAGGCAGCAATTTTCGCGCCAGTGATACGGATGCGCTGCGGCACAACGATCAGGCCTTGCTCTGCGCCCCGGACTTGATTTCGTCCACGCTAACCTGAACGCCATCGCCAAGCTGCCTGACGGATTCTTCGCCCGCCTTCATTCCATCCTTGAAGCCCTTGACCGCCCCGCCCAGATCGCTGCCGATGTTGCGCAGTTTCTTGGTGCCGAAGATCAACACCACAACCAGCAACACGATCAACCAATGCCAGATACTGAATGAACCCATGACTCTCTCCTGAAAAGTTCAGCCGCGAACGATTCGCGGCCATGCATACCATTCCCCGAGCGTCCAAGGCTCAGGGTTGCATGGACAGAAAAAAGCAAAAATTAAGCCAGCATCAGAACAACGTTACAACCATCCCGCGATCTTGTCCCGGCTTGGCACCCCGCCCGCATGCACCACCTTGCCGTCAACCACCACACCCGGCGTGGATATCACGCCGTAGGACATGATGTCCTGGAGTTGCTCGACCTTCTCCAGCTGGATCTCGACCCCCTTCTCCCTGGCGGCATCCTCGATCAGTTTCGCTGTCGTTTTACAGTTGGCACACCCCGTGCCGAGGACCTTGATGTTCTTCATGACCTTCTCCTTGATTTCTACACCAGTAAATTGAACACGAAACCGACCAGCATGATGCCCGTCGCCACGACCCCGATAAAAGTGGCGATCAAGCGCGGCTTGAGCACCTTGCGCAGGATCACGATCTCGGGCAGCGACAGCGCGATCACGCTCATCATGAACGCCAGCACGGTGCCCAGCGCCGCACCCTTGGCCAGCAGCGCCTCGACGATGGGGATGATGCCTGCGGCATTGGTGTACATCGGCACGCCAATCAGCACCGACACCGGCACCGCCCACCACACATCCTTGCCCATGAAGCTGGCCATGAAATCGGCGGGGACATAGCCGTGGATGCCTGCGCCGATGGCGATGCCTGCCAGCACATACAGCCACACCCGGCCGACGATCTCGCGCACGCTGGCGAATCCCGCCGCGATGCGGTCGGCAAGGGTCAGCTCGTCCGCGCCCACGGTTGCCTGTATATGCGCCATTTTTTGCACCCAGTCTTCGAGGTGATGCTCCATCTTTAAACGACCGATGACGTATCCGGCGACGATGGCGATGGCGAGACCCAGCACCATATACAGCAGCGCGATCTTCCAGCCGAACAGCGCGAACAGCAGCGCCAGCGCGATCTCGTTCACCATGGGCGCCGAGATCAGGAACGAGAACGTCACGCCCAGCGGCACACCCGCTTGCACGAAGCCGATGAACAAGGGCACGGCGGAGCAGGAGCAAAACGGGGTGACGATGCCGAGCGTGGCCGCCATCACGTTGCCCACACCCTCGTGCCGCCCGGACAACAAGGCGCGGGTACGCTCCGGCGTGAAATAGGAATTGACCATGCCCATCACGAACACCACCCCGGCCAGCAGGAGCAGCACCTTGGGCGTGTCGTAGAAGAAGAATTGCAGGGCGTCGTACAGATGGCTGCCGCTTTCGACAGGCAGGGCGTCCGCCAGCCAGCGCGACAGCGGCTCCAGCGTTTTGTAGAGGCAGAACCAGAGAATGGAGGCAGACAGCAGGAACACACGCGGGCTGCGGCGTGGCAGATTCAGGACAAGACTGGACATCGATGTACTCCAAAACAATCAGTGGTGCAGTGGAGACGAACGAAGTCCAAAAAGGATGCAGCGATTTTTCTGTTGATCGGGCGGCGGCCACCCGATCAACGCGGAACGTGGCCCTCCACCCTGCCCTGCTCGTCGAAACGCACCTGGCAGGCGGTGCTCATGCGGGCGCGCATCCGCTCTCTGGCGCGCAACAGACGCGATTTGACGGCAGCGAGTGAAAGACCATGGGCTGTCGCATAGTCTTTTTGCTTCACCCCCTCCAGATCGCATTGCTCGATGATGTCGCGGTCTTCCGCCGTAAGTTCCGACAACACTCGGGCCACGCAGGCACTGAGCGCATGGATAGGTTCGCGCACCGGTTCCGGCTGCGGAATATCCACCGGCAATTCGACCACTTCGCGCCCGAGGCGGTGATGATCGACCAGCGCATTGCGCGCCACCTGGAACAGCCATGCACGCTCGTTATCGAGCGTGCAAAACTGTTTGCCCTGCTGCATGGCCTTGACGAACACCTCCTGCAGCAAATCATCGGCAAGGTGCGCGTCCCCGGCACGATGCCTGAGGAAATTGCGCAATT
This sequence comes from Sideroxyarcus sp., assembly GCA_049286265.1. Lineage (GTDB taxonomy): Bacteria > Pseudomonadota > Gammaproteobacteria > Burkholderiales > Gallionellaceae > Sideroxyarcus. Next base: position 24,314 of record JBAQDF010000042.1, read on the forward strand.
CGTTTTCATGCGCATTCCACGCACGCAGAATGCAGGGGAAAGACAATGTTGCGGGGTTACTCATGCTGCCAATTATACTTTGTCGGTATTACCTGCCTGATACCAGCCCTCGCTGCGCTTCACGATGTACACCACGCTCAACATCACCGGCACCTCGATCAACACACCGACCACGGTGGCCAGCGCCGCGCCGGATTCGAAGCCGAACAGGCTGATCGCCGCGGCAACCGCCAGCTCGAAGAAGTTGGATGCGCCAATCAGTGCCGATGGCCCGGCCACGCAATGCGCCTCGCCGAAGCGGCGGTTGAGCCAATACGCCAAACCTGATGTGAAATACACCTGGATGGTGATCGGTATCGCCAGCATCAGGATGATGAGCGGCTGTTCGACGATGGCCTTGCCCTGGAAGGCGAACAGCAGCACCAGCGTCAGCAGCAGCGCAGAGATGGAGATCGGGCCGAGCGCAGTCAGTGTGCGCTGCAACGCTTCTTCGCCTCGCGCAAGAAGCAACTTGCGCCATATCTGTGCCAGCAGCACCGGCAACACGATGTAGAGCACCACCGATACCAGCAGCGTATCCCACGGCACCACGATGGCCGAGAGGCCGAGCAGCAGCGCGACCAGCGGCGCAAAAGCGAACACCATGATGGTGTCGTTGAGCGCGACCTGGCTCAACGTGAACAGCGGTTCGCCGTTGACTAGGCGGCTCCACACGAACACCATCGCTGTGCAGGGTGCAGCGGCCAGCAGAATGAGGCCTGCGATGTAGCTGTCGAGTTGCTCTGCGGGAAGATACGGCGCAAACAGATGGCGGATGAATATCCAGCCCAGCAGCGCCATCGAAAACGGTTTCACCGCCCAGTTGATAAACAACGTGACGCCGATGCCGCGCCAGTGCTTTCCTACTTCACTCAGCGTCCTGAAGTCGATGCGCAACAGCATGGGGATGATCATCACCCAGATCAGCAGACCGACCGGGATGTTGACCCTGGCGACTTCCAGCGTGCCCAGCCAGTGGAACGGTGCGGGAATCGTCTGGCCCAGAATCACGCCGACAATGATGCAGAGAAAAACCCAGAGGGTCAGGTAACGTTCGAAGATGCTCATGGCTTCAGTCCTTGATACGCCCGATTTCGGCGAGCTTTTCTTTCAGTGTGAGCTTGTCCAGCTTGTCGATTGGCAAACTCAGGAACAACTGGATACGCCGCGCCAACTGTTCGCCCGTCTTCTTAAACGCTGCACGCCGCGCCTCGTCGCCTTCGATATGCGCCGGATCGGGGATACCCCAGTGCGCCGTGGCAGGCTTGCCGAGCCAGAGCGGGCAAGCCTCTCCGGCGGCGCTGTCGCACACGGTAAAGATGAAATCGAACTCGGGCGCGCCGGGTTGGGCGAACTCGTCCCAGCTTTTGCTGCGCAGCCCTTCGGTGGAGTAGCCCTGCTTTTGCAGCCATTCCAGTGCGCCCGGATTCACTTTGCCAGCCGGATGGCTGCCGGCGCTGTAAGCATTGAACTTGCCCTTGCCCAGTTTATTGAACAGCACTTCGCCCAAGATGCTGCGTGCGGAATTGCCGGTGCACAAGACCAGCACGTTGTATTGCTTCTCACTCATTTCGATTTCCCTTTTATTGGTTTCAACATTTCCCGACCGGTGCGCACTGTGCCGCGTCACCCGCACAGCAATGCTCGGTGAGATAGGCGATGAGCTTGTCCATCTCTGCGTAGTTGGCGGAATAAATAACGAAGCGGCCTTCGGAGCGCGACTTGATCAATTTGGCGTGTGTCAGCGTTTTCAGGTGGAACGACAGTGTGGCCGGAGGGATCGCCAACTCCTCCCCCAAAGCGCCTGCCGCTACGCCCTCTTTTCCCGCTTGAACCAGCAAACGGAAAATCGACAAACGCGATTCCTGCGCCAGTGCCGCCAGTGCTTCTACCGCCAATCCGATCTTCATCTTCGTTCCTTGAGGATTCTACATTTCCAATATTATAGAAATGTTAAATCAGCCGCAACCCCGGAGAGGGAGGGGTAATCTAGATCTGACACGAATCAAGTAGCACGTCATACCCGCGAAGGCGGGTATCCAGTGGCGCGCAGAGCGCGCCGATGTATATATTGCTGGATTCCGGGTCAAGCCCGGAATGACGAAGCTGATTCTATTTGCGTGGTGGATCAATAGTCGAATGGCAAGTAGTTCCACCAGTGGCGCGGTTTTTCTGACAGGCTGTTGAAAAACGACGGTTGCGGGCGTACCCAGTGTAGGAGCCCGCTTGCTGGCGAAGCAAAATCAAGTTCTTTCGCCAGCAAGCTGGCTCCTACAACCCGTGTTGTTTCATCTTTCAACAGCCTGCTAATGGACAATCTGGGTTAAACAGAGAATCGAAACAATGAGGTGATGCTTGAACAGCGATGTTTACCCGCCGATATAGGACATTTCCACCCTGTCAGAACTGCGGCCGCTGTTGATTTGCCGCAGTTGAGAGTAACGGTCGCTGCGCCCGGCCCATGTTTCCGCAATCAGGTTGGTGAGAACGCGATCGCTCTCGCCTTGACGCAACGGTGCACGCAAATCGACGCCATCGCTCGCAAACAGGCAGTTGTAAAGTTTGCCGTCGGTGGCCAACCGGGCGCGGGTGCATTCGTGACAGAATGCCTGTGTGACCGAGGCAATCACGCCGATCTCGCCGCCGCCGTCGGTATAGCGCCAGCGTTCCGCCACTTCTCCGTGATGGCCGGGTTCGATCTGTTGTATCGGGAAGCCCCTGGCGATCTGGTCGAGTATTTCCCTTGCCGGTACAACATCATCCATGCGCCAGCCGTTGCTGCTGCCGACATCCATGAATTCGATGAAGCGCAACACGATGCCGCTATGGCGGAAGTGTTCGGCCATGGGCACGATCTCGTGTTCGTTCACACCACGCTTGACCACCATGTTAACCTTGACCGGTCCCAGCCCCGCTTCCTGCGCGGCGGCGATACCGTCCAGCACGGTGGCCACGGCAACATCGGAGTCGCTCATGCGGCGGAAGGTGGCATCGCTCAAACCATCCAGACTCACCGTCACGCGACTCAATCCGGCATCTTTCAGTACACGTGCCTTGCGTGCCAGCAACACCGCGTTGGTGGTGAGCGCAATCTCCAGCGGTTGTCCTTCTGCGGTTTGCAAACGGGCCAATTTTTCGACCAGCCGTTCGATGCCGCGCCGGAGCAGCGGTTCGCCGCCGGTCAGGCGGATTTTTCTGGCGCCCAAGCGAATAAAGATGAGTGCGAGGCGTTCGATTTCTTCAAACGACAATATTTCCGCGCGTTCCAGATGCGTGTGGTTCTCGTCAAATATCTCGCGCGGCATACAGTAGGTGCAGCGCAAATTGCAGCGGTCCGTCACGGAAATGCGCAAATCGCGCAGCGGGCGCCCCATGCCGTCGAGCAATGTATCCGTATGATCGCGCTGCACATCCAGGGCACGATAATCCACGGATGCTTGCTGCACCGCAGAGTTGATCGGGATTGTACGAAGAGCGTCGCTCATTAGTAGATTGAACCAAAAAAAACAGTTGTCCGCAGATTACGCAGATTTACACCGATTAAAACAAACCGTTACAGCGATCCTGTTACACATCTTACGGGTGATACAGTCTCTACGGATAACAGCATGAAAATCTGCGTTAATCTGTGTAATCTGCGGGCTGTACTGCGGTTTTAAGGTTGAATTTGAATCGATTAATTACCTGCAAGTTTGCGCCATCATTTCATCCGCCTCACTCTTCATCCGGTTCCACATAATCTCTGGGCAGCAAATGAGCAATGCCCTTATGGCAATCGATGCAGGTCTTGCCCTTGTCTTTCGCTTTCATGTGAATTTCAAATGCCACCTGATTCGCCTTCGACCCTCTTATGGCTTCAAAGCTGTGGCAGTTTCTGCATTCGCGCGAATCCGTTGCTTTCATGCGTTCCCATTCGGCAGTTGCCAGCACCAATCGCCGCGCTTCGAATTTCTCGGGGGTATCGACGACGCCGGTGATCTTCCCCCACAACTCCTGGCTTGCCTGGATCTTGCGCCATAATTTGTGCGACCAATCCCTGGGGACGTGGCAATCGGAGCAGATCGCGCGCACGCCGCTCGGGTTCGAATAGTGGATGGTCTTTTTGTATTCCTGATACACGTTTTCGCGCATTTCGTGGCAGCTGATACAGAATTCCAGTTGGTTTGACGCTTCCATGCCGGTGTTGAAGCCCCCCCAGAACAGGATGCCGGAGTAGAAACTCAACAAGGCAATTGTCAAAACAGAATATTTGGCAGTCGGCTTGCGCAGAAATATCCATGTCTGATCAAAGATGTTTTGCTTTTTATTCATCTGCCGTTACGCTTGAAGTTATCAAAATTTCCAACTCTCTTTAACCCAGATAATCTATTAGGTGCTACGACATCCCCTCCCCCTTGCAGGGGGAGGGTTGGGGAGGGGGTAGAAGTGCCGAGATCACTCGACTCTACCCCCATCCTAGCCTTCCCCCTGGTGCGTGGTTGTTGCCGCTTCAGCGGCTTTACAACCACGGCCTACCCCTTGCGGGTGCAAGGGGGAAGGAACTGGCGCCTTTCCGGCAAACAGCCTACTTGAGCGGTAGCGGCGGCTCGGCAGGCGGCGCTGGTTTGGAGACATCCGGCGTCGACGGGTCGAGCTCTTTTTCCAGCTCCTGAACCTGATGATTGATGTCGCTACCGGCCTGATGCACAGTGCGCTCCAGCGCAACCGTTTCAGCCTTGATCTTGCGCTCCAGTTCACGCAGCTCGTCCAGCTCCATGCTGGTGCTGACATCCATCTTGATGCGGTTGACGTAACGCTGCATGCGTCCCCACCATTGCCCCATGGTGCGCGCCACCTTGGGCAGGCGCTGGGGGCCGATGACGATCAGCGCCACGAGCATGATGATTACTATTTCCGAGAAATCTACGCCGAACATCGAAGCACCTCAGTTTTCCAACTACTCCTGTATTGCGACATCAGACATCGCTATGCGTCTTGTTCTTCGCCTCGCCGCCGGTGACCTGTTCGCCCTCGCGCAGCTGTTTGGGGGATTCTTCGTCCGATTTCATCCCGTCCTTGAAGCCTTTGACCGCACCGCCCAGATCGCTGCCGATATTGCGCAGTTTTTTGGTGCCGAATATCAGCACCACGACCAGCAATACGATCAACCAATGCCAAATACTGAATGAGCCCATTTTTCTCTCCTGTGTATATCCTGTAAATCAGATCTTCGCGTAACGATTATGAGCAATTTTCAAGCCAGTAATTGCCAGGGAAGGGGGAAGGGAACGCACCTTCGGTGCTTAAGGGAGAAGGGAAAACACCCTTCACCCTTCCCTCTTCACGCATCAAGTATTCTGCACCACGATCTTGGGGAACGCAGCACTATGGTCCTGTGCCATTTCGGCGACCTTGACCGCAACGCGACGCGCGATCTGTTTGTACACCTTGGCGACGTTACCGTCGGGGTCGGCCACCACGGTCGGCTTGCCGGAGTCGGTCTGTTCGCGGATCTGGATGTCCAGCGGCAAGCCGCCGAGGAATTCCGTGTTGTAGTCGGCGCACATCTTTTCGCCGCCGCCCGCACCGAAGATATGCTCTTCGTGTCCGCACTTGGAACAGATGTGCGTACTCATGTTCTCCACGATGCCGATGATCTTGATGCCGGTCTTCTCGAACATCTTGAGGCCCTTGCGCGCATCCAGCAGCGCGATGTCCTGCGGCGTGGTCACGATCACGGCGCCGGTCACGGGCACTTTCTGCGCCAGCGTGAGCTGGATGTCGCCAGTGCCGGGTGGCAGGTCCAGCACCAGGTAGTCGAGGTCGTCCCACTTGGTCTGGTGCAACAATTGATCCAGTGCCTGCGTCACCATCGGGCCGCGCCAGATCATCGGCGTATCGGCATCGATGAGGAAGCCGATGGACATGGTCTGCAAACCGTGGCCCATCATCGGGTTCATGGTCTTGCCGTCGGCCGATTCAGGTTGCCCGCTGATGCCCAGCATAGTGGGCTGCGACGGGCCGTAGATGTCGGCGTCCAGCATGCCGACGCGCGCGCCTTCGGCCGCCAGCGCCAGCGCCAGATTGACCGCTGTCGTGCTCTTGCCCACGCCACCCTTGCCGCTGGCCACGGCGATGATGTTCTTCACGCCGTCCACCAGTTTCACACCGCGCTGCACTGCATGCGGCACAACTTTGCTGCTGACATTCGCAGCGACCTTGCCGACGCCGGGCAAGGCAGATTTCAGGTGCCCTTCGACCATGCCTTTGATCTCATCCCATACGCTCCTGGCCGGATAGCCGAGCAGAACATCGAGCGACACGTCATTGCCGCTGATCTTGATGTTTTTGATGGATTTGCCGCTGACAAAGTCCTTTTTGGTGTTGGGGTCGATCAGACTTTTCAACGCGTTCTGCACGTCGGATTCGGTAAAACTCATTGGGTTTGCTCCTGCCGATTATTTAAAACCCCGATTCTATACCAGAGTACCCAGCCTCTGGCCCGCCTCAAGGTGCGGTTTATTGCCGGATTCCTCTCCGTTCCCCCCCTCCGTAGCAGCAAGACGACTGCACGCCCGGTCCGGGCCTTCTTCCACGGACGCTTTACAGCGCAGGCCGCCCTGCCTTACATTGTGTCCATGAAAAAACTGATGCTTCTCTTCTTTGCGTTTGCGCTGATGCTGGTCGGCTGCGATTCGAAGCCCACGCGGCAATACGCCGTTTCCGACGATCAGATGAACGAACTGGTGATGTATGCGATGAGTCTGGCGGATACGCCCTACCGCTTCGGCGGCAACTCGGCCAATGGCGGATTCGATTGCAGTGGTTTCGTCGGCCATGTCTACCGCCATTCGCTGGGCGTCTCCATGCCCCGCACCAGCCGCGAGATCAGCCGCGTCGGCAAGCCGATCAGCCTGAGCGAACTGAGTCCCGGCGACCTGGTGTTCTATAACACGCAGCACGCGTCTTTCTCGCATGTCGGTATATACATCGGCGACGGAAAATTTGTGCACTCGCCCAAAAGCGGCGACATGGTGCGCACGGAGCAGATGCAGATGCGCTACTGGCTGACGCGGTTTGACGGGGCGCGGCGTATCCGGCGCTAACGATTACCCTGAACCTCGGTTCTATCCGCAGATTTCGCAGATTAACGCAGATTTTCTGGCGGTTACTGACAAGAACCCAATTACCCAATCGGTGGAAATTCAAACCAATGTTTGGTGTTGTTTAATCTGCGGAAATCTGCGCAATCTGCGGACAACTGCTTTTTTCTGGGTCTATTCAACCTTAAAACCGCAGTTCAGCCCGCAGATTACACAGATTAACGCAGATTTTCATGCTGTTATCCGTAGTGACGGTATCACCCAAAAGATGAGTAACAGGATCGCTGTAATGGTTTGTTTTAATCGGTTTTAATCTGCGTAATCTGCGGGCAACTGCTTTTTTCAGGTTCAACAATTTGCTAGTGCTTCAGCAGGGAAAGGTGCTTGCGCCATTTCCCCGTTTTTTCCAGGTCTGCCGCCTGGCCGAAAGACGAGAGCAGTGACTGGAAAACTTCCCTCGGCATGGGCTTGCTGTATAAATATCCCTGCGCGATCTGGCATCCGGCTTCGCGCAGGTACACCGCCTGCTCGAGCGTATCCACTCCCTCCGCCACCACGAATTGGCCCAGGCTGTGCGCAATGGAAATGATGGCTTTCACCAGTTCCGCCCGGTGCGGGTCCACCGCGATGCTGCTCACGAACAGCCGGTCTATCTTCAGTGTGTTAATCGGATAGCGGGCCAGGTAACTCAGGGCGGAATAGCCCGTGCCAAAATCGTCGATCGCGACGGCGATCCCCAACTCCTGAAACTGGTTCAATATTTCCAGTACTTCGCCGTGCTCGTCCAGCAGCATGCTTTCGGTAATTTCCAGTTCGATCCATTCCGGCAGGCAATTCGTTTCCTCCAGGGTTTGCGTCACTGTCTTGACCAGATCGCCGGACTGGAACTGCCGCGCCGACAAATTGATCGCGACCTTGTGCAACGGCATGGTCGGCGCATTCCAGTCATGGGCAATGTGGCAGGCTTCGCGCAACACCCATTCCCCGATATCCATGATCAGGCCGCTTTCTTCGGCAATTTCAATAAACTGGTCGGGCGGCACTATTCCGCGTTGTGGATGGTTCCAGCGCAGTAACGCCTCGGAGCCGATCAGCGCGCCGTCGGCCAGCCAGACCTTGGGCTGGAAATACAGTTCCAGTTCGTTGCGCTCGACCGCCCGGCGCAATTCGGATTCCAGCGCAAAGCGTTCGCTGGCCAGGATGGTCAGCTCCTTCGAGTAGAAACGGAAGTTGTTGCGCCCGGAGCGTTTGGCCAGATACATCGCCGAGTCGGCGTGTCTGATCAGGTCGTCGGCATCGTTGCTGTCGTCCGGGTACACGGCGATGCCGATACTGGCCGAAACAAACGCCTCCTTGCCTTCCAGTGCAAACGGCGTCCTGAACGCCTCCAGAATCTTGCCGGCAACCCGGCCCAAGTCGGTACCGGCAGGCACCTCCGGCAGCAGGATCGCAAACTCGTCGCCGCCCAGCCTGGCCACCATGTCATCGGCGCGCACACAACCCGTCAACCGGGATGCCGCCTCGCGCAACAATTCATCCCCCGCCGGATGCCCCATGGTGTCGTTGATCGTCTTGAAACGATCCAGGTCGAGCAGCATCACGACCGCCTGCTGCCCGCGCCAGGAGGCTTCCGCCAGCATTCTTTTCAGGCGCTCGTTGAACGAGGACCGGTTCGGCAACGCGGTCAGCGTATCGTAGAAGGCCATCTGGTGAATCTTCTGGCGGTAGGAGTGAATGTCGGTGATGTCGCGCCCGACTGCCAGCACCGTGGCCACCTCGCCGGACCGGTCGCGTTCCGCGATCAGGCGGACATGGCTGCACACCTCGCGGCCATCGCGGCCCGGCCATCTCAGTTCGAACTCGGCGCTTTCGCCGGTCGCAAATACTTCATTGATCTTCGCCTCATACGCTGCCGAGTTGGCGCCCCCCGGAAATTCCGACGGTTTCTTGCCCAGCAATGCATCCATCCCGCCCTCTACCATCGCGCCGAATGCGGGATTGACGAAGATGCGTCGCCCATCGCGGCCGTAGCGGGTGATGTTGTCGGGAGAATTTTCGATCAGGCTGCGGGATTCATGCTCCCTCGCAATGAGCTTTTCTTCCATGCGTTTGCGCTCGGTGATGTCATGCATGAAGCCGTGCCAGCTCGTGCATCCGTCCGGTTCGCTTTGCGGCAGGGAACGCAACTCGATCCAGCGTTCACCCTTGTGCGCATGGTTGATGCGGAATTCAAGACGGAACGGGGAAAACGCCTGCAGCGACTCGTTCCGTGCCTTCAGGAAGCGCTCGAGATCTCCGGGATATGCGATATCCATGAGCGGCCGGATATTGTCGACAACCTCTTCGCCTTTCAGTCCCAGCAATTCGCGGATGCCGATGCTGGTAAACGGCATGGATGTCCTGCCGTCGGGGTGCAGCTTTGCGGTGTAAAAAAATCCCGGTGCGCTTTCAAAATATCGCGACATGCGCTGGTCGCTTTCCTTCACGCTGGCAGACAATTCCATGTTTTGCCTGTAAGTGGAAAGCGAATTGGAAATCATGAGGTTTATCTGGCGCAGCAACAACAGCATGAATCCCAGGTAAACCAGCCCGGCCATCCCCATGAAAAAGTACACGTACCCGCCCGAAAACATCAGCAAGGCCGTGGTCGGCAACGTGGCGGCAACCAGGAAAGCAACGGCAGCTTTCGCCACGGGCGCCAGTTCCGAAATGGCAAAGGCGCATACACCGGCGGTGACAAACAGCGACACCATGAAGGGCAGATCGAACGGAGCCGAAGAAAAACTCCAGCCGGTGACTCCCCAGCACAGCCCGCCTGCAGCCGCGCCGATCACCAGCCCCTTGTGCCACCTGTCGACGGGGATAGCTGTCTTGTCGGCAATGCGCAAATATTTTCGTACAAACGAATTGCGCACCAGCATGACCACCCACAGCGAAACAATCCAGGCCAGCAGAATTCCATGCGCCACCTGCGACCACAGCGCGACCACGACCAATATGGACGTCAGCAGGCTGGATTTCATCGCAAACGAATACCTGGCAAAGGCCATATCCAGCTGCTTGATCTGCTGCAGCCTGTCGCCGTCTTTTTCCGTTGCTGAAATTATTCCGGACACTTGCATTCCCAGATCAGTTTCGCCGTCGCGTTCACGGCCTGGCTTGCACCGTCGTCCGGGCAGCCTGTTTCCCTTCGGGGATTCCGAGGCCTTTGGCCCTGCGCACCGCATCCGCCAGTTGATAAACGGACATCGCGTAGTAGTTGCTGTTGTTGTATCGCATGATGACGTTGAAGTTGCTGAACACCAGCCAGTATTCCTTGCCGTTCTCCACCGTAAAATCCAGCAGCCAGGCCGGTGGCATGTCGGCATCAGGTTTTTTCAGCGGCGTCACCCCGGCATCGCGCCAGGCGATATAGGGTCGCACGTCGCCGACTGTCCCCAGGCGTCTCTCGTCTTCCACCGTGCTCTGCAGCGCCACCGGTTCGCCGCTTTGCCAGCCGTACTGCTTGAGATAGTTGGCCACGCTGCCGATGGCATCTTCCGGCTCGCTCATGAGATCGATCCTGCCGTTGCCGTTATGATCCACGGCATAGCGCCGGTAACTGCTGGGCATGAACTGGGGAATGCCCAGTGCGCCTGCGTAGGAAGACTGGATGCCCAATAGATCGAAGCCCTGCTCGCGCGCCAGCAGCAGGTAATGTTCGAGCTCTTCGCGAAAGAAATCGGCACGCCGAGGATAATCGAAGGTCAGCGTGGTCAGCGCGTCCAGCGCAAGATAGCGTCCCGCGTTGCGGCCATAGAGGGTCTCCACCCCGATGACGCCGAGAATGATTTCTTGCGGCACGCCGTATTTCTGCTCGGCGCGCTTCAGTGCCGCAGAATATTTTTTCCAGTACTGCACGCCGCCGTCGATGCGCTTGGGATTGATGAAGTTCGGACGGTATTCCACCCAAGGCTTGAGGATCGCGGGTTTGCTGATAGACTCGATGACCTCGGCGCGGTATTCGGCGCGACTGAATGCCAGTTGCAACTCTTCGCGCTTGAACTGGTGCTTGGTCACCATCTCGTCGATGAAAGCCGGAATGCCGGGCATATCTGCCGCTTGCGCGCTGCAATGGATAAACCACAGAATGACAAATATGCTTTTTTTCATATTGTTTCAATATAATGGACGGGTCATTCTACTCGACAGCATGCCCCGTCACTGTTAAATTTGCCCCCATTCTCATCTTTGGAAAAGCACCATCATCGACATGGAAAAAACGACACAACATCACCGCTTGCTCATTCTCGGTTCCGGCCCTGCCGGTTACACCGCCGCCGTGTATGCCGCACGCGCCAACCTCAAACCCGTGCTCATCACCGGCCTCGCCCAGGGCGGCCAGTTGATGACCACCACCGAAGTGGATAACTGGCCTGCCGACGTGAACGGCGTGCAGGGTCCGGAACTGATGCAGCGCTTCCAGCAACACGCCGAGCGCTTCAAAACCGAGATCGTGTTCGACCACATTCACACCGCAAAACTGCAACAGAAGCCATTCACTCTGGAAGGCGACAGCGGAACTTACACCTGCGATGCACTTATCATCTGCACTGGCGCATCGGCACAGTATCTCGGTTTACCTTCGGAAGAAAAATTCATGGGCAAAGGCGTTTCCGGCTGTGCGACCTGCGACGGATTCTTCTATCGTAACCAGGAAGTGGCAGTGATCGGCGGCGGCGATACGGCAGTAGAAGAAGCGCTGTATCTGGCCAACATTGCCAGTCATGTTACGCTGGTCCATCGCCGCGACACCTTCCGCGCCGAAGGCATCATGATCGACCATCTGATGGAGAAGGTAAAAGAAGGCAAGATCATCCTGCAACTGAACCAGGTTCTGGATGAAGTACTGGGCGACGATAGCGGCGTCACCGGCGCGCGCCTCAAACAAGTGCAAGGCGGGGCCACGCAAGACATCAAGGTCGCCGGCGTGTTCATCGCTATCGGCCATAAACCCAACACCGACATCTTCGCCGGGCAACTGGAAATGGAAAACGGCTACATCGTCACACGCGGAGGACGCAAGGGTGACATCACCGCAACCAGCATCGACGGCGTGTTTGCGGCGGGAGACGTGCAGGATCAAATTTATCGGCAGGCCTGTACCAGCGCGGCGACAGGCTGCATGGCCGCACTGGATGCGGAAAAATACCTGGCTTCACACGGGTAACGCGTGAAAGAAAAGCCGGAGCAGGATGCAGACTTGTTCCGGCAAGCGCTGGAAGGCGTGACGCCGCTCGCGCCGCCCGACCGCATCACCCCCTCTCCCAAACCGCGCAAGGCACCAGTGCGCGCCAACCCGGTTGCTGCCGAAGTCACCGACACCTTGTCCGATCACGGCGCAGGCGATATTGCGGTTACGGAATTCCTGCGTTCCGGCTTGAATCGCATGACCTTGCGCAAACTGCGGCGCGGCGAGTGGCCGCCGCAGGACGAACTCGATTTGCACGGCCTCAACAGCGATGCCGCCAGGAAATTACTGGTGGAGTTTTTGCACGACGCCACGCAACGCGGCCTGCGCTGCATCAACGTGATACACGGCAAAGGCTGGCGCAGCGAAGGTCGCGACGGGATATTGAAAGTCCTCACCCGCCATTGGCTGACTCAACACCCCCGTGTATTGGCATTCTGCGAAGCGCCGCCGCAAGCGGGCGGCGGTGGCGCGGTGTGGGTGTTGTTGAAGGCGGCGGGATAGAAAGTCATTGCGCAGAGGTGTTCTCGGTTCATACCTTGCTGTCATTTAATCCAAAAACCTAAGTTCTATCCGCAGATTTCGCAGATTAACGCAGATTTTCATGCTGTTAAACGCAGAGGCTATATCACCCAAAAGCAGATCCGGATTTTCCGGGGTAATGGTTTGTTTTAATCCGCGTTAATCTGCGTAATCTGCGGACAACTGTTTTTTCAGGTTTAGCTGCTCAAACTATTGAGCACACGAATTCAACACCAGCGCGACGACGAAAAGAATGATGAAAATGAAAGCGACGCCGCACTCAACCGTCGTGAGCCGGATGTATCGCCAGTCCTGCTTCAGCGCGTCGAATTCCGCAGTAAAATTCTGGAACGGCAGTTTTTCTTCCATTGTCTTAAGCCGCCCGATTTTGGCTTGGTACAAAGCGGCAAACGACATCGTATTCAAAAACCAGAGCGCACAGATGGCAATGGCGCCCACGCTGATCAGCACAAACAGATCAGAGCCGATCCCGCTGATTGGGCCGTCTTTGCCGGCCATGGCCACGAAAGCAAGCAGCGCGGATATCACCGAAAGATAAAACCCTCTTGCAGTCTCGTGCCTTGTGCCGATATTGGCCAGGTCCTGCATGTAGGACTTGTACTGCTCGATCCCGAGATTCTCGATTTGCGATTCATCAGCCATTACGTCCTCCAAAAATATACAGTGACATGGCAAGCACATGCCCAAGTTGCCAGACCAAGACCGCGTCGACATCAAGGTAAAGCATTGCAGCATCCGCACATAAACGCAATATGCTCCGTGAATCAAGTGCTGCTTTGATTTTTTGCGTGGCCCCGTACAAACGACAAAGGCTCCCGCAGGAGCCTTTGTCTTGATACGAACCGAACCGCTTACAGTTCTTTGGCGTGTGCTGCCAGGTATTTCGCCACGCCTTCGGTCGAGGCGCCCATACCGGCTTTGCCCTTGCTCCAGCCAGCGGGGCAGACTTCGCCGTGCTCTTCGGTGAATTGCAGCGCATCGACCATGCGCAGCATTTCGTCGATATTGCGGCCCAGCGGCAGGTTGTTCACGACCTGGTGTTGCACGATACCCTTTTTGTCGATCAGGAAAGAGCCTCGGAACGCGACGCCGCCAGCGGCTTCAACGTCGTAGGCCTTGGCAATCTCATGCTTGATGTCGGCAACCAGCGGGTAGCCGACCTTGCCGATGCCGCCCTTTTCAACCGGGGTGTTTTTCCAGGCGAGGTGAGTGAATTGGGAGTCGATGGAGCAGCCGACCACTTCGACGCCGCGCTTCTTGAATTCATCCAGACGGTGATCGAAAGCGATCAGTTCGGAAGGGCAGACAAAGGTGAAGTCGAGCGGGTAGAAAAACAGTACCGCGTGCTTGCCTTTGGTGAGGTCGGAAAATTTGACTTCCTTGATTTCGTTATTACCCATAACGGCGTTGGCGGTGAAATCTGGTGCTGGTTTACCTACGAGTACGGCCATGGTGATCTCCTGTTTTTTAAGTTGTTGGGGAAGTGATTAGGCTTTTGCTTGAGTTAATCGCTCGGGTATGGAATTTACCAGATAGGACAGCAGTGTCAACTGAAACACGACTGAATTGCAAGACAATGATCGCCTCCCGCGTATCGCCCACCGTTCGTTCCAGCTCGACAAACCGATTGGCAGCTATTTGATACAGCCTTATTCCACGCAAGCTCATCACCTGAAACAATTTATGCAAGCTAATGCTTAATCCGTAAATTATTAAAAACAAAAGAATTACATCCGGCACTGAATAGTCAGCTTTTGTAAGTAAAGTCACTAAACCCTGTTGCTAGAATGTGTTACACACCCCGTAACGCCATCGTGACTAATCAGTAGTGACTGGATATTGGAGGTACATATGTCTGAAGATAATGTGTCGAACGATGAGGTCTACTTCAAATGGTCTCCCGAATACAGCGTCAACATCAAAACCATCGACAACCAGCATCAGGAACTGGTCAACATGCTCAACCAGCTTTTCATCGCGGTATCCATGCACGAGGGCAGCAAGGTCATCGGCGTAATACTGGGAGCGTTGCGGAGTTATACCAGGACGCATTTTTCTCTGGAAGAGCGCCTGATGCAGCAGGCCAATTATGCCGATCTCGAAGCGCACAAGCTGGAGCATCTGAAACTGATCGGACAACTTGACGATTTGTGCTTAAGGCACTTGACGGAAGAAAAGCCGATCTATTTTGAAATGCTGCGCTTCCTGAAGACCTGGCTCAAGGAACACATTAAGGGCTTAGATACAAAATACAGCACCGCTTTGCAGCAGGCCGGGTTTTCTTTTGCCACATGGGAACACGAAGCCGCCGAAGAATTTAACGTGATGATCGAGAAAACCGGCCGCTGGTGGAAAATCTGGTAACCGCGCAGACGCAGCCAAGCTGCGCCTATGTCACTTAAGGGCTGCTCCGGCACATTGGTCACGTGCCGAAAAAACCATCAAACGGCTTTGGTGCTGCTTCCCTGCTTGCCCGTCAGAAGGGCATATCCCATCTGCACAACGACGGCACAGCCGATGTAGATCACTGCCACTGTCACGTAGGAACCGTAGTACTGGGCGACGCTCGCGGTGAAATCGGCAACGCTCATGCTGTCGAAATAGCCGGCCAGCAAATAGAAACTCACGTTCGCGATGACGAAGGCCAGGCTGCCCGCCCCCACGGCGGCCGCGAACAGGCCGAGCATGCCTTTGCCGCTCAGGTCATGGCGCGGCGCGTACCAGCGACCGACGTACCACAGCGCCGAATAGGCGAAAACCAGGAAGCCGTAGGCGGAAGTCACGCACCAGCCGCTGACACCCGCAAAATTGATCGCGTAGAAATCCACCAGTGCCGCTTCGACCAGCAGCAGCGCCAGGATCGCCAACGCAGCGCGTACGCGGCCGAGGAAAAGGCCACCCAGGAAGAACACGGCATACGATGCATCGGGCAAAGCCGCCGACGAACCGAAGTGGTTGAAGCGCGTCATCGCCATCAGCGCGACCAGCGCCGTTGCAATCCACAGGGTTTTGTTTTGCAGGACTTTCATGTTGCCTCCTTGAATGTTCATAGCTTGTCCAGAATTGATTCGAACTTTAACAGAAAAGGCAGGGGCAGGCGACAGCAGCCCGACCTTGCCAACTCATGGCATAAGCTGCGCTTGCGCAACCAGAAGCAGCAAAGCCAGGCTTTCGACTACTTCAACACCCGCACCAAGTAAGTCGCCCGTCATGCCGCCGACGCGTTTCAGCAAAAATTCCCGCCAGGCTAAAACCAGTATCGGGGCGCACCATAACACCGGGTTGCCAACACTGCATGCCATAAGCAGCATGCCCAATATCCAGATCGAAGGTTGCGAAACCTGCCCGCCGAAGCGTTCGCCCATGCCGGGTTTCAGGCTGGGTAGTCGCCCCCAGATCAGCGCCCCCCAACGCGCCCACGCCGGGACCAGCAGCAACGCCCAGTATTGCCCATTGCGCGCCAGCAACATCAGCAACACCAGCTTACATGCCAGTTGAAGCACCAGGCTGACTACGCCAAAAGTGCCCAGATGCGGATCTGCCAGCACCGCCAGGAATCGTTCGCTGTTGTGGTGTGCCGCGCCCAATGCATCGCTCATGTCGGCCAGCCCGTCGAGATGCAGCGCGCCTGTAATCCAGACCCAGAGCAGCACAGTCAGCAAAGCGCCCAGCCACGGGTCGATGCGACTGCCCAGCCACAAGGCTGCAGCCAGCAGAACGCCGATGAGCAACCCCACGAAGGGGAACCAGTACGCACTGCGCGGCAGATTCTCCGCATCGAGGTTGCGCAATTGCGGCGTGGGCAGCCGCGTCAGGAATTGGATCGCCAGAATCAGGCCGCGCATCGCATCTCGCCTCAATTGATGGAAAGCAGGAATGGCGGCTGACCATGCAGCCAGGAAATACGCAGACACGCGGCTTCCGGCAACGCAACCCGGAAGGCTTGTGCCGGCGTAAAGCCGAACAACTCCATAAGCAAGGCGCGCATCACCCCGGCATGCGTAATCAGCAAGCGATTCGTGCCCTCATCACTAGCCATCCATTCGTGCCAGCCGAGACTGATTCGGGCGCGGAATTGCGCCAGCGACTCGCCGTTGGGCGGAGCATGCTCGCCGTGATTGGCGCTGAACGCCTGAAAAATTGCCGGATCGCGCACGGCGGCTTCGTCAGGCGTGAGGCCTTCCCAATCGCCGAACGACAATTCGCAGAACTGCGGCAACACCCGCAAGGGCAAACGATGCCGGGCAGCGTAAGTTGTTGCGAATTCGTGGCAGCGCTTGAGCGGCGAAGTCGCCAGTGCGTCGAAATCAGCCGCTGGACATCGCGCGACGGCCTGCTGCATCTGTGCCCTGCCCGGCTCCGTCAGCGTCTCATCGAGCATGCCGCGAAAGACATGCGCGCGCCCCGCAACCGCGCCGTGGCGCAGTACCGTCACAACGATGGGTTCAGTTCTGTTCACTGACGCCAGCCTCGGCAAATGTGGCCATGCCGCGATGCAGGGCACAGGCCATTTGCAGCAGCGGCACGGCGACCGCTGCGCCGCTTCCCTCACCCAGACGCATCTCGAGCTGCAGCAGGGCTTTCGCCTCGAGCCCGGCCAACACACGCTGGTGCCCCGGCTCGGCGGAAACATGTGCGAACAGCAGCCAGCTTCGCACCGCCGGGTTGATGCGCACGGCAACAAGCGCCGCCACCGAACTGATGAATCCATCCACCAGCACCGGCATGCCGTTTTGCGCGGCGGCGATATACGCTCCTGCCAGACCGGCGATCTCGAAGCCGCCCAGACTGCGCAAGACTTTCAGTGGTTCGTCTTCAGAGACCGCATGCAAGTTCAGCGCATTGGCGATCACTTGCGCCTTGTGCTTGACGCCCGCGCCATCCAACCCTGTTCCAGGCCCGGCCAGCGACTCCGGTGCTGCGGACAACAATGCGCAGGCAATCGCCGTTGCCGAGGTGGTATTGGCAATGCCCATTTCGCCGCCGATGAAAAGTTGCGCATTCTGCTGCCGTGCGCGCAACGCGGCATTGCGGCCAATCTGCAAGGCGGCGGCACATTGCTCCGCATCCATTGCGGGGTGCCTGGCAAAGTTTGCCGTCCCCGCTGCGATGCGTTCGTCGCGCACGTTCTGCAGTGTTTCCACTTCCGACACTGTGCCGAGATTAATGACTTCGAGTGTTGCATTCAGTTGCCGTGCCAACACACTAATAGCCGCCCCGCCGCGCGCAAAATTGCGCACCATCTCCGCCGTGACGGCTTGCGGAAACAGCGACACGCCTTCTTCAGCCACGCCATGGTCGGCGGCAAAGATGCCGATATACACGCGCTCCATCGTGGGCTGCTCCTGCCCCTGCCATGCCGCGAGTTCCACGGCGATGTCCTCCATGCGCCCCAAGGCGCCGGGCGGCTTGGTGAGTTGCCCCTGGCGCGCCAATGCGGCGGTTCGAGCAGTTTCATTCAACGCGGCACAAGGCTGTGTTAGCCAGCTTGTTGTCATCTTCAATTTCCTTTCACGATCAGCGGTATTCCCGCCACCGTAAGAATCACACGCTCGCATAGCGCGCCCAATTGCTGGTGCAGTCGTCCTGCCTCATCGCAATAGCGGCGCGACAACTCCCCCATCGGAACGACGCCCATGTTGGTTTCATTGCTCACCAGAATGATTTGTCCAGGCAATCCGGGCAGTGCTTTCAACAACGCATCCACCTCGCGGCGCAGCTCGGCTTCGCCGACGTCGCACAGCAATTGCGTGAGCCACAGCGTCAGGCAATCCACCAGTACACAGCGCCCGGCAGCGGCATGTTGTTGCAGCACCTCCGCCAAATTGTAGCCCGCCTCGATCACTTGCCAATGTGCGGGCCGGTGCGCCCGGTGATGGGCGATGCGTTGCTGCATCTCTGCATCGAGTGCCTGTGCCGTCGCCACATACACCACTACCAGACCGGAAGCAGCGGCATGCTGTTCTGCCAAACGGCTCTTGCCGGAACGTACTCCACCGAGAATCAACTCACGCATCGCACATTGTCTCCATTCAGCTACATTGCCTTACTTCTGCGGTTGGTAGTGGAAAGCGACAAACAGGCGTCGCCCCAACGGATTGTAGCCATAAGCACTGCTGTCGTTCTGGTTGGTCAGGTTGTCTGCGCGCAACGACAGCCGCATATCCTTGTTGATGGCATAACCAGCAGTCAGATTGAAAACGTTGTATGCGGCCAGGGTCCGGCTTGAACTCGCGAAAGTGTACGGATCGTAGTAAGTATCCTGACGAGTGCCGCTGTACAACCACTCGCCGCCCACTTGCCATGCGCCGACCTGCTGCGTCAAGCCGAGACTGCTGTGCAACTTGGCACGCCGGATCAGTTGCGCCCCGGTAATTTCATCGCGCGGATTTTGTGAAGTCAGTGCAGCTTTCACTCCGGTATCGCCAAACCGACCGGCGTAGCTGATTTCAACACCCTCTATACGCGCTTTGTCGATGTTAACCGGCGGCCAGCCTGCAATCAGATCGCCAATCCGGTTATCGAAGTACACGGCATCAAATTGCTGCCCGCCTGAGGCGTAACGCAATCCCGCTTCCAGATTGCGCGAACGTTCTGGTTTTAGTGCCGGATTACCTCCGCCGTAACCGGTATCAGGCCAATACAATTCATTGAATTTTGGCATCCTGAATGCCGTGCTGTAGCTGGCGGTAGCGCGCCATGCATCAGTAAGACCATAGCCATAGCCCATCAGGCCGGTGGTTTTGCCGCCGTACTGGGAAATATTGTCCTGACGCAGATTAAGCTGAGCCTGATGCGCACCATGGTTCCCGGTGTACCCGGCAAACAGGCTGTATATTTGACGGGTATTTTGTACGTAACCCGGATTCATATCGCTCGATACTGTTTGCCGCAACGACTCCGCTCCCAGCAGTAGCTGGTGGCTGTCGTCCAGATGCAATGAATTTTGCCAAGTCAGTTGGTCACTGCTGGTCTGGTACAGGGAACCATATGCCTTGGGTTGTCCATTCAGGAAATCACGGTATTGATCTACGCCATTCGCGAATTGCACTTTGCTGTGCCAGGTCTCATTGATCTGGTTGTCCGAAGCCAGCGAAAACTTCCATATCTGCGAACGACTGCTGTTTACGTCCGTTGGTTGCACATATGCGCTGCTGGTGTCGTACTGGTTGTTGCCGTTGCTGCCAAACAGTGAAGCCGTAACGCGATGGTCGGTATTGAACGCATGTCCTACATTGGCTGACAGACTGTTATTGCGGTAGCCGTCCAGATCGGGGTTGGCATTAAGTGCCAAGT
The DNA here is from genome assembly GCA_049286265.1 of Sideroxyarcus sp. Classification (GTDB taxonomy): domain Bacteria; phylum Pseudomonadota; class Gammaproteobacteria; order Burkholderiales; family Gallionellaceae; genus Sideroxyarcus. Next base: position 44,504 of record JBAQDF010000042.1, read on the forward strand.
CCGGATTTAGCGCCGATACGCCGTCTGTCTTGAAGGAGGAAAGTTGCACATTGAAATCCGTCCCATCCGTCGCTCCACCAAAGCCAGCGGACAAACGTCGCGTACCCTGATCGCCAAAACCAACGCTCACATTCGCAGCACCTGCGCCATGCCCGCGCTTGGTGAATATCTGAATCACCCCGCCGATGGCTTCGGATCCATACAAACTGCTGACGTTGCCACGCACCACTTCGATGCGTTCAACCTGATCCAGCATCAATTGCTCCACCGCCGTAGTACCGATGGTGGCGGAATTGACGCGAACGCCATCTATCAGCACCAATACGTGGGTGCTATCCGTACCGCGCAGAAACACGCCGGTGGTTTTGCCCATTCCTCCGCTCGGATCAATTTCGATGCCCGCAACGGAACGCAGGATGGTCGGTACGTCCGGCGCCTGCGAATCGCGTATGTCCTGCTCGGTAATGACCGTTGCGCTGGACAGCGACTGATTGAGCGGTTGCTTGAGGCGCGTCGCAGTTACCACGACTTCGCCCAGTGTTTCGTCCGTTGCGGCAAAGACGACAGAAGACGCCGCACATAGCATGGCGGTAAATAATTTGTTTTTTAATTGCATGAGATATTTCCTGAATGATTCCAAGCGACCCCGTTGGAATATTGAACAAAATCAGGAAAGCGGCGGGAAATAAAGAATGAACCTTGAAACACGGGCATTCATGCGCCCCACGCGCATATCCTGAACCATTGGAAGACTTGTGAACCGTTATGAGCGGTTGGAGTGCAAGGCGCACGGAGCACAGGGACCGAGACAGTGCATCAAGCACGGCGAGGAACCGAGCACCGCGCAACGCGGCAATCCGACCGCGAAATAGGTTCGCAGGTCTTCCACGCTCAAGGCCGGTATCCGGGCTCACAAGATTTATTTGCCGCCTTCCCATGCTTGCGCACAGTGGCCAATTGGCAAATCCACACTTGCTTACCGTTGCGGGGGCAGCACAGGCATCGGAGTTAATGCTTCCTCACCTGTTTCCCGTTTAACTGAAAGGCTCGCGCCTTTCTGCACCTTGAAGCAGGCCAGATTCTACCAGAGGTTACAGGCCGAAATTCCAAAGCACTTGCAAAACATTCCGTTACCGATTGACTTAACAGGCTTTTTAAATTTATAGTTCGGTTATGCATAGCGAACTCGACGGTCTCGACCAAAAATTGGCCCAATTGGTGCAGCTTACCCAGCGTTTGCGCGCCGAGAACCAGTTGCTGCGCCAAGAGGTCGCCACGGCTGTCAGCCAGCAGCGCAAGAGCCAGGACAAGGTCGACGAGGCCGCACAACGGCTGGAAAAGCTGCTTTCCCAACTACCTGAAGGCGCCCAATGAGCAAGACCAGTTCACTGGATGTGACCATCCTCGACCGCGAATTGCGCGTCGCCTGTCCCGATGACGAACGCGCCGAATTGCTCGATGCCGTTGCTTATTTGGACAAAAAAATGCGCGAAATCCGCGATGCGGGCAAGATCGCATCGGTTGAACGCATTGCCATCATGGCAGCACTCAATATCACCCACGAACTCCTCACCACACGCCTCGGCGGCGGATTTGACCTCTCGGAATTCAAGCGTAGAATGCAAGCCATGCAGGCGACCGTCGATTCTGCGTTAGCGGAACAAGACGAGTTGTTCTAGGTTTGTTCCCTGCGGTGTTCGTCAGACTCATAATTCTTTGAACCAATGAGCTAATGCTTAGGTTGCGCCCCATCAAAGCCACTGTTGTGATCGTCCCCCGGGGATGAACCTGATGTGGCCGGGAACCGACCCTCTTGAACCCCGGTTCAAGATATTGAGTCAACGGCACAGGCGGGGAACTCTATTCAAAATGCGGCTTCGGCCGCATTTTTTTATTAACCCGTCATTCCCGCGGAGGCGGGAATCCAGCGGGTATATCAAAAAATGCAGTTCAGGTTTGTCTTTGCTGCGAAAAGAAGAATTGATTAACTGGATTCCCGCCTCCGCGGGAATGACGGGTAAGTTGAAAGATACTTTTATGCGCTATTGGCTGATGAAATCCGAACCCTCCGATTGCAGCATCGATGATCTCGCTGCCATGCCAAATCAAACCGTGGCCTGGTACGGTGTGCGCAACTATCAGGCGCGAAACTTCATGCGCAACCAGATGCAGGTCGGCGACGGCGTGCTGTTCTATCACTCCAATTGCAAGGAACCGGGCATCGCGGGAATCGCCGAGGTGTGCAGCGTTGCTTATCCCGACGCCAAACAATTCGACAAGAAGAGCAAATACTTCGACGCCAAGGCCACACAGGAAACACCACGCTGGTTCAATGTGGATGTGAAGCTGGTGAAGAAGATCGCGCTCATTACCATTGCAGAACTGAAACGCCATCCCGAACTGGAAAACATGCGCACGCTGCAGCGCGGCAACCGTTTGTCCATCACCCCGCTTGATCCGGCGGAGTGGCGATTCATCACAAGCAAATTGGCGAACTGACCATGGAATGGTATGCAGTCTATCTGACGCTTGGCGCCATCACCGGCTTGCTCGCCGGAATGTTCGGCGTCGGCGGCGGGCTGGTGCTGGTGCCTGTGCTGCTGATGCTGTTCGACGCGCAGCACTTTTCCTCCGAGCACACCCTGCATCTCGCCCTCGGCACCTCGATGGCGACCATCATTTTCACTTCGCTCTCCAGCCTGCGCAAACACCACCAGCATGGTGCGGTGAACTGGCAGGTCGTGCGCCGCATCACTCCCGGCATCCTGCTCGGCACGGCCATCGGCGCATTGACGGCCTCCGCCATCCCCGCCAAAGGCCTCGGCATCTTTTTCGCCCTGTTCGTCTATTTCGCCGCCGCGCAGATCCTGCTCGGCCGTGACCCGCACCCCGCGCGCCAGTTGCCCGGCCCGGCAGGCATGACGTTCACAGGCACTTTCACCGGGTGGATCAGCAGCCTGGTTTCCATCGGCGGCGGCGCGATCATCGTGCCCTTCCTCATCTGGTGCAATGTACCGATACGCCATGCCATCGGCACCGCCTCTGCAATCGGCTTTCCCATCGCAGTCGGTGGGACACTGGGCTACATCGCCGTCGGCTCGCACATCGACGGACTGCCGGAACTGCACCTGGGCTACGTTTACCTGCCAGCCCTGTTCTGGGTTGCGCTCGCCAGCGTGCTTACCGCTCCCTTCGGCGCAAAAGCCGCGCATCGCATGAAAGTGGAATTGCTGCGCAAACTGTTTGCGGTGATGTTGATCGCGTTGGCAACGAAGCTGCTGTTGAAGGTTCTGGGTTGATGCTGATGTAGTTTGGCACTCAATCCGGAACTTATACCTACAGCCCATTCCAACACTGTAGGTCGGGTTTTCACAGCGTAAACCGACA
>JBAQDF010000043.1:0-72855 GCA_049286265.1 Sideroxyarcus sp.
GCACTCAGTCCTCAGCACTCAGTCCTCAGCACTCAGTCCTCAGCACTCAGTCCTCAGCACTCAGTCCTCAGCACTCAGCACTCAGCACTCAGCACTGTCTCTACTGCCCTGCAGTTCCAGGCACACCATGCTGCATGGCGATCAATGCGGCCTCGGTGCGCGAGCGCACATGCAATTTTTGCAGGATGCTGGTCATGTAATGCTTGACCGTTTTCTCCGCCAGGAAAGTACGTTCGCCGATTTCCTTGTTGGTGAGTCCCTGGCTGAGGAGTTGCAGGATCTGGGTCTCGCGCGCGGTCAATTCGGAAAACGAATCGATGGAGTGCGGATGGGAGAATTCGGTGAGCATGTCGGCAGCCAGCGCGGGTGTGACATAGGCCTCGCCACTGGCTACGCGGCGCGTGATGTCGCGCAGCTCGCCGGCGGAGACGCCCTTCAATACGTAGCCATGCGCCCCTGCTTTGAGCGCCGCCATCAGGTTTTCACGGTTTTCGGAAACGGTGAGCATCATGATGCGCACGACCGGCGTGCTGGTTGCGATCTGGCTGGCAGCCGCAATACCGCCCATGCCGGCCATCGAGACGTCCAGCAGCACAATGTCGGGGTGCAGGCGCAGCGCCAACTCCACGGCTTCCTCCCCGCTGCCTGCTTGAGCGATCACTTCAAAATCCGGCTCTGCGCCAAGCGAGTGGGCGACTCCCTCGCGGAAAAGGGGGTGGTCGTCGGCAAGCAAAATTCGAATCGGATTAGCCATGAATCATTCCATCGGTTGAAAGGGGAAGACGGGCGCGGATAACGGTGCCGCGGCCGGGCGCGGAATCGATTTCAAAAATACCGCCGAGCAGCCGGACGCGTTCGCGCATGAAAGCCAGTCCGAGCCGCCCGGCGACTGCAGCCGATTGCGGATCGAATCCGGCGCCATGGTCGGTGATGACCACCAACACCTCTGTACCGGTTTGTTCAACCTGCACCTCGGGCTCTCCCTTGGGGGCGTGCCGCCAGCAGTTGTTGAGCGATTCCTGGAGTAGCCGGTACACGGTGATTTTGACCGACAGCGGCGCCTTGTCCAAGGTGTCATCGATCCTGGCCTGAACCGTTATTCCCGACAAGCGCTTGAAATCGCGCAGGGCGCGACGGGCGGTGTCGGCGAGAGACAATTCGGTCATGCCCGGAACGGCCAGGCCGGAAGATATCTTGCGCACATCCCTGAGCGAGGATTGCAGCGCGCTATGGATGCTGCGCAGTTCCTGCTCCGTCGTACTCGGCGATGCAGCGCAGCTGCGGCAGTTTGCGGCAAATTCGTCGAAGCGCATCAGGGCGAATGCGATGGTTTGCGCGGGCCCGTCGTGCAGGTCGGCGGCGATGCGGATCAGGAATTCCTCGTTGAGCGTGGTTGTGCTCACACCGGCCTCGCGCAGTTGGTCGCGCATGCGATCGTTCTCGTCGAGCAAGGCAAGAAGTTGCTTGAGCTGGTGGCGCAGGTCGCGTTGCTGCTCCTTGATGGTATTGCTGGCGCGGCGTACCAGGCCGAACAGGAACAGGTAAATCGCGCAAGTGGAGACGGCGACCAGCGCCCAACTGCTCCGCTGGGCGTCGCGAATTTCGCGTTTCAGCTTCTCCACCGAAAGGTAGAACTCGGCAACCGCATAGACCTTGCCCGAAGTGGCGGAACGGATCGGTATATAGATTTCGAGCATTTGCGTCCAGCGCGCCAGCTCGGGTTGATTGTCGAATTCCTGGAGATTGCTGATCCGCGTCTGAACTGTGCCTGCGAAGGCATCGGCAAGCCGTCCAGAGATTGGAAAGCGCAGGCCGATTTGTTCATGGTCGTTGCTGTAATCGATGCGCCCACTGGGCTCCCAGAGTTTGAAACGCAGAACCTCGCGGCGTAGCGGTCCTTCGATGAAAAGCCTGTCGAGCTCGGCATGCGTCTTGCGGTCTCCTATTTTTCCGTTCGGCCGGTCGTGAAGTTGCGCCGCGGAAATGCTCTCCAGATAAACCGCCGAAATCGCCGCAGTGCGGTTCATGGCATTGGTCTCTATCAGGTGTCCCATCCATGAACCGATGACAACCATGCCTACCGCGAGGACGGAGACGATGGCCAGCATGAACTGGCGCGAAAAGCTCATCTGGCGAAGGGTTCTTTTCAGGGTGGTTACCACAGGAAACCCTCGGTGAAGAAAACGTTTTGATGTTGTGACTATTGCTGTTGTGACTGATGTTAACACGCGATGTTTGCAGCGTGATCAGACCAAGGTCCGATAAAAATGGAACCTCGGTCCCATCGGTTTTGAGCTGATAGACCGTAGTGGTTTTGCAGGGGCATGTAGAGAATGACGCACAAGGGAAATTCAACGAATTAGCGGAGAAAGATGATGGGATTTATCAGTGTGTCGAAGTTCCAACTACAGGGTGCGGAATGTTTGTGTGCCCTGCCGCACAGAGTGCAAACGACTACATCTCCATTCTTGCGAGTATGGATTGAGTAGTAGATGTTACGTATGGCGGAGTCAGGATGTTGATGTTATTAGTTGGGTATTGGTTATTTTGAGGAGAATGGAAATGAAAAATATCAAGGGAATGTGGGTGTTGGCGCTGTGCGGGATGTTTGGCGGAATCGTTTCGGCGCCCGTCATCGCAGCCGGCGACGAAGATGTCGAGATCAAGAAGATTTTGAAGCAGAACGACTGCTTCAAGTGCCACGCCATCGACAAGACCAAGAAGGGGCCCTCCTACAAGAAGATCGCCGCCAAGTACAAGGGCAAGGAAGCCGAGGGCGAAGAAAAAATGCTCAAGAACATCACAACCGGTCCCAAGGTCAAGCTGGAAGACGGCACTGAGGAAGAACACAAGATTATCGATATCACTGACGAGGCAGAGTTGAAGAGACTGGTGCGCTGGATTCTTGCACTCTAGGTTTGGGCAGGTTTTGAGATGTGAAAGGCGGCCGTCGAGGCCGGAACAAATATAGGCTGAGTTCAGGGAGAAATGATGAAAAACTTCAAGCAAGTATTTATATCTGCGTGCGTCAGTACGCTGCTCATTTCGTGGGCTGCATACGGGGCCGATGCTCCGGCTGGCGAGACACCCAATGCACCTGTTGGAGAAACGCCCGCTGTTCCGGCGGGCGATGCTTCAACGGCTCCGGCCAAGGCCCCCGCCAAGGACCTCATCCTCAAGGGCGATGCGAAATGCACGGGGTGCCACGACGAGGCCGACGAACCGGTAGGTCGCGCAACCATGCTTGAATTGAATCCGGGCGTACTGGCCATTGCCACCACGCGCCATGGCGTAAAAGGGGATGAGCGTACGCCCACCTGTACCGACTGCCACGGCGAAAGCAAGGATCACGTTAACTTCAAAGGCAAGGGCAAGGAAAAACCGCCCGCACCCGACCGCAGCTTCCGCAAGATCACCGAGACACCCGCTGCCGAGCGCAATGCAGCCTGCCTGACCTGCCACAAGGGCGACAAGCGCACGCATTGGGAAGGCAGCCAGCACGCCGCCAACGATGTGGCATGCAACTCCTGCCACAAGGTTCATGCCGAGCACGACGCCGTGCGCGACAAGAAGACCCAGGCCGACGTGTGCTTCACTTGCCACAAGAAGGAGCGTGCCGACACTCACAAAGTTTCGACTCACCCGCTGGCTGCGGGCAAGATGACCTGCTCGGATTGCCATAACCTGCACGGCTCAGCCGGTCCGAAACTGCTCAAGAAGAACACGCTGAACGAGACCTGCTTCACCTGCCATGCCGAGAAGCGCGGCCCGTTCCTGTGGGAACACCAGCCTGTTGCCGAAGATTGCTCCAACTGCCATACGCCGCACGGTTCCAATATCACGCCGCTGCTGAAATCCCGCGCACCTTTCATGTGCTCGGAATGCCACGACGGTCCGCATAACAGCAAGACTCCCTACGGAACGGTTGCAGCGGGCATACAGGGCGGGTACACCAATGCGAACAGGAACCCGACAGAGAATGCCACCGGACGTTCCTGCATGAATTGCCACTCCATGGTTCATGGATCGAATCATCCTGCCGGCGCGCTCTTGCACCGCTAATTTCTAGAATTGGAGATAGCCATGAGAATTTGCAAAAATGAAATGAGAATGGGTGCATTGAGCCTGGCCGTAAGCAGCGCACTGGCTGTGATGTTCGCCGCACCGATGTCGGCTTACGCGGAAGAGTCCTGGGAAGACGAGGTCGCAATCATCCGCCATCCCACCAACTACATCGAGTTCGGGGTGGAGAACGTATCCAAAGACTCCGCCAAGTTCGGCGAATACAACGGTCTGGACAAAAAGGGCGGCAAAGCGATTGCCAACATCAGCGTGCGCGGCGGAGATGCGTACGAAGGCGGCGACGGAACCATGCGTTGGTCGCTCACGGGCAAGGACCTCGGCACCACATCGCGCGAGCTGGGAGCAACGGTGGGCAATCAGGGAAGCTGGAACCTGAACATCGGTTACGACGAATTGCGCCACAACATCACGGATACCTACCAGACGCCGCAGCAGGGAAGCATGGGGGGCAACACATTCACGCTTCCTGCGAACTTTGGCGCTTTCGACGCGGCAACGTTACCGGCTGTGCAGGGTCTGAACGCAACCCAGCTAGGAGCGTTCCATACGGAAGATGTGGGCACGACACGCAAGAACACGTCAATGGGAGTGCTCATCAATCTCAGCCCGCAACTAAGCTTCACGTTCGACTATAACCATCTCGCACAATCCGGCGCCAAGCTTATGGCGAGTGCCGCCGACGGGCGGTTGGCGGGCACCGGAACCTGGCGTGCCGAGGCGGTGTCGGTCCTGATGAACCCCACCAATTACAAAACGGACACCTTCAATCTGGCGCTCAATTGGGCAGGCGAGAAAGGGCATATTTCCGGTTCCTACTATGGCTCGACCTTCCGGGACGGTTATGACCGCCTGTCCTGGGAAAATCCCATGTTGAGTGGCCCAACAACCACCGGCACCGTAATCGGCCTCGTGTCAACCTCGCCAGCGGGTGTCTATCAAACCGTGACGATGAGTACCGCGCCGGATAACATGTTGCATCAACTCAATCTGTCTGGCGGCTATGCCTTTTCGCCCGCGACGAAGCTGGTCGGCGGAATTTCCTATGGCCGCAACACGCAGAATGCGAGCTTCCTGACCGGTCTGCCGGAGATTGTTCTTTCTCCCCAAGCGTCGCTCAACGGTGTGGTGGTGACCAAGCACGCCGACATGAAACTGACGAATCAGACGACCAGGGAGTTAATGCTGAGCGCAACAGTGAAATACAACGAGCGCAACAACCGCTCATCGTCCAATATGTATCAGTACTACGCGATCAACAGCACGATCGTTGGATCATTCAACGGTGGTGCGGTTAATGGGGTGGATGCTGCGGCGAACGCACCGTACAGCAACAAGAAAACCGAGCTGGGGTTGGCAGGCGATTACCGGCTGGACAAGAGCCAGTCAGTCCGCCTGGCCTACGATGTGGAGAAAATAAGCCGCTGGTGCAGCAATTACGCTCTTTCCTCCAACTGTCTGGTCAGTCCGTCCAGCACCGAGAACAAGGCAGGCATCAGGTACAAGGTGAAGGCAAGCAACGACGTGAGCCTGAACGCCGGGTACTCGCAAGCCAATCGAACTTCAACGTACGATCACAACGCAGTCACGCCGCTGGCAGGGCTGAATTCGCTGACTCCGGATGACGTCAATGCGCAGGACTATCCTGGCTTCTCTGCTGTCAGCTATGCCTCGCGCAAGCAGAGTATGCTGAAAGCAGGGGTGAACTGGCAGGTCAGCGAAAGTCTGGAGTTGAGCGTGGACGGTCGCTATGTCGACGATAAATATCCTGATTCCACCCTGGGTGTGCAGACCAGCAAAACTACCGGCATCAATCTGGATTCCACCTATAGCTACTCTGAAGATGCCAGCGTTTCTGCTTACGTGAGTTGGCAGAACAGCAAGAAGGACATGCGCATCGGGGCGTCCGGCGGCACTCCCGCTGCGGTCAATGCGGCAGCCAGTTATGCCCTGTTGGTCGCACCGACCAATGTCTGGACCAACCAGCTTGATGAGAGTGGACAGGCTATCGGTATCAACACCAAGCACAAGTTGATGGGCGGCAAGCTGGATTTCACCAGTGATCTGTCGTATTCGATCGACAAATCCCGCTATGGGACCCGGGCACCGTATCTAGCCACCTGCAGTCTGCCCACGGTACTGACCTGCGGTGACCTGCCGGATATCCAGAACAAGCTGGTTACTCTGCAACTGGTTGGTATCTATGCACTTGACCAGGCATCCAAGATATCTGTCGGATACATGTTCCAGAAGCTGACGAGCGACGACTACTCCTACAATGCCTTCCAGTACGGGTATTCATCGCTGCGCCTGATGCCGACCAATCAGACATCAGGCAGCTATGTGGTCAATGTCATCGGTGCAAGCTACATCTACAGTTTCAAATAACACCGGTGGAATGTTCGGACAAAAACGGGGGCGGCAGTTTCGCCCCCTTTTTCGAGTTATAAATTTGCACAATTCAGGTTAATGATCATGAACCCAAAAAATCTTGCTGCAGTCGTTATGGCATTTTTCGTTGCCTGCGCAATGTCGGCTGGTCCGGCCCGGGCGCAACCCGATCCGGCGAATCTCGACAATGCAAGCTGCCTCTCCTGCCACGATGGCAAAAAAGGCAAGCTGGAAGTCGTCGGCAAGGACGGCGAGAAGCGTGTGCTTGCCGCGCTGAACACGATCAAGTTTGCCAAAGGCACGCACGGCGAAATGCAATGCGTGGACTGCCATGCAGAGATAACCGACTCCGCTGCGCGGCACAAGCTGAATACAACGGTGGCAAAGCCCGACTGCGTCAGTTGCCACGAGGCGCAGTGGGAAGCCGTCAAGAAAGACAATTTGACGGAAGAGAAGTCGCGGCTCGGGCTGGTGGTGCAAAACATCGAAGCCTACAAGAATTCTTTCCATGCCCGTCCCGACAAGGACGATCCATCGCGCGCCAAAGCTTCCTGCGAAAATTGCCACAGCACCCACGAATTCAATGTTCCGCCCGCCGGCAGCGCCCGGCGCACGGTCTGGCACAAGGAGATTCCCAAGACCTGCGGCGAAAAATGCCATGAAGACCAGTTCGAAGACTACACCGCCTCCATTCACGGCGAGGCAGTGCTGGACCAGGGCAACACCAAGGCGGCGGTATGCACCGACTGCCACAGCAGTCATGCCATCGCGAATACTTCGTCGGACGCCTTCAAGCTGTCCAACGTCAATTCCTGCGGCAGCTGCCACGAAGAGGAGATGAAGAGCTACACCGACACCTATCACGGACAGGTCAATCGTCTCGGCTACACCTACACCGCGCGCTGCGCCGATTGCCACGGCAGCCACGATATCCGCGCGGTCGACGATCCAAATGCCAAGGTGTCGACCAAGAACCGGATGAAGACCTGCCAGAAGTGCCACAACGACAAGAAGCCGGGCATGCATAACGCCACCCCGGGCTTCATGTCCTTCGGCCCGCATGCCAACAGCCACGATATCGAAAAATATCCGCAGATGTACTTCGCCTCGAAGTTCATGGTCGGGCTGCTGATCTTCGTGTTCGCCTTCTTCTGGGTGCATTCCGCGCTCTGGTACTACCGCGAAGCCAAGGATCGCAGGGAAGGCAAGCCGGTACCGCATATCGACCTCAAGGGCCTGAAGCTGGACGAGAAGAAATACTTCAAGCGTTTCAAATGGGGATGGCGCCTGGCGCACCTGGTGTTCGCGATCGTCACCATGACGTTGATTCTGACCGGTATGACCGCGCTCTATGCATCGAGCTCCTGGGCCCCGCTGGTGGCGCAGGCGCTGGGCGGTCCGCGCATCGTCGGCATGATCCACCGCGTTTGCGCCGCGCTCTTCGTGACCATCTTCCTTACCCATTTCATCTGGGTGATGGTGGGGATACTGCGCAGCAAGACCTTCCGCTGGTTCGGCCCGGATTCATTCATCCCGAACTGGAAGGATTTCGCAGATGCTTGGAACATGTTCAAGTGGTTCTTCGGCAAGGGCGACAAGCCACGCTTCGACCGCTGGACCTACTTCGAGAAGTTCGACTACTGGGCGGTGTTCTGGGGTGTGAACATCATCGGCTGGAGCGGTCTGATGCTGGCGTTCCCGCACGTCACGGCGACTTACCTTCCGGGCTGGGTGTTCAACGTGGGCACGCTGGTGCATGGCGAAGAAGGTTTCCTGGCCGCCGTGTTCCTGTTCACGGTGCACTTCTTCAACAACCACTTCCGCCCCGACAAGTTGCCGCCGCCGGACGTGGTGATGTTCACCGGCACGCAGTCGCTGGAAGAGTTCCGCAAGGATCACCCCGCGTATTACCAGCGGTTGGTGGACTCGGGCGAGTTGGAGCAGTACCTGGTCGATGCGCCCGCGCCGCAGATGACGCGCGCATCCAGGATACTGGGACTGACGCTGATCGCGATAGGCCTGACGCTGCTGACGCTGGTGGCGATCGGTTTCTTCGGCAGATAGCAGGAGGCGGGAGCACTCTGAGAGAAACAAGAACCGGACGGCTCCTCACGTCCGGATTCTTACCCCGGAACCCGCATCCGCTGTTGTTGTTCACCCCGCCCGAGAGGCGGGGTTTTTATGTGGAAAAATAATGGAAGGGCGTGAAGATGCAATATATGAGTAATTTTTGAAAAAGAGTACGCTGTCTGTTCCGGCTGGAACACAAGGAGAATAAATGATGATGAAGTGTCTATTTCCGGTAGCCGGGTACGGCACGCGTTTTCTGCCTGCCACCAAGGCGCAGCCCAAGGAGATGCTGCCCATACTTACCAAGCCGCTCATCCAGTATGGCGTCGAAGAGGCGTTGGCGGCGGGCATGAAAAACATCGCCTTCGTCACCGGTCGCGGCAAGCGCGCCATCGAGGATCATTTCGACATCACTTACGAACTGGAAGACCAGATCAGCGGCACCAGCAAGGAAGGGCAGCTGGATTCCATCCGCGAGCTGATTGACCAGTGCACATTCTCTTACACGCGCCAGAACCACATGCGCGGACTGGGCGATGCCATCCTGACCGGCGAGACGCTGATCGGCAACCAGACCTTCGGCGTGATCCTGGCCGACGACCTGTGCGTCGGCGAGCCCGACGGCGTGATGGCGCAGATGGTGCGCGTGCATGAAAAATATCGTTGCAGCGTCGTTGCCGTGGAAGAGGTTCCCCATGCTGACGTGGACAAATACGGCATCGTCAGCGGCAAGCAAATGGACGCGCAACATATCCGCGTCGAGCGCATGGTGGAGAAGCCCTCCCCGCAGGACGCCCCTTCCAATCTGGCCGTCATCGGGCGCTATATCCTGACGCCGGACATTTTCGAGATATTGAGAAATACGGCGCCCGGCAGGAACGGCGAGGTGCAGCTCACCGATGCGCTGCAGACCCAGGCGGAAAACGGCAAGGTGGTCGCCTATCGATTTACGGGACGGCGCTTCGATTGCGGCAGCGTTGAGGGCTTCGTGGATGCCACCAATTACTTTTTCAGCCAGCGATGAACTTGAACTCGTCTTCGTCAAAGTGGCATACTCGGCGCATGCAGATTCAGGGCGCCTCTAATAATTCAAAGTTCTAAGCAAGACAAGGCGCGAGCAAAAAATTGCGACGCGGCATATATGTGATATGTAAGGAGTAATTTTTTGTGAGCAACGCAGTATTGCGACGAAATTTGGATTATTAGAGGTGCCCTTCAGTTATTCCGGCATGTTCCTGCCGGGCTTGCCGTTCAATCCGTCGCAGTCCCTGTTCAGTATCGCAACACCGAACCGGGATTTCGTAGCCGCCAACCAACCGGGATGCACCGATGAAACTCTCGCTACGCTTCGTTCTTCCTCTTCTGCTGGTGCTGGCCGGCATCGCCTACGGTATTGCGCCGCTGGTCGACCAGTTGACCCTGCGCTGGTTCGTGAAGGATATCGAAATCCGTTCTACGCTGATCGCGAATACCATCCAGGAACCCCTGCTGGAACAGCTGGCGGCCGGGAAGCGGGCCAAGACCGTGGATTACTTCAACCTCATTACCCGGGATGAGCGGCTGTACGCCGTCGGCTACTGCGCTTCGGCAACGTCGGCTGTTTTGTCCAGTCGCACGCTGCCGAAAGAGATTCGCTGCAACCGACTCGAAGCCTGGCAGGAACCCGGCGTACATCTGCTGCAGATCGCGCAGGGGCCGCTGCACGTATCGATCAAGCCCATGCCGAGCGAAGCGGCGCCTGCGGGCCGCCTGGTGCTGGTGCACGACATGAGTTTCGTCGAGCGCCGCAGCGAGGAGACCAAGCTCTACGTCTTCTACTTCTTCATGGGATTGGCGCTGGTCATCTCGCTGATCACGGTGGTCATCGCGCAACTCTCCTGGCGCGGCTGGATGTCCGGCATGCAGGCGCTGCTGCGCGGCGAAGGACTACTGCGGCAACCGGGTGCCGGTGCGTCAGCGGGCGCAACGCCCAGACTGGGCGAATTCAAGCCGATTGCCCGCGACTTGCAAAGGCTGATCAGTGAACTGGAATCCGATGCGCGCGCGCGCGATGAAGCGCAAATCACCTGGACGCCCGAATCCCTGCGCGCCATCCTGCACGGTGAACTGCGCGGCGAGGATGTGATCGTCGTGTCCAACCGCGAACCCTTCATCCACCAGCGCCATGGCGAACGCATCGAGGTGCAGCAACCGGCGAGCGGACTGGTCACCGCGCTTGAACCGATCATGCGCGCCTGTTCCGGCACCTGGATCGCCCATGGCAGCGGCACGGCCGACCGCGATGTGGTCGACAAAAATGATCGCGTTGCAGTGCCGCCGGATCATCCGGCCTACCAGTTACGCCGCGTTTGGCTGACGCCGGAAGAAGAGGCGGGCTATTACTACGGTTTTTCCAACGAAGGCATGTGGCCGCTCTGCCACATCGCGCATGTGCGGCCCACCTTCCGCTCCAGCGACTGGGCGCAGTACGAGGCGGTGAACCGTAAATTCGCCAAAGCGGTGGTGAGCGAATCCAAAACCAAAGCCCCCATCGTGCTGGTGCAGGACTATCACTTCGCGCTGTTGCCGAAGATGATCCGCGATGAACTGCCGGATGCCACCATCATCACCTTCTGGCATATACCCTGGCCCAATCCCGAATCGTTCGCCATCTGTCCGTGGCGCGACGAGGTGCTGGCAGGCATGCTGGGGAGCAGCATTCTCGGTTTCCACACCCAGTTCCACTGCAACAATTTCGTCGACACCGTGGATCGCTTCCTCGAGGCGCGCGTCGACCGCGAATCCTTCACCGTAACCTTTGGCGGCAAGCCCACCGCGGTGCGGCGCTATCCGATCTCCATTGCCTGGCCCCCCGAGCCGGAGATGGTGGAAAAGCCCGTGGCGAACTGCCGCGCTGACATCCGGCAAATGAACGATCTCCCGCCGGAGCACAAGCTCGGCGTCGGTGTGGACCGGCTCGACTACACCAAGGGCATCATGGAACGTTTCCGCGCCATCGAGCGCCTGCTGGAAATGAATCCGGAATGGGTCGGTCGCTTTTCCTTCGTACAGATTGCCGCGCCGACACGCACCGGTATCGAGGAATACCGGCATCACGAGACGCAGGTGCGGGACATGGCCGCGCGCATCAACGAGCGTTTCGGGCGCAACGGTCCGCCGCCCATCGTGCTCAAGGTCGAGCACCACGAACCGCGCGAGGTGTACGAATATTTCCGTGCCGCCGACTTGTGCTACGTCAGCAGCCTGCACGACGGCATGAACCTGGTCGCCAAGGAATTTGTCGCGGCGCGCGACGACGAACGCGGCGTACTCATCCTTTCGCAATTCACCGGTGCCGCGCGGGAGTTGGCCGAGGCATTGATCGTCAATCCCTACGATGCCGACCAGTGCGCCGCCGCCTTGCACATGGCGTTGAACATGCCGCAGGAGGAACAGCGCGACCGCATGCGCCTGATGCGCGGGCTGGTGGGCGAATTCAACGTCTTTCGCTGGGCCGGTCGCATGCTGCTGGATGCGGCCGCAATGCGCCGCCGCAGCCGCTTGAACGGCAAGGCAGACCGGGAGGAGGTGTAACGTGCGCCGGTTGCCACCTCCCGCCGCCAGCCTTGATTGGGCGTATTTTCTCGATGTCGACGGCACGCTGATCGACATCGCGGAGACACCGGATGCTGTTCACGTCGATACGGCGCTGCTCGATCTCATTGCGTGCCTGTACCGGGACAGCGGCGGCGCCATGGCGCTGGTCAGCGGTCGCGCCATATCCGATCTGGAGAAGTTGCTCGGCACGCTGCATCTGCCGCTGGCGGGCCAGCACGGTTTGGAACGGCGCGATGCTTCGGGACGCCTGTGGATGCATGCCGCACCACCGGCGGCCAAATGCGCGATCAAGGAGTCGCTGGCGCCGGTGCTGGCGCGTCATCCCGGCCTGTTGCTGGAGGACAAGGGGCTGACACTGGCGTTGCACTATCGACTGGCGCCGCATCTCGCTTCCTACGTGCAGCGTTTGATGGCCCGGCTGGCCCAGGATGCCAACGCCAGACTTGAAGTGCAGCGCGGCAAACGCGTGGCAGAGGTCAAGCCCTCCGGCATCGACAAGGGCACGGCGGTGGCTGAATACCTGACCGAGTCGCCTTTCCTGGGACGGTGTCCGGTGTTCATCGGCGACGACCTCAACGACGAACATGGTTTCGCCGAGGTGAACAAACTGGGCGGTATTTCCATCAAAGTGGGCAAAGGAAAAAGTTGCGCCCGCTTCCGTCTGCCCGACGTGGCAGCAGTCAGGCGCTGGCTTGAACTTGCATTGAAAGGGTGTGTATGAGCAATCTGGATCTGGCCCTGATCGGCAACTGCACCATCGGCGCTCTCATCGACGAGCGGGCGACCATCAACTGGGGCTGCTTCCCGCGTTTCGACGGCGACCCGGTGTTCTGCTCCCTGCTCAGGGAAGCCGACGACTACGGTTTTTTTGCTGTCGAGCTCGCGGATTGCGAACGCATCGAGCAGCATTATCTGGAAAACACCGCGATCCTTATTACGCGCATGTACGACCATCACGGCGGTGCGATCGAAGTCACGGATTTTGCGCCGCGCTTCAGTCAGTTTGGCCGCATATTCCGGCCCATGATGCTGATCCGCCGAATCAAACGGCTTTCCGGCAGTCCGCGTCTGACGTTGCGCCTGCGTCCCGCCTGCGATAACGGAGCCGGACGACCCGGAATCACCTGGGGCAGCAATCACATTCGTTTTCAGGCACCGGCCTTCACGCTCCGGCTGACCACCGATGCCTCGCTCACGGCGATTCTGCAGGAAACGACATTCTTCGTGGAAGACACAGTCACGCTTTTGCTGGGCGCCGACGAAACCGTGCATGAGGCGGTCGGTGAAGTGGGGCACCGCTTTCTGGAAGAAACCACGCGCTACTGGAGCGACTGGGTGCGCTCTCTGGGTATCCCTTTCGAATGGCAGGAGGCCGTGATCCGCGCCGCGATCACGCTCAAGCTGAACGCCTATGACGACACGGGCGCCATCGTCGCCGCCATGACTACCTCCATACCCGAAGCGGCGGGCAGCGGACGCAACTGGGATTACCGCTACTGCTGGCTGCGCGACAGCTATTTCGTGGTCAACGCGCTGAACCGCCTGGGCACGACCCGCACCATGGAAAGCTACCTCGCCTATATCGTCAATGTCGCCGCCAATTCGGGCGGCGAGTTGCTGCAACCTGTGTACGGCATCGATGGCAGGTCGGAACTGGACGAACGGGAGATCCCCGCGCTGGCAGGTTATCGCGGCATGGGGCCGGTGCGCATCGGCAATCTGGCTTACCGCCAGGTGCAGCATGATGTCTACGGTTCGGCCATTCTCGCCGCCACCCACATCTTCTTCGACCGGCGCCTGACCCGGCGCGGCGATGAAGCGCTGTTTCACCGTCTCGAACACCTGGGACAACAGGCGATACGCTGTTACGACCAGCCTGATGCAGGGCTGTGGGAATTGCGCGGCAGCGCGCGCGTGCACACCTTCTCCGCCGTGATGTGCTGGGCGGCCTGCAATCGCCTGGCACTGATCGCCGACCGCTTGGGTCTGTCCGAGCGCGCCGTATTCTGGAACGAGCAGGCACTGCTGATCCACGAAACCGTCAGCCGCCGCGCCTGGTGTGAAAAGCGCGGCGCATTCGCCTCCACCTTCGAGGGCGAGGCGATGGACGCCAGCCTGTTGTTGCTGGCGGAAGTGGGTTTTCTGGATGCCGCCGATCCGCGGTTTGCCGCCACAGTCAACGCCGTGGAAAAAGACCTGCGGCGCGGCGATTTCATTTTCCGCTATGTCGAGAAAGATGATTTCGGCGAACCGGAAAACGCCTTCCTCGTCTGCACCTTCTGGTATGTCAACGCATTGGCCGCGCTGGATCGGCGCGAGGAGGCGCGCGAGCTGTTCGAGAAGTTGCTGGCCCGCCGCAATCGCCACGGTTTGCTGGCTGAGCATATCGATCCCGATACCGGAGAACAGTGGGGCAACTTCGTGCAGACCTACAGCATGGTGGGCATGATCAACGCGGCGATACGGTTGTCGATACGCTGGGATCAGGCTTTCTAGAGACTGCGGAGTCCCAATATGGAACTGCACCAATTCTTCCTCTTCCTCGCCATCATCCTGATCGCCGCACGGCTGCTGTCTGAGACGGCGGCGCGTTTCGGCATCCCCTCGGTGATCGGCGAACTGGTGGCCGGTCTGCTGATTGGTCCTTCGCTGCTGGGCTGGGTGTCGCCCGACACCACCATGAAGCTGTTGGCCGAGATCGGCATCATCCTGCTGCTGTTCGAGGTGGGCATGGATACCAACCTGAGCCGTCTGGCACGTTCCGGCGGCAAGCCCTACATCGTCGCGCTGGTCGGGTTCATATTGCCGTTCGCGCTGGGCTATGGCATCAGTGTCTGGGTGTTTGGTTTGCCCGAATTGACCGCGCTGTTCATCGGCGGCACGCTCACCGCCACCAGCATCGGCATTACCGTGCGCGTGCTCGACGACCTCGGCAAACGCCAGTCGGACGAGGCGCAGATCGTGATCGGCGCGGCGGTGCTGGACGACATTCTCGGCGTGCTGGCGCTGGCGTTCCTGTACCAATTTGCGGTGGAGCACGAGGTGTCGCTCAGGGCGGTCGGCGAGGTGGGTTTGTATATTGTGATGTTCATGGTGCTTGCCCCGTTTGTGGCCAAACTGGCCGCGATGGTTATCGACCGGCTCGACCAGCACGCGGCCACACCGGGCCTGTTGCTGACCATGGCGTTGTCTCTGATCCTGCTGTTCTCCTGGCTTGCCCATGCGGTCGGCGCGCCCGAGATCATGGGTGGCTTTGCGGCGGGGGTGGCGTTCAGTCAGCATTTCGGCTTCCGGTTCGCATTGGGGAAAACCGTGCTCAATCTCAAGCCCAGTCCGAAACTGGCACATCGCCTGGAAGAACAAATGCGTCCGCTGATTCACACTTTCACGCCGCTGTTTTTCGTGATGGTCGGTGTCTCGTTGAACCTGGGCGATGTGAACTGGGGCTCCGGTTTTGTCTGGATGCTGGCCGGGTCGTTGCTGCTGGCCGCTTTTGCGGGCAAGTTTGCATCCGGCTTCTGTATCCGCGAACCTCGCCGCAACCAGATAGCCATCGGACTTTCCATGGTGCCGCGCGGCGAGGTGGGTCTGATCTTTGCCCAGTTGGGCTTCAGTCAGGATATCCTGAACGGCGAGTTGTATGCCGCGATGCTCATCGTCATCGCGCTTACCACTATATCGCCTCCGTTCCTGCTCAAATGGTTTTACCGGGACGCGAGTAAGTAATATCCCAAGCCGGACGAGCCGGTGCCAAAAATCGTAGGATGGGTGGAGCGATAGCGATACCCATCATTTTTCAACATTGGCGATGGGTATCGCTGCGCTCCACCCATCCTACGCATTAGCTGCCGCAGATAAGTATTAGACCGGATGCCGGGGCAGGGGTCGCGGCGTAGAATGCCCCGGTGGCCGAAGGCTGGGCCGTTCCAGCAGGACGATACCGATGAGCGCTACCGTACAGATACTCCTGTCCCTCCTCACGCTGTTGCTGCTCTCCATCTTCGCGCACATCGCCGCGCCGAAGTTGCGCCTGCCGTATTCCGTGCTGCTGGTGCTGGTGGGTTTCCTGCTCATCCCGCTGAGCAAGCTGCCGATGTTCTCCTACATCACCAGCTTCCATCTCACGCCAGAACTGCTGTTCTTTATCTTCCTGCCCATCCTGATCTTCGAGTCGGCGTTCAACATGAACATCCGGCGGATAAGCGAGAACATCGGCGCCATTTCCGCGCTCGCCATCGTCGGCCTGTTGCTGTCGGCGTTCTTTATTGCCTTTGCCGGATATTGGGGCTTGCGCGCGATCGGCTTGGAGGTGCCGTTCATCGTCGTGCTGCTGTTCGGCGCGCTCATCTCCGCCACCGATCCGGTCGCCATCCTTGCGCTGTTCAAGGACTTCGGCGCGCCGCGACGGCTGGCGCTGATCTTCGAGGGCGAGAGCCTGTTCAACGACGCTACCGCGCTGGCGCTGTTCCTGGTCGTGCTGGAATCGGTGAGCGCAGGTTTTCACGGTGCGGGTTCGCTGTTGCACGGGGTGTTCATTTTTTTCTCCATGCTGGTCGGCGGCACCGTGTTCGGTTTCGCGATGGGCTGGGTGTTCACGCGCCTGCTGCAATTCGCCCGCCACGAGCATTTGCAGATCACGCTGACCATGCTCGCCGCGCATGCCACTTTCCTGTTGTCCGAGTTCATCTCGAATTCGCTCAGGCTGTGGGGCGAGCCGATTCATATCTCATCTATCCTCGCCACCGTCATCACCTCGCTGATCATCGGCAGCTACGGGCGCTTCAAGATCATGCCCGAGGTGCAGGAATACATCGGCCGCTTCTGGAGCTATGCCGCCTTCGTCGCCAACTCGCTGGTGTTCATCCTGCTCGGCCTGCTGTTCACGACGCTGCCGGTCGGCGTGCTGGACATCCTGCCCGCGCTGGCCGTGATCATCCTGGTGGTGGTGGTGGGACGGGCGTTTTCGGTATATCCGGTCATTGCCGTACTCAACGCGCTCGGGCTGGAGCAGCACATCCCGCGTTCCTGGCAACACCTGATGGCCTGGGGCAGCCTGCGCGGCGCTCTCGCGGTGACCATGGTGCTGCTCATCCCCGATACGCTGAGCCATCCCGACTGGACGCAGGCCTACTCCATCAAGGAGTTCATCATGGCGCTCACCATCGGCTGCATCTACTTCACGCTGTTCATCAAGGCCACCACCATCAACGGCGCGATTCGCCGTTTCCGCATCAACGAACTGCACGGGCTGGAGCCGATAGAGCATCGGGAGGGCAAGGTCTATATCTATGCGCAGACGCTGTTGCGGCTGGCCTCCCTGCAGAATCAGCCGCATGTGGACAAAGCGGCATTGCAGGCGTTGCACGAGAAATACGCCACGCTCTATCGGCGAGCTTACGGCGAGCTTTCGCGTGACGCGCATGGCTTTGCTGCGATGTTCGCCCGCGTGTTGCACATCCACGCCATCGGGATCGAAAAAAACACCTTGAAAGCGCTCTATGCGGCGGCGGAACTGACCGAGACCGGATACCGCCGGGCCCTGGGCAAACTTGAGAAGCAACTGGTATTTCTCGAACATGGCCTGCCGGTCGCGCCGAACCGCAAGACGCTGCGCGGAAGACGGAGCTGGCTGCGCCTGGGGCAGATCATCAGCATGTCCACGGACAAGTTGACCGATTCGGCGGACAGGTATCTGTACTATCGCGCTTTGGCCATGTGCTCGCAACAGGTGGTGTACATGTTGTCACGGCTGGAGGAGCACGAGGGGCTCAGGGTGTTCGAGGCGGACAAGACCTTTGCCGACATCCTCGGGCAGTATCGCGAATATCAAGCCCATGCGCTGGACAAGGTGGCCGATCTGCAAAAGAGCTATCCGGCCCTGGCGACGCGCCAGATCGAAATACTGGAGCAAGAGTTGTTGCAGTCGCAAACCCAGGCGCTGGAAGAATTGGAGAACAGCGAAGTCATCACCCCGGCTGTGAAGACGGTACTTTACGGCGAGCTTAAACAGCAGCATGCAGCGGATTGATAGGCAGCAAGTGCCGCCGGGGCGGCGGCGCATGGATTTATCAGCGCCTCTCTAGTCTTACTGCGTCATAAACACGAAGCAACATTCCCTCCCCCTTGCAGGGGGAGGGCTAGGGTGGGGGTAGACACTGTGCCGTTCCAGAACCCTACCCCCATCCTAACCTTCCCCCTGGTGCGTGGTTGTTGCCGCTTCAGCGGCTTTACAACCACGGCCTACCCCCTGCGGGTGCAAGGGGGAAGGGACTGGGAGAATATTTGTGACACAGTAAGGCTAAGCCCCGCCGTAGAAGGCCGGATTTACGCGCGGGTCTTCGTCTGGCTGGGGTGGGGGGCGGCGCGGGAAACGCACGCTGACCAGCGTGCCCTTGCCGCCGCTGCCCGCGTCCAGCCTGAGCGTCGCCATATGGCGCTTGACGACTTCGGCGACGATGGCGAGGCCGAGCCCGCTGCCGCTTTGTCCAGTGCCGAGCACACGATAAAAGCGTTCGAACACGCGCTCGCGGTGTTGCGGGTCTATGCCGGGTCCGTTGTCTTCCACGCTCAATACGGCGCCTTGCGGGGTGGCCGTGACGCTGACGGTGATGTGTCCGCCCGGCTGGGTGTAGCGGATGGCGTTGTCGATCAGGTTGTTGAGCATCTCGCTCAGGCTGCTTGCGTCTCCCAGCACTTCCTGTCCCGTGGGATCGCTGTCGAAGCCGAGATCGATGTTTTTCTCCAGCGCATTCTGTATCCAGTTCGCGGTGCATTCCTGTGCCAACTGGCTGAGATTCAGCCAGACGAAATTTTCCGTGCCTTGCCCGCCCGGTTCGTTGCGCGCCAGCGCCATCAACTGGTTGACCAGGCGGATGCCGTGCTGGGTGCTGGTGAGGATATGCTTGAGCGCCTGCTGTTTCTGTTCCGGATCGTTGGTGCGCAAGGCCAGCTCGGACTGGGTCTTCAACCCGGCAATGGGGGTGCGCAACTGGTGTGCGGCATCGGCGACGAAACGTTTTTGCGCCTGCATCGCCAGTTGCAGACGATTGAGCAGGTTGTTCACCGCATCGATCAGCGGGCGCACTTCTTCCGGTGCCTGGCTGCCGTCGAGTTGGCTCAGGTCGTCGCGTTTGCGGTTCGACACTTCGCGCCGCAGACGTTCCAGCGGAGCCAAGCCCTGCTTCAGCGCGTACCAGATGGCGGCCACCGCGATCAGGATCAGCAACAGTTGCGGAATAACGATGTTGGCGAGGATGCCGCGGATCAGCGCCTGGCGCTGGTGGATGGTTTCCGACATGTACAACTGGTACAGCGTGTTGCTGTCCGGATTGAAGAAGATCAGGCTCACGTTGCGCGTCTTCTCGCCGTCGCGTTCGCCGTTGCTGAACAGCGGGTTGATCTTGCCGCCCCGATACGTCAGCGGTCGGCCGAGGTTGGCGTTGCCCGCGAGTTTCTTGCCGTCGCGGTCGCTGACGGTATAGAACACCTTGTCCGGCGAGGTGGGCGAGGTGCCGTCGGGCAATTTCAGGTCGAGATCCAGGCGCTCCCTGCCGCCGCCCAGCCTGAGTTGCGCGCCCACCGCCTGTGCGCGTTGCAGCAGCACCTGGTCGTAAGGCTGGTTGGCGTAGTTCAGGGTGGCGACATAACCTGCGATGGTACTGAACAACCACAATACAAACAGGGGGGTCAGCAGCCAGTTGATGAGGTGGACGCGCAGCGAGAGGACGCTGTCATCCGTTTCGGGGACGCTAGGCATGCGTATCGGAGACCTTGTCGATGATGTATCCGAGACCCCGTATGGTGCGTATGGTTACTCCGGCAGGCTCGACCTTCTTGCGCAGGCGGTGAATGTAGACTTCGATGGCGTTGCTGCTGGCTTCTTCCGAATAGCTGTATAGCCGCTCCAGCAATTGTTCCTTGCTGATGACCCAGCCGATGCGCGACATCAGCGCTTCCAGCACGCTGAGTTCGCGCGTGGTGAGTTCCAGCGTTTCGCCGTTGATTGTGGCGCGCCGCGCGACGCTGTCGAAGGTCAGCGTGCCGCAGTTGTACGTGGGATTGACGCCGCATTGCCCGCGCCGGATCAGCGCGCGCACGCGCGCTTCGAGCTCCGGCAGGCTGAACGGCTTGATCATGTAATCGTCCGCGCCCAGGTCGAGTCCTTTGACGCGGTCTTCTTCCGCATCGCGCGCGGTGAGGATGATCACGGGGACTTGTTTGTTTTTTTCGCGCAGGTTTTTCAATACGCCGAAGCCGTCCAGTTTAGGCAGGCCCAGGTCGAGAATGACCAGATCGAACGGCTGCTCGCCGCTGAGGATGGTGCTGGCGGCCTGTCCGTCTTTCACACAGTCGACCGCATAGCCCGATTGGCGCATGGAGCGGCACAGTCCGTCGGAAAGTACCTCGTCGTCTTCGGCGATCAGGATGCGCATGGCTCTGTAAGTTATTTGTAAGGATGGCGCATTATGTTTCGGTTGTGGGACGATGGGTAGTGGAATATCACACCCGTCCACAGTGGGGCTATTCTAAGTCGAGGACGCGATTTATCCAAGCCGCCGACCGGCATGATCGGGTAAACGGCACTGCGTCTCCGTCGTTTTGTGAATTGCCGGTATGGTATTTCGCGCAAGCGATTTGCCTTATTACTTCAGGGGAGGAAACATGCAACTTTCGGAGAAACATAAAGAGTATTGGCAGAAAAATCTCCGCGTAACGGGGGTACTGCTGGCGATCTGGTTTATCGTCACTTTCGTCATCGGGTATTTTGCGCGCGATCTGCAATCAATCACCATCATCGGCTTCCCGTTCCCGTTCTATATGGGCGCACAGGGTTCGCTGGCGATCTACGTGGCGATCATCTGGTACTACGCCCATTACATGAACAAGCTGGACAAAGAGTACGGCGTACATGAAGGAGACGATTAATGGCTACCCAATCTCAATCACAATTCTTTTCATCGCTTAAGCGCTACTACTCCTTCTACACCGGGGGTTTCATCGCTTTCGTGATTGTCGTTGCCATCCTGGAACAGATGGGCGTGCCGAACAAGATCCTCGGCTACATCTTCCTGGCAGCGACCGTTCTGCTGTACGCAGGTATCGGCGTGATGTCGCGCACCGCGGACGTGTCGGAATACTACGTGGCCGGACGCCGCGTGCCGGCGCTGTTCAACGGTATGGCGACCGGCGCGGACTGGATGTCGGCTGCGTCCTTCATCGGTATGGCCGGTACTCTGTATCTGTCCGGTTATGACGGCCTCGCCTTCGTGCTGGGTTGGACCGGCGGTTACTGCCTGGTGGCGCTGCTGCTGGCACCGTACCTGCGCAAGTTCGGCCAGTTCACCATCCCTGACTTTCTGGGTGCCCGTTACGGCGGCAACATTCCGCGTTCCATCGGCGTGTTCGCTGCGATCCTGTGCTCCTTCACCTATGTGATCGCGCAGATCTACGGCGTGGGCCTGATCACCAGCCGTTTCACCGGTCTGGAGTTCGGCATCGGTGTGTTCGCCGGTCTGGGCGGTATCCTGGTGTGTTCTTTCCTCGGCGGTATGCGTGCTGTGACCTGGACCCAGGTTGCGCAGTACATCATCCTGATCGTGGCTTACATGATCCCCGTGGTATGGCTGTCGGTTAAACACACCGGCAACCCGATCCCGCAAGTCGCTTACGGTTATGTGCTGGAAAAAGTCACTGCACGCGAAGTAGTGCTGAACGACCCGACCACACCGGACGGTGCGAAAGAAGCCGAAGTTCGTGCGATCTTCAAGCAACGTCAGGAAGCAGCCGAAGGCAAGCTGAAGGCACTGGAAGCCGGCGGCGCAACCTACCTGGCAGAAGAGAAGGCCAAGCTGGCGACAGCCGCAGCCGACCTGAAGGCCAAGGCTGATGCCGACCCGGCAGCCGTGGCAGCAGCCGACAAGGCCGTGGCGGACTTCCCGGCAGATGCCGCAGCAGCGACAGCTGCGTGGAAGAAAGCCGCAGCCGCAGCGAAAGCCAAGGCCGCACCGGTGATGAAACACGCCGAGCCGTTTGCGGGCGACGAGGCAACCAGCAACAAGAAGCGCAAGAACTTCCTGGCACTGGTGTTGTGCCTGATGGTGGGTACTGCCGCATTGCCGCACATCCTGATGCGTTACTACACCACTCCATCGGTGAAGGAAGCGCGCAAGTCGGTGTTCTGGTCGCTGTTCTTCATCTTCCTGTTGTACTTCACCGCGCCTGCACTGGCGGTGCTGGCCAAGTTTGACGTCTACACCTTGCTGGTTGGCTCAAGCTTCTCCGAGTTGCCAAGTTGGGTCTCTGCCTGGGCATCGGTGGACAAGACGCTGATGAGTGTGACCGACATCAACAAGGACGGTATCGTACAGTTGGCTGAAATCACCATCGGTGGTGACCTGATCGTGTTGGCAACGCCTGAAATCGCGGGTCTGCCGTATGTGATCACCGGCCTGGTGGCTGCGGGCGGTCTGGCTGCCGCGCTGTCCACTGCCGACGGTCTGCTGTTGACCATCGCCAATGCGCTGTCGCACGACGTTTACTACAAGATGATCAACCCGCATGCCGCGACGACTCGTCGTCTGGCTATTTCCAAGGGTCTGTTGCTGGTAGTGGCCGTGTTCGCCGCCTACGTGACATCGCTGAAGCCGGGTGACATCCTGTTCCTGGTCGGTGCGGCGTTCTCGCTGGCTGCTTCCGCGTTCTTCCCGGCCCTGGCGCTGGGTGTGTTCTGGAAGCGTGCCAACAAGTGGGGTGCGATCGTCGGTATGTCGGCCGGTCTGGGTACCTGTATGTACTACATGTACATGACCTATCCGTTCTTCGGCGTCAACGCACCGCTGTGGTGGGATATCAACCCGATCTCTGCCGGTATCTTCGGCATGCCCGCCGGTATCATCGGCGTGATCGTGGGTAGCCTGCTGACCGCAGCACCGTCGAAAGAGATTCAAGAACTGGTCGACCACGTTCGTTACCCGAACCTGGAAGGCGACATCGACACCAAGGCTGCATAAGCTGAAGTCGTTGTAGTAATGCAAAACGGCCTGCGCAAGCAGGCCGTTTTGTTTTTGGGGAACGGTTTTTGTAGGTGCGAATTTATTCGCACATAGCTCAGCTTATACCGCCAGATCGGCCACCAGATGCATCAGATCGGAGCGCCCGGTATCCTGGATCAGGTGGCGTGTCATGATGGGGTCGAAACGGTGCAGGTGCATGATGATCTCGGTCACACGTTCCGGCTCGTTGAGGTGATGATGCGCCATGCCCAATGCATACCAGGCGTGCGGGTTCATGGGTTGCTGCGTCGCCGCTTCCTGCAACGCCTTGGCCGCTTCGGCATGATTGCCGAGTTTGGCCTGGCAGATGCCCAGGCCGTACCAGGCGCGGTCCAGCGTGGGTTTCAGCCTTGTGGCGTTCTGGAAAGCGTTTATCGCCTCATTCAATTCGCCCTGCTTGTCGCAGGCAAAGCCCAGATTGAAATGGATATCGGCATTGTCCGGCTCGATGCGCAGAATTTCCCTGAAGTGGACTGCCGCCGTCCCGAAATCGTTGCGCTTGGCGTAAATGAAAGCCATCGTCTCGATGATGCGTGCGCTGCCGGGTGCGGCCAGCAGGGTCTGGCGATATTCTTCAAGTGCGGCATCGTCCTTGCCCATGAACTGGAAAAAACGCGCGCGCAGCAGGTGTTGCCATTTCTCGTAATTCATTTCATCTTTCCATGGTTTGATAGCAACAGGCATTTTCCGTTTTGCGGACCGGAGCCGCAAGCATTATCGCCGCGAGGTGATAAAATCCAACTCCGTTAATTTCAATATCGACACCATGTCCTCTCCCGAATTTTTCATCGTCAGCGCGTTGAAGGCGCTGGTCGAGATCGCCGCCCTGGCCTTGCTGGCGCAAGGCGTGGTCGGATTCCTGTCCGGCAAGGCAAAAGACAACAATTTCGTCTATCGCCTGTTTCAGGTGGTTACCGCGCCGATCTACAAAGCCGTGCGCAAAATCACCCCGAAATTCGTCGCCGACCAGCATATGGGGCTCGCCTGTTTCTTTATCCTGTTCTGGATTTGGATTGCGCTGATCTACGCCAAGGCCTACGTGTGCCACTCGCAGAACCTGGCGTGCTTCGGGAGCTGATCGCGGTTGAGCCGTGCAGCCTGGACAGACCATCAAGAAAGTGACATGACAATCCTTAAACGCACCGTCATCTACGTGTCCGACGGCACCGGCATCACCTCGGAAACGCTGGGACACGGTTTGCTCGCCCAGTTTGAAGGCATCGAGTTCCGCCACTTGCGATTTCCCTTTCTGGATAGCGAAGAAAAGGTCCGGGATTGCGTGACTCGCATCAATGAAGTCGGCCAGCGCGAAGGGGCGCGTCCCATCGTCATTATGTCGCTGACCAATACCGAATACAGCGCCTTGCTGCACAAGGCCGATGCGCTCTTCATCGACATGTTCGACGCGTTCATTGTGCCGCTGGAACAGGAACTCGGTTGCCGCTATTCGCGCGCCGTGGGTCGCTCGCACAGCCAGTCCAGTCCCGAATACAGCGCGCGTATTGCGGCCATGAATTTCGCCCTGGCGCACGACGACGGCGCGTCGGACGCCGACCTGAAGAGTGCCGACATCATTCTCGTCGGCGTATCGCGCAGCGGCAAGACGCCGACCAGTCTGTACCTTTCCCTGCAGTTTTCGTTGAAGGCGGCCAACTACCCGCTGATCCCGGAAGACTTCGAGCGCGGTCAATTGCCGTCGAGATTGCAACCCTTTCGCGGCAAGCTGTACGGCCTGACCATAGACCCGGAGCAACTGCAGCGCATCCGCACCGAGCGCCGCCCGAACAGCAAATATGCTTCGCTGGAGAATTGCCGCCATGAGGTTGCGGCAGCGGAAAAGATGATGCGCCGCGAAGGCATCAAATGGTTCGATACCACCTCGCGCTCGATCGAAGAACTGTCCGTGCAACTGATGCAGGAACTTAATCTGGAACGCTGAGCGTACGCTCCGTCCGGGGCGGGTTAATTCGAGTAATTCTGGTATATAGTTTGCGGGAAATTAATGAGTGGTGCGGCGTTTCGGTTTTCGACGGCAAGCACCCGTGAATGACGGAAGGAGGAGAGTGATGGATCTGCAAGCAATATATGTCAAGACCGCCAAGGGACAAGAGGAACTGGCGACACGCGCCTGTAAACTGCCATCACGTGTGCGCAACCTGCTGGTGATGGTGGATGGCACGGCCACCGGTGCGCACATTGTGGAAACGACCGCCGTTCTGGGAGATTCCGCCGCATTTTTCTCCCTGCTCGTCGACGAGGGGTTCATTGCGGTCAACGCTTCCGCGCCGTCACGGGTGCCAGAAGAGTCCGCGGCGGCCGGCAACGCTCCTCCGAGGGAACTTGTGAATTTTGTTTCCCGTCAGGTGACGGACTTGCTGGGGCCTGCCGGAGATTCCCTGTCGCTGCGTCTGGAAAAGGCCCGTAGCATCGAAGAATTCGCGAAGCATGTCGAACAGTGTCGCGACGTGGTTGAAAACGCAGTCGGCAAGAACAAGGCCGACCAGTTCTGGAATGCGGTGATGGCGAAACTGTCAGCCTGACTTCCGATGGCTGGTGTAGTCCTGCCCGCAAGGGGCAGGTTATGTGGAGAGCAGGCGGACTACCACTGCAGAATCAATCCCGCGCGTCCGGCTCTGCTGCGGGCGTGGGCACGATGCCGTAAACCTCGTACAGGATTTCCACGAAGCGCCGCGCCTGCGGCGAGAGGAAGCGGCCTTTGCGCAATACCAGGCCGTAACCGCGTTGCGGGAAATACTGGTTGAGCGGGATGCGCACCAGTTTTTCGGTGCCGGTGAGGCAGATGTCGGTCACGATGGAGATGCCCATTCCCAGTTCCACGTATTTCTTGATCACTTCCCAGCCGCCCGCTTCCAGCGTTACCGAGAAAGTCAGGTTGTGCTGCTGGAACACGTACTTGACCATGCGCCAGGTGGAGAGGTGGCGCGGCGGCAGGATCATGCCGTACTGGCTGATTTCTTCCAGCGTGACTTTTGTATTTTTGGCCAGCGGGTGGTCCAGCGGAACGATGAGCGCCGGATCGTATGTCACCACCGGCTGGTAGGTGATGTCGTCGGGCACGTCCAGCATGGAGCCGACGACGAGGTCGACTTCGTCGGCACGCAACATCTTCAGGCCGTCGCGCCCGGTCTCGTTGTGGATTTTGAGCTGGATGCGCGGATAGGCAGAGACGAAGCGGCGCACTGCTTCCGGCAGGATGTACAGGATGGTGGACTCACCCGCGCAGATATTGAGTTCGCCCGAATCCAGTTTGCCGTGCTGTGCGGCGAAGTTTTCTTCCAGGCTGTCGATACCTTCCACCAGCGGCTTCGCCAGTGCGTACAAGGCTTCGCCGTCCGGCGTAAGTTTGAGCACGGGGCCGCGCCGTTCGAACACCGTTACGCCCAGTTCGCGCTCCATTGCCTGGATTTGCAGGGTTACCGAAGGCTGGCTCAAAAACATTTTTTGTGCGGCTAACGTGATGCTTCCGGTGCGTACAACCTCGCAAAATGCGCGCATTTGTTTAAGACGATTGTTCTTGTAATAGCTCTTTTTCTCTGTTTCCATCCCAAAGTCCCTAAATTCTCAATAGCTAATTCTCGATATTCCAATAATTAATAATCAAGATTGAAACAATTGATTCGCGGAATAATTGTAGCTTGTTTACCCTGCGAACAAGAATATAAAAATAGCAGCAATATAAGTTGAGTGTTTGATGCACCGATACGCTTAGTGGGGCGTAAATAAGTATAGCGAATAGAGAACTGATACTTCAGTTCTCTGCGCGAATTTATTGAAGCAGGGGAGAGTGATGAGCATTGTTTATAGCGTATTGATCACAGGAGCGTTCATGGCCGCATTGGGTGGCCTGCTTGCGCTTTTGCTGGCGATCGCGAGCAAGAAGCTGTATGTCTTTGAAGACCCCCGCATCGAGCAAGTCGAAGAACTCCTTCCCCATTCCAATTGCGGCGCCTGCGGTACGGCGGGTTGCCATAACTTTGCCGAAAAGGCCGTGGCGGGTGAAATCGAGCCCGGTCGTTGCACTGTAAATTCTCCCGATCAAAACAAGAACATTGCGGCATTGCTGGGCGTCGCCCTGGGCGATGTCGAAAAGCGCGTGGCACGGCTGGCCTGCGCGGGCGGTAAACATGTGGCCAAGATGCGCGCGCAGTACGCGGGACTTTCATCCTGCCGCGCCGCGACGGTAGCCGGAGGCGGCGGCAAAAGCTGCGCCTGGGGCTGTCTGGGGCTGGGCGACTGCGCCGATGTGTGCGATTTCGACGCCATCACCATGGACAAGAACGGCCTGCCCGTGGTGGACGGCGCCAAATGCACGGCTTGCGGCGACTGCGTCGACATCTGCCCCAAGGATCTGTTCTCCATTCATGGCGTGACGCACAAACTGTGGCTGGCCTGCCGCAACGAGGACGACGGCGATGCCGCCGAAGCCGCCTGCGAAGTAGCTTGCACCGCCTGCGGCCGCTGTGTGGTCGATGGCGCTCCCGGACTGATCAGTCTGGTGCGCAACCTGGCCGTGATCGATTACGACAAAAATGCCATTGCGGATCGCAAGGCCATCGAACGCTGCCCCACGGGCGCGATAGTGTGGCTGGAGGGCGACCGCATCGTCAAAGGAAAAGCCGCAAAGAAAATCATTCGTATCCAACCATTACCCGCCGCAGTCGAGGCATAAGAGGAATCAACCATGCTGAACAAACTCAAGCAAAAACTCGCCGGTGCCGATGCTGGCAGCCAAACCAAGTACAAGTACCCCGGCACGCGCGACGCCATCGACGGCAACACCGCCGTGATCATGGTGGAACGCGAAGCCTCGCATGCTGCGGGCGCCTATCCGATCACACCTTCCACGCAGATGGGCGAATACTGGGCGGAAGAAGTGGCCAAGGGCCACCTGAATACCGCAGGCCAGCCGCTGATCTTCGTTGAGCCGGAATCCGAACATGCTGCCGCCGGCGTCACTGCCGGTATGTCCATGACCGGTATGCGCGCGGTGAACTTCACCTCGGCGCAAGGCCTGGCCTTCATGCACGAATCGCTGTATGCCGCCGTCGGCAAGCGTTTGACCTATGTGCTGAACCTCGGCTGCCGCGCCATCACCAAGGCTTCGCTCAACGTGCATTGCGCACATGACGACTACCACTGCGCCGACGACACCGGTTTCATCCAGGTGTTCGCCAAGAACGCGCAGGAAGCCGCCGACCTCAACATGATCGCGCGCAAGACTGCCGAACTGGCACTGACCCCGGCCATGGTCGGGCAGGACGGTTTTCTCACCACGCACCTGATCGAGCCGATGATGGTGCCGGAACGCGAACTGGTCGCCGAATACCTCGGCTTGGCCGACGACATCATTGACACGCCCACTCCCGCGCAGCAGATGTTGTACGGTCCCAAGCGCCGCCGCATTCCGGCGATCTGGGACGTGGACAATCCCATGCAGACCGGCGTTGTCGCCAACCAGGACGCCTACATGCAGGCCGTGGCCGCGCAGCGTCCGTATTTCTTCGCCCATATTCCCGCACTGTTCGACAAGAATGCCGACGAGTTCCAGGCATTGACCGGACGCCGCTACGACCGCGTTGCGACCTACCGTTGCGACGACGCCGACTACATCATCCTCGGCATGGGCAGCATGACTGTGCAGGCGGAAGCCGTCGCCGACTGGATGCGCGAGAACCGCAAGATCAAGGTGGGCGTGGTCAATCTCACCATGTTCCGCCCCTTCCCCGGCGACGTGCTGGGCAAGGTGCTGAAGGGCAAGAAAGGCGTGGCGGTGCTGGAGCGTACCGACCAACCGCTGTCGGAAGACCTGCCGCTGATGCGCGAAGTGCGTTCCACGATTACCAAGTGCGTGGAAAACGCGCGCGAAAATTCCTATGCGGACTACGCCTGTTACGAGAGCGCAAAAGACATGCCGTCGCTGTACTCCGGCTGCTACGGCCTGGGATCGCGCGACCTGCAACCGGAAGGCCTGATTGCCGCCGTCGAAAACATGCTGCCGGGCGCCGCGCACCGCAAGTTCTACTACCTGTCGGTGGACTTCCTGCGCGACGAGTCGGCCAACCCGAAACAGGAAATCCAGCAGCAGAAGCTGAAGGATGCTTATCCGCGCATCAAGGAAATGGCGCTGCGCGGTACCGAGAACCCCAACCTGATGCCCAAGAACGCCATCGCGGTGCGCATGCACTCCATCGGTGGCTGGGGCATGGTGACCACCGGCAAGAACCTGGCGATGACCCTGTTCGAACTGCTGGGCTGGGACATCAAGGCCAACCCTAAATACGGTTCGGAAAAGAAGGGCCAGCCGACCACTTATTACCTGTCCGCCGCGCCGGAACCCATCCGCATCAACTGCGAATACACGCGCGTCGACGTGGTCATGTCGCCGGACCCGCAAGTGTTCGGGCACACGAATGCCGTGGACGGCCTGAGCCAGGGTGGCGTGTTCATCATCCAGAGCAATCTGGACGGCGCCGAGGCGCTGTGGGCTTCCTTCCCCATGCACATCCAGAAATACATCGCGGACAAGAAGATTCGCGTGTTCTATCTCGACGCGTTCAAGATCGCGCGCGAAGAATCCAGCAACGTCGACTTGCAACTGCGCATGCAGGGCAACGCCTTCCAGGGCGCGTTCTTCCGCGCTTCCGACGTGAAGGAACGCGCGGGACTCTCCGAGGAGACCCTGTTCACCGCCATCGAGAAGCAACTCGAAGACAAGTTCGGCAAGAAGGGCAAGCGCATCGTCGAGGACAACCTGCGCGTGGTGCGCCGCGGCTATGAAGAACTGCACGAGATCAGTCCGGAACTGATGAAAGTCGGTCAGCGCGCCCAGGCTGCGGCCAAGGCCGCGCCGTCTCTGCCCGTCATGCTCAAGCGCCTGCCCGAAGGCGACGGCGGCATTTCCGACGTGCATCGTTTCTGGGAACAGACCGGCAGCTTCTACATGAAGGGGCAGGGCTCGGACAACTTGGTCGACCCGTTCATTGGCTTGTCCATTATTCCAGCCGTGACCGGCGTGTACCGCGACATGACCGGCGTGCGTTTCGAGCATCCGGAATGGAAGGCCGAGAACTGCACCGCCTGCGGCGAGTGTTACACCGTGTGTCCCGACAGCGCCATTCCCGGCTTGGTCTCCACCTCTGCGGACGTGCTGAACACCGCCATCCAGCGGATCGAGATCGGCGGGCGCCCGACGCGCTTCCTGCGCAAATTCAGCCGCGCCATCGACAAGAAACTGCGCGGCGCGCTGGATAAGGACGGCCTCGACGTGCGCGCGCTGCTGGCCAATGCCATCACCGAAGCGTTTGCCGAAGATGCAACGCAGGGCGATGACCGCACCAAGCTGGAAGCCGAGTTGAACCTGTTGCGCGCCGAGATCGGCAGCTTCAAGTTCGCCACCACCAAACCGTACTGGACACAGAAAGAGAAGAAAGAAAAAGGCGCGGGCGGCCTGTTCTCCATCACCGTTAATCCCTACACCTGCAAGGGCTGCGCGCTGTGCGTGGACGTGTGCGGCGACGACGCGCTGAAGATGGTCACGCAGACCACGGAAACCATCGAGACATTACGCTCCGACTGGAAGTTCTGGCTCGACCTGCCGACCACACCGGCGCAATTCGACCGCATCGACGACCTGGACGAAAAGGTCGGCGCGCTGGAGACGCTGTTGCTGGACAAGCACAACTATATGTCCATGGTCAGCGGCGACGGCGCCTGCCTGGGTTGCGGCGAAAAATCCACCATCCACCTGTTCACCAGCGCCGTCACCGCGCTGATGCAGCCGCGCGTGAAGAAGTTCGTCGCCAAGATCGACAAGATGATCGGCGACCTGGAGAACCATGTGCGCCTGAAACTCAGTTCCAGTGTCGACCTCACCGACACCCAGGCACTGATGCAGGCCGTGCAAGCGCACAGCGGTCGCGACCTGACGCTGGCGAACCTGTCGGAAAGCATTTTGCAAAAACACCCGGGCCAGCCTATCGACCCGCAATGGCTGCGCCGCGTGAGCCAGATGCTGGAAAAACTCAAAGACCTGCGCTGGCGCTACATGGAAGGTCCGGCCAAGAACGGCCGTGCCGAGATGGGTATTGTCAACTCCACCGGTTGCACCTCGGTGTGGGCTTCGACCTATCCGTTCAACCCCTATCCGTTCCCGTGGACCTCGCACCTGTTCCAGGATTCGCCCTCGGTGGCAATGGGTATCTTCGAAGGCCACATGTGCGCGATGGTGGAAGGCTTTAAGACCGTGCGCCAGGTCGAGATGGAATTGGCGGGCGGTTATGATCCGGAAGCGAACGGCGACTTCTTCGCGCGCCTCAACTGGGAACAGCTCACCGATGAAGAGTGGCATCTGTGCCCGCCGGTGCTGGCCATGGGCGGCGACGGCGCGATGTTCGACATCGGCTTCCAGAATTTGTCGCGTGCCCTGATGTCGGGCAAACCGGTCAAGATCCTGATCGTGGACACGCAGGTGTATTCCAACACCGGCGGCCAGGCCTGCACCTCGGGCTTCATCGGCCAGGTGGCCGACATGTCGCCCTATGGCGCAAGCCAGCACGGCAAGAGCGAGAAGCGCAAAGAGATCAGCCTGATCGGCATGGCGCACCGCACCGCGTTCGTGGCGCAAGTCTCGCAGGGCAATATCACGCACATGCTGGAAAGCTTCATCGACGGCATCAACACCCGCCGTCCGGCACTGTTCAACGCGTATGCGGTGTGCCCGCCGGAACACGGCGTGGGCGACGACAGCGCGGTGGCGCGCAGCAAGATGGCGATGGAATCGCGCGCCTTCCCGCTGTTCCGCTACAACCCCGACCTGGGCGTGGCCTTCTCCGCAAGCGCCACGCTGGAAGGCAATCCCGCGCTGGACGCCGACTGGCCGACCTACGAACTCGCCTATGCAGACGAGAAGGGCGACAAGAAGACGATGACGCTGCCGATGACGTTTGCCGATTTCGCCCTGGGCGAAGGCCGCTTCGCCAAGCAGTTCAAGAAGGCGCCGCCGGAAACCTGGAACGACGATCAAGTGCTGCTGGGCGATTTCCTCAAGCTGTCCGAGGACGAGCGCGAAGGCAAGTTCCCCTACATCTGGGCGGTGGACAAGAAACAGCGCCTGATGCGCGTGCTCACCTCGGTGGAGATGGTGCTTTCCTGCGAGGAACGCCTGCAGTTCTGGCACCAGCTCAAGGATGTAACCAGCGCCGGTGGCGCGCAAACCGACGAGGCAGCCATCGCTACCCGCGTACGCCAGGAGCTGATCCAGCAACTGTCGTCCGGTTTGGGTGGTGCGGCACCGGCTGCAGCGGCACCGGTATCTGCAGGCGCAGCGCCTGCGGCTGGGGGCTACGAAGCCGCGTGGATCGACACGCCGGAATGCACGGCATGCGACGAATGCATGAACATCAACGCCAAGATTTTCGGCTACAACGACCAGAAGAAAGCGGTGGTGCTGAACCCGACTGCCGGCACCTTCCTCGACGTCGTCAAGGCGGCGGAGAAATGCACGGCAGGCGTCATCCACCCCGGTACACCGTGGAATGCGAACGAGCCGAACTTGGAGAAACTGAAGGCGCGGGCGGCGAAGTTCAACTGAGATGGGTATGCGACTGCCATTTTTTAAACGTGCCGCGACCTTCGAGCACGGCATCCACCCGGCCTATCACAAGGAGACCGGGAGCCTGCCGATCAAGCGTCTGGCGTTCGCGCCGCGCCTGATCGTGCCGCTGTCGCAGCATATCGGCAAACCCGCCGTGTGCTGTGTGAGCGTCGGGCAGGAGGTCTTGCGCGGCCAGGTCATTGCCACGGCGGACGGCTTCGTCTCGCTGCCGGTGCATGCGCCGGCTACCGGCGTGGTGGAGGCCATCGGCCTCATGCCCTCGGCCAACGGCAAGATGGTGGATTCCATCACCATCCGCGTGTACCAGGCCGACGGTCAGGCAGTGCAGGTGAGCGCGCCGCGCGATGTCGACGCGATGGACAAGAAAGAACTGCTGGCCGCGATCCAGGACACCGGCATTTCCGGTCTGGGCGGCGCGACTTTCCCCGCGCACGTGAAACTCAGCGTGCCGCCGGAAACTAAGATCGACACCATGGTGGTGAACGGCGCGGAATGCGAACCCTTCCTCACCTGCGACCACCGTGTCATGGTGGAGCGCACGCAGGATTTGATTCGCGGCATCCGCATTGCGATGAAGGCCAGCGGCGCGCCGCGCACCATCATCGGCGTCGAGGACAACAAGCCGGATGCGATTGCCGCCATTCAGGCTGCGTTGCCCGCAGACGGCACGATCACCGTAAAAGCGCTGGAAACCAAGTATCCGCAGGGTGCGGAAGACACCATCATCTACGCATTGCTTGGCCGCGAAATTCCCGCCGGGCAGCGCCCCGCTTCCATCGGCGTGCTGGTGAACAACGTGATGACGCTGGCTTATCTCGGGCGCTTGTTGCCTGCCGGGGAAGGCATTATCGAGCGCGTGCTGACCGTGGCCGGTCCCGCCGTGGAACGCCCCGGCAACTACATCGTGCCCATCGGCACACCGCTGCGCTTTTTGCTGGAGCAGGTCGGCGCGCGCAGCAACGCGAGCGAGATCATTCTCGGCGGCCCCATGATGGGTATGACTATCTCATCGCTGGATGTACCGGTTACCAAGGGTACTTCAGGGGTGCTCGCGTTTGCCGAAAAGCAATTGCCGGAAGAAGCACCGCGCGTCTACGCCTGCATCAAATGCGGCGAATGCCTGAAGGTGTGCCCGAAGTTCCTCAATCCCTCGCAACTGGGATTGCTGGCGGCCAAACGCGAATACGAAGAAATGGCCGAGCGCTACAACCTGGACCGCTGTTTCGAGTGCGGCTGCTGCAGCTATGTTTGCCCGTCGCACATTCCGCTGGTGCAGCAGTTCCGCATCGCGAAAGCGGTCAATAGAGAGAAGGCGACCAAATGAGCATTGAACTACGTACCTCTCCGCATCAAATAAGCGATCGCAGCGTCGAGCGCATCATGAAACACGTGGTGTTGTCGCTGCTGCCGGTCTGCGGTTTCTCGATCTGGCAATACGGCCTGTCCGCGCTGGCGCTGTTGCTGACCGTGACCGCGACCTGCCTCATCACCGAACGCCTGCTCAATCGTGCCGCCAAACAGCCGAGTACGCTGAACGACTGGAGCGCCACCATCACCGGCGTGCTGCTGGCGCTGACCCTGCCGCCGTCCTTCCCGTTGTGGATGGCTGTGGTAGCGGGCTTCGTTGCCATTGCCATCGGCAAGGCGCTGTTCGGCGGACTCGGATTCAACGTGTTCAATCCGGCGCTGATCGGTCGTGCCTTCGTGCAGGCCGCGTTCCCGGTCGCGATCACCACCTGGGTGCCCGCATTTTCGGCACAGCGCTTCAGCGAATTCGTGCCGACTACGCTGACCGTGCCGCTGATGATGCCGCCCGATATCGTCGAATGGGTCAAGCTGCAGGCAGTCGATGCCTTTACCGGCGCGACGCCGCTGGCGCGCTGGAAGTTCGAGAACGTGGTTGCTTCCGCTTACGACCTGGTCACTGGCGTCGTGACCGCCTCCGCAGGCGAGACTTCGGCCATCCTGATCCTGGTGTGCGGCGCTTATCTGGCCGCGCGCAAATTCATGGACTGGCGCATACCGCTCGCCGTGCTTGGCTCTGCCGCGCTCACGGCTTGGTTGTTTCAGTTGTATAACCCGGCCCATTTCCCCGCACCGACCTTCGTGCTGCTGTCCGGCGGCCTGATGCTGGGTGCGGTGTACATGGCGACGGACATGGCGACCTCGCCGGTGACGCCGCTGGGCGTGTGGATCTACGGCGCGGTGATCGGCGTGGTGACGGTGATGATCCGTTACTTCGGCGGCCTGACCGAAGGCGTGATGTACGCGATCCTGCTGGGCAATGCGCTGACCCCGTTCATCGACCGCTACACGCAACCGCGTGTGTTCGGCACCCGCCAGCAAGGGAAGAAATAATGAGCGAGTCTATCGAAACTCAAACAACGCCCAGCGGCAAGATGATTGCCACCATGGTGCTGGTGTCCGTCATCTGCGGCGTACTCATCGTCGGCGCTTTTGAAGGCACTTCGGACGCCATCGCCGAGAATAAACGCATCATGCTGGAGCGCGCCGTGTTCAAGGTGCTGCCGGGTGCAGCAAGCGTGCGCGAATATGCCGCGACGAGCACCGGTATCCAGCAACTGGCGGCGGGCGCCGCCCTGCCGGAGGGCGGCGTGAAGTTCTATGCGGCCTACGACCAGGCGGGCGCGCTCAAGGGCATCGCCGCCGAGGCGGCGGGCAAGGGCTACGCCGACGTGGTGCGCGTGCTCTACGGTTACGACGCGGAGCGCCAGGTCATTATCGGCATCGGCGTGGTGTTCATGCGCGAGACGCCCGGCATCGGCGACAAGATCATCACCGACCAGGCGTTCCTGAAAAATTTCGAAGCACTGGACGTGCGCGTGAATGCCGAGATGACGGCGCTGGCCAACGCGGTGAAAGTCGTCAAGCACGGCACCAAAACCAGCCCATGGCAGATCGACGCCATCGCCGGTGCCACCGTGACGTCCAAAGCGGTCGGACGCGGCATCAATGACAGCGCGCAGAAGTTGATGCCGCTGCTTGTTCCACATATTGCGGAGTTGAAATCATGAGCCTGCCCAATCAAGCCGACGAAGGCATCACCTTCGACACCTTCATGGAAGGCGTGTGGCGCCAGAACCCGGTATTCGTGATGGTCCTGGGCATGTGCCCGACGCTGGCGGTCACCGTCTCCG
Source organism: Sideroxyarcus sp. (assembly GCA_049286265.1). Lineage (GTDB taxonomy): Bacteria > Pseudomonadota > Gammaproteobacteria > Burkholderiales > Gallionellaceae > Sideroxyarcus. The sequence goes on from JBAQDF010000043.1 coordinate 35,982, forward strand.
CCGTCAACGGCCTGTCGATGGGCGTAGCCACCATGTTCGTGCTGGTCAGCTCCTGCCTGCTGGTGTCGCTGATCCGCCATCTGGTGCCCAAGGAAGTGCGCATCGCCACCTACATCGTGATCATCGCCACCTTCGTGACGCTGGTCGATTACCTGATCCAGGCGGCCAGTCTGGCCCTGTACGAGGCGCTGGGCGCCTTCATCCAGTTGATCGTGGTGAACTGCATCATCCTCGGTCGCGCCGAAGCGCACGCTTCCAAGAACCCGCCGCTCAAGGCCGTGATCAACGCGCTGGGCATGGGCGTCGGTTTTGCCATTGGTCTGTTCGCACTGGGCGCCACGCGCGAGATTCTCGGCGCGGGCAAGCTGTTCGGCATCACGCTGTTCGGCGAGAACTTCCAGCCCTGGGTGGTAATGGTGTTGCCGCCGGGCGGATTTTTCGTGCTGGGCGGCTGGCTGCTGCTGTTCTCTTTGTTGCGCAGCAAAAAAGCAGCAACTGAAGGAGGGCATGCACATGACTGATTCCCTGAGCCAGATTTTTATCGGCACGCTGCTGACCAACAACTTCGTGCTGGCGATGTTCCTCGGCCTGTGCCCCTTCCTCGGCGTATCGAGCCGTCTGGGTACCGCGTTCCCGATGGGCGTGGCGACCACTTTCGTGATGCTGGTGGCATCGGTGTGCGCCTACGCGCTGAACCTGTTGCTGAACACTTTCCATCTCGAGTTCCTGCGCCTGATCTCCTACATCGTGGTGATCGCTTCGTCGGTGCAACTGGTCGAGATGGTGATGAAGAAATACAGTCCCGCATTGTTCCGCGCGCTCGGCATCTTCCTGCCTTTGATCACCACCAACTGCGCGGTGCTGGCGGTAGCGCTGTTCCAGACGGCGCGCGAATACAATTTCTCGCAATCGCTGGTGTTCGCGCTTGCGGGCGGCGCGGGTTTCACCCTGGCGCTGGTGCTGATGGCCTCGTTGCGTGAGCGCCTGCAACTCTCCAACGTGCCTACGCTGGTGCAGGGCACGGCGCTGTCGCTGATCCTGGCGGGCCTGCTGTCACTCACTTTCATGGGCTTCGCCGGTTTGGGAGCAGGGGAATGATCTACCTGCAGACAGTGCTGATCGTGTTTGGCCTGCTCGCGGGCTGGCTGGCGGTGCGCGCCGCCGCGCGCTGGTATGCAGCGCGCCATCCCGAGTTCGGCGCACTGCGCGAAGAGGGCGAAGGTTGCGGATGCGGCAACCACAAATGCGGTACAGACCAATGCAAGCGCGAGGCGCACGAGCATTAATTGATTTTTTTGCCGGAATAAATATCGGCCCGATTTATGAAACGCAGTACAACAACACAGGAGAAGTTCATGCAAGCGTACGTCATTCCGTTCCAGTCTCTGGGTCTAACTGACATCCCGGAGGTGGGCGGGAAGAATGCCTCGCTGGGTGAAATGATCTCCAAGCTGAGCTCGTCCGGTGTGCATGTACCCGGCGGCTTTGCCACCACGGCGCAGGCGTACCGCGACTTTCTGGCGCATGAGGGCTTGGACAAACGCATCGAGCAGGCGCTGGCAACGCTGAACGTGGAAGACGTCAACGCGCTGGCTGAAGCCGGGCGCAAGATCCGCAGCTGGATCGTCGAAGCGCCGTTGCCCAAGCGTCTGGAAGACGAAATCCGCACGCACTACGCCAAATTGTCGGCAACAGGCGATGGCAGTTTCGCGGTGCGTTCCTCGGCCACGGCGGAAGATTTGCCGGACGCCTCGTTTGCGGGCCAGCAGGAGACTTTCCTCAACATCCAGGGCATCGACAATATCCTGCACGCGATTCGCGAAGTGTTTGCGTCGCTGTATAACGACCGCGCCATTTCCTACCGCGTGCACAAGGACTTCACCCATGCCGACGTGGCGCTGTCGGCAGGCGTGCAGCGCATGGTGCGTTCCGATCTGGGCGCGTCCGGCGTGATGTTCACGCTGGACACCGAATCCGGTTTCCGCGATGCCGTGTTCATCACCTCATCCTTCGGTCTGGGCGAGATGGTGGTGCAGGGCGCAGTCAATCCCGACGAATTCTATGTGCACAAGCCGCAATTGCAGGCCGGTTTCCCGGCGGTCATTCGCCGCGCGCTCGGTTCCAAGCAGCAGCGCATGGTGTTCGACGAGCAGCGTTCCGCCGGGCGCTCTTGCCGCATCGAGCCGGTGCCTGCCGCCGACCAGGTGAAATTCTCGCTGAGCGATGAAGATGTATTGCAACTGGCGCGTTACGCCGTTTCCATCGAACAACATTACGGCCGCCCGATGGACATCGAATGGGGCAAGGACGGCGTGGATGGCAAGCTCTACATTCTGCAGGCGCGTCCCGAAACGGTGAAGTCGAATGCTGCCGCTAACGGCGGCACCGAGAAATACCGCCTGCAACAGCGCGGCGATGTGCTGGTCGAAGGCCGCGCCATCGGCCAGAAGATCGGCACCGGCCGCGTGCGCATCGTCGCCAGCACCGACGAGATGGACAAGGTCAAGGCAGGCGATGTGCTGGTCACCGACATGACCGATCCGAACTGGGAGCCGGTGATGAAGAAGGCTGCGGCCATCATCACCAACCGCGGCGGGCGCACCTGCCACGCCGCCATCATCGCGCGCGAACTGGGTATTCCCGCCATCGTCGGTTGCGGCCATGCCACCACCGCGCTACAGGAAGGCGAGATCGTCACCGCCTCCTGCGCCGAGGGCGATACCGGTTTTGTGTATCACGGCAAACTGCCGTTCGAGGTCGTCGTCCATAGTGAAGACGAATTGCCGCCCATCCCGGTCAAGCTGATGCTCAACGTGGGCAATCCCACGCTGGCCTTCGAGTTCGCGCAATTGCCATCCGCAGGCGTGGGCCTGGCGCGTCTCGAATTCATCATCAACAACCTGATCGGCATCCACCCCAAGGCGGTGCTGGAACACGCCAAACTGCCGAAGTCACTGCACGAAGCCGTGCTGCATCGCGCTGCCGGTTACGCCAGCCCGGAAGAGTTCTACGTCGAGAAAATCACCGAGGGCGTCTCCACGCTGGCCGCCGCGTTCTGGCCCAAGCCGGTGATCGTGCGCATGTCCGACTTCAAGTCGAACGAGTATCGCAAGCTTCTGGGCGGCGATGTGTACGAACCGATGGAAGAAAATCCGATGATCGGTTTCCGCGGTGCGGGCCGTTACGTGGCAGCGAATTTCTCGGATTGTTTTGAGCTGGAATGCCGCGCCATGAAGCGCGTGCGCGAAAAACTGGGCTACACCAACGTCGAGCTGATGATCCCGTTCGTGCGCACCGTGCAGGAAGCGCGCGAAGTCGTGGCATCGCTCGCCAAGCACGGCCTGAAGCGCGGCGACAAGGGATTGCGCCTGATCATGATGTGCGAGATTCCATCCAATGCGTTACTGGCCGAAGAGTTCCTGCAACACTTCGACGGTTTCTCCATCGGTTCCAACGACCTCACGCAACTGACGCTGGGCCTGGACCGGGATTCCAGCCTGGTGGCGGACCGCTTCGATGAACGCGATCCTGCCGTCAAGGCGTTGTTGAAGATGGCGATCACCACCTGCAACCGCTTGAATAAATACGTCGGCATCTGCGGACAAGGACCTTCCGATCATTTCGATTTCGCAGAGTGGTTGATGAAGACCGGTATTCAGACCATGTCGCTCAATCCGGACACGGTCGTTGAAACATGGCGCAAGTTGGCCGAGAAAGGAAATGCCAGGAAGTAATTCTTGGTGCTACGGCAGCCGGATCGAGATGAGTCCGACTGCCGCAACCTCCAACCGGACAAGCAACTTGCCCGGGATCATCAGTAAGCGTTTTCCTGCCCCTCCCCCATCCCACTCTCCCCTTTTGGGGGGAGGGGTCTTTTTTTGATCATTAGAAATACGCGACTGCATTATTAATTTACCAGATTACTCAAAAGAATTACCACCAATAATGCTTTATAGGCCTGTTTGCCGTGTGGATTAGACTCTCTTGAGCACGTTTTCGATCTGACTTGCAGCAGATGTAGGGTGCGCTTGCGGTGTCAAATCCGCCCAACCTTTGGTTGGCTGCGGATTGCCTACCTTTGGTGCACCATCACCTATTGGTGCGCAAGCGCACCCTACCTGACTCACCGAACGTGTTTTAAGTCGTTCGTCAATATCTCCGATTTCAACTTTCCCTACCGCAATTTCATTGCAGTTTCATGACCGCAAGCCGCGCCGTTGCTCAATTGAGACGGTCCCGTGAAATTTTTGTTACAGGGCGGGATTTGAAAATTTCCACGGCAGAATCCGCCCCGAATTCTCAATAGGGGGAATTTAAATGATTCCGCTGCTCAGCGTGCTGGGCGGTGCAAACAACATAACCAAAGGAGCATTAAAGATGCAAAAGAAACTAATCGCGCTGGCAATCGCCTCCGCAATTTCCGCACCTGTGTTCGCCGACAATGCCAACTTCACTTTCTACGGGACAGTCGACGCGTCCTATGACGTGATCAACACCAGCAACGGCACGACCACTGCCAACGGCGCGACTGCCGTGGAAGGCAAGAGCAAGCGTGTGGTATCCAGCAACGTGTCCAAGTTCGGTTTCAAGGGTTCTGAAGATCTGGGCGACGGCCTGGCCGCGATCTGGCAGATCGAGCAGCAGATCAACATTGACGACGCCGCCAAGAACACCTTCGCCAGCCGCAACACCTTCGCCGGCCTGAAGGGCGACTTCGGCACCGTGCTGATGGGTATCCATGACACCCCCTACAAGCTGTCCACGCGCAAGCTGGATGTGTTTGGCGACAGCATTGCGGATAACCGCGCCCTGCTGGGCGGCGTGAAGAGTCTGTCCGCTGCGGCGGCATTCGACGGCCGTCCCACCGACGTGCTGGCCTATATCAGTCCCTCTTTCGGCGGCGTGACCGCAGCCATCGCCACAGTGAACCTGACCGAGGCCAACGACAAAAGCACCGACGTGGACAAGAGCGCCCAGTCCCTGGGCTTGATGGTCGACCTGGCACCTTTCTACGTTGGCTTGGGCTATGAGAAGCACAAGCTGGGGGGGGATCTCAATGAGTCCGCTACCAAGGTGGGTGTTGGTTTCAACCAGGATATGTACTCGGTCAGCGCAGTGTATGAGAAGACCAGCGACAACCAGGGCACGGCTCAGGCCGACAAGTACGGCCATAAAGCCTTCACCGTGGGCGGCAAGCTGAAACTGGGCAGCGGCGCTGTCAAGCTGGCCTATTCCAAGGCAGGTCAACTGGGTTCCACCGTGGACAGCGAAGCCAAAATGGTTGCGGTCGGCTACGACCACAGCATGAGCAAGCGCACCACGTTGTACGCGCTGTACAGCAAGATCAGCAACGGCAAGGGCATCAACTATGAGTTCACGCAGAACTCCGGTGCTGCCACCACCTCTTCCGGGTTCGGCACCTCGCCTTCCGCGATCTCGATGGGCGTGAAGCACACGTTCTGAAGAGTCGTCTGAAACTATCCTGATAACCCTCAGGCTGCAAAATCGAAACGGACATCCTCGGATGTCCGTTTTTTGTTGCAGACTTAACGACAGACTAATGAAATGAATACAAGCAATTGAAAATACTTGAGCATATCGTTTTTGGTATGTGTGGCAGAAAAGACACACAGCCACTTCATATAATTTGAAACAGGAAAGAGGGGGTGATACTTTGCGCCTCGGACTAGGCGGGAACACCCACCGATCCGATTATTTCGCTAGGGATTGGCCCGATCGAAAATGTAAACTCTGAGGAGATTATTAAATGCAAAAGAAAATTATTGCTTTGGCTATCGCAGCTGCTTTCTCTGTACCCGCATTCGCTGAGGTAACCGTGTACGGCGTGGTTGACGCAACTGTTGCCCGCGTTTCCGGCGACGACCAGAAGAGCGACATGCAAGTTCTTTCCGGTGGTCTGGCCAGTTCCCGCCTTGGCGTGGTGACCGTTGAAGACCTGAGCAACGGCATGAAGGCTGTTGCCAAAGTCGAATACGCTTTGGACACGCAGATTTCTAACGCTGGCGCTGGCACAAGCACCGCTACTAGCGGTATCGGTGCTGCACGTCAGCAAATGCTGGCACTGGCTGGCGATTTCGGTACCGCTGCTACCGGCTACCTGCAAACCACAGGCTATGACTGGGCTGTGAAGTTCGACCCGACCGCTGGTTCTTTCGTGTCTCCGTTGCAATCCATGACCAAGGGCGGTGTATTCCTGGTTGGTTCTGCAACAATCGCTGCCCGCGCTCAGCGCGCACTGGCCTACATCTCTCCGGACATGAACGGTCTGTCGTTTGCCGTGAACTACTCCACTGACACAGGTCTGGGTAAGACTGCAGACGCTCTGGTTACTGCGCTTTCGGGTTCTGCTGCAACTTCCTACGCAGGTTCGACTGGCCTTGGTAACATTGCCCAGCCTTCCGCTGGCGCAGACTTGAAGGTTCCTGCTTACCTGATCTCCGTGAACTATGCTGCCGGTCCTCTGGCTGTTGGTGGTGTGATCGCGAATGCAAAAGTTGCAGCGTATGAACTTAAGATTAAGGACATGGCTCTGGGCGCTTCCTATGACCTGGGCGTTGCCAAGTTGTTTGCGACCTACCAGACCACCAAGTTGGACGTTACTGGTGCTGACTTTGGCTCCAGCAAGGCAATGTCCTTCAGCGCTGTCGCACCGGTTGGACCTGGCGCAGTTGCATTCAGCTATGCCAAGAACTCCATGGATAGCAACACTTGGGGTACGAATGCAAGCGCCAATGGCATGACCGTGGCTTACCTGCAAGGCCTGTCCAAGACCACGACAATGTATGCTGGCTTGGAGAAGGTTTCCAACGGCGACAACACCAATGCATTCAGCGTGGGTAACAACGCAATCGGCGGCGGCTTGACAGCTCAAGGCGCTCTGGGCGTAAACACATTGAAAGTTGGCGGCAGCAGCCAGGCAATCTTCGTTGGCCTGAACAAGAAGTTCTAAGAAGTTAAGCTAGCCATTCGACCCGGCCGCAAAAGATCGCAGCCAAGTCGCTGGTTATAATTCTGACTTCTGCTGTAAACCGGTTTTACCGGTGCAACAAATCGAACGGCCACCTTCGGGTGGCCGTTTTTTGTTATTGATATTTAAGCGTTCTTTGACGCTAAGCTCATTCCGTTAACATTGACGATTCGGCTTGCATGAATGCGTCAAGTCGCCTGGATTGCTGTGATGTATTGACAATGTCAATATAACAAATAGAATGTCAAGCATGGATATTCACTTTGAACTAAACGGCGACTTGTTCGTTTGGAACGACGAAAAAGCAGACACGAACTGGCGCAAACATGGTGTCCGCTTTGAGGTGTCGTGTATTCGAATCATTTCCGCCAGACGCGCTGAACCAGAAGAGGAGCAAAATTATGCTAACTGACCTCTTGAAGAAACGCCTGAACAAAGACCGTCCCATGACTGCCATCACTATGCGCATTCCTGTGGACGTGGTGGAATCTCTCAAGGAGATTGCGCCTCACAAGGGCTACACCGGATACCAGACACTATTGAAGTCCTACATCAGCGAAGGTCTGCGCAAGGACGAAGCGCAGTTCTCAAGCGCGCCATCCGCACGACTGATTGAGGCGTTAAGAAAACGCGGTGTCTCGGATTCCGTGCTGGATGAAGCGGTAAAGGAAATGGAAGCGGTTTAGCTTGCACTCAAGGTATATGCCGGTGCAACAATCAGCCGGACGCCGGCCTTCGCCGGTGTCACGACTGGCAGTTAATGGTGAAGCACCTTTCCGGATAGAGCCGCTTCAATAGGAGGGAAGAAACATGGAATCCGTAAAAGTACGTACAAAATGTGATTCCAAAATGGAGTTGGAATTCTTGGGGAAATCATGCTGAATCTGGATAGTCTGATCATCGAATTCGACAAGGGCCTGCGCACGTTGTTCGCCAAAGCGCCAACGGCGCGGCCTTATCCCGATGCGGATATTGCCGATGCAGAGCTGAGCGAAGCGGAAAAGAAGCATGCTGCCGCGTTGATGCGCATCAACCATACCGGCGAGATCTGCGCGCAGGCTTTGTATCAGGGGCAGGCGCTGACGGCGCGCGATCCTGTGGTGCAGGAGAAATTGAAGCAGGCGGCGTGGGAAGAGACCGAGCACCTGGCCTGGACCTCGCATCGTGTGTATGAGCTGGGCGGCAGGCTGAGCCTGCTCAACCCATTCTGGTACACCGGATCGCTGGCGCTGGGGGCGCTTGCGGGGGCGCTGGGCGACAAATGGAATCTGGGTTTTCTGGCCGAGACCGAGCGCCAGGTTGGCGCGCACCTGCAAAGCCATCTGGACGGCCTGCCGCCGCAGGATGCCAAGAGCCGAGCCGTGGCGCAGCAGATGTACGTGGATGAAGTCGGGCATGCCGACATGGCGGTGGAACTGGGTGCGGCGGAATTGCCGTTGCCGGTGAAGCTGGCGATGCGCGGGATGTCGAAAGTGATGACGCGGACGGTGTATTGGGTGTGATTGGACGTAGGGTGGGCACGTTGTTGGTCCCCGCAAGGGGGAGGCCGACGGGAGCCCAACGGCTGCGCCGTTACCCGCTCGCACTGCCCACGCTGTAGCAGCACCTGTTTCCGCGTGGGCACCAACAGCGTGCCCATCCTACAGAATCATCCTTCCACAATCTCGTAATCGTGCGTCACCTCTGCCACCTTCCCCAGCATGATGGATGCCGAGCAGTATTTGTTCGCCGACAGGTCGATGGCACGCTCGACTTGCTCGCGTTTGAGGTCTTTGCCGGTGATGACGAAATGCAGGTGGATTTTGGTGAAGATCTTGGGGTCGGCATCTGCGCGCTCCGACTGGACGTCCACCACGCAATCGGTAATCTGCTGGCGCGATTTTTTCAGGATATTCACCACATCGTAAGCGGTGCAAGCGCCGGTGCCGAGTAGCAGCATTTCCATCGGCCTGGGGCCGAGATTGCGTCCGCCGCCTGCAGGCGGGCCGTCCATCAAAACCGCGTGGCCGCTCTCGGTTTCGCCGAGAAAGGAAACTTCTTCTACCCATTTGATGCGTGCTTTCATGTGACACCTCGCTGGTTTGTTTTTATGGTGTGCTGCTATCCCGGACGGCAATTCATGCCTGAAGCAGGCGATGAAGTCGGCGGCTCCCGCCGATCCGGTCAATAACGCGATTTTAGCTGATACCAGAGCATTCCGATCAACTCATGCATGAAAATCCTGCTGTCGTGCAGGGCATCAGCATTCGGGATGAAGGCCAGCAAGTCGGTCCGGTAGCGCGTGGTATAGGCGGTGGGGGCGGGAACGACCTGAAAACCCGCAGACTGAAAGGACTGCACGGCACGCGGCATGTGCCATGCATGGGTAACCAGGTAGATGCGGCTTATGCCTTCCTGTTTGAGCATCTGGCGGCTCAGGCGCGCATTCTCCAGCGTGTTATCCGAGGCGACTTCAGCCCATTGCACCGGTACATTGAATTCCTGCACCAGCACTTGTTTCATCTGTTCCGCTTCGGAAGTGCCGTTGCCCTGCGGGGCACCACCGGTGACCAGAACGGGCTTGCCGGTTTCGCGGTGGAGCTTGGCGGCAAAGCGCAACCGTTCCAGAGTTTCCGGGCCAACGGTGTCGCCGCCATATTCCGGCGCGTGGAAATAGGTGCCGCCGCCCAGTACGACAATGGCGTCAGCCAACGGTTTACTGGTGTCGGTAACGTAGGGTTCGCCTTCAAGTCCTTGCAGCAATAAACCCGCAAAATAGGGTGTGGAGAGCAGCCACAGCAAAACAACCGAAGCTGTGAGCAGCGTACGAGCAATAAGCGGGCGTTTGTGCCACAGCCACAACCCGAGCGCCGCAACGAGCAGCAGGTTGAGCGGTGGCAGCAGGAAGGCGCTGAGAAGGTTGGTGAAGAACCAGGACATGGTCATTAGTGAGTTTAAGAAATCCCAAAACCGTCATTCCCGCGAAGGCGGGAATCCAGCAAAACAAACATTTTTCGCGTAGCGAAGACTAAACCGAACTGCATTATAGATTAAACCGATGGATTCCCGCCTTCGCGGGAATGACGGTGTGTTCGAGTTGTACGTTGACGTGTCTGTGCGCAAATATCGCAGAGGCGCGTCACAATAAAATCACTTGACTGTCATTAAAGTTTCGCATGTCGCGGCGACACTGCGCGGCATGAAGCAAGTAACTAAAAATTGGCGCTGGTTGATACCCCTGCTGCTGTGGAGTGCAGATGCAAACGCCTGGGGGTTGTACACCCACGTTTATTTCGCACAGTTGCTGCTGTGGTCGGTGCCGCTGACCGATCCGCGTTACCGGCGCGCGATCAAATCCTTTCCCAAACTGGTGCTGGCAGGCGCCTGTCTTCCCGATCTGGCGCTTTTGAGCGAGCGCCCCTGGGGCGAACCGTTCTCGACCACGCACCAGTGGCAGCGCGCCCGCAAGTTGCTGGACGATGCACAGAGTGACGAGGAATACGCGTTGTCGCTGGGTTTCGTTAGCCACTTGCTGGTAGACGTGATCGCGCACAACCACTTTGTTCCTGCCCACGAAAAGATGTGGGGCAATGTGCCGTTGTTGACGCATGCGGCGTGTGAGTGGGCGATGGATATGCATATTCGCAAGCAGTTGTTTGTCGAGCCGGGCGAGTTGATGCACACGCATCAGAACGAATTGGCTGACTACGTGGCTCAGCATTTCGTTTGCTCCAAATCGCTGGCGACACGCGGTGTGGCAATGCTGGCAGGGGCGGAAAATCTGTTGCGCGGTAGCCGCCTGTCGCACCTGTGCTACCACGGCGCGCGTCTGCTCGATGCCGGGATGCAGCGCCGCTTCAATTATTACCTGAGCGAAACCAGCGCGCGGCTGACGCATATCGATCGCATCCTGCTGGGCGAAGAGCCGGTGTGGGATGCCAATCCGCATGCGGATGATCCGGTAGTGCGGCAACGGATCGAATTGGTTACGCCGATACAGTTGGCATACCGGATTCCGCTGCCGCAGGATGTGTTCAGCATTCAGTCGGTAGTCGCTAGACGTTAGCCGTTAGTTGAAGGACAACACCAGCCTGTGACATTTCATTTCAGTCGCAATTAGAGCAGCAGGGAAATCCCCGCAATCGCCGCTCCCAGCGCCGCGCCCGCCAGCACATCGCTGGGATAATGCAGGCCGAGTATCGGACGCGACAGCGCGACCAGTACGGCGAATGGGACCACCAGCCAGAACAGGCCGGGGTAGTAGGCCAGCACGACGATGCTGAATGCGGCTGCGTGCATGGTGTGGCCGGAGGGGAAGCTGAACTGGTCCAGTGTCTTGCCGGCGCAGACGATGGCCGGATAGACGTTGAACGGGCGCGGACGAAGGGTCCTGCCCTTGATGAATTTGTAGGCGACGGTGCCGATCAGGCCGACCGCTATCATGTGCAAGACGGCGGGCAATGCGGCTGCCTGATATTGAAACAGCAACACGATCATCAGCGTGTACCAGAACACGCCGTCGCCCAGGCGGCTGGCCAGGCGGAAGAAATTGCGCACGGTAAAGTTGCGGCTGCGCCGATTGCAAAAGGCGCAGAGTTCTGCGTCCCAGCGGCTAATTTGCTGCAGTTGTAAGTTCAGGTTGGACATGTTGAACTCCTTCTTTGCGCACGGTATCAAGCAGCACGGCTTCCATCTCGCCCATGATATGTTCCCAAGTCAGCGCTTCCACGGTCTGGCGTGCCGCAAGGCGCAGGCGCTGCACGCGATCCATGTCGGTGATCAGGCCGGTGGCGATCTTGATAAAGGCATCGGTATCGGCGAACGGCACCAGCAATCCGTTTTCGTCGTGTCGCATGTGCTGGCGCGCGGCGGCGTAGTCGTAAGCGACGGTCGCCAGGCCGCTGGCCATTGCCTCAATGGTGACGTTGCCGTAGGTCTCGGTCAGACTGGGGTAAAGGAAAATGTCGCCGGAGGCGTAGTGTTGCGCCAGCGGTTCGCCGGTTTGCATGCCGGCAAAGATCACATGCGGATGCTGTTTTTCCAGCTCGGCACGGGCAGGGCCGTCGCCGACCATCACCAGCCGCGCCAGCGGGTTGATCTTGCGCATTTGCTCGAACGCCTGGATGACGACATGCAGATTCTTTTCCGGCGCGATGCGGCTCACCAGCATGACCACAGGGGTGTGGTCATCCGCGTGCCATGCAGTGCGCAACTCGCTGCTGCGCTTGGCCGGATGAAACAGTTCGGAATCAACGCCGCGCGAGACCACGAACACGTTCTTGTAGCCTTCGAATTCCAGTTGCTGTTGCAAGGAAGCGGTGGGAACCAGTGTGCATGCCGCCTTGTTGTGGAAGTGGCGCAGGTAGGCGGCAATGGGTTTCTTCAGCAAGCCGATGCCGTAATGCGCTGTGTAGCTGTGGAAGTTGGTGTGGAAATCCGTGCTCACCGGAATGCCGAGTTTGCGCGCGGCAGACAAAGCCGACCAGCCCAGCGGACCTTCGGTGGCGATGTGCACGATGTCCGGGCGTTTCAGTTTCCACAGGCGTAGCAGCAGACCTTTTGCGGGCAGGCCGGACTTCAACTCGGGGTAACCCGGGATCGGCATGCCGCTCACCAGCGTTTCTTCGTAGCTGTCCTCCTTCGTCCCAACATCTTGTTTGAACTGGCGCGGGCGCACCATGTGTATGCGGTGTCCGCGCTTGAGCAGGCCCTGCACCATGCGTCCGATAGTGATGGCAACGCCGTTCACCTCGGGCAGGTAGGTTTCGGTGACCAGCGCGATGTTAAGCGGCTGGCTCGTGCTTGGGATGTCTTTTGGTGTATTCATGCGGCGCATGATGTCGCGCGCGCATGAATATTTGATTAAACCTTCATTAAGAATAAATGACAGCCGTAGGGTGGGCACGGCTTAGTGGGAGCGCCGAGTGTCAATTCCACGTCAAGCTTGCTTGACAGTGGATTGCCTGCCTTTGGTACGTCTCGTCGGCTATTGAGAAAAATATTGCCGACGAGGACGTCGGCGCTCCCATAGAACCTTAATATTTCGACAACAAGACCAGAGCCCACACCACGATAACATTGATCAAACTCACCAGCACCGCCGAACTGCCAATGTCCTTGGCGCGTTTGGCGAGGTCGTGGTTTTCCAGCGAGATGCGGTCCACGGTGGCCTCGATGGCGGAATTGATCAGTTCGATCATGATTACCAGCAATACGCTGCCGACCATCAGCGCCTTGCCGAGATAGCCCACCGGCAGCCACAGTGCCAGCGGAATGAGAATGGCCGCGAGCAGCACTTCCTGGCGGAAGGCGTCCTCGTGTTTATAGGCAGCGCGAAATCCGGCGATGGAGTAGCCGAAGGCGTTCAATAAACGCACCAGGCCGGTTTTTCCTTTGTGAGGGCTTTCCATTGGGTCTTTCCTTGATAAGTATAAAAAAGAACGCGCATCATAAATCATGCGCGTTAACAGGGGAGAGCCAAATGTGTTGTATTTACGACTGTGCTGTCTTCCGCATGAAATGCTTGGCATAACGCGCGTTCATGCGCGACACCGGCATCAGGATGAACAGGTCGGCGCAGTTGAAATCGGGATCCCAGGCCGGTTCGCCCGCGATGTAGGCACCCAGGCGCAGGTAGCCTTTGATCAGCGGAGGGACGATCACGTCCAGGTTCTGGTTCAGCGATTCCAGCGGCAGGCGGCAATGTGGGAACACGCGGTACTCGGCCGGGGCTGCGTGCAGCTTGTGCACCTTGTTGTAGACGCTGGCCGCGTAGTGACCGCCGTCGCTCATGCTGACGCTGGCGCAGCCGATCATGTATTCATGGCCGTGCTTGCCGATGTAATCGGCCAGTCCCGCCCATAACTGGGTAATGGTCGCGCCGTCGCGGTAATCGGGGTGCACACAGGAACGGCCCACTTCCGCCATGCGGTCGCGCAAATGCATCAGGCGCGACAGGTCGAATTCGGTTTCGGAATAGTAACCGCCTGAATTGTATGACTGCTCTGGCGGCAGGATGCGATAGGTGCCGACCACTTTGCTGTTGGCATGGTCGCGCACCAGCAGGTGGTCGCAGAACTCATCGAAGCGGTCGATGTCCAGTCCCAGCGCGGCACTGGGCAGATTCGCGCCCATCTCTTCGCCGAACACCTTGTAGCGGATGCGCTGGGCTTCGGCGATTTCGGTCACGGTGCGTGCCAAGCTGAAAGTAAGTTTGCGCTGGGCTTCGTGTGCTTGCTGTTGCCGGATCAGGTCTAACATTGTCTTGCTCCTATCGGGTTGATGGGAGAAGAGTAGTTTCCGAATGTTGCATGGGGGTTACGGGAATATGAAAGTTCAATGAAGCTGCTTCACGCAGGGCGCTACCGATGCGCTCGTGCGCCGTCCGTGTCAGTGTGCGCCGGTCCATTTCCTGCGCTTGAAGCGGCGGTGTGGCGATGAGGCGGACATGCAACTCCGGCTCGCTCAGGATGTTCCACATCGATGCCCCGAAAGACATCTCGTTAATATAGGCGGCAGCAGTGCTGTGCATGCCGTCGTAATCCTGGTAGCGAATGGCGACGGGGTGCACCAATGCCTCGGCGTCGATTGCCGGCTGCAGCAGCGACGAATGGAAATGCGCGACTTGCGTGCCGTCGGTGGTGGTGCCTTCGGGGAAGATGGCGAGGCATTCGCCCTGATGCAGCAAAGTAATCATCTGTACGTTGATGCGCGCCGCCGAGCGCGCCTTGCCGCGTTCGAGGAAAAGGGTCTGCGCCCGCGCGCACAGCCAGCCGATCACCGGCCAGCGCCTGACTTCGGATTTGGCCACGAAGCGCATCGGCACCACCGCATTCAACACAAACACATCCAGCCAGGAAATGTGGTTGGTGACGATGAGGCCGTGACGCAATTTGTGCAACGGATCGTCGCTGCCGATATCGATGCGCACGTTGAAGATATGCAGCAGATCGGCAGACCAGCGTTGCAGGATGCGCCGCCGCAGCGCCAGGCTGAACCACGGATAGGCCACGGCCAGCGTCAGGCCGTAGCCGATGTGCAATGCCAGGCGTGTGGCGCGGAAGAGGGCGATTATTCTTCGAGTCAAGATAATTCCAAATTCAAATGTAGGGTGGGCACGTTCTTTGTGCCCACGCGGTAAATTCATGGAGGCACGCGTGGGCACATGAAACGTGCCCACCCTACGTGTATTATTCCGCCGACAGCACCGAGAACACGGAGAACGTGCAGAAGTATTCCAGTGTTCTGCTGAAGCCCTGCGTGAACAGCAGGGTGTGTATGCTGTAAGCGATTTTCTCTGTAACGGGTTTTTTCATGGAACTTGCCCTCCTTGTTTTGCAACTACGGCGCGTTGCTCGACGAATAAGCTGTTGCCGCTGATCTTTTTTGCCATCTTCTTGGCGTCGCACATGGCGGCGGATACTTCGTGGTGCGACACAAATTGCCCGGGCGCGACCTGGATCGCGCCGATGGACAGGCTGGTGAGCGGATGGAACTTGATCGTGCCGTCGCGGCCTTCGCTGCTGTAGCCGCCCGCGGCCAGGTGCTCTTCCCTGAACAGGAGGCCGGTGGCCTGTTCGAACGAGCGCAGCGCCTGCTCGCAGCGCGTCTTCCAGTCGCGGCTTTGCATCAGCAGGATGAAGTCGTCGCCGCCGATGTGGCCGATGAAATCCAGCTTGGGGTCGCATGCCCAGTTGAGGATGCGCCCGGTGAGCTGGATCATCTCGTCGCCCTTGCGGTAGCTGTAGTTGTCGTTGAAGGGCTTGAAGTGGTCGAGGTCGCAGTAGCAGGCGACAAATGAAGTGTTCGCATGCAGCAGGCGTTCGATGTGTTCGTTGATCGGAACGTTGCCCGGCAGCAGCGAAAGCGGGTTGGCATAGCGCGCGGCTTCCAGTTGCATTTGCGTCAGTTCGCGCAGCAGGTCCTGCCCCGAGGCGACGCCGGTGTAGCGCCCGTTCTCGGTGATGATGAAACCGTCGGCGAAATGGCGGCTGTCCGCCTCGGCCAGGAAGTGGCTCAACTCGGCGATGGGCATGTTCTTTTCCACCAGCAGCGGCTCGCCCTGGATCAACCCCTCGCACGGCTTCCTGCCCATCAGCTCGCGTTGATAAGGTTTGGCGAAGCGGTCGATGAACTGGTAGCGGTTGATGATGCCGAGCGGTTTGCCGCCCTTGACCACGGGGATGATGCGCAATGCGGGATTGGTGTTGAAGCGCTCGAACACGTGATCGTTCAGCGTTTCGGGCAGCACCGGCTCGACGTAGGTCAGCAGCTTGGACGCCGTCATTTGCGAGCGCTGGTTCAATTCGGCCATGGGGAAGATGGCGATGTTGGACGAGTTGATGATGCTGCCGGTCTCGGCGGAGGCCAGCAACGGCGGCGTGGGGCTAGGGCGCGCGATGAAATAGCCCTGGCCGAACGCGATGCCGATATCCTTGACTACGCGCAATTCGGCCTCGGTCTCCACGCCTTCGGCGATGACGTGGGTGCCGCAGCTTTCGGCGATATGCTGGATGGACTTCAGGAACTGCAGCTTGATCGGGTCCCTGTCCACTCCCTGCACAAAATGCATGTCGACCTTGATGAACTCCGGGCGCAACTCCGACCACAGGCGCAAGCTGGAAAAGCCTTCGCCCAGATCGTCGATGGCGATCTTGAAACCCATCGCGCGGTAGTGCAGCAGCGCGCTGCGCATGCCCTCGAAATCGAAAGTCGGCTGGTTCTCGGTGATCTCGATGATGACCCGTTCCGGCTCTATGCCCAACTGACGCAAGAACGCCAGCGTCTGGCCGTTCCTGAAGCTGGGATGGGTCATTGTCTGCGGACTGACGTTGAGGAACAGATTGCCCGGCAGGTTGAGTTTGGCGAACGCTTCCAGTACGGTCTGGCGCGACAGCATTTCCAGTTCCAGCTGCATTCCCTGCTGTGCTGCTGCGCCGAACAGGTTGATCGGGGAATGCAAAGGGCTGTCCGCCGGGCCGCGTATCAATCCCTCGAAGCCCAGGAACTCGCCGCTCTTGAGGTCGATAATGGGCTGGAAAATGGCGTTCAAACGCCGTTGCTCGATGATTTCCCGTAATGGCGACATAGTTGTTTCCTTGGCGCGCGGCAAGACGAGTTTTGCCAGAAATTGCGCGCGGGCGGTGGTACGGTTCATCTCGACAGGTAAAATGCCGTGCATGGGGTGTTCCTGCTAACCTGATTGGGTAGCAGAAGATAGCGCCGGGTTGTTACGCGAATATGACGGAGGATTGATGGATATACTTGGCTTGAGGCATCAGCCATCAGGGGTGAATTCACGCTTTATCGGCCACGGGATGTCGTTCGCGGCCTATGTGCAGCGCACGCAGGAGATGCTGCGGCAGATCCACGAATGGAAGAACGACGGGGAGCAAATCATTGCCGGAAATTCGCCGTTCGAACTTCTGCCGACCGGCAATTTTGAAAAAGGGAGCGATAAGCCCTATAGGCGCGGCATTTTGCTGACACACGGCCTGACCGACTCGCCGTACCAGATGCGCCATCTGGCCGCGTTCTTCCAGCGCATGGGCTTTCGCGTCATGGTGCCGCTGCTGCCGGGACACGGCACCCAGCCCGGCGATCTGCTCAAGGTACGCTGGAAGGAGTGGAGGAAGGCGGTGAATTTCGGCGCCAGCAGACTGGCGGAAGAAGTGGATGAGTTGTATCTCGGCGGCCTTTCGGCAGGTGCCGCATTGAGCGTGCTGCAAAGCGCGAAAGACAAGCGCGTGTGCGGCCTGTTCCTGTTTTCCCCGGCATTCGAGATCGACCTGCGCGCAAAGTGGGCGAACCTGCACCGGCTCTACAGCAGGTGGGTGCCCAAGGAGGCGTGGCTAAACGTGATGCAGGATCGCGACAAATACAAATACGAATCCTTCTGCAAGAATGCCGCCGCGCAAATGTATTCTCTGACGCAGGCCTTGCCGCGGGCGGGGTTGAAGATACCGATTTTCATTGCCGCCAGCGCGGACGATGTCACGGTATCCGCGTCGGCGACCTTGGGTTTTATGGATCGCGCACGGCATGAAGGAAACAGGTTGGTGTGGTACGCGACGAATAAACCCGATCGCCAGAATATCGAGTGGGTGAACAGCGCAGTGCCGGAGAAGCGCATTTTAAGCAGTGCGCACACCGCCATCGTCATGCCGCCGGAGGACGAGCATTACGGGGCCGATGGCGACTATGTGAACTGCCTGCATTACTACGAAAACGACAAGCCCAGCTACCACGCCTGCTGCGCGCGCGGGCCGGATTCATGGCTGGGCGAAGCGACCGAGCAGAATCTCCGCCAGGGTGTTGTACGGCGGCTGACCTATAACCCGCACTACGCTGCGCTGGAAGCATCCATGCAATACTTCATCGAGGGCTTGGCATGAGCAAAACCCTGATCTTCGCCCATCGCGGCGCAAACCGTGAAGCTGCCGAGAACACGCGCAGCGCTTTCGACAAGGCGCTGACTTACCCCATCGACGGCATCGAAACCGATGTGCAGCTCAGCCGCGACGAAGAGACAGTACTGTGGCACGACCGAGACCTGAAGAAGCTGAAATTGCCCGGCAACCACATCGACGATTACGACTACGCGCAATTGCAGGCGATGAATTTTGCAGCGCACTTTTCGGCTGCGGCTGCACCCGAAGGGGTGATGAGTCTGCAGGAATTCCTGTCGGCCTATCGCTCGCGCTGCCGCTTGCTGCTGGAGATCAAGAATCGCGACTGGGAAATGCAGGTGCGGCAAGAGCTAAAGGTCAGGAAGACGCTCGGGCTGGTGGGGCCGGTGACGGATGATCGCATCATCATCTCGTCATTCAATCTCGACAGCCTCATCTATGCACATCGCTTTGCCGAACAGTTCCCGCTGGTACTGAACCTGGAGCCGGAACATAACGTCCGAAACGCGCAGCGTGCGCTGGACGAGCAACCTTTCCTGCACGGCTTGTGCGTGCACATTTCCACGCTGGATGTGGATATGGTGAAACTGCTGCGCGACCGCGGCAAACTCATCGCCGTCTATACCTGCGACACCGACGCCGAGATCACCCGCGCGCTGACCCTGGGCGTGGATGTGCTGATCAGCGACGTGCCGGACAAGGCGTTGCAGATGAGGCGCGAAAATATTTAGCTATCCGTCATTCCCGCGCAGGCGGGAATCCAGTTGATTCAATACCCCTCGCGAAGCGAGGACAAACTAAGAAGCATATTGTATATAACGCTGGATTCCCGCCTGCGCGGGAATGACGAAATCAATGAGGAATGAATGAAACGCGACTTTTTAGCGCTGAACGGCGAATTCGACCTGCTGGTTTGCGGTGGCGGCATCTACGGCGCATGGACGGCTTACGATGCTGCGCTGCGCGGACTCAGGGTCGCGCTGGTGGAGCAGGGCGACTGGGCGAGCGCGACTTCGTCCGCGTCGAGCAAACTGATCCACGGTGGCCTGCGCTATCTGGAAACCTACGATTTCAAACTGGTGCGCAAGGCGCTGCGAGAGCGGCGCATGTTGCTGCAGGCGGCACCCCATCGCGTGTGGCCGTTGCGCTTCGGTGTGCCGGTGTATGCCGACAGCCGCAATGGCACTTTGAAACTGAAGGCAGGATTGATGCTGTACGACACGCTGGCCGGATTCCCCGGCGAGCCCATGCAGCATCACCATTTTGACCATGCGCATTTTTCCGAACACTTTCCCTTTCTCGATGATGCCGCGCTGAAAGGCGGCTTCACCTACGGCGATGCGCAAACCGACGATGCGCGGCTGGTGCTGGAACTGGTGGCGGGGGCGATGGCACATGGCGCGGTATGCGTGAATTACGCCAAACTTGTTGCCTGGGATGAAGACCGGGGCAGGATATGCGGTGCGCTGGTGCGGGATGCTGTGACGGATGCGACGGCTGAAGTGCATGCCCGACAATACGTCAGCACCGCCGGGCAGTGGACGACTGCGACAGAACAGGGGCGCGAATGGTGCCGCCTGAGCAAAGGCATCCATCTGGTGCTGCCTGCCCTGCCGACCAGCGAGGCCATTTTGCTCACGGCAAAATCGGATGGCCGCGTGTTCTTCATTATCCCGTGGTACGGACGCACTTTGCTGGGGACCACCGACACGGACTATCGCGGCGATATCGATCGCGTGGTGGTTGAGGCGGAAGAGGTCGATTACCTGCTGGCTGCGGCCAACCGATATCTGAAAACAGCATGGAAGAAAGAAGATGTCATCGGCAGCTACGCCGGTGTGCGCGTGATGAAGCAAAGCGATGCCGCCCATCCTTCATCGGTCAGCCGCGACTGGGAATTGAAGACAGCGGATAGCGGGCTGCATCACGCCATCGGCGGCAAGCTCACCTCGGCACGCGAAGATGCGACCGTCATTGTCGATGCGGTATGCGCGCGCCTTGGCGTGGCAAGCGGCTGCGCGACGAATGGCCGGGATTTTCCGTGGAAGCCGCAGCAGGATTTTGCCGTGTGGTCGGAAGAGAATGTTGCGCAGGCGCAGCAACTCGGTATCGATGCGGAGTGCGCAAAATGGCTGATGCGCCGCCATGGCAGTCGCATCGATCAGGTATTTCATATTGTCAAAGAAACGCCGCAACTGGCGGCGCGCATCGTGCCCGACCTTCCTTTTATCTTTGCCGATCTGATGCTGTGCGCGCGCGACGAGATGGTGGTGCATCTGCCCGATCTGCTGCGCCGCCGCATGCCGCTGCTGATTCTGGCGAAAATGGATGCGACCGAATTGCGCCATATAGCCGAACTGCTTGCGCCAGCGCTGGGCTGGAATGAAGACAAGATTGCGCTGGAGGCGGAGGCCTGCCTCAAATGATCGTTGCTGTCGCACTCGACCTGGGGACGACGGGGATCAAGGCGGGATTGTTGTCGCAAGACGGCAAACTTGGCGGCATCGTCTCGCGCCATGCCCCCTGTATATCCACTGATAGCGGGCACTACGAGAGCGATGCGCTGGCCTACGCCGAGACCGCCGATGCGGTGCTTGCGGAATGTCTGGCTCAAACACCGGGCGCGTCGTACTTCCCGCCGCTCGGACTGTGCAGCCAGCGTTCTTCCTTCCTGCTCTGGGAACGTGCCAGCGGCAAGCCGGTGACGCCGCTGATCTCCTGGCAGGACGACAGAGGAGCGGAAAGCTGCGAGGCTTTGCGCGACAGGGAAGATGCCATCCGCGCACTTACTGGGTTGCCGCTCACCCCGTATTACCTGGCCCCCAAACTGCGCGTGCTGCTGCGCGAACATCCATCGTGGCGTGAGCAATTGTTGAGCGGGGAGTGGCTGCTGGGCACGCTGGATACTTTTCTCATCTGGCGCTGGACCGGCGGCAAACAGCATGTCATCGATGTATCCATGGCTGCGCGCACTTTGCTGCTGGATATTCATGGCCAGCAGTGGTCGCCTGTGCTGTGCGAGCTGTTCGGCATTCCGCAGCAAATCCTGCCGCAGGTCAGGACTTCTGCCGGGTTGGGGCTGCCGCTGGAGAATGGCTTGATTTTGCAGGCCAGCCTGGGCGACCAGTCGGCCGCACTGGTCTCCAGCATCGCCACAGGCCAACCGGAAGCGCTGGTCAATCTGGGCACGGGCGGATTCGTCGTGTGCTATCTGCCGGAGAAGCGCCGCGCGCCGGAGGGCTACCTGCAAACCCTGGTGTGGCAGGACGAGGCCCGGCAGGTGCATCTGGCCGCCGAAGGCACGCTTAACTCCATTGCCGCCGCATTGAGGCCTTATCCGGCCGATGCGTGCCATGTTGAAGAGTTGGCAAGCGACGACATCTTTTGTCTGGCCGAGCCGAGCGGGCTGGGGGCGCCGTATTTCAACGGTGAACTGGGTCTCATGTTCTCGGAACCGGTCGAGCATCTGCCGCCCGAGCGCATTGCTATCCTGCTGCAGGAGGGCATCATTTTTCGGGTTGCGCGCATTCTGGAAGACTTTCAGCGCGAATTTGGCATTGAGCGCGTCTATCTTTCCGGCGGCTTGTCCGGTTTGCCCTGCCTGCAACAGGGCATCGCCCAATGTGTGCCGTTAGCCGTTTTCCGGCTGCCGCAAGCGGATGCCAGCCTGCTGGGGGCAGCACAACTGGCGGCCGGCATGCCCTGTGCGGGTGCCAGAACCGCTGAAAAGCTCAATGTAATCCGGCCTGCGCCCGGGTTGCCGGCCAAATATGCCCGATGGAAGGATTGGCTGGACGGAGTGCTTCAGTTATAGCCTTTCCGGCAGGGTGGTCGGACTTTTCGATAATGGTTTGACAGGGATGGGGGTCTCGCTTAGAATGCGCGCCCTTCGCAGTCTGTTAACCATTTTTAGTTTTAGGAAATGCCATGAAAACATTTTCCGCAAAGCCGCACGAAGTCCAGCATGACTGGTTGCTGGTGGATGCCGCCGACAAGATCCTGGGCCGTTTGGCCAGCCAGATCGCTATCCGCTTGCGCGGCAAGCATAAGGCCATCTACACACCGCACGTCGACACCGGCGATTTCGTCGTGGTCGTCAATGCCGACAAGCTGCGCGTGACCGGCAACAAGTCCCAGGACAAGATGTACTACCGCCATACGGGCTATCCCGGCGGTATCTACGAAACCAATTTCCTCAAGCTGCAACAGCGCCATCCGCAGCGTGTTCTGCAAAAGGCCGTGCGCGGCATGTTGCCGAAGGGTCCGCTGGGCTATGCGATGTTGAGCAAGCTCAAGGTCTACGGCGGTGCGACTCACCCGCACAGCGCGCAGCAACCGAAACCCATTGATCTGTTGAAGGCTTAATCATGAGCGTAACTTATAACTACGGAACCGGTCGTCGCAAGAGCGCGGTGGCACGTGTATTCATCAAACCCGGCAAGGGCGACATCACTGTCAACGACAAGCCTATCGACGTGTTCTTCTCCCGCGAGACAGGCCGTATGGTGGTGCGTCAGCCGCTGGAACTGACAGAAACAACAGGCAAGTTCGACATCATGGTGAACGTCTCCGGCGGCGGCGAATCCGGCCAGGCTGGTGCAGTGCGCCACGGTATCACTCGTGCCCTGATCGACTACGATGCAAGCCTCAAGCCCACTTTGAGCAAGGCGGGTCTGGTGACTCGCGATGCGCGTGAAGTCGAGCGTAAGAAGGTCGGTCTGCGCAAGGCGCGCCGCAGGAAACAATTCTCCAAGCGTTAATTCGCTTGTTGCAGAACTGGAAAGGCCGCCAAAGGGCGGCCTTTTCATTTATCATTCGCATGTTTTGTTGGAAGGAAAAATCGTGCTGAAGGTCGGAATCGTAGGCGGAACAGGTTATACCGGGGTCGAGTTGCTGAGGCTGTTGGCGGGGCATCCGCAAGTGCAGTTGCACGCGATTACCTCGCGCGCCGATGCGGGCACGCCGGTCAGCCAGATGTTCCCCAGCCTGCGCGGTTATGTAAACCTGTCTTTCACCCATCCCGACGAGGCACATCTCGACCAGTGCGACGTGGTGTTCTTTGCGACCCCCAATGGTATTGCCATGCAGCAGACGCGGGCATTGCTGGATGCCGGCGTGCGCGTGATCGACCTCGCGGCAGACTTCCGCATCCAGGACATCGCCGTATGGGAAAAATGGTACGGCATGACGCACGCCTGCCCCGATCTGGTGGCGGAAGCGGTGTACGGCCTGCCCGAAGTGAACCGGGAAAAAATCAAACAGGCACGGTTGGTGGCGAATCCGGGTTGTTACCCGACAGCGGTGCAATTGGGCTTCATTCCCTTGCTTGAAGCAGGGCTGATCGAGGAAGGTTCCTTGATCGCCGATTCCAAATCCGGCGTTTCCGGTGCAGGCCGCAAGGCCGAGATTCCCACCCTGTTTGCCGAAGCATCGGACAATTTC
Organism: Sideroxyarcus sp.; assembly: GCA_049286265.1. Taxonomy (GTDB): domain Bacteria; phylum Pseudomonadota; class Gammaproteobacteria; order Burkholderiales; family Gallionellaceae; genus Sideroxyarcus. The sequence continues at coordinate 59,799 of JBAQDF010000043.1, forward strand.
AAGGCCTATGGCGTGGCCGGGCACAGGCACCTGCCGGAGATCAAACAGGGACTGGCCAATGTATTGGGCAAGCCGGTCGGACTGACTTTTGTGCCGCACCTTACTCCGTTGATACGCGGCATCCATGCCACGCTGTATGGTCGCCTGAAGAAGGAAGCGGATTTGCAGGCATTGTTCGAACAGCGCTATGCCAACGAAGCTTTCGTCGACGTGCTGCCTGCGGGCAGCATGCCGGAGACGCGCACCGTGCGCGGTTCCAACATGTGCCGCATCGCGGTGCACAGGCCGCAGGGCGGCGACACGGTGGTGGTGTTGTCGGTGATCGACAATCTGGTGAAAGGCGCGGCGGGCCAGGCGGTGCAGAACATGAATATCATGTGTGGTCTGCCTGAAAATACCGGCCTGAACGTGGTTCCTTTGCTGCCCTGATATGAATATGAAAATAATGCGGAGTTTCCGCCGCAAGTTCAGCATCTCTGCGCCACGTTTGGCGGTACGGGCTTTTGTGCCCTGGTATGTGCGCTGGGCGATTGCAGTACCTTTCGTGATATTGATCGGGCTGATGGTTTGGTGGGCGTATGGTTTCGGTCTGGAGTTGGCCGGTTTCCATCGCGGCCAGGCGGAAAAAGAATTGAGCGAGTTGCGCGATCAGGTGTTCTCTCTGCAGGAAGAGAATGCCAAGTTGACCAATCAGATTGCGGCTTTTGAGCGCCAGGGGCAGATCGAACATGCTTCCGATATCGAGGTCAATGCGCAGGTTAGAAACCTGAACGAGGAAAATGCGCGTCTGAAGGAAGATCTGCTGTTCTTCGAAAACCTGCCGTTGACCGGCGCGCGCGAGGCGGAGCTGTCCATCCATCGCCTGAAGATCGAGCCGGATTCCTTGCCTGGCGAATATCATCTGCGCATGCTGCTGGTGCAGAGCGTGCAACAGCGCGGCCGTGAGTTCAAAGGCAACATGCAGCTAGTGGTTAACGGTGAGCAGGACGGCAATAAAGTAGTGCTACAATTCCCGCAGGCGGACTCGCAACAGGATATTACGTCGTATCAATTAAGCTTCAAGTATTACCAGCGAGTGGACAAGGTTATCAAGTTGCCGTCGGAGATGACGCTCGAAAGCGTCGAGGTGCGGGTGTTCGAGAAGGGTGTACAGGAACCCAAGATCACGCGGACGATCGGCCTGCAACCCGTATCCTAAAGGAGAGACAAGCATGTTCAGCAGTCGGCAAACAAAACCCCAGAACCGTATCGACTCCCTGGTTGGCGCTGGAACCCGGATCGAAGGCAACGTCACTTTCACGGGCGGTCTGCGCGTGGATGGCGAGATCAAAGGCAGTGTCATCGCCGACCCGAGCAAGCCGAGCACATTGGTGTTGAGCGAGCAGGCGCGTGTGGACGGCGAGATCAAGGTTACCCATCTTGTTGTGAATGGTACTGTGGTCGGTCCGGTGCATGTGGCGGAATATCTGGAACTACAAAGCAAGGCCAAGGTCACAGGGGACGTTCACTATAGAACGCTGGAGATACAGTTGGGCGCGATCGTTGAAGGCAAACTGATCCATCTGGCGCAAGCAGAAGACAAGGTAGTGGCATTCAAACTTGGAACAGCCGAGTCATCATCAAATTAATCAGGAGATAACATGAATACCGTAACAGAAACGCAAGACCCGCTGCTGTTCACCGACAATGCGGCCAACAAAGTGAAGCAATTGATCGAAGAAGAAGGCAATTCCGAACTGAAGCTGCGCGTGTTCGTCAGCGGCGGCGGATGTTCCGGCTTCCAGTACGGTTTCACTTTCGACGAAGTGGCCAACGAAGACGACACCGTGATGAACAAGAATGGCGTGCAGTTGCTGATCGATCCGATGAGCTTCCAGTATCTGGTTGGCGCGGAGATCGACTACACCGAAGGTCTGGAAGGTTCGCAGTTCGTGATCAAGAACCCGAACGCCACCACGACTTGCGGTTGCGGATCGTCGTTCTCGGTATAAACGAGAGTTAGTGTTTGCAAGAAAAGCGGGGCGCGAAAGCGCCCCGTTTTGTTTTGTCAGCAGAACCTGTCTAGCCACGGATGAACACGGATTTGCACAGATGATTAGTGCGTTGTAAACGAAATGACTTATCCGTGGCTATCCGTGTGCATCAGTGGCTAATTGCAGTTCCTGATTTACGCCGGATAAATCGCGCCCAGCACGCAGGGATGTTTCGCCCCGGTGACGGCAGGCAGGTTGGCCGGTCGCAGGTGCATGGTCTGTTGCGCCAGCCAGGCGAAAGCCATGGCTTCCATCCAGTCGGCATCTATTCCCAACACCTCGGTCTTCTGAATGCGGCATTGCGGCAACGCACGTTGCAGGTGCGAGATCAGCGCCTTGTTGTGGGCGCCGCCGCCGCACACAAAAATTTCCCGGGTTCTTGCGCAGAAGCGGTTCACGGAAGCGGCAATGCTGTCGCCGGTAAGCGCGAGCAAGGTGGCCTGCACATCCTGTGGCGTTTCTCCTCCATTCAATTGGCTTTCCAGCCAGGCGAGGTTAAACAGGTCGCGTCCGGTGCTTTTGGGGGGAGAGGCAACAAAATAGGGTTCATTCAGCATTTTTTGCAGCAGAGACGGAATGATCTTGCCACCGGCTGCCCAAGCGCCATCCTTGTCGTAGGGCTTGTCCTGATGTCTGGCGATCCACGCATCCATCAACAAGTTTCCTGGGCCGCTGTCGAAACCGATTGTGGACTTGTTTGGTGAGAGATCGGTCAGGTTGGCGATGCCGCCGATATTGAGAATGACGCGATTGATGTTCGGATGACGCGACACCATATCGTGAAAAGCCGGAACCAGGGGCGCGCCCTGACCGCCGGCCGCAATGTCGCGATTGCGGAAATCGCTCACGACATGAATGCCGGTCAATTCCGCCAACAGTGCAGCGTTGTTGAGTTGTATGGAATAGCCGTGCTCCGGGCGATGGCGCACTGTCTGGCCATGGCAGCCGATGGCCTGCACGGAAGCAGCGGCGACGCCCGCCTTTTTCAGCATGGTTTGGGTTGCCCTGGCGTATTCGCGTGCCAGTTGGTTGGCGATGAGTTGCGACTGATGCAGTTCGTCAAGGGAGGGCTGGTGCAATGCGAGCAACGCTTCTTTCAGCGCCGCCGGATAAGGCTGGAAATGGCTTGCAGCAAGGCGGGGTGCTGCCTGGGAAAAGTCGACCAATGCGGCATCGACACCATCCAGGCTGGTGCCGGACATGATGCCGATATAAAGGTCGGAAGGCGCGCTCACCTAATCAAGCTTGGCGATACGTGTGTTGCGGAAGGTATCCAGTTGGCCGAACAGATCGCGGGTCTTGTCCGCAAACGCGGTTTTTTGCGCTTCGCTGACCGGCTTGCCGTCCGGAAGCGCCACTTTCAGCGGGTCGCGCTGGATGCCGTTCAGCTTGAACTCATAGTGCAGATGCGGGCCGGTTGTCATGCCGGTCATGCCGACATAGCCGACGATTTGTCCTTGCCCCAAACGCTGCCCTTTGTGAATTCCCCCCGCGAAACGCGACAGGTGCCCGTACACCGTGGTGAAATGCCCCTGGTGGGTGACCATGACCACATTGCCATAACCGCCCTGTTTGCCGACGAAGGAGACCACGCCGTCGCTGGTGACCTTGACCTTGGTGCCGACGGGCGAGGCGTAGTCCACACCCTTATGCGAGCGCCATTTGTTCAGTACCGGATGGAAACGCGATTTGCTGAAACCGGAACTGACGCGAGAAAACTCGAGGGGGGACCGCAAAAAAGCCTTGTGCATGCTCTTGCCGTCCGGCGAGTAATAGTCGCCGGAAAATTCCGTGGTCTGGAAATACGCGGCGCGGTAAGCGCGCCCGTGGTTGACGAACTCGGCGGAGATGATGCGCCCGGTGCGCGCGGGCTCGCCGTTGACATAGTTCATCTCGTAAATCACCGTGAACTTGTCGCCCTTGCGCAGATCGCGGTGGAAATCGACGTCGCCGCCGAAGATATCCGACAACTGATTGGCGGCCGGGTCTGGCAGGCCGACTTCATCGGTCGCGGCAAACAGGGAGGTCTTGATTTCGCCGGTGCGGATCTGCACGCGTTTTTCGGTTACGGCGGGCAGGGTGCGGGTCTGGAACCTGGCGCCGCTCTTTTCGACGATCACCTGGTTGGCGTCGTTGCTCAGATAGCGCAATGCCAGCAATGCGCCGTTGGCATCCGTCTCGGCCTGGACTTCCTTGCCTACGGACAGTCTGCGCAGGCTTTCGGCGGCCTGGCTCTTGCGCAGATAGTCGCTTGCGGCCTGGTCTTCAACATTCAGCCGCTGCAATAGTTCGGCGACGGTATCGCCGCGCTGGATACGTTCATTGCGCCAGAAGGTCGTCGCGTTGCCGGCAACGGCGGAAGAGGAAGGCAGGGCGATTTCTTCGATGACGGATTTTTGCTCGCGCGAAATCGCATCCGTCTGCGGCATGATCCCGAAGGCAGTGACTACTCCCAGCAAAGGCAGGCTAGACAAGGTAACGAACCATCGCAGCTTCATTTTGTGCGCGTGTGACAAGGTGTTTTGCGGTAACATTCGCGCCTCCCAAGACGGCTTGTTCTTGCGAATGCCCGTAGAATCTTTATCGGCAAACACAAGGACTTATTGAGTTATGGCGCGCACTTTAACAGAAAGCGGCACTGCCTCAAAACCAGCCAAGGCACCGGATAAGACACACACAAGCGGCTTTTCGACATGAGTCAACAAGAAATCCTCAATCAAATCAAGCGTGGCAGCGAAGAATTGCTGCTCGAATCCGAACTGATCAAAAAGCTCGAACTGGGCCGTCCACTACGAATAAAAGCAGGTTTTGACCCCACCGCACCCGATCTGCACCTCGGCCACACCGTGCTGCTCAACAAAATGCGCCAGTTGCAGGATCTGGGACACCACGCCCTGTTCCTGATCGGTGACTTCACCGGCATGATCGGCGACCCCACGGGCAAGAACGCCACCCGCCCGCCGTTGACGCGCGAACAGGTGCTTGCCAATGCGCAGAGTTACAAAGAGCAGGTGTTCAAAGTGCTCGATCCGGCCAGGACCGAAGTCGTATTCAATTCCACCTGGATGGACAAATTCAGCGCGGTCGACCTGATCAAGTTGGCGGCTACTCACACTGTGGCACAGATGCTGGAACGCGACGATTTCGGCAAGCGCTATCGCGCCAGCCAGCCCATCGCCATCCACGAATTCATCTACCCGTTGGTGCAAGGCTATGACTCCGTCGCGCTCAAGGCGGACATTGAGCTCGGCGGCACCGACCAGAAATTCAACCTGCTCATGGGGCGCGAATTGCAGCGCCATTTCGGACAGCCCGCGCAGTGCGTGCTCACCATGCCGCTGCTGGAAGGTCTGGACGGCGTCAACAAGATGTCCAAATCGCTGGGCAACTACATCGGCGTGACCGACACGCCGACCGAAATGTTCGGCAAGCTCATGTCCGTCTCCGACGACCTGATGTGGCGCTACCTCGAACTGCTCTCGTTCCGCAGTCTGGCGCAGATCGCCAATTTCAAGGAAGAAGTGAATAACGGCCGCAATCCGCGCGACATCAAGGTGTTGCTGGGGCAGGAAATCGTTGCCCGCTTCCATACGCAAAAAGCAGCCGAGGATGCGCTGGCTGAATTCGAAGCGCGCTTCCAGAAAGGCGTGCTGCCAGATGACATGCCCGAAATCACTGTTTCCAGCGCCGACGGCCACATCGGCATCGCCCACCTGCTCAAGCAAGCCAACCTCGTTGCCAGCACTTCCGAGGCAATGCGCATGATCGATGCGGGCGGCGTCAAGCTCGACGGCGACAAAGTTAGCGATAAAACCTTGAAAATCAAGGCTGGAGCCGTTGTGGTTGCACAGGTTGGCAAGCGCAAATTCGGGCGGATCACGGTTCAATAAATACAGGTTGTTAAATAACCCGTTGTTTTGTAGAATCGCGCCCTCGAATTTTTGGTAAAAGGTAGTTTGTTCATGACAACTGTACGCGTTAAAGAGAATGAGCCGTTCGAAGTGGCAATGCGCCGCTTCAAGCGTTCTGTGGAAAAAACCGGTCTGCTGACCGAATTGCGCGCTCGCGAGTTTTACGAGAAGCCCACAGCAGAGCGCAAGCGCAAGCTGGCTGCCGCCGTGAAGCGCCATTACAAGCGCCTGCGCAGCCAGACTCTCCCGCCGAAGCTGTATTGATCTGCCTCGCCTTTCGGGCGAAGGGTAGTTTGATATGAGTCTCAAGCAGCAAATCACCGAAGACATGAAAGCCGCGATGCGCGCCAAGGAAACGGCGCGTCTCGGGGCGATTCGTCTTTTGCTGGCCGCCATGAAGCAGCGCGAAGTGGACGAACGCATCGAACTGACCGATGCCGACGTCGTCGCCATCATCGAAAAGATGCTGAAACAGCGCCGCGACTCCATCAGCCAGTACAAGGCCGCCAAGCGCCAGGATTTGGTCGATGTCGAAGAATTCGAAGTGACCGTGTTGCAAGGCTATATGCCGCAGCAACTCAGCGAAGCCGAGATTGCCTCCGCCATCGCCGAAGCCATCGCCGCCACAGGTGCAGCCGGTCCGCAAGACATGGGCAAAGTGATGGGTGTGGTCAAGCCCAAGCTGGCCGGACGTGCCGATATGGGCAAGGTGTCCGGCCTGATCAAGGCACAACTTTCAAAATAGCAAAACCTGTTATCCGCAGATTACGCAGATTAGCCAGATTAAACTGCGAAACCGGATGGTGAGATGTTTGCTTTGTTTTTGCACTTAATCTGCGTGAATCTGTGTAATCTGCGGATTAAAGTGTTGTTTCTAGTTTGACTGAAGCGGCATCCTGCCGCGAAAGCGCGAGGGCGGAGTGATTCCAAAAAGTTTCATTCAGGATCTGCTCAACCGCCTCGACATCGTCGATGTCATCGAGCGCTACCTGCCGCTCAAGAAGGCCGGTGCCAATTACGTCGCCTGCTGCCCGTTCCACACCGAAAAATCCCCGTCGTTTACCGTCAGCCAGACCAAACAGTTCTATCACTGCTTCGGCTGCGGCGCGCATGGCACGGCCATCGGCTTTGTCATGGAACACACCGGCATGGGCTTCGTCGAGGCGGTGGAAGAGCTGGCCAAGAACATCGGCGTCACCGTGCCGCAGGAAGCCAGCAACGTGCCGCAACACAAGGTCGCCCCCGACCTGTACGACCTCATGCAATCCGCCACGCGCTATTACCGCGAACAGCTCAAGAAAACCCCGCGCGCCATCGACTACCTCAAACGCCGCGGGCTCTCCGGCGAAGTCGCCGCGCGCTTCGGCATCGGCTATGCGCCTGACGACTGGCAGAACCTGAAAGCCGCCGTACCCAACTACCAGGATGCCAGCCTCGTCGAGACCGGGTTGGTGATTGAAGGCGAGGGCGGCAAACGCTACGACCGTTTTCGCGACCGCATCATGTTCCCCATCGTCAACGTGCGCGGCAACGTCATCGGCTTCGGCGGGCGCGTGCTTGACAAGGGCGAACCCAAATACCTCAACTCGCCCGAGACACCGCTGTTCGAGAAAGGCCATGAACTCTACGGCCTGTTCCAGGCGCAGAAGGCCATCCGCGCGCACCAGCGCGTCATCGTGGTCGAAGGTTATATGGACGTGGTGGCGCTGGCGCAGAACGGCGTGGAATATGCCGTCGCCACGCTGGGCACGGCTACCACGCCGTTCCATGTGCAAAAACTGCTGCGCCTGTGCGACCAGGTCGTATTCTGCTTCGACGGCGACAAGCCCGGCCAGAAAGCCGCCTGGCGTGCGCTGGAAAACGCGCTGCCGCAATTGCAGGACGGCAAGCGCCTCGGATTTTTGTTCCTGCCGGAAGAGCACGACCCCGACACCTACATCCGCGAATACGGCACCGAAGCTTTCGAACACGAGATGGAAAACTCGCTGCCGCTCTCCGGTTACCTGCTGCGCCAGCTGACCGCCGAGGTTGACCTGCGTACCCAGGAAGGCAAGAGCGCCTTGCTCAAGAACGCCCAGCCCTTGCTCACCGCCATCTCCGCGCCCACCACCGCGCTGCTGCTGCGCAAGGAAGTGGCGGCACTGGCTGGCGTGACGCAGGCGGAACTCGAAGCACTCTGGTCCATCAAATCCGTGGCAGCCCCACCACGGCAGGCGCCGCCCAAGGCCAAGCGCGCCGCGCCTTCCGGCTTGCGCACTCTGCTGCGCTGTCTGGTGATGAAGCCGGAGTTGGCGCGCGAGCTGCCGAAAGACTGGCTGGGCGAGGGCGCAGATGGAGCCGCCATTGCTGCCATTGCCGACTGGCTCAACGAATCGGCGGACGAAACCAGCGCGGCAGCGATGATCCAGCACTTTCAGGGTACGACGTATGAGGCGGCGCTGAATGCGGCGCAGGGCGAGATCATGCATCTAGGTGAGGATTTCGACGTGCAAGCCGATTTCGCGGGCCTGTTGCGCAACATCCGGCGCGATGCCATCGAAACCGAAATGTCCGCCCTGCTGGCCAAAGGGTTGGGCGGCATGAGCCAGGTTGAGCGCGACCGGCACGAGCAGTTAAAGCAGGAATTGCAGCAATTAAAGACCCAAGCAAGCTGAAAAATCCCGCCTCAGGCACGTAAATTGCAACTGCTGCCGAAGCGGGGAAACGCTGCTAACCTTCGGAAAAGTTATAGAAATCGGGTATAATCCGCGCCCTTTTCGACGGCACCACTTTTTTCGTGTGCCGTGTAATTTCGAGTACGAATCAACTTTGGGAAACCTCAAAATGGCGACTCCGCAACAGAAGAAAAAACCAGCACCAGCTACCAAACCCACCGCAGCCAGCACCAAACAAACCGCAAAAGAAAAAGCGGTTGCCGCTGCTGCGGTCGTCGATCCTTCACAGGACATCGAAGCGCGCCGCACACGGCTGAAAGCGCTGATCCTGCTGGGCAAGGAACGCGGCTACCTGACCTACGCAGAAATCAACGACCACTTGCCTGAAATGCTCGAAGTCGAGCAGGTCGAAGGCGTGGTGAGCATGATCAATGACATGGGTATCACCGTGTGCGACGTGGCGCCGGATACCGAATCGCTGGTGATGAACGAAACCGCTCCGCCCGTGGCCGACGAAGATGCGGCCGAAGAAGCCGAAGCCGCCATTTCTACAGTCGATTCCGAATTCGGCCGCACCACCGACCCCGTGCGCATGTACATGCGCGAAATGGGCGTGGTCAACCTGCTGACGCGCCAGGACGAAATCGAGATCGCCAAGCGCATCGAAGACGGCCTCAAACACATGATCCAGGCCATTTCCGCCTGCCCGGCCACCATCGCCGAAATTCTGGCGCTGGCCGACAAGGTAGGTCAGGACACCTTGCGCATCGACGAAGTGATCGACGGCTTCATCGACACTCAGGAAGAAGTGATGGTCGCCGAAGTGGTTGAGGACGAAGACGAAGACGAAGAAGCAGAAGAGGAAGAAGAGGAATCGGAAGAGGATGGTGAAGCCGCCGCCGCCGCCAACCTGGCCCAACTCAAGATCGACGCGCTGGAACGCTTTGCCCTCATCAGCGACCTGTTCACCAAGATGGGCAAGGCCTACGAAAAACACGGCTACCGCAGCAAGCAATACGACAAGCTGCAACAGCAAATTTCCGACGAACTCATGCAGTTCCGCTTCTCGGCCAAGCAAGTTGACGCCCTGTGCGAAACCATGCGCGGGCTGGTGGAAGAAGTGCGTGCCTGCGAGCGCAGCATCCAGGAACTGTGCGTGACCAAGGCGCACATGCCGCGTCCGCACTTCATTAAGGTGTTCCCGCTCAACGAAGGCAACCTGGATTGGGTCAAGCACGAAATCGCCGCCAAGAAACCCTACAGCGAAACGCTGTCGCGCTTCCAGGCCGCCATCATCGACCAGCAGAAGAAGATGCTGGGTCTGCAACAGCGCGTGGGTATTCCCATCCTCGACCTGAAAGAGATCAACAAGCAGATGACCAACGGCGAAGCCAAGGCACGCCGCGCCAAGCGCGACATGATCGAGGCCAATCTGCGTCTGGTGATTTCCATCGCCAAGAAATACACCAATCGCGGTTTGCAATTCCTCGATCTGATCCAGGAAGGCAACATCGGCCTGATGAAGGCCGTGGATAAATTCGAATACCGTCGCGGCTACAAATTCTCGACCTATGCGACATGGTGGATTCGCCAGGCCATCACGCGCTCCATCGCCGACCAGGCGCGCACCATCCGTATCCCGGTGCACATGATCGAAACCATCAACAAGATGAACCGCATCTCGCGCCAGATCCTTCAGGAGACCGGGCTGGAAGCCGACGCCGCCACACTGGCCGTGAAGATGGAAATGCCGGAAGACAAGATCCGCAAAATCCTCAAGATCGCCAAGGAACCCATCTCCATGGAAACCCCGGTGGGCGACGACGACGATTCGCACCTGGGCGATTTCATCGAGGACGCCAACTCGCTGGCACCCATCGAGGCCGCGGTGTACGACAGCCTGCGCAATGTCACCAAGGATATTCTGGACAGTCTCACCCCGCGCGAAGCCAAAGTGCTGCGCATGCGCTTCGGCATCGAAATGAACACCGACCACACACTGGAAGAAGTCGGCAAGCAATTCGACGTCACCCGCGAGCGTATCCGCCAGATAGAAGCCAAGGCACTGCGTAAACTGCGTCACCCGTCGCGTTCGGAAAAACTGAAGAGCTTCCTCGACGGAGACAACTAAGCTTACGGGCCCTTAGCTCAGTTGGTTAGAGCAGAGGACTCATAATCCTTTGGTCCGCGGTTCAAGTCCGCGAGGGCCCACCAAAAAAACGAAAAGCCTCGCAGCAATGCGAGGCTTTTTTGTTTTGGGGATTCACCTTATAGCCGTGCAGCCAAACGTGCACTTTGGTCAATCGCCCGTTTGGCGTCCAGCTCTCCCGCCTCTAGTGCGCCACCGACGATATGCACAATTTTCCCTTGGGACGACAACTCGTCTGCGAGTTCGCGCAAAGACACTTGTCCTGCACACAGGATGACATTGTCGCAGGCGATCCAGGTCGGGTTCTCGCGCTTCTCGCCGAACGAGACCAGCAGGCCCTCATCACCGATACGTTCGTAGTTCACGCCGCTCATCATCTTCACCTGTTTCGCCTGCAGGGTCGCACGGTGTATCCAGCCAGTGGTCTTGCCCAGTCCCGCTCCCGGTTTGCCTGACTTGCGCTGGAGCAGGAACACCTTGCGCGCTGGTGGTTCGACTTTGGGGCTAGCCGGGTCGATACCGCCGCGAGCTTTGGCCGGATCGGCCACGCCCCACTCGGCACGCCACGCGGCGGCATCCAGTGTGGTGGAGTGTCCGCCGGTCACCAGATATTCGGCTACATCGAAACCGATGCCGCCCGCGCCGATGATGGCGACGCTTGCGCCGACCGGGTTGTTGCCGCGCAGCACGTCGATGTAACTCAGCACTTTTGGATGATCCTGTCCGGGAATTTTCGGATCGCGCGGCAGTACGCCGGTGGCGATGACGATCTCGTCGAAGTGTTTCAGGTCGCCGGCCTGTACGCGCAGTCCCAGATGCAGTTTCACTCCGGTGGAGTCGATACGGTATTTGAAATAGCGCAGCATCTCGTGGAATTCTTCCTTGCCGGGAATGCGCTTCGCCATGTTGAGTTGCCCGCCCGGTTCTGTCGACGATTCGAACAGATGCACTTCATGCCCGCGTTCGGCGGCGATGGTGGCCGCGGTGATGCCCGCCGGGCCCGCGCCGACCACGGCGATGAGCTTGGTTGGAGACGCGTGGTGGTAGACCAGTTCGGTTTCGTGGCAGGCGCGCGGATTCACCAGACAACTGCACAGCTTGCCCTGGAAGATGTGGTCCAGGCAGGCCTGGTTGCAGCCGATGCAGGTGTTGATGGACTGCGGCTGGCCCAGAGCGGCCTTCTTCACGAACTCTGGATCGGCCAGCAGGGGGCGCGCCATCGACACCATGTCGGCGCAGCCATCGACCAGTATCTGTTCGGCGACTTCGGGCGTGTTGATGCGATTGGAAGTGACGAGCGGGGTGCTGATGCCTGCCGCTGAAAACTCTTCCTTCATTTTTTTGGTGACCCAGGCGAAGGCGGCGCGCGGCACGCTGGTGGCGATGGTGGGCACACGCGCCTCGTGCCAGCCGATGCCGGTGTTGATGATGGTCGCGCCGCCGCGTGCGACGGCCTGTCCGAGCTGGACGATCTCGTCCCAGCTGCTGCCCTCGGGAACCAAGTCGATCATCGACAGACGATAGATGATGATGAAGTCGTCGCCGACGACTTCGCGTGTGCGTTGCACGATCTCCACTGGCAAGCGCATGCGGTTGCTGTAGTCGCCGCCCCAGGCGTCGTTGCGGCGATTGGTTTTTGCGGTGAGGAACTCATTGATGAAATAACCTTCCGAGCCCATGATCTCGACGCCGTCGTAACCCGCCTCGCGCGCCTTGCAGGCGCAATTCACGAAATCGCGAATCTGGCGTTCAACGCCTGCGGCGGAAAGTGCGCGCGGTTTGAACGGCGAGATGGGCGCCTTCAATGCCGAGGGAGCGACGGCCAGCGGATGGAAGGCATAGCGTCCGGAATGCAGGATCTGGCAGACGATCTTGCCGTCCGCTGCGTGAACAGTATCTGTCACAATGCGGTGGCGGCGCGCTGCCCGCGAACTGGAGAGTCTGCCCGCAAAAGGTTTGGTCCAGCCCGCGATGTTGGGTGCGAAACCGCCGGTCACCATCAATCCCACACCGCCCTCGGCGCGTTCGCGGAAGTAAGCTGCGAGCGGCGCGAGATCGCGCCCGTCTTCGAGACCGGTGTGCATGGAGCCCATCAGCACGCGGTTCTTCAATTGGGTGAAGCCGAGGTCGAGCGGTTGCAGTAGGTGCGGGTAGGGGGAGGCGTTGGTGGTAATCATTATTTTCCTTTTTCATCCTGAAAATATCAGTTCTATCCGCAGATTTCGCAGATTAACGCAGATTTTCATGCCGTTATCCGCAGTACTGTAGGTCGGGTTAGCGCAGCGTAACCCGACATTGCCGCCTCTATCT
>JBAQDF010000044.1:0-52227 GCA_049286265.1 Sideroxyarcus sp.
CGTTTTCTGTGCCCACGCGGAGGAAAAATGAAAACAGCAACCGCGTGGGCCCAAGAAACGTGCCCACCCTACATCACTGCTGCTGGCAGATGATATTCAGATGATGGCAAAACAATGACGACAGCATCCACCATACAAAAACAACTGCGTGCCCTCGCCTCGCCCGAAACGGCGGCCATCCTGCAACGCTTCTTCAAGACCGGGCCCGGCCAATACGGAGAGGGTGATGTGTTCCTCGGCATCAAGGTGCCGCCGTTGCGCGCGCTGGCAAAACAACACGCCGATGCCGGTCTCGATACCGTCGCTGCCCTGCTGGATTCGCGTTACCACGAGGAACGGTTCTTCGCCCTGCTGTTGCTGATGCAGCACTATCAGCACGGCACCGTTGCAGAACAGGCTGCCGCCTACCGGCTGTATCTGGGCAGCACCCGGCGCATCAACAACTGGGATCTGGTAGATGTCTCCGCGCCGCACATCGTCGGCCGCCATCTGGAAGACAGGCCGCGCAAGGTGCTGCACCGGCTGGCGCGCTCGGGTTCGCTATGGGAGAAGCGCATCGCCATCATCGCCACGCTCCACTTCATCCGCCTGCACGATTTCGACGACACGCTGCGCATCGCCGCCATCTTGTTGCAGGACGAGCACGACCTGATGCACAAAGCGGTGGGCTGGATGCTGCGTGAAGTGGGCAAACGCGACCTGGCTGCCGAAGAAAGTTTCCTGAAACAGTATTACCGCGCCATGCCGCGCACCATGTTGCGTTACGCCATCGAACGTTTTCCCGAATCCAAACGCAAGAACTATCTTCTCGGGAAGGTGTAGAATTTCTCCAAGGCAAAAATGCCCGCATATTTTCAGGCGAACATACTGAAAATACACGACAAAAAAGATCAGCTGTATCCAGGAGGAAGGCGAGACATCTCATGTTCCGCGCGCTTCATAATCTCAGCCTGAAAAACAGGGTGACTGCGTTCACCTTGGGGTTGTTACTGCTCTCTGTTTGGGGGCTTACCTATCTGTTTTCATCCCACCTGCGCCAGGAACTGGAAACAACGCTCTCCGCGCAGCAATTCTCCGATGTCACGTTTATCGCCGAACACATAGACAGCGCAGTCAAATTGCGCTTCGATTCGCTCGCATTGATCGCCAACTCCATCACGCCGCAGATGATGGCAAACCGCGGACAAATGTCCTCTTTTCTGGCCCAGCGCAAAGCCATCTTCAAGCAATGCACGCTGGGTGTCTTCGTTATTTCCGGAAGCGGTCACGGCATTGCCGATTTTCCGCATGCTGAAGGAAGAGACAATGCGGACTTCACGCAAAGAGATTTCTATCGCCAGGTGATGGCGACAGGCAAGCCCGCCCTTTCGAAGCCGGGCTTCGGACGTTTCGTCAAGGATCCGCGCCTGGTCATCGCGGTTCCTATCTTCGACACGAACAAACGGATTGCGGGCGTCTTCGCCTGTGTGAACAACCTGATCGACAACAGCCTGATCGACGAAAACGTCTTCATGACGCGGCGCGCCGCCGGCAACTATGCCGTCATCTCGCCGCGCGACAACATGTACATCGCCGCAACCGACAAAAGCCGCGTACTGCAACCCTTGCCCGCACTCGGCGCCAACAAGCTGCTTGACCGCTACGTGAACGGATACGAAGGCTCCGGCATCGAAACAAACTCCCTTGGCGAGGCAACACTCAGTTCCGCCAAACAGATTCCCGGCGCAGGCTGGCTGGTTGTGGGCTACATGCCCGCCTCGGTGGCGTTCGAGCGCATCACCCACATCCACAACGAAGCCGTCAAAGTGGCGAGTGCGGTGTCGCTGTTTGTCATCGGGCTGATCTGGCTGTTTCTGCGCTTCCAGCTCTCTCCCCTGTCGCGCTCGGCCGAACAGATCGGGAAATTTGCCGACGGCAAGACAACCCCCATGCGGACAATCCCGCTGGAAGGCAGCCCGGAGATACAAAAACTGCAATCCAGCTTCAACCAATTGCAGAATACCCACGCCCAGGACGAGCAAATATTGCGCGAGGACAAAGCGCTGTATCACTCGATGTTTACCAACAACACTGCCATCAAGCTGCTGGTCGACCCGAAAACCGCATGCATCGTGGACGCCAATCCCGCCGCCGCCGCTTTCTATGGATGGACGGTGGAAGAATTGCGCAAGATGCACTCCACCGACATCAATACCCTGCCGCAACCGGCGCTGCAACACGAGATGGAACTCGCCATCACCGAACAGCGCCAGTTCTTCCGTTTCCGGCATCGCATTGCCTCGGGCGAGTTACGCGAGGTCGAGGTGCATTCCGGACACGTCCATTATCACGGCCGGGAACTGCTGCATTCCGTCGTAACCGACGTGACCGAGCGCGAACAGGCGCTGCACCGCGAGCAGAGACGCAGCGAAGTGCTGGAGATGCTGACGCGCGGCAGGGAATTGAAGGACATCCTCAACACCGTCGTGCGCCAGGTGGAGGACGAACAGCCGCAGGTGATGTGCTCTATCTTGCTGCTGGACAAGGACGACCGCCATCTGCTGGTCGGCGCCGCCCCGTCCCTCCCGGATTTTTTCAACCAGGCTGTAAACGGATTCGAGATCGGCATCGGCCGCTGCTCCTGCGGGCATACAGCCGCAACCGGAAACCGCACCATCGTCTCCGACATCCAGACCCACCCGCACTGGGGGCCGTACAAGGAACTGGCGGCGCAAGCAAAACTGGCTGCCTGCTGGTCGGAACCGGTTTTTTCCTCAAAAGGCAAAATACTGGGCACGCTGGCGCTATTCCGGCACACGATTTCCACGCCGGATGCAACGCAGATTCGCCTCATTGAGGAGATGGCAAAAATCGTCGGCATCGCCGTCGAACGCAAGCACGATGAAGAAGACCTGCAACTCGCCTCCACCGTGTTCCGGGCCAGCCCGGAAGCCATCGTCATCACCGATGCCAACAACAGGATCGTCGCGGTCAATCCCGCCTTCACCCGGATCACGCTATACGAGGCGCAAGAAGCCATCGGCCACGACCCCAAGCTGCTCAGTTCCGGGCAACAGAGCAAAGAGTTCTATCACACGATGTGGGCGTCCATCCATACTTTCGGCAGTTGGCAGGGCGAGATCGTCAACCGCCGCAAGAACGGCGAGAATTTTTCAGAATGGCTGTCCATCAGCACGGTTTACAACGAAAACGACGAAGTGCGCCAGCGCATCGCCATCTTCTCCGACATCACCGACAAGAAACGCAGCGAAGAAATCATCTGGCGCCAGGCCAACTACGACGCACTCACCGGCTTGCCGAATCGCCGCCTGTTCCATGACCGGCTGTCGCAGGAATTGAAACGCGAGGGACGCGGTCAGACTTCGCTGGCGCTGATGTTCATCGACCTCGATCACTTCAAGGAAGTGAACGACACGCTGGGCCATGAAGCGGGGGACAACCTGCTGATGCAGGCCTCCAAACGCATTGCCGCCTGCATTCGCGACTCGGACACACTGGCACGCTTGGGCGGCGACGAATTCACCATCATCCTGCCGGGCCTGGCCGACCCGCAACGTCTGGGCATGCTGGCCGACACCATCATCCACATGGTCGGCAAACCGTTCATGCTCGGCGAAACCACCGCCTATGTTTCTGCCAGCATCGGCATCACCCTGTATCCGCAGGACGCGGACAACCTGACTTCACTGCTGAAAAATGCCGACCAGGCGATGTACGTCGCCAAAGCCAGGGGGCGCAACCAATACAGCTATTTCACCGCCTCCATGCAGGAATCCGCGCAGACCCGGCTGCAACTCAGCAACGACCTGCGGCGCGCGCTAGACCGGAAACAATTCGAAGTCCACTATCAGCCCATCATCGATTTTGAAACCGGCCTGCCCTCCAAGGCCGAAGTCCTGTTGCGCTGGCATCACCCCAGCTTGGGCCTCATCAGCCCCACCGAATTCATCCCGCTGGCGGAAGAGATCGGGATCATCAACGACATCGGAGAATGGGTGTTTCGCCAAGCCGCGCTCAAAGCCAAGCAATGGTGCACCAACAGCAACAAGCTACTGTCGGCCATGCAAATCAGCGTCAACATATCGCCGCGCCAATTCATCACCGGCGACAACAACATGACGCTATTGAGCTGGCTGCGCGCGCTGAACATTCCGCCGAGTTGCATCGTGGTTGAGATCACCGAAGGACTGTTGATGGACGACCGCATTGAAATACAGGAAAAATTACTGGCCTTCCGCGATGCGGGCATCCAGGTATCACTGGACGATTTCGGCACGGGATATTCGGCCATGTCCTATCTGCAGCGCTTCGACATCGACTACCTCAAGATCGACCAGTCCTTCGTAAGCAACATGGTCGTCAACTCGGGCGACCATGCAATTGCCGAGGCGATCATCGTCATGGCGCACAAACTGGGCATCAAGGTCGTAGCCGAAGGCGTGGAGACCGCAGAACAGCGCGACATGCTGGTTGCCGCCGGTTGCGACTACGGGCAAGGATACCTGTTCGCCACGCCCATGCCCGCAGAAGAATTCGACAGATACCTCAACAGCTTTATAGAAGCTTAACCTGCGGTAGCTCACATTAAATCCGTCAGTCAGTGCCTGAGTCTGGTTTTCAATCAAGTCATTTGATAGTCGCGAATATCAGCTTTGCGGAGGCGACAAAACCATGGGCAGACTTCCATTGTCGGCCAGGTAAAGCACTTCAGGGGTGTGCTGCGAGATTCCGTTTTTCGGCCACTCCAGTCATAGCTCTTAACGAATTCGTTGCCGCAGACCGGACACTGGCGAGCTCACACATTCGACCCGAAGCAGACCTTCAAGAAAATTTCAATGAAGGCACAATTCTCGGACGAAGCGGACAGTGGCGGCTTGCTGAAATGGCGATTTGCGCTAGCTGCGGGGATGACGATGATCGTTAGCAAGCGCCAGGATGGCGGCGGTAGGCCTAGTTAAGTGACCTCCGGCATAGCCGGAGGCTTATTGGGGGAGCTGGTCGCGACTTGATCTGTCAGATCAGCGTCCAACTTACAGTTTTCATGTCACATCTTCCAGGCGATTCGATTATTGAGTTACGGATTTGACAGAGGAAGAATGGATGTGTGATTTCTGTGATGGTTATGATTAATCAAGGGCCGCGAACTTTTTCGCAGCCAACTTGAGTGAAAGGTTGGCAATTACTGGTCCGGATGAATAAGTTCACACTTGCCAGAACGCTCAGTCGCGGGGACTGTTTTGCTATGATCCAAAGCAAAGACTTGAAAGCGGTAGCGTCCTGTAGCCCAGTTAATCATGTAAACATTCTTGCCATGTAGTGGAGATTTGTACTCCAAGCTCCAGTTTCCATCCGAATTTTTGTCCATCTTCTCGTATAGTCGGGTTCTATCTGAAGCAACACCCTTGAAATATGGCGTTTCTGAGAGATATTCCTCGTGCTTCGTGCTTTTGTTAGCATCAATTATTCCATCCGCCGCAGCCATCTTCTTCTCAATATCTTTGGTCTTTGCAATAACGCTGAAGCCGCCTTTGTCGTCATCAGGAAAACATACATACACGTCTCCATAATGAGTAAATGCATTCGCGTCCCTTAGCTCGTTGAAGTATTCGCGTGCGGTCTGTGCGGTCGCAACGCCCGAAGCTGATACGAATATCAAGATCGCCCATAGCCGAACTTTCATGATGACACTCCTCGCTGAATATGATGACACTGTGTGTCACGATTGAAGTGTATTCAATACTATTACAGTCACTCACTCTTAGCATCATCCTTCGTGCCATCGATTGGCGCAACTGACTAACTGCTGCTAGTCTTGATGAAATTATCGCCAGCAACCGGACTGTTGCGTAGTGCCGCTACCGACCCGAAGCCGCCATTGATTTGTTTGGGCGGCTACTTAAAACAGCCCAGTAGCTATATAAACATTTCTAACGCGCTCGCCGTAGGATTTCATTTTCTATGTAGCGATTAAGTGAATCGTCATAACCCATGTATGAATAATCAACACCAATGCCGGTCAGACCACTAAAAACAGAATCATATTGTTGGCGCACGTTGGCGTCACGATTTATGACTACTACGCGAACTTTTTTAGATTTCAATGAGGACTTAAAGAGGAATTGACAAGAAATATCGGTTGCAGGAAATGAAAATCCGATGATTACAATTTCATCAGCCTGTTCCAGTGCTAGATGTGCGTCAACCCACTGCTTCCTAATTTTAGAAATTGAGTAATGCTGAGATTTATCTAGCACTGGGGGAACAATTATTGGCACCCTCTCCCATTTTGTTTCCCCATTGCTATGGGCAACACGAATCGTGTCGTCAGAGTAGTCCTCGTACCAATCAATAGAGCCATGTAGCTTTAAAACTCGCCCATCTATATTCCCGCCAGAATAAGGTGATTCTTTAATCTGATATTTACCCAGAATTGAGTCTGGCGAAAGGTGTGTCCAATAAGCGCCCAACGATCTAAATAATTCTGTAAATTCCGATGGGGTGATTTGTGAAATTAAATCTCTACGTATCCTCAGTTTCCTCTTGGTGGGGGCGTCACTTTCAATAAGCCAAGGATTGGCAGGAGTGGTTCGTTGTTCTTCCTCATCGAAGTCATCCTCAACATGTATGTCGATTCCACAATAATTTTCGACCTTAAAATAAGCGTAGTGGCGATATAATTCTTGAATCAAGGAGTCATAGTTCAGAGTGATAATCTTGTTATTCTCGTTACCCAGAAAGCGCACAAATTGTTGATATTCTGCGGATAGCGGTAATGTCTGGATTGAACGCAAGCTCTCTGATATTTCATAAGTAAGCGCCTTATAGAGAGCCCTATCCAAGTCCTTGTCAATTGATGACTTCCAAGGCCAGTCTGAATATAGATAACTAAGCAGTTGTTCCGCATTTCCAACCAGCCCTTGTGGAAGTCGATTGTAATGTTCCCGAATGGCACCATCCGGATATCTTGCGAGAAACCTAGTCGACAAGTTTGTCGATAACTCATCCAGAGTTGGGTATGCTGCACAGAGAGCCTTTGAGAAACCGGCCCCGACAAAAAATACACGTCTTTTCATTTTGGTACCCGAATGGCTAAATCTCTTAACCCATTAACTTGTTGGCGAACTCATAGCTTAGGCGTGTCCGCACGTACATAATAATTGGGATAGAGACGAATGTCTCCTTATGGCACATTGCGGTAGCTCAAGTTGCGAAATAGCCTTCGTTAAAGCGGCCACACGCGAAGGGCTGTTCAGGCACCGAATAGCTGCCATGCATTGCACTAGCGCGCCGATTCGTATGGTTTACTTCTGCCAAGGTACCCGAGCTGATGTGTTATACGCAGAAACTAGCTTTTGCCGTTAAGCATGGCAAAGGTGTTGTCGTCGCGCAGTCTTTCCGGGAACACGTGAATTTTGTCGAAGCTCAATTGCGGTAGTCGCTCCTGGATCAGCTTGTACACAGCGCGGGCTTGCGCCAAGTCGCGCGGTTTTTTCATGGGGTTTCGATCTTCTTTTTGGCTCAACCATGTTTTGTAGAAGACGAAGGCGCGCGGATCAACCGTTACCATTTCGGCCATGCTGCCGTTTGTGCCGACTACAACCTGGCGGAATTTCGGGGAACTCAGTAGCCAATCCATGTTCTTGATTTTGGTTGCCCAAAAATCATCCGGGTTGGCGATCAATTGCGGATGTTCCTTGTCGTCAAAGAGCGAGGCGGGGCGGCGTTTGATCAGGTCGATCATGTAGCCTTGCGAATTGGCCGCGCTGTATTCCTGATCTTTCAGCAACTCAAAGGTCGGGTCGATTTTTTTGAGCACGCCGATCAATCCGTATTTGTTGAAATGCTCGTCGCCATCTGCGGCAAGGGTGATTCGTTTGCGCGAATCCCACAGCAGATCCATATCTGCGGTTGCCGTCACGTCGCCGTTGAATCGAACGCCCGCCTGCGTTTCATAGGCATAGAGCGCATTGGTTCCGATCACCATGA
Organism: Sideroxyarcus sp.; assembly: GCA_049286265.1. Lineage (GTDB taxonomy): Bacteria > Pseudomonadota > Gammaproteobacteria > Burkholderiales > Gallionellaceae > Sideroxyarcus. The sequence continues at coordinate 7,987 of JBAQDF010000044.1, forward strand.
AATGATCCTGCAATCCCGTACGTCTGATTTCTTCCAGCAAGCCGACCACAACATTCGGCGTACGCCCTACCCGCAAAGCGGCATTAAGTCGGGTATGCGTGGCGATGGCGGCACTGAGTTGCTTCAGGGTTTGCTCGGAAGAGGCTTTGCCTTTCTTGAATTCATCCAGAATTCTTTCGGTCTCCGGCGTCCTCACTCCAAGGCTTTTTGCTTGCCTTGCAGCGTACTCGCGATATAGATAGTCGCGGCCTTTGACGGTTTTCCAGTACATGCTGCCACGATAATTCTGCGCACGACGTTCCGCCGCAAGCCAGGATTTTCTGGCCTGTTCGGCATCGATGTATTGCCGGATCTGGTTTTCGTCGAGAGCGGTGAACATGGCAGTTAGAGGAAGAATCTTGTTTTATCTACAATATCCTCTAATTCCATATAAGTCAAAGCATTATATAAGTAATTCGTGGTTGCACTCCGTGTATGCCGCCAGTTTTTGTAGATGCCGGGGGCCTTCGTTGCGGAGCCCCTCAAAGGGGCCGATAAAACCATGCGCCACCCTGGTCGGCACATCACCGCCTCCTCCTTTAGCAAAGGGGGATGGAGGGGGATTTGGGAATTTGCGTGGTGCCTGCCACTTCTCAAATCCCCCTATTGATCCGGCACGGTGAAGTCTCGACTCAAGGATGACGTAAGTTTCAAGTAGGATGCGCTTGCGCACCATTTTGCTCTGGTGCGCAGGCGCACCCTACAATTGTGCCGATCCAGAACTCTACCCCCATCCTAACCTTCCCCCTGCAAGGGGGAAGGGATGTGGTGGCGCAAATGAATTAGCCGGGTTTAAAACTCGCCGATCAAATTGATGAACCAGCCGCGCGAGCGGTAGGACATATCCGTCAGGTCGTCGGAGAAGTCAGTGAAGTTGTAACCGGCGCCGATTTTCACGTGCCTGTCGATATGCCGGTAGATCGCCACCAGCGCTCCGGCGCGCCGGTCTTCGGCTGCCGGAACATTCAGCCAGCGCACTTCCGCCAGCGCATCCCATTCGTGCACAAAATGCCAGTCGGCGCGGCCAATCACCAGGTGCGCATCGGCATTCTGCCAATCGCCCGCGCCGCTGCTAACGCGCATTTCGGAACGGCGGTAACCGTATTTGCCGCCAACACTCAACCAGGGCCTGACGTCATACATGGCATCGGTCGACAGGATATGGCTGCGCTGTTCGTAGTCCGCCGAAACAGATGTCGTGCTGACCGTCGCGGACGATGGGCGGTTGGCGAAATACGTGTACTTGAACAGCGCATTCAGCTTGTCGTTTTCCACCGGACGCCAGGCGTAGCCCGCCACCAGCTCGGTGTAATCCGCGTTGTAGGCGCTGCCCAGGCTGCTGTTCGAGACCGAGAAGTTGAGCTTGCCGATGAAACGCCAGTCCTCATCCACCTGGTAGCCGAGCGAGTTGCGCACCAGCCACGTGGTGCGATGGCCGATGAGCGTACCGTCCTCGTTGCGCCATTCCACGTTGCCCGCGTATTTCGTTTTCTCGATGGAGCGTCCGGCGCTGACGCTGAGCGCCTTGCGGCTGAAATCGCCCGCCTGCGCATCGGCCAGATCGCCAACCTCGCCCTTGAAGCCGAAGTTCCAGCCGTCCTGCGCTGCCAGGTCGAGACCGAATGCATGCATCAGGCCGGACTGGCCGACGCCGTTCAGCAGGCGCTCTTCGCCGTAGATCGAGAGGCTGTCGGTGTAACGAGTCTTGGCTCCCGACACCAGCGAGCTCTGGCGACCGCGGTACAGGCTGTCGGTGCGATCGGTATCGGACGTGTAGTTCATGTACAACTGGCTGCGGTCGGAGGTCTGCCATTCACCGCCCACCTTGCCGCCCATGCCGCCGTTGCCGCCGGACACTTCGCCCGTCATATTGAATTTCTCGTTCAGGCGCTTGCTGCCGCCCGCACCGATGCGATTGTTGGCAGTGCGATTGCCGGAATGCTTGAGCGAGTCCTGCGCGAAGCCATATGCCTTCCAGTCCGGCTGCGCGCCTTCGCTGTCCGGCGCATATTCGATCTGCGCACCCAGGTCGGTACGCGCCCCGTTCTGCGACAAGGTCGGGCTCGCATTGACGACGGATGTGTTGAGATCGTCAAAACGTGTACCCACGCTACCCGCCCAGTTCGCGGTGAATTGATGCCGCACCGAAGCGGACAGCACTTTGCTGCTCTGGCTTGCCGCATCCTTGACATCGGCCTTGGTCTGCAGCGTGGTGTCCTTGGCGACTTCCACATCGGTTGCAAAACCTTTCTGCTGGATATCTTCGGTCGCGACCAGACCGGGCGACGAGAAGCCTTTGCCGCGCTCCTGCCAGTAGGCATTCAACTTGCCCTTGCCGGAAGAGATTTCAGCCAGATCGACAGCCGCTTCGACGCGGTTGGCATTGGCCTTGCCGCCTGAGGAAGTGATCGAATTGAACTCGAACCCGCCGGTAGCGGAGGACTGCGTCGCCGTGCCCGCACCGTCGGAACGCGCCGTTTCCGCCTTCACATAGGTGCCGGGAGCAATGCGATAGGTCGCGTCCACGCCGCCCAGTTTCTGGCGCGTCGCCGTGTCGCCCTGACGGTAGCCGGTGACGCCGACCTGCACGCTGTCACCCAGCCACTGCGCAACGCGGCCGCCAAGCGTCGCGTTATCGGCCTGGCTCACACCGGGCACGTATTCGTAGGTCGCCAGCAGATACACCGGGTTGCCTGCCAGCGAACCCGCTCGCACCAGTTGGCTGTCGTCGGCGGTTGAAGGCAGCGGCGAAGTGAGCAGGATGCGGCCCTGGATCGGATCGAAGTCATAATCCTGCGCGGCGCTGAGTTGCGTCACCTTGAGCACCAGACCGGAATCCTTGTCGCGCACTTCCACCCACAAATGCTCGGAGCCGCTGGTCACATCCAGATGCTGCACGTAATACAGCGAACCGCCCGTGCCACGGAATTGTTCGCGCGCACCCAGCGTACCGGGATCGCCCGCGAACAAATCGGCCTGCGTCTTCTTCTGCCCGAAGCCGGTGGCATCCTCGCTGCGCCATTTCACGCTCGCGCCGTACATACCGCGGCTGTATTGCACCAGGTCGCTGCCCGCGATCTGCGTCTGGAAGTTACCCCACATCACATGCGAATCGCCCTTCGCCAGCTTGACGTAGAACTTGCCGCTGGTCGGCGCATCTTCCACCGTGGTGGAATCATCGCCGTACACCGGGTAGTAACGATCCGGGTCGAGACGGCGCAGCAGGTAGCGCGGATCCTTGGAACTGAAATTGGAGAACAGATTTTTCAGCGGCTGCTCCTGCGTATCCGCCGCCGCCGTCAGCAACCAGTCGCCTTTCACCTTGCCCTTCAGGTAAAACGCCAAGCGTCCGTCGACATACGCCTTGTTGTCGTAATGCTGCGTATCGGCGGTGACCAGTTGCGCCGGGCCGGAGGTCGCATTCTGTCCTGCGGTCAGGTCGCCGAGCGCGATGTAGAACCAGTCGTTGTCCGGAATATAGATGTTGCGCTCGAAATGCAGCGCGACTTTGTCGTCGGCTTCCAGCACATCCACATCCACCGCATAACTGCCCGGCGGCAGGATCTGGCGCGCGGCGAATTTGCCGTTCGCATCGACCGGGATCTCCTGCCCCATGAAGCGCACCTTCTGGCCGGGTTTCAGGTAATCGCCGTTGGCGGTGACTGCGCCGCCATGCACCGGAATGTTATGCAGCGCCAGATGGTTCTCGCCGTAGCCAATCAGGTCCTCGCGCTGGTCGGATTGACGTTCCAGTTGCTCGGTACGGATGGCAATCGGCAGCGGTTGCGGCAAGGTCTCGTCGAACTTGCCGTCGCGGTCGTACACGCGCAGCACATAACGCACCGTCGCGCCCGCTTTCTCGTCCGGCGTCCAGTACACCTGTCCATGTGCGTCCAGCGGCAACACCGCCAGCGGTTCGCTCTGCGTGGATTTGTCTTCGGCAAACAGGCGCACTTCGCCGCGTGCTATCCAATAACGATAGTTGCTGTAGGAAGTGAAATGCACCGGCTGCTGGCGCACCGCCGCATCGGGGAAGGCGGTCAGGTTGAGCCAGGGTTTTTCTTCCAGCGCATCGAAGCGCAGTTTGATGTCGGCCTGGTCGAGCGCAACGTCGGTGCAGCGCGTCACGTCGGCACTGTTGGCCAGATCGTTATCCAGCAACGGCTCGCCGTCGACCGAAATGCGGAACGCCAGACCGGCATCGCCAGCCTTGGTCTTGCCGCAACCCGCTGCAACACGCGCCGGTATTTCCACCGGACGCGGCATCTGCTGCACGCTCTCGGTGACGGTGTCGTACCACAATAGAATATCGACGCGGCGGTTGGGCTGCAGGCATGCCTGCCACTCCTCCACGGACGCTTTGCGCTTGCAATGCACCTTAGGCAGCGTATCGCCCTTGCCGTCCGTGCTGATCGGCACGTCGGCAAAGTCCGGCTGCGCATGCAGGAAATCCGCCGCCTCTTTGGCGCGCGCTTTCGACAGGCCGATGTTGTCGCCGTAGATGGCGCGACTGCGGACGGACAGGCGCTGCTCGTCGGCATGGCCGACGATCTGCATGCGCAGGTTGGTCTTGCCCCGCAGGTATTGCGCCAGATCGAGCAACTGCTTCTTGAAATCCTCGTTGAGGAAATTCTTGCCCGAGGTGTAGTGGATAGGCCGCGTTTCATCGGCCTTCGAGCCGGTCTCGGTGATGCGTTGTTCGACATAAGCCGGTGTGTCCGTTTCCGGCGGCAATGCGATCTCCAGCTTTTCGTTCGGCAGGCGATATTCCGCGCTGGGCGGCGTATCGCCCTGCGGACGCGGCAGCACCCGGCTCTGCATCAGTGCATTGCCCGGCTGTGCCAGCGGGGTGCAGTAGCCGTTTCCGTCGCACTGCTTATCTTCCGCCCATGCGGGCGCGGCGATCAGGCAGGCCAGCAGGGTCATGACGGGGGTTTTGAATCGGAATTGTCCGCCAACACCTGCCCTGTTCCTTCCCCCATGCAGGGGGAAGGTTAGGATGGGGGTAGAGTCGTGGATCACGCTCGTTTCTACCCCCACCCTAGCCCTGATGGAACTACTAGCCATTCGACTAGGCTGGCAAACAACGCCAGCCAAGTCGCTGGTTATCCCCCTGCATGGGGGAGGGGATGTCGGCGTCAATTGATTATCTGTTGTTACGGCTGGATTCCGGCCTTCGCCGGAATGACGGCCTTGAGAGTAGTTCAGGTTAAAAATATTTTTCATGTTATCGGCCCTCCCGTTTCACAGCAGAGGGTTGGATCAGTTCTTCTTCGATCTGCAGCAAGTGGCAGCAATCCTTCGCCTTCCACTTCGCGCGCATTTCCGCGGACAGGGCTTTCAGTCGTTTCCGGGCGGCATCCTCGCCGTCCGCGCCGATCTTGTAGGCGAGGCGCAACACGGAGGGACGCTGCTTCAGCAACTCAGGCAGCTTGTCCAGTTTCGTTTGCCACTCGGCCTTGAGCGCATCCACGTTGTAGGCGGCATCGTTCACATCCAGCCGCACCACGCGGTGGATGGTCGCGCCGAAGTTGAGCTTGCTGATCTTGCCGCTGGTCAGGCGCACGTCGCGCGGGTTCTCGGTGGTGACGCGGAAGCCGGTGGGCAGAGTGCGCTCGTCCAGCTTCATGAGGAAATTGCTGCCGCGCCACTCGTTCGGCACCATGGCGCAGGTGACGTGGTAGCGGCCCTGTGCATCGGTGGTCACCAGCAAACCGTTCACCGTGGCCAGACGGATATTGGGAATACCGGGTTCGCCCGCATCCTGGTAACCGTTGATGTTCTTGTCGTCGAACACCTTGCCGATCACATCGGAACAATCAAAGGTCGGGTCGGGCACCACGCGCACCGTGGCGGTGGCCGTGTTGGAAACGGCTGCACTGACGATGTTGTTGATTGCGTAAGCGCTATTCACGTAATCGCCTTCGCTGACGCCGGAACCGACTACCGTCATCAGTTTGATCACGCGGCTTTGATGGGCGGTGAAGGTGAGGTTGGCCCAGGTCAGTACGCGTCCGTTGACCGTGGGCGCAACCGGCACCCCGTCCAGCGTGGCGGTACCCACCTTGAACTTGAAGCCCGGCGGCAACTGGTCGCGCAAATCGATATTGCTCAACGTGGCCGACAGCGTATTGGTCGCGGTGATGGTGTAGGGCACCAGATCGCCACGGCTGACATTTACCAGCGGTGTCTTCTTGCTCAATGTGATTGCGCCGCCCAGGATCGGGTCGAGTGCGATGTGGTTGTTGACCACGTTGGAGCTTGTTCCCACTGTCAGGTTGAAGCTGGTGTAGTAGGTAGTCGGCTGTGCCCCGCTCGGTGCGCCAGCCTGCGCCTGGATAGCATCCACGCCGCCCGCTGTGGGTGTGTACGGACCTGCCGTGGGCGGAATGATGACCGAGTCTGGCGGCAAATAACCGCCCGGTTGCGCCACCTGCAAGGTGTAGACGCCGCTGCCCGGGCAACTCGGCGGAACCGGATTGATCAGCAGGAATTGATATTGCCCGCTCGCTCCGGTCACTTGCGTATTCGCCCCGCCAACCAGGCAACTGTCCGCCACGGCTGTACCGCCGTAAAGCAGCGTCACTTGAGCTCCGGCAACGGGCAAGCGCGTGATGGAGTCGTACACCACACCGGAAGGATCCAGCGGAAGATTCTGGTTGAGCGTGGTCACACCCGTTGCCAGTTGCAACTGGGTGACGATGCCGTCGGCGATCACGCCGTTGCGCGCCGGTGTCGGATCGGCGGACTGCGGAATCCCGTAGTTCGCGCCGCTGGCCGGTTCGCGGAAGCGCAACGAGTAGTAGGTGGAAGCATTGCCCGCCGTGGACGGGAACAAGCCGGAAACGGTGTAGCTGCCGCTGCTGTCCGTGGTTGCGCTGCCAACAACATCACCGTTAGCGTTCAGCACTTCCACAATAAAGCCGCTCACATTGGGTGCCGCCGCGCCGTCGTTATCCGCGCGGTCATGGTTGCTATCGAGGTAAACCTTGCCCGAGACTGCCGCCAGGTTGGCGGATGAGAAAGAGACCGGCGTGGGATCGTTTTCGCCCGACTCACCGGGATCGCCATTGCCGTTGGCGTCCGGATTGCCGCCATCATCGGACAGGTCGGTGGCGATGATCGTACCGCCTGCGGTCTGGGAAGTTGTAGACGTGGCCTGGTTGTTCTGCACCGTAGCCGGCAACACATTGCTGCCGAAATCCACTTCGGTCGTGAACGTGATAGTGCATTGCTCGCCGGGTTGCAGGTTCTGGTCGCCTGCCAGCAGATTGTTCTGGCCGATGCCGGTATAGGCAGTGGCTGCAATATTCAGCACCGTCCCGCTACAGGCTGAAACCGCCGCCGGGGTGCTGAGGGTGATGCTCTGCGCAGTCGGGAAAGTTGCGCTCAGGTTATCCGCGACCTGCACGTTGGTTGCGGTGACGGTCGTGCTGGTGTTGGCAACAATCAGTGTGTACGGAATACGGAAACGTTTCGCCCCGGTCTGCACGATTCCACCTACGGCTTTGGCTGCACCGATGTATTGGCTGGTCAGGTTGACCACGGTCGGCGACGTATCGTCAGTCGGGTCACCGTTGCTGTTGGCATCAGGATTGCCGCCGACCACGCTGTTGTCAGTGACAGTCCCGCCGCCGGGCGGCGATGCAGTTGCAACGGCGCTGTTGTTGAATGGTCCTGCCGTTGTCGGGAAGAAGCGCACGGTGAAACTCACCTGCGCGCTGGAAGGCGATGCACCGAAGTTCGGCAGGCTGCTGGAAGCGGCAACCAGCAATGCATTGCCCGCACCGCTGCCGGTGAATGTTCCCGCAGCAACTGCAGTTAACGACGCCCCGTTGGTCTGGCCGGATACCACCGGATCGCTGCTGATGGTGTATTCGCCTGCCGCTGGAATTGTATTGGCGGTGTAGGTGCCGAACTGCGGCAGTACGCCCGCAATCGCGTCGGTGATCTGCACGTTACTGAGCGCAGTCTGACCCATATTGCGAATGGTCAGCGTGAACGGAACCGTGTAGGTGCCGTCGCCAATTCTCGCCACGCCGCCCGCCGACTTGGCGATACCAACACGCGGAACCGGCACCGGGGTCGGGTCGTTCTCACCCGCTTCGCCCGCATTGCCGTTGCCGTTCGGATCGGGGTTGCTGCCGTTATCGGAGAGATCGCTGACCGCCGTGCCGGTGTAATCGCTGGTGCCGTTAGCCTGTGCCTGATTGGTGTAGGTCGTGGCCGTGGTCGGCATGAAACGGTAAGTGAAATCGATGGTGCAGGATGCCGTCGTGTCCATGGCGGAAATACTGGCGAGAGCCGTGTTGCCGGTATGTCCGGTGTAGCCCGCATTGGTACTGCCGTTGGTACAGGCGCTGGAGAACGCAGCCGCAGTCTGTACGGTGTACTGACCGCTGCTCAGGCTGGCCGCCGCACCGCCCGCCACGTAGCTGCCGAACTGGCCGCTCGCCGCAGTTGAAAGCGGGTCGGTGACAGATACGCCGTGCAACGGCTCGTTGCCCACGTTGGTGACGACCAGTCGAATCGGCACGATCAGGCTGCCATCGCTGTCGACCGAGACGCTGCCGTTGATCTGTTTGGCGATACCGATCGCTGCGCTGAACGTTGGCGCGACCGGCGTGACGTCGTTTTCACCTGCTTCATTGGCGCGACCGTTGCCGTTCGCATCGGTATTGGCTCCGTTGTCGGACAAGTCGTGCAATTGCGGAACGGTAGCCGAGGTTTGCCCCGAGAGCGTGCCGATGGCATCCACCTGCGCCTGATTCTCATAGCGTCCGCCGGAGGGCTGGACGATAGGTAGCGGCGAAGTGGGTTTGACTTGCAGCGTGAAATTGATGGTGCAGTTTGTGGCCGCCGCAATGCTGGGTATCACGGCGACCGTGGTGGTTGCGCCGCTGCCGGTAAAACCGGACTGCATGCCGGAGCAGGCACTGGTTGGCGCGCTGGCGATCTTGTATTCGCCGCTGCCCAGTGTGCCCGCGTTATAGGTGCCGAACAAAGGTGCGACGCCTGCAAGCTGATCGGTCACTGTGACCGTGTTCAGTGCTTCCAGGCTGAGGTTCCTTACCACCAACTGGAACGTGACGTTGAATGTGCCGTCGCCATTGGCGGTCGGTCCGCCGGATACGCGTTTGGCAATACCGACGCGGGCTTGCGGCACTTCGGCAAAAAGATAATTGATGCCGGTATCGTAGGCCCCCAGGACGATCCCGGAAATCCGGTTGTTGACAGTGGTCGCATCGCCGCCGCGATCACCGGCGGTATCGATGCCATCGATCAGGTTGGTTTCGGCAACCGCGCCTTCCGCAAGGGTGTACCCCGTCGCATCGCTTTGCGGCAGGTTGGAAAACGTGAAATTGCCGCTGGCATTCGTCGTCGCGGTACGCGTAATGGCGATTCCGTCGAAAGTGTTGCCGGTCAATGTGATGACAATGCCGTTGATGCCGGTATCGCCTGCCGTCACCAGCCCGTCGTTGTTGAAATCGCGGAACACGCGTCCCGAGAGAATGGAAGAGTTGACGGTGACGCTGCCGCTATTGCTGTTGTTGGCCGCGTTGATGTCGTACGAAACGGAGGCAACTGTCGCAGTGTTGGTGAATACCTGCGCCTGGCTGGTCGTCGCAATCAGTTGCACCGGCAGCGTGATGTCGATCACCGCACCGCTGCTGACTGTGCCCAGTGCGCAGGAGAAGCTGGTGCTGCCAGCCGCGCCGGTACAAGGTGTAGCCGTGGCAGTGGTGGTGCCGGAAACCACGGCTATGGTGGGCGTGCCAGTCAGCTCCATGTTGGCCGGCAAAGTATCGGTCACGGTGACGGTATCGGCCTCGGCCAGGCCCACACCGGTGTTGTTGCGCACGCGCACAACAAAATTGAAGTCGTCGCGCAGATTGACGGAGGACAGGGACGGCGTCTTGCTCACCACTTCCATGTCGGCCTTGGTGCGCGCGGTTGTTTGTTCGCTTACGGTATTGTTGCCGGAAGATTCATATCCCAGTGCGGTCTCGTTCGAACTGACGGTTGCCGTATTGGCGACAACGCCTTTGGCTACGCCTTTCATGGTAACGGTGACGGTCTGCACTGTGTTTTGGGCGATATAACCGAGATTGCAGATCACCGTGCCGCCCACGGCATCAACGGCCGGCACGGTTGGACAGGAACCGGTGCTGCTGGTCACGGACTGGAAAGACAGTCCCGCTGTCGGCAAGGTATCCGTCACGATCACGTTTTCGGCAGCCGACGGTCCGGAGTTGGAAACAGTGATGGTGTAAACCGTGTTGTCGCCGACGGCGACCGGGTCGGCGGAGTCGGTTTTGTTGATGACCAGATCGAGCGAAGGCGGACTGATGGTGGAATTGACAGAAGCACTGTTATTTCCGGCATTGGTCTCGGTAGTGGTAGTGGCAACCGAAACATTGTTGGTCAGTGTCGTGGCGCGGGTCGCGGTATTGGGCCGCACAATAATAGTGACGGTCTGCTGCGCGCCATTGTTGATATTGCCGAGGCTGCAGGCGACGGTGCGATTAATACCGGTGGTGGTTGCATTCGCACCGGGCGTGGTGGCGCAACTGCCGGAAGAAGGACTGGCCGAAACGAAGGTCACATCCAGCGGCAGCGTGTCGGTGATGCTGACGGCGTCGGCGCGGCTGGGTCCGTTGTTATGCGCGGTGACCACGTAGGTCAGGTTCTGTCCGGCCGCCACCGGTTCCGGGTTGGCCGTCTTGGTGACGATAACGTCGGCACGCGCCAGAATCGTATTGGTCGCGCTGGCCGTGTCGTTGGTGTGATCCGGGTCGGCAGTGCCGTTGGATATTGCATTGGCACTGTTGGTGCGACTGCCGCCATCGCCGCCGGGGCGTACTTGCACTGTCACTACCGGACAATCGACGCCCGCAGTACACACCGGGATGGTGGCGAAGTTACACGTCAGCGCACGCCCGCCGCTGGAAGCCACAGTGGAGCAGGATGCGCCGGTTGCCGAGCCTGCTGCGATACTGTGCCCGATATAGCCCGCACCCGTTGCGCCCACACTGCTGTTGATGAGCGTGTCGAACGTATCGGTGAGCACAACATTGGTGGAGGTGCTGGTATAAGTCGCCGTGTTGTTGACGATTTCCAGCGTGTAGGTGAGTACATCGCCTGCCGGAACGCTGGGCAAATCGACATTTTTGATCAGACGAATATCGGCTGAACCGTTATCGATGCTTGAAGTCACTGTGTAGCTGGAAATATCGCCGTCGCCGCAATTGCCCGCTCCCAGGTTGCATGTGAGAGAGGTCACCGACGCGGAATTTCCAATTGTGCCGGTAGTCGAGGCAGTCACATCCAGGACGAGCGCTGGCGTGGTTCCTCCCACAGCCAGCGGCGCACCGGCAGTGTAAGTGCGATCACAATTGATCGTGGCCGGGCCGCTGAAGGGAGCTGCCAGGTCGCACGTCCATCCATTCAGCGTATAGCTGTTGACAGTGAGACCCGCAGGCAAGGTATCGGTCATGCGCACATCGCCGTAAAAACCGGTGGTGCCGGTATTGTTGGCGGTGATGCTGTATTCGAAAGGAATGCCTTGCACCACCAGCGCGGGACTCGGGCCGGTCTTCGCCAGACCCAGATTCACCGTCGGATCCAGCAGGTTCACGCCGCCATCGGTGGCCGTGTTGTTACCCGGAACGGGATCGCTGGGCGTACTGCCGCTGATCGTTGCCGAGTTGATGACCCCGCTACCGGAGCTTGCGACTGTGACCGGAATGGTGATCACGCCCAAAGCCTGATTCAGGCCAACCACCCCGCCCGCTGGTTTGGTACAAGTTACGTCCTGACCAACGGCCGCGCAAGTCCAGCCGTTTTGCGACGCAACCAGCGCACCGATGGTGTAATTCGCCGGAATCGTATCGGTGATGGTCAGGCCGCTGGGGATGTCGCCGGAATAACTGGGCGTCAGCACAAAATTGAAACTGCTGCCGACCAGCAGATTGCCCCCGACACTGCGGGATTTGGTAAGGGTCAGATCGGAACCGGCAGTCACGGTGACGCTGGCAACGGCGGTGTTGTTCGAAGCATCCGGGTCTAGCGGCGTGCCGAAAGGCGCAGAGCCGGAGACGGCCACGGTAGCTGTGTTGGTGACGGTCGAGCCGCCCGCAGCAATGATTCTGCCGCTGACATTACCCAGGCTCAGCGTGCCGCCGCTGGCAATCGGGCCCGCGATATTGCAGGTTATGGTGCCCGCGCTGTTGGTACAACCGGCCGGAATCGACGTAACGCTGAAACCGGTCGGCACCGGATCCTGCGCCACTAGACTGGTTGCAGGATCAGGGCCGTTATTGGTGATGCTCAACGCCCATGAAAAACTGGAACCGGAAGCAACAGTAGCCGACGCCGGTGATTTAACCATGAGCAGATCGGCACCGGTGTTGACGGTGGTGGATTGCGGGGCGCTGTTGTTGATGGATTGGTCATCCGGTTCTATGGAGGCGGCTACCGCACCCAGGGTGATCGTGCCTTGCGCTGCAGTCTTCAGCAGGATCGTATAAATAACCTGACCGCCGTTCGCCGCAAGATTGGGCAGCGTGCAGTTCAGCGTGCCGGGACCGGCAGCGCCAACGCTCATGCCGCTGCAGCTCACTCCGGTACCGGCGAAGCCCTGATAAGTCACTCCGGCCGGAACAGCGTGTGTGGTATTAACCCCGGTTGCCCCGGTGTCGAAAGAGTCATTGGTGACGCGCACCGTGTAAGTGACCACCCCTCCGGCAGCGACCGGATCGGGACTGTCGGTATGATTGACGACCAGGTCCACACCGGCCATCGCAACGGCGGGCGCAAGCAATAAGATAGCCATCACCCAGATTTTCAGGCGCGTCAGAACGAACATATTTTGATTTCCAGTATTTTGTCTTGCAGGTGTTCCGGGTCACGTTAAATCGAGAACGCCGGAATTCCTCCTAAATTACCCATCTCGAAAATTTGTCGCATCTAGATGTGCGATCAAACTTTCAAGACCCTTTCACAACCACAGCCATGCTTCACACTCAAAAATTAAACACTAAATAGCAATAGTCATGCCTGCCTAAAACCCGCCATGAACATCCCCTCCACATTGAAAGACCGATGAGCCTCAACTAAGCCGGTGACGCAAATCGCACGAGCGCTGACGCGCCTTCGACAAGCCAGACTTTAATTGTTTAAAAATTCCGAGGTGATGACTACGCGAAATTGCAACGACCAGTGGCGCCAATTACCTTGCCGCGCACGGGTATTGCCTCATCGTTACGCCAGGTTGGTGTGAATTTCAGAAAGGGGAAGAATTCCCATCCGCGCGGAATGGGCGACGAACAGCAACGTGACAGTTACTCCGTCACCCGGCCGCGCAAGGATTTGGTTGCGCCGCGCCTGACCTTGCTTTCCACGCGTTTCTTCTGCGCACTGCGGCTGGGTTTGGTGGCGACGCGCGGTTTGGGCTTGACCGCAATCGACAACAACAGGGTTTTCAGACGCCGCAACGCCTCGTTGCGGTTCTGTTCCTGATTGCGATATTCCTGCGCCTTGATGACGACCACGCCGTCTTTGGTGATGCGCTGGTCGTTGAGTTGCAGCAGGCGCTCCTTGAATTCCGGCGGCAGGGATGATGCGCCAATATCGAAACGCAGATGCACCGCGCTCGACACCTTGTTCACATTCTGCCCGCCCGCACCCTGCGCGCGCACCGCACTCAGCTCGATCTCGCGCTCGGGGATGATGACGTTGTGGGCGATGTACAACATGGGTTATGCAAGCACCCGGATCTGTACATCACCCAGACTCACCACCTGCCCCGCGCGAATCTTGGCGGTCTTGCGCAACTCCGCCAAACCGTCGACGGACACGACGCCTTCCGCCACCAGCGCCTTACCCGCACCGCCGCTGTCACACACACCGGTGAGCTTGAGCAGTTGGTTCAGCTCGATGAATTCGCCGCGCAGATGGAAGTCGATCTGTTGCATCACAATTTGACCGCGTGTTCGCGCGTCGTGTGGAACACTACTTTCGGCCAGCGTTCCTGCGTGAGTCTCAGGTTCACATTATTCGGTGCGAGATAGGCCAGATTGCCTGCCGCGTCGATGGCGAGGTTGTGCGACAGCGCCTTTTCGAAATCGGCGAGTATCTTTTTGTCGTCGCAGGTCACCCAGCGCGCGCTGGTGGTGCTGGTGCCTTCGAACATCGCGTCCACGCCGTATTCGCCTTGCAGGCGGCTGGCCACCACGTCGAACTGCAGCATGCCGACCGCGCCCAGGATCAGGTCGCCGCCGTCCACCGGCTTGAACACCTGCACCGCGCCCTCTTCACCCAGTTGCTGCAAGCCCTTGTGCAACTGCTTCACCTTGATCGGGTTGCGGATGCGCACTGAGCGAAAGAAGTCCGGCGCGAAATACGGAATACCGGTGTACTGCAACACTTCGCCTTCGGAGAAGCTGTCGCCGATCTGCATGTTGCCGTGGTTGGGCAGGCCGATGATGTCGCCCGCGTAGGCTTCTTCCACTTGTTCGCGGCTGGAGGCCATGAAGGTGACCACATTCGAAACCCTGATCTCGCGACCGATGCGCAGGTGCTTGATCTTCATGCCGCGCTCGAAATGGCCGGAGCACACGCGCAGGAAGGCGATGCGGTCGCGGTGGTTGGCGTCCATGTTGGCCTGGATCTTGAACACGAAGCCGGAAAACGTCTGCTCGCTCGGGTTCACGACACGCGCCGTGGCATCGCGCGCGATGGGCGCGGGCGCCCAGTCCAGCAGGGCGTTCAGAATTTCGCGCACGCCGAAGTTGTTGATGGCGGAACCGAAAAACACGGGAGTCTGTTTGCCGTCGAGGAAGCGTTGCTGATCGAAGGGATGCGAGGCACCATGCACCAGCTCCACTTCCATCTTGAGTTGTTCGATCTCCAGCGGGAAGCGCTCTGCCAGCACCGGATTGGCTATGCCCTTGATGACCTCGACCTCACCGTCGGCGCGCTCTTCGCCCGGCGTGAACAGCAATATCTCGTCGCGCAGCAGGTGGTACACGCCGCGAAAGGTCTTGCCCATGCCAAGCGGCCAGGTCACCGGCGCGCACTGTATCTTCAGCACCGACTCGACCTCGTCCAGCAGTTCCAGCGGATCGCGCACTTCGCGGTCCATCTTGTTCATGAAAGTGATGATGGGTGTGTCGCGCATGCGGCACACATCCAGAAGCTTGATGGTCTGCGCTTCCACGCCCTTGGCCGCGTCGATCACCATCAGCGCGGAGTCCACGGCGGTGAGCACGCGATAGGTATCCTCGGAGAAATCCTGGTGGCCAGGCGTATCGAGCAGGTTCACCACATGGTCGCGGTATTCGAACTGCATCACCGAGCTGGCCACCGAGATGCCGCGCTGCTTCTCGATCTCGAGGAAGTCGGAGGTCGCATGACGCCCGCTCTTGCGCGCCTTCACCGCGCCCGCCATCTGAATCGCGCCGGAGAACAGCAGCAGTTTTTCGGTGAGCGTGGTCTTGCCCGCGTCGGGGTGGGAAATGATGCCGAAGGTGCGGCGGCGCGCCACTTCGCGCGCGATCTGCGCGCTCGGTACGGCGGCGGGTTCTTTTATTGCCTGTTCGATTTCGTCGGACATGGTGCTTGCCTGTAAAAAAGGCCGCAAGTCTAAAGGCTTAGCGGGTGAATGTCTAACCGGCTTTGCGGGCACAGTCCCCTCGTTGCAGGGCTTTTTGCCGATTTGTTCGACGCCCCCTAAAGGCTCCACGGTTCATGCCGATACCTGACATCATGGCGCAGGTTCTGCAACAGTTGCACAAATTGATCATCACGATAATTGCAAAGGATTTTTTATGAGTCAGGCAGCCCCTTCTATTCTTAGCCAGCTAAAACTCTCGTTCCTCGGTTTCGGATTGAGCATGGGGCTGGTCTTCCCCTTCTACGCGAATTTCTTCGTCAACTGGCGCGAGGGAATGCTGATCTGGTTCTGCATCGGCTGCCTGGTCGCCGGGATCACGATCGGCATCATCAACCACAAACTGCTGGAAGTGTTGCTGGTGCGCAAGCTGCGCCAGGTAGCCGTCGCCTCCGAGCGCATGCGCAACGGCGACCTGCGCGAAGGTTGCGGCGTTCGCAGCCGCGATACGGTCGGCGAAATCACCGAAGGTTTCGACGCCATGGCGAGCGGATTGCGCGAAACCATACGCGGCATGGCGCAATCCGCCAGCCTGGTCGACGTCACGGCCAAAGAAATCGGCGCCTCCATGGCATCGATGGACCACAACATGGTCGAACACCGCACCAATGCGGGCGAGATTTTGAAAGTCGTCAACGGCTTGTCCGAAGCATCCGATTCGATCCTCGCCCTTTCCGTTGAGGCCGGCACCAGCGCTTCCACTGCCGAAAATCTGGTGCGCAACGGTTTCACCCATGTCGTGGCCACCGAACA
Source organism: Sideroxyarcus sp. (assembly GCA_049286265.1). Classification (GTDB taxonomy): domain Bacteria; phylum Pseudomonadota; class Gammaproteobacteria; order Burkholderiales; family Gallionellaceae; genus Sideroxyarcus. The sequence goes on from JBAQDF010000044.1 coordinate 24,452, forward strand.
GGCCATTTCCCTGCTGGATGCCGCCAGCCTCAAAATCTCCGCCAATGCAGCCAGCCTGAACACCAGCGCAAAAGAAGTCGAAACCGCCATCGCCGTCATCCGCGCCATCGCCGAGCAAACCAACCTGCTCGCGTTGAACGCCGCCATCGAAGCGGCCCGCGCCGGTGAACAGGGGCGCGGCTTCGCTGTCGTCGCCGACGAGGTCAGAAAATTATCCGAGCAGGCAGCGCAAGCCACCAAACGCATCGACGAGGTGCTCAAACAAGTCAGCCAGGATGTGGCCTCCACCGTGGCGCTGTCGAATGAAAACGCGGGCGCCGTCAAAGCCGGACTGGAAGCCTCGAAACAATCCTCCGAAACCTTCGGGCAAATAGAACAGGCCACCTCGGCCATGAAGCGCGCGGTGGATGCGGTGCACGATGCCGCCGACGATCAACAGATGCTGGTCGGCATTGTCCGCTCGCGCATCGCGGACAACGAAACGCACACCCAAAGCGTGGCGACGCACACGGCATCCTGCGTTGCGCAAGCCAGGCGCATGGTTGAAGCCGCCGACAATCTCAGCGAAACCACCAGAAAATTCGTTGTTTGATTACAGGCGCTCATACTTGAGCTGACATACAGCGTCTGAGCTCAACTTTGCTTGAGCATGAGATAGTTACAAAGCGAAGTAGGGTGCGCTTGCGCACCAGCTTATTGGTACCCTTAAGCAAGACGGCTGGAGCGCGGGCGCAAAAATCCAAACCGCCCTCCAATTACAAACCGCCCACCCCAATTAGCTTCAGTTATCTAATCAAGGCCGACATTTGTACAATTTGAATGTGCGCTTGCCAAATTCCGGCGATTCGCCCTTCACAACCGTATCCGCACCTGCATCAACAGCATTGTTGCGCGCCATTTGATACATATTTGCTTCCACGTCTTGTTCAATACGACCTTTGGCAAAGATGCTAATAATGGTTGCGCCCTTGGACTGACAGTCGGCAACCTGGTTTGCTTCCGCCAAAGCCACCCTATCCGCTCCTTCGCGAACCCCGATGAAGATGTTGTGTGCACATCCATTCAACCCGGCAAACAGCGGCACGATGGCAACGATAGCCAATATTCCTTTTGAAAATTGCATGGCAAACTCCTTGTCTCTTCAGAAAATTATTACATCGAAATTTAATGCTGGATGGTAATGCCGTTAACCAAAATACACATCCGGAAAATCTGCGTTGCACTCTATAGCAAATTGGATAGAGGCATTGGAAAAGAATTGAATGACTGGAATGGGGCAGGTTATACGTGTCTCGAATGGCTGCTTTCGCGCAGCCTGTTAACCAGGCATGAACGCCGAAACCAGCCATTGAACTGCAGGGGTGCGCTGCAACTTTCCGATATTCGGCCGATGCGGTCATAGCTCTTGACGAATTTGTTGCCGCAAAAGCGGACCGTCAATAAATGTGCCGAGATATCCGAAAAGCTACAGTTTAGCTGCCTTAACTATGTGGTCGGCTCTCTTTATTGGCGATACGTTGCATGGCACTCCACGCAATATTGCATGGTTTTCTTCAATGCCCGCAATGACGCATTTACATCTTTGGTTTTTAACGTGTCGCCCAGTTCGTCGCCGCTTTTGTGGAATGCCAATCCAAGCTTTTCGAAATCTCTATTGTTAAACATGCCGCACATCGCTTGCATATCTGGCGTCAGACCAAGCTGGGTACGCGCAACTTTTGATGCTTCATCAAATTTGCTTTCCGCTATCAAGCCGACAATTGACTTGACTGCATCTACATGTCCACGCATGTTCGATAGCTGGTGCTGCCTCATTGCCCCCGTTACTCCCAGTGAAGTTCGCATATCTATCATGCTCATGTCGTGATGATGGCCGCCTATACTCATTTTTTCCTCTTCAGCAAATACGCTGTGGACGCCAAGTAACCCGACACATGTTGATACTGCCAGCAAAAATCTTTTCATGGTTTTGAATCCTTGTGTGATGAAATCGGCCTGTGTTGGCCTCTTTCGTTGGAAATATGACTAAAATATTAAAGATTGTGTTCAAGAATATTTATGTTGCACTGTTTGACAATGCCCACTCGGCAACACCTTCCCGCAGGTGGATGGCCGAGTATCCTTCTTGTTTGAGCAGCGCGACAGCATCGACAGCCATCAGGCAATAGGGGCCACGGCAGTAAGCAACAATCGAACGATCTTTGGGTAGTTCCGCTATTCGTTTGCGCAGTTCTTCCAGCGGGATCGAGCGGGCAAACGGGAGATGCGCGTTCAGATATTCCTCTGTTGGCCTCACATCGAGCACCACCACCTCGCCTTTACGTGCCGCCTTCAACAGGCTTTCACGGTCATTGGCTATCAAGTCATCCGGTTGGGTGGCAATCTTTTGTAATGCCAACTGCAAGTCAAGCAAACGATCCTCTGCCAGGTTGTGTACCTGCACCCACAGGTCGGCCACCGATTTGTCGGCAAGCCGATAAAGAATGTTCTTGCCTTGCCTTTCGGTCTCGACCAATTGCGCCATGCGCAACTCGCGTAGATGCGAGCTCGTCAGTTTCACGCTGATGGAAGCTTCGCGCGCCAAGGTCTCTACCGTTTTCTCGCCCTGACATAGAAGTTCGATCAACTCCAGCCGCTTGGGACTGGAAAAAACCTTGCCGATTCGAGCCACCTGTTCGTATAACAGGTCTTTGATTTTGCGAGCGTCTTTCATTTCATCAATCTATTGCTAAGTAGAATATATGGTTGCCACTGTATCTCAGATTGACATAAACAAACAATAGATGCTTTAATCATTCCAGCAATTACTGGAATGTCAATTCTCGGGAGTAATCATGAAAAACCTGTTTATCCTTAACGATGGCCCTTACGGCAGCGAACGCACATATAACGGCCTGCGGCTGGCTGGTGCAGTTGCCAAGCAGGAGGCCAGCGCAGTGCGCGTCTTCCTTATCGGTGATGCTGCTTCGTCGGCACATCACAACCAGAAAGTACCAGCAGGCTTCTACAACATCGAGACGATGCTCGGCAATGTAATTCGTCACGGCGGCGAGGTCGGCATTTGCGGCACTTGCATGGACGCACGTGGCATGGGAGATGGAGATATTGCCGAAAATACACATCGCAGCACCATGGTGGAATTGGCCGAATGGACGATGTGGGCGGACAAGGTTCTGGTGTTCTGACATCAGTCTTTTAATAACGGATAAACCCGTGCTGATCTACTGCAACACCGGCTCGCTTTCCGCCCAAGCCGGCTTCGCCCTTCGGGTTTCAGGTTATGAAAACGTGCGCATCATCCAGAGCGGCTTTGTCGATTGGAAAGCCAAAAGCGGTTTTAACGCGGCTGAGAATGCAGCAAAGACACGTAGCAAGGTGAAGTGAGATTCTTGCGGATAAGCTACGTCAACACCTGATGCAGTCTTGAACGTCCAGGATTGTTCAAGCAGCGTCCGCATTGGCTGAGGATTGGTAGCTCCCCGCGTTGGGCGTGACCGTCCGTTCATGGCACGCGAAACATCCATCTGATACGGGTTTCTGCCGGTTACTTCTGTCTGCTTTCGGGCAAGCCAAATTCTTATTGCTTGAGAGTGAGGCAGCAACAGCGATTGTCTTTCACTCCGCAGTCAACTCCGCCCATTCATCATCGGTGAACACCCGCGAACGAGTGTGGAACGCCTTGCCCTCCGGCCCTTCTAGCGAGAACGTGCCGCCGCGTCCTTCGATCACGTCGATGATCAGCTGCGTATGTTTCCAGTACTCGTATTGCGATTTGCTGATGTAAAAAGGACAGCCGCCGATCTCGCCCAGGTATTCGTCGCCTGCGCCAATGGTGAGTTCGCCCGGCAGATAGCAGTTGGCGGCGCTGTTGTCGCAGCAGCCGCCTGACTGGTGGAACATCAATTCGCCGTGTTTCTGTTTCAGGAATTCGATGAGCTCCAGCGCGGCGTCGGTGGCGATTACTTTTTCGACCATGATGCTCTCCTTCTAAAAAACACGGGGCGGTTGCCCGCCCCGTGAAGGCCGCCGGGAGGCGGCAAGAGTGATCATGTAGGGTGCGCTTGCGCACCAAGCGTCTTACGCGCATTGATGGGCTGGTGCGCAGGCGCACCCTACATATGATTCACTAATTCATTCGTCACACCGGCGCAGGCCGGTGTCCAGTTGAATAAAACACTGGATTCCGGCCTGCGCCGGAATGACGAAATCATTTATGTGAGGCTAGCTCCACTTAGAAAAATCCCAGCTTCTGCTCGCTGTAGCTCACCAGCAGGTTTTTGGTTTGCTGGTAGTGGTCGAGCATCATTTTGTGCGTCTCGCGGCCGATGCCGGATTCCTTGTAGCCGCCGAAGGCCGCACCGGCTGCGTAGTCGTGGTAGCAGTTGGTCCACACGCGGCCAGCCTTGATGGCGCGGCCCATGCGATAGGCGACGTTGCCGTTGCGGCTCCACACGCCTGCGCCGAGTCCGTACAGGGTGTCGTTGGCAATCGCGAGGGCGTCTGCTTCGTCCTTGAAGGTGGTCACTGCCAGCACGGGGCCGAAGATTTCCTCCTGGAAGATGCGCATCTTGTTGTGGCCCTTGAATAGCGTCGGCTGTATGTAGTATCCGCCTTCCAGATCGCCGCCCAGGTGAGCCTGTCCGCCGCCAGCCAGCACCGTGGCGCCTTCCTGTTTGCCGAGGTCGAGGTAGGACATGATCTTGGTGAGTTGTTCTTTCGAGGCTTGCGCGCCCATCATGGTGTCGATGTCGAGCGGGCTGCCCTGCTTGATGGCGGCCACGCGCTTGAGCACGCGCTCCATGAACTTGTCATAGATGGATTCGTGGATGATCGCGCGCGACGGGCAGGTACACACGTCGCCCTGGTTGAAAGCGAACAGCACGAGACCTTCGATGGCCTTGTCGAGGAAACCGTCGTCCTTGTCCATGACATCGGCGAAGAAGATGTTGGGCGATTTGCCGCCGAGTTCCAGCGTGGCGGGAATCAGATTATTCGCAGCGGCCTGGGCAATGACGCGGCCCGTGGTGGTGGAACCGGTGAATGCAATCTTGGCGATGCGTTTGCTGGTGGCGAGCGGCATACCGGCTTCGCGGCCGAAACCGTTGACGATGTTCAGCACGCCGGGCGGCAGCAGGTCGGCGATGAGGTCGGCCAAAATGAGAATGCTGATCGGGGTGGATTCGGCGGGTTTCAACACAACGCAGTTGCCTGCACCCAGCGCCGGAGCCAACTTCCAGGCTGCCATCAAAATCGGGAAGTTCCACGGAATGATCTGGCCGACCACGCCCAGCGGTTCGTGAAAGTGATAGGCAACTGTGTTCTCGTTGATCTCGGACATGTTGCCTTCCTGCGCGCGCAGGCAACCGGCGAAGTAGCGGAAGTGGTCGACGGACAAGGGTATGTCGGCATTCAGCGTCTCGCGGATCGCTTTGCCGTTGTCGACTGTCTCGGCATAGGCCAGCAGTTCCAGGTTGGCTTCGATGCGGTCGGCGATTTTCAGCAGGATGTTGGAACGTTCGGTAATCGAGGTCTTGCCCCATGCATCGGCGGCGGCATGCGCTGCATCCAGAGCCAGTTCAATATCCTCGGCGCCGGAGCGCGCTGCCTTGGTGTAAGGCTTGCCGCTGATGGGCGTGATGACATCGAAGTATTGGCCTTTGACCGGGGCAACCCACTTGCCACCGATGAAGTTGTCGTATTGTTTTTTGTAGTTGATCTTGGCACCTGCGGCGCCGGGGGCTGCGTAAAGCATTATTTTCTCCTCTGACTAAATGTTGATTGACGATCATTCGGATCGCTCCCACTCATGTGCTGCACACTTGCTTACTCAAGTAACGTGCCAGCACCCATGGGCAATTCGATGCCTTGATTCAATAAGGTAATTCAGTTGATATATGAAAGAGGGTACTTCCGGCGCAACGTTCCATAGCGCGACACCTGTCACAAAACGAGACAGTCGGACAGATTTTCAGGGCGCAGCTATTGCACTGCGTTGCCATCGTCCTATACTTGACTAAAAAAGCAGCAGCAGAAAGTGCAACACACCGCCGGGAGAGAGACAAATGAATATCACTTCATCCGCATTGGCATTGCGTCAGGCAAGATCGCACTTGCTGGAATACGGCGACTGCCTGCCCGGCATGATCGACGAACGCATTGCGCGTTCCTGGCGGCGCAGCCTTGCTTCCGGCCTGCTCCCCACCGGCCGCCTTTCCGACAACGAACATTCCAGCGGCAACAACCTGCGCCAGGCGCTCGCCTGCAATCACGACCTGATCTCGCATTCGCGCCCGGTGATGGAATACCTGTACGAGCAGGTGCGTCACAGCCACAGCATGGTGATCCTCGCCGACAAGCGCGCCACGCTGATGCACACCATGGGCGATGTGGATTTTCTGACCAAGGCCGAACGCGTGGCGCTGTCTTCCGGTTCCTCCTGGCAGGAGCAATACCGCGGCACCAATGCCATCGGCACGTCGCTGGCCGAAGCCTCTCCGGTCGAAGTTCATGGTTCGGAGCATTTCCTCGAACGCAACGGTTTCCTCACCTGCTCCGCCGCGCCCATCATGGCGGCGGATGGCACGCTGATGGGCGTCATCGATATTTCCGGCGACCAGCGCAGCCGCCATCCGCACACGCTGGGACTGGTCAGCATGGCCGCGCGCATGATCGAGAACCGCCTGGTCGTCGCCACTTGCCGCCGCCATATCCGCCTGCATTTGCATGCCCATCCAGAAGGCATCGGCTCCGTGGCGGAAGGCATCATCGCGCTGTCCGAGGACGGATGGATCGTCGGCGCCAACCGCACGGGGTTGTCCATGCTGCGCCTGACTCCGTCCGATCTGGGGGCTACTCCGCTCAGTCGTGCGCTGGACATGCGCCTCGACGATCTGCTGGCCCGCAACAAGCGCCAGTCCGGCCAGCCGGTACAGGTGCATCTGCACGACGGCTCCATGCTGTTTGCGTTGGTCCATGCAGACGAGGCGTCGCTGACCATCAGCTCGGCGGCCTCCGCACAGAACTCGCCCGACGACGCGCTGGCCAAACTCGATATCGGCGATCCGCTGTGGCACAGTGCCACCGACAAGGCGCGGCGCGTGGCAGGCAAGCCGATCCCGCTGCTGATCCACGGCGAATCCGGCGTCGGCAAGGAATTGTTCGCACGCGCGGTGCACGAGAGCGGCCCGCGCAGCAAAGCACCGTTCGTCGCGATCAACTGCGCCGCGCTGCCGGAGAACCTGATTGAAGCGGAATTGTTCGGTTATTCAGCGGGCGCCTTCACCGGTGCCAAACGCGAAGGCTGCATCGGCCGTTTGCGCGAAGCCCACGGCGGCACGTTGTTCCTGGATGAAATCGGCGACATGCCGCTTTCCATGCAGACCCGTTTGCTGCGCGTGCTGCAGGAACGCCAGGTCACGCCGCTGGGCGGCGGCAAACCGGTCGATGTCGATTTCGCGCTGATCTGCGCCACGCACCGCAAGCTGCGCGATGAAGCCGACAAGGGCGTGTTCCGCAGCGACCTGTATTACCGCATCAACGGACTCACGGTGAACCTGCCATCCCTGCGCGAACGCAACGATTTCCAAGCGCTCACCGAATGCATACTTGCCAATCTCAATCCGGGACGTCATATCTACCTGGCGCCCGAACTGCTGGCGCAACTGAGCCAGCATCCGTGGCCCGGCAATATCCGCCAATACTCCAGCATGCTGCGTACCGCGAGCGCCATGCTCAACCCTAACGAGAACTATATCGACTGGCAGCACCTGCCCGACGATATGGCCGAAGAACTCACCGCATTGCCGCAACCCGGCTTGCAGGAAATCGCCGTTTCGATTCCGCAAAACCTCAAGGAGCTTTCCCGCAGCGCCATCCAGCTAGCACTGGAAAGCAGCCACGGCAACATCTCGGCTGCCGCGCGCCGCCTTGGCATCAGTCGCCAGACGCTGTATCGCAAGTTGAACGGGTGATTGAACCTGAAAAAAAACAGTTGTCCGCAGATTACGCAGATTATCGCGGATTAAAACAAACCATTAGCCCGATAATCTTGCTCTCTCTTTGGGTGATGTAGCATTCGTAGGGTGCGCTTGCGCACCAGAGCAAACGGTGCGCAAGCGCACCCTACAAACAATCTGTGAGTTGTTGCCTATGGGAAACCAGGGGGTGGCTAGACTTGTTGCTATTGCATCCCCGTGTAGAAACAGAACACGCCGCGCCCTTTGCGCTTCGAGTTGTACATCGCCGCATCCGCGTTGTGCAGCAACGCTTCCGGCGTATCCCCGTCTGCCGAGAAAATGCTGATGCCGATGCTGGCGCCTGTTTTCAGATTGGCTTTCCCGAATGCGATCGGCTCGTGCAGCACGTCGATGATTTTTTGCGCGACATGCGCGATCCTTTCCTCATCCTCCGCAGGCTGGATCAACACGCCGAACTCGTCGCCGCTCAAACGCGCCACGGCATCGCTTTCCCGCATGACTTCTTTCAGGCGCTGCACCACGGTAACCAGCACGGCATCGCCTGCCGCATGTCCGAAGTTGTCGTTGATGGATTTGAAACGATCCAGGTCGATGAACAGCACCGCCAGTTGCGTGCCGTTGCGGCGCGCGTTGCTGATCGAGAAACGCAGCAGATCGAAAAACATTTCGCGGTTGGGCGCTCCGGTTAACGCATCGTGCCGCGCCTTGTACTCCATGGCGTCCTTGCGCATGTTGATCTCGTTCATATGCGCCAGCAAATGCTCCTGCATCTGGGCGATGCTGTGCGCGAGCAAACCGAGTTCGTCCCGCCTGCGCACGCGAATCGGGATCAATTCCCGCGTCTGCGCAAAATGCCGCACGGCCCCCACCAGTTGTTTGAGCGGTCGGACGAAGATCATGGCCAACAGAATCGACAGTGCGATGGCCGACAGGCTGAATGCGATAACGATGCGCGCGCTGTTCTTCTCCAGCGCTTCCATGCTTTGCAGCACGGTATCGAGCGGAACCGTCAGCCCGAAAATGACAAAGTGGCGTTCCGCCTTTTCGCCGAACGGAATTTTGGCAAAACCGCCGAGCACTTCCTGTTTGCCGCCGACTAGCCGCGTGCGCACGATGACGCTTTCACTCTGCCCGTTCACGATTTCGGCCACCGGCTTGAACGTATCCTGCGCCAGGAAGCGCCTGCCGTAATCGAATCCGAAGGTCTTGGAACGGTCGGGATGGATCAGATAGTCGCCGTTCTGGTCCGCCAGGAAGATCTGGTAGTCGTTGTGCAAATCCGCCTTGAGCATATCGAACAGGTGGTTCAGGTCGACGTTGATGACGATGATGCCCAAGGCTTTCCCGTCGGCGTCCGCCACGGGCGTTGCGACCAGCAGGGTGGGCTGCCTCAGGCCGGCATGCGCGCCCTCCTCGCGGTTGAGGAATATCCGGGAGAAGTGCACCTCGCCCGCGGCCAGCCGGAGCGTCTCGTAGACGTAGGGGTAATGCTGTTTTTCCTGCAAATCAAGTCCGTCGATGATCCTGATGTTGTCGCCGTCGCGATCCGCCCGGACCAGTTCGATGCCGTTGTTGAGCGCGCTGATGAAACGCGCCTGGAAATATTCCGGATGTTCCAGCAAGAAACCCCTGAACTGGTCCGCCAATGCCCGGCGCGCGGCAATGGCCGCCGGTCCGCTTCCGGCGACATCATGCACGCTGCGTATCCTGGAATACATCAATGCATCTTTGGCCGCCTCGTTCGTCAGGATCGTAAAGCGCCGTCCCATGACCTGGGTCGCCTGCAACAAATCCTGGCTGGACGCGTTGATCAGGATGTCGCGGGTGGCAGTGTAGGTGTAATAACCGGTCAGCCCGCTGGACAGCACCCCGAATACGGCAAGCAGGATGCCGAGTTTGAAGGTGATGCCGAACCTGATTTCGTCGGTCTGTTGTTGAGTGGATGCGCCCATGAATTAAAACCTCTCCGGCAGGTCGCCGGAAATGATCCGGTCCCAGAGACGGGCGCGTTTTGCCGAGTCTTCCACCTGCTGCAGCCAGATCAGTTTGGCATCCTGCGCGACTGCCGATTCCTCCAGCGTATTGGACAAGCCCTGTCTCTCGGTCAGCGCATGGCTGATCTGCGGCTCCAGCGTGAAGTCGATCCATGACTCCGCCAGGTTGCGATTGCGTGCTCCCCGGCTCAGCGACCAGCAATCCAGCCACGCCAGGGCGCCTTCTTTCGGGATGACATAACCGACATCCGCACCCGCCTCCTGCAGCATCTTCACTTGCTGAGCCCCGTAGTTGGCAAAAAGCAATACGGCGCGGTTCCTGATGTAAAGCTGCGTTGCCTCTTCCGGCTGCGCGTAAAACGCCAGCACATTGCGCCTGAGCTCGACCAGATGGCGGCTGACACGTTTGAAATCGCCTGCAGCGATATGAAACGGATCGCGCAAACCGAGTGCCAGCGCCGCCTGCGAGAAATTGTGCGTGCTGCCCTGATACATGAGAATGCGTCCCCGGTAGCGCTTATCCCACATGGCTGCAAAAGAAGCGGGCGGCGTCCGGAAAACCTTGCGGTCGTAGATCAGCCCCATCTCGGAATAGGTATAGGGAATGGCGTACACCTTTCCGTCGCGGGTAATTCCGGGAATCGCGGCAAGGTTGTGAAAACGCGCGAGCTGTCTGGCGGTGTTGCGAATGTCGGCGGGATTGAGCGGAACGCTGATACCCCGGTCGATGTAGCGTTGCAATTCTGCTGTGTTCACCGCGAACACATCGAAATTCGCCCCCTGCCCGCCGGATAGAAGTTCCCACATTTCGTCGTCGGAGCCGACGATGGTCACCTCGACCTTGACCTTGTGGCGTTGTTCAAACACCCGCACCAGATCGGGATCGGCATAACCCGGCCAGGCCAGCACGCGCAAAGCCTCCTGGGCCAGTGTTGGCGCAGGAAACAGCGCCCATAGCAGCCAGAGCGAAATGCAGAACAAGCGCGAAAGCAGACGGCAATTCATCGACCCGATTCACCTCGTAAAGTTTGTTCAAAAAACCATCGTAAAAACAAGACTATTGCGCCATTCCACAGGACTGCAATTGTAGTGTTGAATGGCCACTCTGCAAGCCATTTGGCTCATTTCCCTCCCGTTATTTCATTACTTGACAAAATCAGTTGGTCGGCGTACTTTACCACAAGGTTAATTAAGAAGAGGTGATCCAACATGACTGTCGACCGGCTCAGCGCCACCTTCTCCGCACTTGCCGACCCAACTCGCCGCGCCATTCTTGCGCGCCTTGCCTTGGGCGAAACCTCGGTCGCCGAGTTGGCCGCGCCGTTCCACATCAGTCCGCCCGCCGTCTCCAAGCATCTCAAGGTATTGCAACGCGCCGGGCTCATCACGCAAGGCCGACAGGCGCAATGGCGTCCGTGCAAACTGGAAGCCACGCCGTTGCAGGAGGCGGCTGCTTTCATTGAACAATACCGCAAGCATTGGGAACAAAGTCTTGACCGGCTGGATGCCTACCTGCAGCAACTTCAAGCAGGGGAAGTGAAGGGCAATCCGGCAATCGAGTAGCTTCATCGCGGCAGCGGTTGCAACTTGAGCGAAGGAGAAAAAAATGGGCAAACTGCGCGTAGCGAGTTTTTCGATTTCCACAGATGGATTCGGTGCCGGACCCAACCAGAGCCTGAAAAATCCTATGGGAGAAGGCGGCATGAGCCTGCACGAATGGGTGTTCCCAACCCTGACTTTTCAGCGCATGCACGGGACGGGTTCCGGCGCAACCGGCATTGATGATGACTTCGCCGCACGCGGATTCCGCGATATCGGCGCGTGGATACTGGGTCGCAACATGTTTGATCCGAACCGGGGTGCATGGCCGGACATGAACTGGAAAGGCTGGTGGGGAAATAACCCGCCGTATCACACACCGGTCTTTGTGCTGACGCATCACCCGCGCGAACCCATCGCCATGGAGGGCGGTACGACCTTCCATTTTGTGACCGACGGGATACTCAGTGCGCTGGAACGCGCCAAAGAAGCAGCGAATGGACAGGATGTGCGCGTCGGCGGCGGTGTGGAAACGGTCAGGCAATATCTGCGTGCCGGGTTGATCGACGAGATGCATATCGCTGTCGCACCCATTCTGCTTGGTTCAGGCGAGAACCTGTTCTCCGGAATTAATCTACCGGCGCTTGGCTATTACTGCGCCGAGCATACAAGCACTCCCAAGGCCACCCATATGATCATCAAGAAAAAAGGCTGACCGTCTCTATCAACCCACTCGAAAGTTGAAAATGAACCCGGACAATAACAATGAACTCGTCATCACCCGCACGTTCGATGCCCCGCGCGCGCTGGTGTGGCAGGCATGGACCGATCCCGTGCACATCATGCAATGGTGGGGGCCGTCCGGATTCAACAACGAGACATGCGAAAGCGAGCTGCGCGTAGGTGGACGCTTCCGTCTGAAGATGCGCGCACCGGATGGAAACGTGTATCCCTGCGTCGGCACATTCCGCGAAATCGTCGAATTCGAGCGCATCGTTTACGACGGCACAGCTGCCGAGGGGCACCCCTGCGGGGCGGGCATACCTCCGCGTGCAATGGTCACGATCAGTTTTGCCGAACAGCAGGGCAAGACCCATCTCACCTTGCACACGCGCTTTGCCTCCGCCGAGCGCAAGGAAGCCGCCGGAGATGCCCGCTTCGTGGTCAGTTGGGAAGAAGCACTGGGACGACTCGCCGAAAATCTCCATTAACCCAATCCGGGGAGATTCATCATGCTCAAAACCATCGCTATCGCAGTCGCCGTTGTCGTTCTGGCAATCCTGATCTATGCCGCGACCAAACCGGATATTTTCCATGTCGAACGCACAATCGACATCAAGGCATCGCCGGAAAAGATATTCGGACTCATCAACGACTTCCGCCAGTGGGATGTCTGGACGCCGTATAACAAAGATCCAGCGATGAAGAAGACGTACAGCGCCAAAACCGTCGGCACGGGCGCCACCTACGCCTGGGAGGGCAACAAGGACGTGGGCAAGGGAGAGATCGCCATCATCGGATCGGAGCCGAATTCCCGCATTGCGTTCGACCTGCACATGATCGAACCGTACGAGGGGCGCAACCATGTCGTGATCGCGCTCAAGGCCGCAGGGGACACCACCACGGTCACGTGGATTCTGGAAGACCGCCACACTTACTTCCTGAAACTCTTGGGCCTTTTCATCAATATGGACAAGATGATCGGCAGGGATTTCGAGACCGGCCTCGCCAAACTGAAATCCGTCGCCGAAAAGTGAGGCCTACATGACTGACTCGAACGCCATCCCCCGCAATCTGCCGCGCAGCACCGGGCTTCACCTCAAGCGCGGCGATGGACATGCCGTCACCGCCCGCACTGGGTAATTCAGAATCTGCAAAACCAACCTGGAGGATCAATCATGAACACCAACACCATCCAGTTGCATCGGGTACTCAAAACCACACCCGCAAAAATCTATCGTGCATTCCTCGACGCCGATGCGCTGTGCAAATGGCTTCCCCCGCACGGCTTTACCGCCAAGGTTCACCAACTGGAAGCGAAGGTGGGCGGCAGTTACAAAATGTCGTTCACGAATTTTTCCACCAGCCACAGCCATTCCTTTGGCGGGAAGTATCTGGAACTGGTGCCGAACGAACGCATCTGCCACACCGACCGCTTCGACAACCCGGATCTGCCGGGAGAAATGAAGACCACCATCACGCTGCGGCAGGTGTCGTGCGGAACCGAATTGAAAGTTGTGCAGGAAGGCGTGCCCGCTGTGATTCCGCCGGAAGCCTGTTACCTCGGCTGGCAGGAATCGCTCACGCTGCTCGTACAACTGGTGGAGCCGGACATTCCGGATTAGCGCGGCACCGCCACCGCGTGACGCAGGCATTCCTCAGGATGAGGAAATTCGATATCGCAATGCTCAGGCAGGCCTATGACGGAATTGCAACTTCTTGAACAAGGAGCGAGCCATGAGAAAAATTATCACCACCACTTTTGTGTCGCTTGATGGCGTGATGCAGGCGCCGGGCGGACCGGATGAAGACCGCGATGGCGGGTTTGTCCACGGCGGCTGGATGTTCGGCTACTGGGACGATACAGGGGGTAGCACGATGGACGGCTTCATGCGACTGCCCTTCGAACTCCTGCTGGGTCGGCGCACCTACGACATATTCGCGTCCTACTGGCCGACGGCGAAAACGGACGAGGCAGTCGCAAAACCTTTCAACAGTACGAAAAAATATGTTGTTTCGCATAACTCGCCGCAACTGTCCTGGCGCAACTCGACGCTGGTCACGGGCGACGTGGTCGGCGAGATCAGGAAACTGAAGCAGATGGATGCGCCGGACCTTTGGGTCCATGGCAGCGGCAAGCTGGTGCAGACGCTGCTGGCGAACAGCCTGATCGATGTCATGCACCTGTGGATTCTTCCGGTGACGCTGGGACCGGGCAAACGCTTCTTCGCCGAAGGCACTCGACCCGAGGGGTTCAAACTCATCGCCTCAAAGGTGACTACGAGCGGCGTCATTATCGCGAGCTATGAACACGATGGCGCGATCAAATCGGGTTCGTTCGTCTGACGGCAGATGCAGGAGAACAGCTATGTCCATTCAACTCGACCATACCATCGTGCCATCGCGCAGCCAGGTCGCCTCGGCGAAACTGTTGGCGCAATTGCTGGACGTGCCGTGGGCGGAGACCACGGATGGGCCGTTTTCGCCTGTTTATGTGAACGATGGTTTGACGCTCGATTTCCAGGATACCGACGAACAGTTTCCCGTCTATCACTTCTGCTTCCGCGTCAGTCAGGCGGAATTCGATGCCATTCTGGCGCGCATCAAGACAGCCGGTATCAAGTACCGCAGCACGGTTGGCGGCCCCGTGGATATGCAGGTCAACAAGCTCTACGGCAACGTCTATTGGAACGAACCAGACGGACACCAGTGGGAAATGTTGACAGTCAGCTATGCACGGCAGGTCAAGTGACCCCTTTTACTATTACAGGAGGCAATCATGAGCTCAATGCATTTTTCCATCGCGATCAAGGCACCGAGAGAAAAGGTGTGGCAAACAATGCTGGAACCGGAAACCTATCGTAACTGGACCGCCGAGTTCTGCGAGGGGTCGTACTACGACGGCGCCTGGGAACAGGGCGAGAAAATCCATTTCCTCGGCCCCGACGGTTCCGGCATGACTTCTGTCATTGCCGAAAACCGGCCTTATCGCTACGTTTCCATCAGGCACATGGGCGTCGTTAAGGCCGGGATCGAGGATACCGAAAGCCCGGAATTTAAGTCTTGGTCGTCTGCTTATGAGAATTACACCTTTGACGAGCGCGACGGCATCACCGATCTCAAGGTGGACCTGTCTGCCATCCCTGCCGAGTTCGAGCAGTATATGACCGACACCTGGCCCAAGGCACTGGCAAAGCTGAAGTCGCTTTGCGAGTAGTCCTCAATCCATTTTCCGGCTTCACACATATCGGAGGAACCCAAAATGGCAAAAGTCAGCACCTATCTCAATTTTCCCCGCACCACAGAAGCGGCCTTCAATTTCTACAAGTCGGTATTCGGCACGGAGTATTCCGCCCCCATCGGGCGCTTCAGGGACATGCCCCCGCAACCGGGTCAGCCGCCGCTGCCCGCTGCCGACCTCGATCTGGTGATGCATGTCGCGTTGCCCATAATCGGCGGCCACGAATTGATGGGCACGGATGCGCCGGAGTCCATGGGCTTCAAGGTCAACATGGGCAACAACATGTATATCAACCTGGCGCCAGACACGCGCGGCGAGACCAATCGCCTGTTCAGGTTGCTTGCCGAAGGCGGCAAAGTGGAAGTGCCGCTGCAGGAAATGTTCTGGGGCGCGTATTACGGCAGCCTGACCGACAAGTTCGGCGTGCACTGGATGTTCAACTGCGCCAGCAGAACTTGATCCCTTCTCAATTTACCGGGAGCATCAAAATGAAAAACAACCCCGTCAACTGGTTCGAAATCTATGTGCAGGACATGGCGCGCGCGAAACGATTCTACGAGTCCGTTTTCAAGACCAAACTGGAAAAGCTGGACTCGCCAGAAATTGAAATGTGGGGTTTCCCGATGGATGTGGGCCGCTTCGGCGCAGGCGGTTCGCTGGTGAAGATGGAAGGCATGCCCTCAGGCGGCAACAGTACGATCGTCTACTTCATCTGCGCCGATTGCGCGGTCGAAGCCGCGCGCGTCGTTGCAGCCGGAGGACGCGTCTTCAAGGAGAAGATGTCCATCGGCCAGTACGGCCACATTGCTTTGGCTTTCGACACTGAAGGCAATATGTTCGGCATGCATTCCTTGAAATAGCCGCTTGTATTGGAGGCACCCATGAAACCGGATTTTGATGAAGCGCTACGGCAGCATTTTGCAGCCATCTCCAACCGGAATATTGAAGCATTCAAGTCGCACCTTACGGGTGGCAAAACGCTCTATACGATCGTTCAAAATGGACACGCTTTCACCACGCCTTCGGAAATCATTGAAATTCACAGGCAGTGGTTTCAGGACCCCAGCTGGATTTGGGAAGGCACAGTAGTTCATAAAGTCGTCGGCGAGGATGTAGCCATGGCCCTTGTCAAATATCAATATCGCCCAAACGCGGATGCGGCTGCATTCAGCACTTGGCTAACCTATGTTTTTCAGTTGCAGGAAGGCCAATGGCGAATCGTGCACGACCAGAACACAGCACTTGATTATGCTGCTTTTGCTGGAGAGAAATGATCGCCCCACACGACTATATCCACGCAATCTCGTGCCCCACCCGGACAACCCTGCTGACACCACGCTGTCAGCAGTCTGCCGCTAGAGTGCAACCTGAGAGTGGTGATCGACAACAAAGGATGTACACCCAGCGAAATCGAAACCCGCCATCCGCCAACCGATGCAACATTCTTAGGGAGCCTCGAAAAATTCAAAGT
Source organism: Sideroxyarcus sp. (assembly GCA_049286265.1). GTDB lineage: Bacteria > Pseudomonadota > Gammaproteobacteria > Burkholderiales > Gallionellaceae > Sideroxyarcus. The sequence continues at coordinate 41,393 of JBAQDF010000044.1, forward strand.
TCTAAGCAAGACAAGGCGCGAGCAAAAAATTACGACGCAGCATATGCGGTCATGACACGGTGCGGCGGAGCCGTCTGGTGCGGGAATGACCGCTGGCGCCATCTCCCGCAAACGGCTGCTTCGCAGTAACGTGTCGATGGCGCGGTCGAGACACGGTGCGGCGGAGCCGTCTGGTGCGGGAACGACCGCTAGCGCCATCTCCCGCAAACGGCTGCTTCGCAGTAACGTGTCGATGGCGCTATATGTAAGGAGAAATTTTTTGTGAGCAACTCAGTATTGCGACAAAACGAAGTTTCAGTGAAGACTAACCTTCAGGTTATGTCGTAACTAAAATTTGGATTTTTAGAGGCTCCCTTAAAGGAGAACAATCATGAGCACAGTCAAGAAAATCCCGGACGGCTACCATTCCATCACTCCCTACCTGTCGGTGGTCAACGCCGTTTCCGCGATCAAGTTTTATCAGCAGGCCTTCGGCGCAAAAGTGATCGGGCGCATTTCCATGCCGGACGGCAAGGTGGGGCATGCGGAGTTGCAGGTCGGTGATTCAAAACTCATGCTGGCGGAGGAAATGCCCATGTGGGGCAACAAGAGTCCGGCCACGCTGGGCGGTTCGGCCGTCGGTATCGCGCTGTATGTGAACGATGTCGATGCGACTTTCCAGCGCGCACTGCAGGCGGGAGCCACCGTGGTAGAGGCGGTAAAGGATCAATTCTACGGCGACCGCAGCGGTACGCTGACCGATCCCTACGGACACAAATGGCATATCCTGACGCATATCGAGGATGTATCGTTCGCCGAGATGCAGAAGCGCAGCGATGCCCTGTTCGCACAGGAAAAATGATCAGGCGCGCGGCTTGCGCCGGAACACGTACACGACCGATTCCAGTTCCGGCGGCAATACCAGCACACTGAGCGCCTTGTCCTCCTCCAGAACAAAATCGGATTGCCCTGTGTAATCCTTCCAGTTGCCGAAGGCGAATTGGTGACGGCTGCCGATGACGATATACAACTGCACACTGGGCATGTCGAACACGGCACGCTCAAAATCGTTCTGCGCCGGGGGCCAGGAACAGACGACCACTTCCGGCGCATATTTCACAAGCGCCTCGCGCGCGTCCAGCTTGAGCACCCAGTCGGGATACGCAACGGACTTTTCCCAGACGTGATTGTCGGTGGCGGTTAGTTGCACGCCCTGCTCTTTCAGGAAGCGCGCCAGCGTGCCGTCGCCCGCGCCGATCTCCAGGCAACTTCTGCCTGCAATCATCGCGGCCAGCGCCTCGATCAATGCTTGCGAATAGAAACAGAAGATGCCCTTGGGTTGCACCAGCGGCATCAGCCGCTTCCTCTGCCACACCAGCGGCCACAGCAGGCGAAACCAGAACATCGAAACCGGCTTGCGTTCCAGCGCCCTGGCAAACAGCAGGCGCTGGGCGATAAAACCATTGAACAGATTGAAGCGCAGTTTGCCATGCGTCACGCCCGTGTCGGCGGCCAGCACGGACAGGCAGAGTTTCTTGACCGACTCATGCGCCATGCGGCTGCGCACGAATTGCGACAGCGCGGCAGCTCCGTGTTGCTGCTGATTGCCCGCAGGCGTCTTCACAGGCGGTTTGGAGATGCGCTCCAGATAGGCCTTCAACTCTTCCGCCACGCCGCGCTCGACGATGACCGAGATGTCCTGCTGTACCGTCGCCCAATCATCCGGGAATTTTGCGCACAGTTCATCCATGGAGGGATTCGTTTTCAGCCATTCCAGCGTTTTTGCGTAGGCGTCCTGCTTCATGAGAAATCGTTCAGATTTTGACGTTCGAATATTACGACCATCTTTGCGACGGTGCACTGCGAATTGATCATCAGTTTCATGGAATGGATTGGTATTCCCACTACCCCGAAGTGTTCGGCCAGACCAGTATGAAGGTACTGAAGAGTGTCCGGATGGAACAACTACAAAACCAGGCGAGGTTATAACCGGCCCGATTGACAACCCATAAGATCAGGCTTCGCTATCAAAACGCTCAACCCTGACCAAGGCCAGGTCGCCTGCTCTTTCGGTCGAGACCTGCATTATGCATTCCTTGATGCCGTCGGGCTTCTTGATCTGCAACGCAGTGGCAACACCATTGTGCGATTCGCCGGTAGTAAAAGTATTGACGATTGCATTCTTGATCTTGCAGTTCTCGCAATTCTCGTCCTTGCCGCAGCCCGCTTCCGTGAACGAATGGATGCAATCGAATACCTGTCCGCCCCGGTACCCGGCGACTTCGTACATTTCTTTCCCGAACAACCTGAGGGCCATTTTGTTTGCGCTGACCACTTGCCGCGGATTGCCATGCAGCAACAGGATGGGGGCGTGGATGGCCTCAAGCACCGCACGGCTGTCGGGCGTATCCGAAACCTGAGTAACGCATGCCGCACAAATCCCGAAAGTGATGCTGCCTGGTGCTGCCTGGCTGACTGAAACCGTTCCCTTCCCGCATACCTTGCACTCTGTCGTCATCTTTTCTCCATTCCGGTTCGATCCGCCTGGCACTTTTTGCTTACCCAAGGCGCGAATTTACCCGAGCCGGATTGCTTTGACCAGACATGCGTCACTATTGCTTTAAAGGCATAGCTTCTCTATTCTCATGTTGCGATGTCGCGATAAGAAGCGCTGGCAATCAGGTATCTGGAAGAGATACTGACGGAGTTGCCGGTCCGACTTTTTGTCGGATGCGTGGTTGGGGGTGGAGAGCAAATGACGCTGCATGGAGTATAGTGAATGCACTGATCATGCTTTGTCACAGCAAGTCGATGAGGCATACTCGGCCAATCCGGACGTCATGCGCAAAAAGCATTTTCTTAATCGAATGAGAATTGCATAACCATGAAGCACGAACAAAAAGAATTCCTGGCATCCATTTTCGAAAACACGCTCGATGCCGTCTTGCTGATGGACTCGAAGGGCGTCATTACCGGGTGGAACAAGCAGGCGGAACTCATTTTCGGATGGAGCCGCGACGAGGCAGTTGGACGGCTGATGCACGAAACCATCATACCGGAGCGCTTCCGTGAGGCACATATTCACGGCATGCGTCATTTCCTCTCCACCGGCGAAGGACCTGTACTCAATACGCGCATAGAGATCTATGCCCTGAATCGCGACGGAAGCGAGTTCCCGGTCGAATTGGCTATCTCACCCTTCAAAACATCTGACGGCTATGAGTTCAGTTCCTTCATTCGCGACATTTCCCAACGCAAACGAGCCGAAAGCGCCTTGCATGAAAGCGAAGAAAAGTTGCGCAGCCTCTTTGAACTTTCGCCGCTGGGCATCGCGTTGACGGACATGGAAGGCCGTTACCTGGAGTTCAACCAGGCGTTTCGGCGCATCTGCGGCTATTCCAAAAAGGAATTGAACTCGCTCGATTACTGGACGCTGACGCCGAAAAAATATGCGGCGCAGGAAGCGCAACAACTGGAATCCCTCACCCGCACCGGACGCTACGGCCCCTACGAAAAAGAATATGTGCGCAAAGACGGATGCCATATCCCGCTAAACCTCAATGGCGTGCTGATAACGGGGCGTGACGGCGAGAACTACATCTGGTCCATCGTCGAAGACATCTCCGCCAGCAAGCAGGCCGAAGAAGAGTTGCGTATTGCCGCCATCGCCTTCGAATCGCAGGAGGGAATGATAGTGACCGATGTCAACGGCGTCATCCTGCGGGTCAACCATGCGTTCACCCAGTTGACCGGCTACAGTGCGGAAGAGGTAAAAGGCAAGACACCGGCAATACTTAAGTCCGGGCACCATGACAATGCGTTCTATCAACAAATGTGGGCCAGCCTGAAACAAAAACATTTCTGGCGTGGCGAATTGAAGAACAAGCACAAGAACGGCTATGTCTATATCGAGTTACTGACCATCTCCGCCGTCAAGGCCCCCGACGGGAGTATCACGCATTACATTGGTTCATTTACCGACATCTCCGAACGAAAGAAGATGGAGAAGGAGATTCTGGAGCGCCGGGATGAAATGGAATTTCTGCAGAAGCAGCATATTGCCGCACAGACAGCCGCTGCCATTGCCCATGAGTTGAATCAGCCGCTGCTGGCTATCGCCTCATATTGCAACGCTTCGCTCATGCTGATGAATAGCGGGAAACCGAACTCCGACTTAATCCGCAGCGCCATCGAGAAATGCGAGCGGCAAGCCCAGCGCGCCGGACAATCAATCCGCGAGTTGCTCGAACTGTTGAGCACCAAAGAGTTTTCGACCGAGGTATTTGACCTGAACCAGGAAATCTTCGAGGTGCTGAATGTGGCAAAGACGGAACACGAACTGCAATTCCAACCCGTTCTGCAACTGGAACATGGATTGCCTTTTATCCGGGCCAACCGCACTCACGTACAAAAGGTATTGTTCAATCTGTTGCACAACAGCATTGACGCCATGCTTGAGGCAGGCGTGCCGTTGCCCTCCATTACCGTGACCGTGCGCACCATGGAAAACGAAAGCGTTGCCCAGGTCACAATCCAGGACAACGGCCCCGGCATCAAGAGTGAAGATTTTCACCGCTTGTTCGAGCCGTTCTTTACCACCAAATCCAAAGGCATCGGCATGGGGCTCGCCATCAGCCGCTCCCTGATCGAAGAGAATGGCGGCCAGTTATGGATAGACCCGCAGGAAGGTCCCGGCGCCATTTTCCATCTGACCTTGCCCTTTGCAACGTGAACGACAAGCAGGGTTGGCATCGCCCTGCTTTCCCTCACACCAACTTCACCCCCGCACCGGCTCAAAAGTCGCATCCAGATTCAGATCGTCGCAGTAATCGAGGAAATCGCCCCGCAGCGTGGGGATGTGCACGTTGGAACGTATGCTCACGGTCATTACCATGGATAGCATCGGTGCGCCGGTGTGCGGCGCGGCATAGGTGCTGGTCTGCAACTCTTCGATGTTGATGCCCTGGCGCGCGAAGAAAGCGGCGAGGTTGCGCACGATGCTGGGCTGGTCCAGTGCGGTTAGTTCGACGCTGTAGGGAATTGATGCCAGTTTATTTTCCTGCTTGCGCGTGCGCTTGCAATGGATGGTGAGCCCGATCTGTCCGGCGAATGCGGGCAGCTGTGTCTCCAGCCTGGACAAGGCATGCCAGGAGCCGGTGACCAGCATGAACTGGGCAAACTCGCCGCCGAGTACGGTCATGCGGCTTTCCTCGATGTTGCAGCCGCTTTCGGCAATCTTGCCGGTCAGTCGCTCGACAAGGCCGATACTGTCTTCGCCGGCGGCGGTAATGGCCAGCCGGTTATTTTCTGTTTCAGTGTTCATGGATGCGAATGCGGACAGGTTGATGATGGCTGCATTGTACTGACTCAGCGGCGGGAAAGGGGCAACTACATCTTCTGCTTGATCGCCAGCACTGCCTGGTTGCGCAGGGTGCGCAGCAGCGACAGCTGATGCTCGGACAGTTTCAGGCTATTGGCTTGCTGCTTGTCGGCATAGAAAAGGCCGACGGTCTTATTGTGAATGACGATAGGCAATAATATGAAGCTCTGCGCATCGAACAATTTACGGTACCAGACAGGAATCTGGCTGGCGATGCTCGCCGCGCCCAGGTCTCCGATAACGATGTCGACGCCTTTTTCGATGGCATGGTGGAACACGTCCGGCTCGGGTGACATATTGAAGCGAAAGCGCGGAATCACTTCACCCACACCGGCCCCCAGCCCCATGCGTGCCACCATGGTGTTGGTCCCGGCATCCCGAATGCAAATGATCGCACGCCTGAATCCGAATCCGCGGTAGACGGTCTCCAGCACCATCAGCAGAACGTCGTTGAGTTTGAAGTCCTCCACCAGCGTGTTGGTCACGTCCTGGATACCCGCACCCAGTATGGTGGCGGGGTCGGACGGCTCTTCCTGCTTCTCCGCATTCAGCGCCGATTCGATACCCTGCACACCGTTCAGCACATCCTGCTTCGCTATGCCCTTCGGCAGGGTAATAATTTCCTGGCCGCTCCATTTCTGAATTTTCTTCACCAGCGGACTGTGCGTTGTGTTGATCTCCAGCGTCAAGGCGCGGCGTGTGAGTTCCTGCAAGCCGGTTGCCAGCGCAGCGTTGAGTTTGTGTTCCGATATGTCGAGTGCTTGCTGGTAGCGCAGGCGCACCCTGTTCAGGGCCTGCGATTTTTCGTTATGAGTGGTCGTTGCCGCAATCGCGCACAAGTCGTTCGCCATGTTCACTATCACCTGCACGAGCTCGATTTCGTTTTTCGGCCTCTTCACGGGCACCCCGGCAGGCAACCGCTCCATACCGTCGAGCAGTCGTTTGGGGAAATTCCAGCTCCTGGCGACGCCGATGCCGATCTGGTTGCAGGTCAGCCCCAGCACCTTGACGGCAGCATGGTCTTCGCTCTGTCCCTGCTCGACCAGGCGGGATATCTCTTGCCTCTCTTCAAAGAAATAATAGGTCACCAGCATGCGCCCGAGATTCTGGAACATGGCGCATATCAGCAGTTCTTCGGCATCGCGAATGTTGCGCCCCACCGCCAGCTGGATTGCCAGTATCCCGGAAAAGAACGCGGCGACCACCTCGTCCCTGAACTGGTGGGCGAGTGCCTTGTTATGCATGAATTCGAGCATGATCAGCGACATCGCGATATTGCGCACCGTCTCGAAGCCCATGATCACCACGGCCTTGGAGATGGTGCTGATGTTGCCGCCGAACTGGCCGTAGGAGACGGTATTGACCATCCTGAGCAATTTATAGGTCAGGGCAAAATCCTGCAGGATCACGCGCGCCAGTTTGTTGGCGCTGTCCGATTCCGAAGCGACGATCCTGTTGATCTCGGTGATGACATTGGAGAGCGCGGGGAAATCGCTCTTGCTGCGCATGCGCCGCAGCAGGAATTCGAGCGTGCCGTGCGTATCCCTGGCGACCGTTTCGCCGAGCGTGCCCAGGTATACCCTGAGCGCATTGCGCATGCTCTTCGCATCGGGATAGCGCTCGTCCTTGCGCTTGGCAATGGACTTCATGATGATCGCTTCCAGCCCCTCATCCAGATCCGGGTTGTGCGCGGAAGGCGCGACGGCAGGTTCATGCACGACGCGGTTCATCACATTAAAGGCATTGTCGCCGGTGAAGGCGGGCACGCCCGCCACCATCTCGTACAGCACCATGCCGACCGAGTACAGATCCGAACTGGCATCCACACCGCCGTTGGCAATGCATTCCGGCGCCATGTATTGCGGCGTGCCGATCACTTCCTGGCTGTCCTCGCACTGCTCCTTCATCAGCCGGGCGATGCCGAAATCCATCAGCATCGGCTGGCCGCGTTGCCCGATCATGATATTGCCCGGCTTGATGTCGAGGTGCAGCACGCCCTGCTGGTGCGCGTATTCGAGTGCATCCAGCAGATGACTGGCGATCTCGGCGGACTTCACCGCAGGCAGGGCGCCGTCGTGCAGCATCCGCTGCAAGGTGCCGCCTTCGACATAGGCGCAAACCAGATAGGGTTCGCCCTCGTGTTCGCCCGCGTCATACAGCGGCACGATGCAGGCATGCTGGAGTTTGCTGACAATGCGCGCCTCGTGCAGCAGCGATTCGGTATGCGCCGCGCCCGGGCGCAGCATCTTGATGGCCACTTGGCGATCCAGTTGCGGATCGTAGGCGAGATGGACCGAGCCTTGCGACCCTTTGCCCAGCACATGCTGGAGATTGAAACGTCCGATTCTTTTTGCAGCCATGAGAAATATTCACCCTGTCAAAAATGGTTCACGCCCGCTATGCCCGAAATGTTAACGGCATTATTCCCCAATACTGAAGCGGATATTCAATGAACGGCAGTTTTCGCCGGATGTGCGGCTGGATACAGGGATCAAATAGCTGGAACAAGGCGTATGCGACGAAAAATATCTGAGCAATTTAGCCAGACTTTCTGCCTGGGCAACGCGGTGAACATCATTTATTGATAGTTACATCTTCTGCTTGATCGCCAGCACCGCCTGGTTGCGCAGGGTGCGCAGCAGCGATAGTTGCTGCTCGGAGAGTTTCAGCGTGTTGGCTTGCTGCATGTCGGCGTAGAAGAGGCCGACGGTTTTTTTGTTGATGACAATAGGCAGCAGGATGAAGCTCTCGGCATCGACCGCCTGTTTGTACCAGGAGGGTATCTTGCTGGATATGCTCTCCGCATTCAAATCTTCGATGACGATGTCGACCCCTTTTTCGATGGCAAGGTGGAACACGTCCGGTTCGAAAGAAATCCTGAAGCGAAAGCGCGGAATCACATCGTCCACTCCGGCCCCCAGCCCCATGCGCGCGACCATGGAGTTGATCTTGTTGTCGCGGATGCAGATGATGGCCCGCTTGAAGCCCAGCCCGCGATAGATGGTTTCCAGCACCATCAGCAGCACATCGTTGAGGTTGAAGTCCTCCACCAGCGTATTGGTCACATCCTGGATGCCCGCGCCCATGACGGTGACCGGGTCCGGCCTGGCGGAAGCATCCTTCTTGTTTTCTACATTCAGCGCGGATTCGATGCCATGCACGCCGTTCATCACGTCGATTTTCTTCGTGCCTTCCGGGATCGTATCGAGCGCCTGCCCGGTCCATTTGCGCACCTTGCTCACCAGCGGGCTGCGCGAAGTGTTTATTTCCAGCGTCAATGCCCTGCTCGTCAATTCCTGCAAACTGCTTTCCAGTACAGTATTCAATTTCTGCTCGGGCATATCGATTGCTTCCTGGTAGCGAAAGCGCAGTTTATTCAGCGACTGGGATTTTTCATGCGGATCGGTCGTCGTTGCAATCTCGCACAGCTCGTTCGCCATGCTTACCGTCGCCCGCACATGTTCGATCGGCAACTTGGGTTTTTTCACCGGCTCACCTGCGGGCAACTTCTCCATGCCCTCGAGCAAACGCTTGGGAAAGTTCCAGCTTTTTGCCACCCCGATGCCGATCTCGTTGAAGGTCAGACCCAGCACCTTGACGGCGGCCTGATCCTCGCTTTGCCCCTGCTCGATCAGGCGGGATATCTCCTGGCTCTCCTCGAAGAAGTAATAGGTCACCAGCATGCGCCCGAGATTCTGGAACATCGAGCAGATCATCAGTTCCTCGGCGTCGCGAATGTTGCGTCCCACCGCCAGCTGTATCGCCAGCACGCCGGAGAAGAACGATCCGATCACTTCGTCCTTGAGCTGGCTGGCCAGTGCCTTGTTCTGCATGAATTCGAGCATGATCAGCGACATCGCGATATTGCGCACCGTTTCGAAGCCCATGATCACGACCGCTTTTGAAACGGTGCTGATGTTGCCGCCGAACTGGCCGTAAGAAACGGTATTGACCAGCCTGAGCATCTTGTTGGTCAGCGCGAAGTCCTGCAGGATCACGCGTGCCAGCTTGTTGGCGCTGTCCGACTCGGAGGCGACGATCTTGTTGATCTCGGTGATGATGCTGGACAGTGCAGGAAAATCGCTCTTGCTGCGCATGCGCCGCAACAGGAAATCCAGCGTGCTGTGCGTATCGTTGGCGACGGTAGCGCTGATTGCCCCCAGATATTCCTGGAGCGCATTGCGCATGGTTGCCGCATTCGGGTAGCGCTCTTCCTTGCGTTTGCTAATGGACTTCAGAATGATCGCTTCCAGCTTTTCATCCAGTGCCGGGTTGTGTACGGAAGGTGCGACGACAGGTTCATGCACGACGCGATTCATCACATTAAATGCATTGTCGCCGGTGAAAGCCGGAATGCCGGTGACCATCTCGTACAACACCATGCCCACCGAATACAGGTCGGAGCTGGCATCCACCTTGCCGTTGGAAATGCATTCCGGCGCCATGTATTGCGGGGAGCCGATCACTTCCTGGCTGTCTTCGCTCTGTTCCTTCATCAACCGGGCGATGCCGAAATCCATCAGCAACGGCTGGCCGCGTTGCCCGATCATGATATTGCCCGGCTTGATGTCGAGGTGCATCACCCCCTGCTGGTGGGCATATTCGAGCGCATCCAGCAACGAGCAGGTGATTTCCGCAGATTTGACCGCTGACAACGCACCGTCTTTCAGCATCTGCTGCAACGTGCCGCCTTCGACGTATGCGCAAACCAGATAAGGTCCGCCCTGCGACTCGCCTGCGTCGTACACGGGCACGATGTTGGCATGCTGCAATTTGCTGACGATCCTGGCCTCGCGCAGCAACGCTTCCGTATGTGCGGCGCCGGGACGCAACGTCTTGATGGCAACCTGACGTTCCAGCTGCGGATCGAATGCAAGATAGACGGCGCCTTGAGCTCCTTTGCCCAGTTCACGAATGATCGTAAAGCGCCCGATTTTCTTTTCGGCCATGAGAAAGATTACCCCGTTGGACTATGATTCACTCAGAGCATGCCGCTGATGATAGCAGCGAAAGTTACAATGAATACGCTCAACAGCATCCCGTGTTCAACCCACATCCCCGTCCACATAAAACCAGCACCCGTCTTCCCGCACAAAGCAGCTGATTTCATGCAACCGGTGTGCACGCCCTCCCACTTTGTAGCGCGCGATAAATTCAACGATGGCATGGTCGGCGTCTTGCTGTTCGTGGCGTTTCACTTCGAGGCCCAGCCATTTGGTTTGCGTGTCTTCTGCCAAACCCAATGAAGAGGGGCGCGCGGATGCATGCCAGGTCGCCAGTACATAATCTTCGCGCAGCAAGGTGTAGGCAGTGTAGCGGGAGCGCATGAGGGCTTCGGCGGTGGGGGCAAGTTCGCCTCCTTCCACGTAGCGGGCGCAGCAGGCGGTGTAGGGTTTGGTGCTGCCGCAGGGGCAGGGCTTCGTTTTCGTATTCATCAAAGTGGCAGGTGCGAATTCATTCGCACACAGAATAAACC
>JBAQDF010000045.1:0-6495 GCA_049286265.1 Sideroxyarcus sp.
GGTTAGCGCAGCGTAACCCGACATCATGGGATAGCAGCAGCGGACACGTCGGGTTACGCTGTCGCTAACCCGACCTACGGAGTCTGCGGGGACGCAGCTTTTGCAGCCACTAATCGATTTCACCCGAAGTCGCGTACCTGCAATAAGTCTCGCGAATAAACAGCGTCGCAATCAACCCCATCAGCGCGAAGCCCGCCATGATCGCAATGCCCGCCCGGTAGTCGCCCAAACCAAGCGGCGCGCCGTCTGCCCCGGCATGCGCCCGGTCGATAGCCCAGCCAACCAGCGGCTGCAAAATCGCTGTACCGAGGAAAGCGCCGACGTTCACCACACTGGTCGCCATGCCGGATAGCGCAGGCGGATTCACTTCCTTGGCGCACGACCAGCTCAGCGTAAAACTCGGCGCGCACAGCCCCATCGCAAAGAACAGGGAATAGCTGAGCACGCTGCCCATCGGCATGCCCGCAAGCAGCGGCAGCCAGCACAAACAATAACCCAGCGCTCCCGCCACCATCACCGGCTTGCGCCGTCCGATGCGGTCCGAGAGCGTGCCGATGAAAAATGCGCCGATGGCGAAACCGGTGAGCAGCAAAGTCGTGTGATTGGTGGCAACGGCGCGATCCATGCCGTACACATCGCGCAAGAACGGCACCGCCCACAATCCGCCAAAGGCAAACAGCGTCCCGGCCAGACCCATGTTCACCCACAGTCCCGGCCAGGTCGCGCGATTCCTCAGGACGACCAGCAGCCCGTCATACCAATGCCCTGCGTGCGCCGGGTGGGCCGCTTTGCCGTCCAGTTCGCGCAGGCTCGGCAATCCGGCCTCGCCCGGATTGTTGCGCACCAGCAACCACGCCAACACCGCCAGCAGCAAAGAGAACACGCCCAGGGTAACGAACGCGGTGCGCCAGGAAACATAGAACAACACCCAGGCCAGAGGAGCCGCCGCCAGCAGCGAGCCCATATTGCCCAGCAGGATGGTTGCGCCGGTCATGGTGGCGAAATGCCGGTCATGGAACCATGCCGCGTTGAGCTTAAGCATTGAAATGAAAGTAACCGACACACCCAGCCCCACCAACAGACGCCCGAGCGATGCCACTGCCAGCGTATCCGCCATGCCGAACAGCAACGAACCGATACCGGCAATCAACCCGCCGATGGCAACCACACGGCGCGGCCCCATCGTATCGACCAGAATCCCGGTGGGAATCTGCATCACCATGTACACGTAGAAATACGTTGCCGCCAACCCGCCCAACTCGGCAGCGCTGGCATGGAAAGTATGCTGCAGATCGGACGAAATCGCCGCAGGGGCAAAGCGATGAAAGAATGACAGCACATACGCCAGGCCGACGATGGCAAAAGCGGTCCAGCGCAGCCGGACGAGTTGCTTGCTTTGTTGGAGATTCAGCATGAATAGTGATCTCTGCAAATCATGAGGCTAAAGAAAATTGTCATATTGATCGAGTGAAATTGCGCGGAAGCAGCTAAACTTGGCCGGGCGGCATGATGAATCAATATGCGCCCATACTCAACACTTCTATACGCAGTGCTAATCTGGAAAACTAATGGCAATCAAAGCAACCATCTTCAAAGTCAATCTGCAAATAGCGGACATGGAACGTCACTACTATCAGGACCACACGCTAACCTTGGCTAGGCATCCTTCGGAAACCGATGAAAGACTTATGGTGCGCTTATTGGCCTTTGCTCTGCACGCGCATGAATACCTGGAATTCGGCCAGGGCATGACAAACGATGAAGAGGCAGACTTGTGGCGCAAGGATCTGACCGGGTCTATCGAGTTATGGATCGATGTCGGCATACCCGACGAAAAACTGATTCGCAAAGCCTGCGGCCGTTCCAACCAGGTAGTGGTGTATTGCTACGGCGGGCGCGTGGCCGACATGTGGTTCGCGCAGAACAGCGCGCAGTTCGAACGGCAGAAGAACCTCACCATCATCAACTTGCCGACAGAAAGCACCAAGGCGCTGGCCAAGTTGGCACAACGCAATATGAATCTGCAATGCACCATTCAGGATGGACAGGTGTGGTTGGGCGATGGCGATTCCAGCGTGCAGGTGGAACGGGTAGTGTTGAAAGCGAACTGAGCATTGTTTGCGGCAGCTTGATTTGGGTTTCCCGAAAGCAGATGGTGGCGGACGACAGGAATTTACCCCTAACTACCACTTCCTATCCATGCATACAATTTGTCCCCTTTCTTCTTCAGAAAGGGGGATCAACTTCTCGTTATCCACGTCGAGAAACCATGCTTGGTGTGCTACAGCCGCAATACCAGAGCCACCATAAATTTCTTCTCTAGCCTTTTTCTCAAGCATGGGGCTCAAGACGGCGATGATCGTGTAGTTAGGAGACCACCGACTCCTTTCATTTGGCAAGCAATAATCTCCATTTACTGAAAGAAAATTGCTACTCTTATTAACCAACGCGACCGCACGAATGGTTGCTATGCGTTCGATTCCAGTGCCTGGTTCGCCTGGTCTAATTTCCTTAACTTCATCCAAGAATATAGCACCTGGATTTTGTTCGTTTGGCAACTTGGCAATCCCGATCATGTACTTTTTTCCCGATGTTCGTGAAATCCAGTTTCCCCAGTATTCTTTATAAAAATAGCCATTGATGGATGTCGCAGAATCGTTAATGTCATGTTTAACGCCAACATACTCTTGATTGCTGTTGGTGCCTGCAGCGGTCTGATTAGATAAAGTAACTGTGACACCTGATTGTGCATATACCTCAGATACCGCACTGGTTACGCTGGATGCTGACAGAGCGATGACATTACTTGTTTTCTCTGAATTCATCGTAGATCGCTCTTTTTCAGAACAAGCGACCAAGAAAAACAAGAGAACTATCGCGATTAGCTGCATCGTTTGTTTCATACTGTCCCTTTTTCAGTACTAAAACTCATAATTGGAGGCCCCTCGCTTGGCTACTGTTGGCCGATAACCGAAGTCTACTCATGTATTTTCACCTCCGCAAAGCAGCCATTCGCGACTATCTCGTCGACCATATTTGAAACCGCACTACAGCTCTAGTTTTCCGCCAAATGTTTGTATATGAAGTTATGCACCAGAGTGCGTTCATAGCCATCCGGTTGATGAAACTCCAGACCGCTCAGGACCAGTTTTTCCTCGCCGACATTATCCGCGACGCTACCTTCATTGCGGATGATGGCCGGTACCATGAACAATTGTTCCTCGCCATCGATGGGCAGGCGGAAGCTGACCTCGACTTCGTCGCCCACCCGCCCGAACTCGGTTCTGGAATGAATGCGCGCACCGGAAACGCTCATGTCCTCGATGGTGCCCGGCGTTGCCTCTTCGCTGTGCTTCGGTTTGACTGAACAGGCCAGTCTGATCTTGGCGCGCAAGGCGCTGCGCATGTTGACGGTGCTGATCTTCGCCGGAAATGAAAGATGCAGGTACGGGTAAGGCACAAGACAGACATTGATTACGTCGGCAGTGAACTCGTAGGTTTTGGTACCCGAAAACCCGCGCACCAGGAAGCTTTCCCCCTTCTTCACAAAGAGCAATTTCTCATCCTGCATCGGATGGGTCACCAGTACACTTTTTTTGTTCAGGTAACCGATGAGTTTGACGTAATGGTATTGCCTGGAAGCAGCAAAATCCTGCAATTGAACTATGTCACCGATGCCAATCTTGACCGAGAACAAATCGCTCTCGGCTTGCTTGCCGGTTGGCTTGCCATCACCCATTACGCTTCTCCTCGATCAATCCACTATGCATTCCCGGCCAAGCGTGTCGCGCTCTTCCCCGCCGGTCGCATCTGCTATTTTGCCAAAGCACGTTCAATCAGTTTCTGCAGCTCGCCTTTTTCATACAGGTCTTTCATGATGTCCGACCCGCCGATCAATTCGCCCTTGAGATAGAGTTGCGGAAAGGTCGGCCAGTCGGCGTAATACTTCAGGTTGTCATGAATTCCCTTATCCGCCAGCACATTCACGGCGACGTAGTCCTTGACGCCGCACGACTTAAGCACCTGCGCCGCCAGCCCGGAAAATCCGCATTGCGGAAACTGCGGAGTGCCCTTCATGTAGAGCACGATGGGATTGGCGGTGACCGTTTGCCTTATCCTGTCCAGTACGTTTTGATCCATGATTCTCTCCTGTGTGTTCATACCTGACTGGCCCATTGTTCGGGGGTGAAGGTTTTCATCGACAATGCGTGGATATCTTCCATCTTGTCGCCGATGGCGCGATAAACGAGCTGATGTTGCTGCAGCATCCCCTTACCTTCGAATGCAGCACTGACGATTAGCGCCTCGAAATGGCGGCCGTCACCCTCGACCTGGATGTATTCGCAGTCCAGTCCTTGCTGGATGAATGTTTTAACATTTTCTGGTGTGATCATGATGTTTTTCTCCCGAATTGGTTAGCTTTCGACTTGCTCGCGATCTTCAGTAAGTATCCACCGGCAAAGCTGGGGGCTCAAATATGTGAGCCCCTCAAAGGGGCCGAAAAACCATTGACCACCACAAGGCGGCGGAACTTCAACTCCTTCCCCCATGCAGGGGGAAGGTGGGGATGGGGGTAGAAATTACAAACATTTCCGCACCAGGTTTCTACCCCCACCCTACCCCTCCCCCTGCATGGGGGAGGGAACAATGCAGCATAGCCCTATCGTTTAGTAATGACGCAGCATAGTTCAAACCTTGGTAAGTCCTCCGGCATAGCCGGGGGTTTACCTCACTGAATTATTCCTTCTGCCAGTAAGCCGTAGCGATCCCCTCGCCCAGATCGGCCTCGATCAAACGGCGGCGCACTTCGAGCAAACGCGCGATCAGCGCGGGCTCATGCTGGGCGTAGGCTTCCGCATCCGGGGTGCGGTTCACCACGACGCCGAGCAGTTCGGTGATCGCATTGCCGATGGAGTTCTGGCTGATGGTCACGATCAGTTTGCCCGCATCGTTGCGGTAGATCAGTTGCTTGAATGCGGGCTGCCAGCGGATGGCGTTGGCATATTTGGCGTCCACGATGCAGTGGTCGCGCACTTTCTTCGCCGTCTTCATGAAATCGTTGTTGAACAACAGCACGCTTTCCACCTGTTCCGGGAAATAGACATCCGGCAGCATGGCCGAATTGCGGCTCGATACCTGCGAGAAGAACGAGCGATAGAAATCGATGAAGCCCTTGAGCACTTCGTCGTATTCCTTCCAGAACTGCACATCGCTGAGTGCGTCCGCCCCGCCCTGTATTTCCCAGCTGGGCAAGCCTTGCGGATAGCCGGTCAAGCCGATACGCGCGTCGGCTTCGCTCGCGGGTTTCAGGATTTTGAGGTCCAGCGCCTTGTCGAAAAATTCGCGGTAGACATCGCGCATGTAGGCCTGGAACAGGCTGTGCTGGCCGCCGTCGGTCAGGTTGGGATTGTTGGCGTCCGCCAGCTTGGCGTCGCGCAACTCCGCCTTGGGGAAAACGATAAAGTGGTTGTGCAGCATGCGGATGCTCGGCACGCCCGGCGAAGTCAGCGGCCACGTCGCATCCAGGCTCGCCTCGCCCGCCAGGATCAGCGCCTCATCCGGATCGGGATACTGCTCCAGCATGTAGTTGATGATGATCTGGTTCATCCGGTTCCACACGTGCTTCACGTTCTCCGCCACTTGCGTGCGCCGCACCGGACGCCCGAGCGGATTGAGGATGGTATTGGACGTGTTGTAGATGATCGAGCAATCGAACTCGTTGCTGTGACCCAGCGCCTTGCGATACAGCAACAGGTTTTCCGAGTTCATCAACAGGCCGTTGTTGTGCACCAAGTCGTTCAGGTTCTCGGGGCTGTTGAAGAATTCATTGTGCTTCATCCCTTCCGGGACGGTCAGCGGGATGGAGCGGAAAGGCGTGGAGATTTCGCGTGGACCAGATTGCATTAGTATCATTCCTGAATTGTAGTTAAGACATATACCGAAAGACGTCAGCCCGCGATCAGGTCGATCTCAGTATCTCGTCGGTTTTGCGCAGCCGGTCAGCGATCACGCGCATGACGTGCAGCGCGAAACCGGGAGTCTGTTGAACGAGCAAATTGAACCGCTCGATCCCGATCGGTAAGAGCATGCATTCGCTCTTCGCAACAACCGTCGCGGTACGGGTAGCGTCTTCGATCATCGCCATTTCGCCCACAATGGCTCCCGCCTCCGTAATCTCGACCACCCTGTTGTTCACAAGGATCATGGCGGTGCCGGACATGATCACATACATCAGATTGCCTCTCTCCCCTTCGTGAAACAAGGTCTGACCCGCCTTTAGCGACTGCAAACCGGTTTCATGACGAAACAGCTCTATCAGATTCATGATGATCTCCCTGTGTCAGGTTTGGAAAGCGTGATTCTAGTAGGGAATACCATGCAAAACACATTTCATGGCTGAATTTAATCTCTTCGGGTCAAATTCCCCGCTGCTTGCAGCGTCAGATTTTGTAGGATGGGTTGAGCGCAGCGATACCCATCAAATTCCGGGCGGCC
>JBAQDF010000046.1:0-47753 GCA_049286265.1 Sideroxyarcus sp.
CGCCCGATATCTCGATCAGGTCGATGCCCGCATCGGCCAGCGCCCGGATCGTCTCCAGCGACTCTTCTTCGGTAAAGCCGCCGCGCTGGAAGTCGGTCGAGTTGAGCTTGATCGACACCGGGAAATCCGGCCCGACCTGGCGGCGGATTTCCGCGTAAACGGCCAGCACAAAGCGCCGCCGGTTTTCGAGGCTGCCGCCCCATTCGTCGCTGCGCCGATTGTGGTGCGCAGAGAGAAACTGGCTGACCAGATAGCCATGCGCCCCGTGGATCTGCACGCCACCGAATCCGGCCTTCTTGCAGATGGCCGCGCTTCGGCCGAAGCGCTCAATGATGTCCTGTATCTCGGACGGGGTGGCTTCGCGCGGGGTCTCGAATAATGTCGCCATGTCCTCGCGGAAAGGCACAGCCGAGGGGGCGAGGTTGTACGCATTCAATCCCTTGGATGATTGTTTGCCCGGATGATTGAGCTGCACCCAAACTGCCGCCCCTTGCTCGCTTGCCGCTTGCGCCCATTGTCTGAGGACAGGCAAGTCAGTCTCGTCCTCGATCGCCACATTGCCGGGCTCGCCCAGTGCGCGTCGGTCGATCATCACGTTGCCCGTCAAGATCATTCCCAGCCCCGAGGAACCCCAGCGCCGGTACAGTTTTACCAAGTCCGGGGTCGGGCGATTGTCGTAGGTCGCCAGCGTTTCACTCATGGCCGCTTTGCCGAGTCGGTTGCGCAGCACGGTGCCGTTGGGGAGAGTCAAAGGTTGGTTCAGCAGGTTCGTTTTCATGGGGGCCTCAGAAGGTGGTACGGTCATAGGGAGAAACGATCTTCGGGGGCTGCAGGAATGCCGTCAGCCCCTGGAACCACATCACTTCGCGGAAGTCGCCGCTGATGGTCAAGTCTTTGCTGCCCACGCCTCTGAGGAAGGCTGCCTGGGCATCCCTGGCGGACAGAATAGAGAAACCTTTCGCCGCACTGGTGAAGCTGAGTGTGAACTGGGCATTCGGCGTCAAACCGGCAGAGGAGCGGATCGCACCATCTTCGATCACATAGTGGCGACCGGCACCGGAAGCTGTGCGGATCTGAAATACCACGCGTTTGGCCCCGACATACTGTGCGCAGTCGGGATTGTTCTTGATCTTGCGTTGCAGCATCTGGGCGAGTGCCCACAACAGGAATTTGAATTTAAGCATTTCGGGCATCCTTTAGAAGTGAAGAGCGCGCTCGGACGATGACTGTCATCACGTCACTCGCTCAGAAACTGGACTGCGTGACGCAGGAAGCGCTGCGGGTACTGGAACTGTGCGGCGTGGCCAGCGTCGGGGTAGATGAACAACTGAGCGTTCGGTATGTTGCGAGCCATGTAGAACGAATTGATGGTCGGGATCATCACGTCGTTCACCCCATTGAGAATGAACGTGGGCTGACGGATGCTGCGCAAATAGGCGAAGGGATCGTCCTCCGATAGTCGTGGCAGATAGAGTACGTTGGCCTCGATCTGTGCAATTCCGGCTTCCTGTGAGGACGGCGGATCCTGGTCCTTGCGCTGGTGACGCCGTTCCCAGAATTCCTTCGCGGCCTGCTCGGCCTGCGCCGAGCGACCGAAGAACAGGTACAGGAAGTCTTCAAAATCGGGGACGGGATGGACTGCGGTGGTCAGCACGCGCTGCTCCATGTCGGGGTTGCCGCCGCGCGGACCAGTACCCAGCAACATCAGTTTGCGCACCAGCGTGGGATGGCGCCAGGTCAGATCCAGCGCCTGGAAGCCGCCCAGCGAAAACCCCAGAAGGTCGATCTGTTGCAGGCCCAGCGCGCGCACGAAGGCGGCCGCATCGTCGGCCATGTCCTCGATGCGGGTACGCGGTTTGCCGCCGGACGACGCAACACCACGACCGTTGTAGAGGATGACTTCACGGCCTTCGGCAAGACCGTCGGTCATCAAGGGGTCCCAATTGTCCATGCCACCCCGAAAATGTTGCAGGAACAACATGGGCGGTTGGTCTGACGTGGCATTGCCCCAGCGGCGATAGGCGAAGCTGTTGCCATCGACTTCGATGAAGCGGGTTGGCGTGTTTATATGAGTGTCAGTCATGTGATTACCTGTTAAGTGGTTGAGTTAGGGGCTGTTCTGGTTGCAGGCACTATGCAGATTCACTGCGCCAGAAATGCCAGCGCTTTGGGCACGAAGTCCTCGTGATACTGGAACACTCCCCCATGGCCAGCATCGGGGTAGACGATCAGCTGGCTGTTCGGCAGGCGTGCGGCGAGGTCATACGTATTGCTGGTCGGAACCATCCGATCATCGTCGCCATTGACTACAAGAACGGGCTGCTTGATCACCGAGAGATCGGCCGGATGCTTCTGGCCCCACGCATCGAGTGCCTGAAGCTGCTTCACGTAGGCCCAGACAGCAATTTCCTTGTCGCGATTCTCGCTGCGCTCTTGCAAGCGTTTTATGAATGCCTTGCCGGCTTCGATGCCGTTTGGCGTGCGCGTAAAGAAGAGGTACTGCTTCGGGTCCTGGCCAGTGAATGTCGCGCGGAGCACGTCATAGTTCGCCACGCCCGCCACGCTGCTGATGCCTGGCCCGCCTGCGGGTCCGCTACCCGCCAGGATCAACTTGCGCACCAGTTGCGGCTCCTTCAGCACGATCTCCTGCGCGATCATTCCTCCCATCGAGAAGCCGAAGAGATCAACTTGCTTGAATCCCTTGGCCTTGATGAAAGCGATGGCATCGTCCGCCATTTGTTCGATCGTATCCGCAGGCGTGCCCGTGGATGCGCCGATACCACGATTGTCGAACGTGACCACGTGACGCTTGGCGGCTATCCCCTCCACGACTCGGGGATCCCAGTTGTCCAGCACGGCAGCCAGATGGGCAAGAAACACCACGGGCGTTCCGCCGTTGTGCTGCCCAAGCTCACGATACGTAAAGTCCACGCCACCCGCAGACACGCTCTGCGTAGGCTCGCCCCTCCACGTTGTTCCCTGCGGCGTGGTCGCAAGAGTTGTGCCGCTATCTGCTGCAATCGCGTCGCTGACCGTAACGAACGGTGAAGCAAACGCTGCGGACAGTGCAAGGAAGTGAAAAGTACTTCTCAGGTAATGCTGAAAGTTAATTTTCATGGCAGATCACCTCAGGCTGGTCACGGGATTGGCATCGAGCCGCAGGTCCTTGCGAAGCGCAGCGTCGACGATTCCGGCAGGTGCAAATCGGCGCAGGAATCGAAGCTGGCTGGCGAGCCCCTCAGGCGTGTAACGAAGCTTTGGATGGGCCGCAGTTGCGGCTTTTAGCACGGTGTCTGCGACGACGCTGGGAGGCTGGGCCTTTTCCATTACCTCCCGTATGCGCTTGTTCACCGTGGCGCGGATCGTTTGGTATTCATTGAGCTTGGCATCAGCTTCGAGCATGTTCGCGTCGAACGGTGTCTTGGTGTAGGCCGGTTCGATCACCGAAACACGGATGCCGCGCGTGCGCAGCTCGTGATCAAGCGATTCGGAATAGCCTTCGATCGCATGCTTGCTTGCCGCATAAAGCGCCCCGTATGGCATGGGCAGAAAACCAAGCACCGAGCCGATATTGAGAATACGACCGCTCCCCTGTTGCCGCATGTGAGGCACAACGGCTCGGGTCAGACGGAGGATGCCGAAGAAGTTTGTGTCGAAAATCGCCTTGGCCTGTTCGATCGAGACCTCTTCCGCTCCGGCTGGCGCAACGCCGACACCGGCGTTGTTCACCAGCAAGTCGATACGGCCGGCACGCCGCATAACCTCCTGAACGAGGGCTTCGACGGAGTCGTCGCTGTTTACGTCCAGAGGAAGCATCTCGAACAGTAGCTGACCGGCCGCCGGGGCTACCCGTCTGCTGGTGCCGAATACCCTGTAACCAGCCTTGGCCAGACGCTCCGCCGTGGCTTCGCCGATGCCTGAAGATGCTCCTGTAATCAGTGCGATACGCTTACTATTATTGCTCATGACTTAAATCTCCTTGTATGGTTGGTTGCTTCCTGTCAAACTGTCACTATCAATTCGAGAGTGATGTTACTATCAATTTGAAACTGTGTCACTATCAAAATGCTATGAACGATAAAATTATTTGCAATGACCCGTGCCCCATCTCTCGCAGCTTGGCTTTTGCTGGCGATGCGTGGAGTCTGTTGATACTGCGGGACGCACATGGCGGCCTGACGCGCTTTGATCAATTCCGGAAAAGCATTGGCATCGCCCCGACGATCCTGACCCGGCGGCTGGCTACGCTTACTGAGGAGGGCTTGCTGGAGAAACGGCGCTACTCTGAGCACCCGCCGCGGGATGAATACGTCTTGACCGCTGCCGGACGCGACTTTCTGCCGGTGCTCTTCATGATTGGCGCGTGGGGACGCCAATATCGTGGTGGAGGTAAGTTGGTGCGATTCCTGGATGCTGAAACGGGAACAGAGATCAAAGCGGTGGCCGTGGATGAAGTCACAGGGGCCAGGATCGGAACTCGCCCGATACGAACCGTCACGCCTGATGAAAGCTGAAAGGTGATGCGGCAGCTTTATGTAAGCAAAGGTGCCACTGCATCTTTGGATGCTCAACGACCGCTATGGCCGGAATGTGAGCCATCATTGAAATATTACTAGGGGGCTGCTTCGGGTCGAAAGTGAAAGTTCGCCAGTGTCCGGTCTGCGGCAACGAATTCGTTAAGAGCTATGACCGGAGTGGCCGATTACGAGACTGCCAATAGCATCATGAGGAACATTTCGTTCCCCATGTGCCACCGCTGTTGATGTACTTCCGACTTATTTCAGTAAGTGTTTCACCATCTCGCGTTCGCCGAGCAATTCCTGGTAGCTGTCCATCATGTGTTTGCGTCCCTGTTCGCTGATCGGCAAATCTTTCACGATGTGGAAGTGTCCGTTGCGGCAGGTGACGGGGAAGCCGTAGATGACGCCTTCCGGGATGCCGTAGCTGCCGTCCGACGGAACGGCCATCGATACCCAGTCGTTGTGGTGCGAGTGCAGCAGCCAGTCGTGCACGTGTGCGATGGCGGCATTGGCTGCGCTGGCGGCGCTGCTCAGGCCGCGCGCTTCGATCACGGCGGCGCCGCGTTTCTGCACGGTTGGGATGAAAGTCTTTTCGACCCAGTCGTGATCCTGCATTATTTCCGGAACTTTGCGGCCGCGAATTTCGCAGTGCCAGAGGTCTGGGTATTGCGTGCCGGAGTGGTTGCCCCACACCACCATTTTCTTGATATCGCTGATCGGCTGGAACAGTTTGATGGCGATTTGCCCGATGGCGCGGTTGTGGTCCAGGCGCATCATGGCGCTGAAGTTGCGCGGATCGAGATCGGGGGCGTTGTGCATGGCGATGAGTGCGTTGGTGTTGGCGGGGTTGCCGACTACCAGCACTTTGACGTTTCGTGCAGCGACTTCATTCAGGATGCGTCCCTGCTCGGAGAAGATGGCGCCGTTGGCTTCGAGCAGGTCTTTGCGCTCCATGCCTTTGCCGCGCGGTCTGGCGCCGACCAGCAATGCGACTTCGGCATCGCAGAAGGCGACGCGCGGATCGTCGGTGGTGATGATCTGCTGCAGGTTGGGGAAAGCACAGTCTTCCAGTTCCATCGCGACGCCGCGCAAAACCGGTAGCGCGGCAGGGATATCCAGCAATTGCAGGATGATCGGTTGTTCGCGACCCAGCATGTCGCCATTGGCAATGCGGAATAGAAGGTTGTAACCGATCTGACCTGCTGCGCCTGTAATTGCTACGCGGATAGGGGCTTTCATGACGTCCTCCGGGAGTGGGTGGTCCCGATTATGAATGAATGGATTCTGAAAAAATTGCAATTCGATTATTAAATTTTTGCTGAATATATGCAGTCAATTTCGTATTCCCCACATCCACTGCGGGAAGCTGCAACCGCCGCAAGGCGGCTGGGTCATCATGGGCGTGCCGCCGGATGGGAGCTTGAGGTATCCCCGAAGGCCCTGTTTACGGATTCTCCATAGCCCCAAAACTCACTTGACGCAATTTCTCGGGAATAATATATGGACAAAACCAGATTGGCTGGTTAGGGTATGCGTCTTCTGTCAGATGACAAATCGGGCGGGGGCCGGAACCCGATTCATCCCCTGCCATGACAATTCCCATTTCCAGGATAAAGACTTTGAATATTCGTCCCAGCCAACTGGACCATATTGTTTCCCAAACGACTCAGGGGATTCTTGGGCAATTCCTGATTCTCCTTCTCATGACGCTCTTGTTGCTGAAGCCGGGTTTTCCGCTGACGACGCTGTTTGTTTGGGATGTCTGCGGAGTCGCTCTCCTGGTGCATCGTTATTTGAATTTCCGGCCCTTCTATGGAAATAGAAACAGCAAGGATATTCAGCATATCGAGCACAGGGTGCAAAGGTATACCGTCAACGTTCTGCTGATGGGCGTGTTATGGGCGATCCTGTTTGCTCAAATAATTCTGCACGCACCCCAGGAATTGCATTACTTTGCCATCGCTGTCGCCTTCGGTTTTGCCGGGGCGGCAATCGCCACGCTGGGGACGCTTTTCAGGGTCTATTTTTCGTTCGTGTTCCCCATGCTTTCCACATTGATCGCATTCTTCTATTTCCAGAGCCCGTCTACCGACATCGTCCTGACCTTGATCATGTTGCTTGGATTCGGCTACCTGCTTTACACCGCCTACCAGTACAGCAGCCATTTTCAATTGATGTATGAAACAACGGAGCGGCTCCGGGATGCGGAAATGGAAGCGCTGGTGTGTCTAGGCAAGGCGGGTGAATATCGGGATGCCGATACCAGCAATCACGTGCTCAGGGTCGGCTACGCATCCTACCTTCTCGCGAAGTCGGCCGGATTTTCAGAACAGGATGCCGAGATACTCATGTATGCCAGCCCGCTGCACGATCTGGGAAAGATCGGAATACCCGACAGCATCCTGCTCAAACCGGAAGGGCTGTCGGACGAAGAAAAATATGTCATGAAAAATCACACCAGAATTGGCGCCGAGATTCTCAAGCACTCGCAATCCAGCGTGATGAAAATGGCGAAGATTGTGGCGTTAAGCCACCATGAAAAATGGGACGGCTCCGGTTTTCCGGAAGGGTTATCCGGCGAAGCCATCCCGGTTGAAGGACGCATTGTCGCGATTTGCGACGTGTTCGATGCACTCGTTTCCAGCCGTCCCTACAAGAAGTGCTGGACCGATGAAGAAGCAATTGGGTTCCTGAGGCAAAACGCGGGCAAACATTTTGATCCCAGGCTGGTCGAGCTGTTCATCCGGAGTATTCCGCAGATCAATGAGTTTTCGCATCGCCTGGAAGATCGCGAATCTGCCACAGGACTTCATCCCATTATTCAATTGATGTAGGAGCGCGCTTTACAAAGCACACTGCAGGTGTGGTCAATTTCCGGAATCCGCTCCATGCAGCCCGCCGACTCCGGCAATTATCAATTTCATAGTCATTATTGTTTTCTCCCGTCTGTCGTAGGTGTAGGATTGCGCCACTTGGACCCTGGTTGTGGAAAAACATGAAATGAATAAAACACGCCCCAAACACCTCGCACTGCACAAGATCAAACTGCCACTCTCCGGTTATGTCTCCATCCTGCACCGCATCAGCGGTGCAGTTTTATTTCTCGCCCTTCCCCTGTTGTTGCTGTTGCTCGACCAAAGTCTGCGTTCCATCGAAACATACACCAGCCTGACCGAGAGTCTGGCCAATCCCGTATTGAAGCTGGTTTTGCTCGGTTTGCTGTGGGCCTTCCTGCATCATTTCTGCGCCGGGCTGCGCTATCTGGCCATCGATTTGCATCTGCTGCCCGATCTTGCATCCGCGCGCGCTGCCAGCATGTGGGTGCTGGCCGTCAGCCTGACGTTGACTGTTCTTCTGGGAGTGAAGCTATGGTGAATCGTATTGTCACGGGAGCGCATTACGGTTTGCGCGACTGGCTGGCGCAGCGTGTCACCGCAGCGGTGATGGCTGTATATACCCTGGTTGTCGCTGGATATTTGCTGTGGCAGCCGTCGTTCGGCTACGACACCTGGATCGAACTGTTTTCAAGCAACATCATGCGCACGTTCTCGATGCTCTTCCTGTTGAGCCTGTTCTATCACGCCTGGATCGGCGTGCGCGACATCGTGATGGATTACGTAAAACCGGCGGGCATCCGGTTGTTGCTTCATGTGCTGTTCATACTTGCGCTGGTGCTGTATGTGATCTGGTCGGTGCAGATTCTCTGGGGACTTTAATGGCGTTGGCAAAAAGAACATTTGATGTGGTGGTGGTGGGGGCGGGAGGCGCCGGGATGCGTGCCGCATTGACCTTGTCCGAGGCCGGACTCAAGGTTGCAGTGCTGTCCAAGGTGTTCCCGACGCGTTCGCATACGGTGGCCGCACAGGGCGGCATCGCGGCTTCGCTGGGCAACGTCAACGAGGACAACTGGCACTGGCACATGTACGACACGGTGAAGGGATCGGACTACCTCGGCGACCAGGATGCGATCGAATACATGTGCCGTGCCGCACCGGAAGTGGTGTATGAACTGGAACACTTCGGCATGCCGTTCGACCGGCTGGACAGCGGCAAGATCTACCAGCGCCCGTTCGGCGGGCACATGCAGGATTACGGCAAGACCCCGGTGCCGCGCGCATGCGCTGCAGCCGACCGTACCGGCCATGCGCTGCTGCACACGCTGTATCAGCAGAACGTCAAGGCCAACACCAATTTCTTCGTCGAGTGGATGGCGCTGGATTTGATTCGCGACGAGGACGGCGACGTGCTGGGCGTGGTGGCGATGGAAATCGAAACCAGCGAAGTAATGATCCTGCAGGCGCGCGCCACGCTGTTTGCAACTGGCGGCGCGGGACGCATTTTTTCGGCGAGCACCAACGCATTTATCAACACCGGCGACGGCCTGGGCATGGCGGCGCGCGCGGGCATTCCTCTGGAAGACATGGAATTTTTCCAGTTCCACCCGACCGGCGTGCATGGCTCGGGAGTGCTCATCACCGAAGGCGTGCGCGGCGAGGGCGGTTATCTGGTGAACAAGGACGGCGAGCGTTTCATGCCGCGCTATGCGCCCAACGCCAAGGACCTGGCCAGCCGCGACGTGGTGTCCCGCGCCATGGCGACGGAGATCAAGGAAGGGCGCGGTTGCGGCCCGCATGGCGACCACGTCATGCTCAAGCTTGATCACCTGGGGGATGAGGTGATACGCCATCGCCTGCCGGGCATACGCGATATTGCCCTCAAGTTTGCCCATGTCGATCCGGCCAAGGCCCCCATCCCGGTCGTGCCGACCGCGCATTACATGATGGGCGGCATCCCGACCAATTATCACGGGCAGGTCGTTGCGCCGCACGGTACCGGTCCGGAACACGTGGTGCAGGGTTTCTATGCGGTGGGCGAATGCGCCTGCGTGTCGGTGCATGGCGCGAACCGCCTGGGCTGCAACTCGCTGCTGGATTTGATTGTGTTCGGCCGCTCGGCGGCGCGCCAGATCATCGAAGACCTCAAGAACAATCCCAATCCCAAACCCTTGCCTGCCGATGCAACAGACCGTCCGCTGGCGCGTTTGGCAAGGCTGGAAAATCAGAAGAACGGCGAAAGCGTGGCCGAGGTCGGCGACGCGATGCGCAGAACCATGCAGGTGCATTGCGGTGTGTTCCGCTTTCCCGACCTGATGGCGCAAGGCGTGACGAAAATTCGCGAAGTGGCGGAGCGTGTGCGCAATACCGAAATCAAGGACAAGAGCAAGGTATTCAACACGGCACGCGTCGAAGCGCTTGAGCTGGATAATCTGATCGAAGTGGCACAGGCCACGATGACCGCCGCCGAGGCACGCAAGGAAAGCCGTGGCGCGCATGCGCGCGAAGATTTCCCCGAGCGCGACGACAAGAGCTGGCTTAAGCATTCGCTGTATTACAGCGAAGGGCATCGCCTCGATTACAAACCGGTGCGCCTGAAGCCGCTGACGGTGGAAACCTTCCCGCTCAAGGCGCGGGTGTACTAAAACATTTTTCCCGCAGATTACGCAGATTGACGCAGATTAAGAACCAAAACATGGAACGGGACGAACAGACTTATTCCATTATTGGAGCAGCAATGACGGTGCATCGTGAGCTTGGGCATGGTTTTTTGGAAGCGGTGTATCAAGAGGCGCTGGAATTGGAGTTCAAGCATGTCGGGATTCCTTTTTTGAGAGAAGTAGAGCTGCCAGTTCGTTATCGAGGTACGCAGCTAACAACTTGTTATAGAGCAGACTTTTTGTGTTACGAAACAATTATTGTCGAGTTGAAAGCGATTGAGCGCATGACTCCTCGTGAAGAAGCGCAGATGCTGAACTACTTGAATGCCAGTAGTAAAGAAAAGGGTTTGCTGCTGAATTTTGGAAGCCGCAGCCTCGAATACAAACGAATGGTTCGGGCACTGAATCTGCGTGAATCTGTGTAATCTGCGGGGAAATGTTTTTCAGGTGATGCTGAACTACTTGAATGCCAGTAGTAAAGAAAAGGGTTTGCTGCTGAATTTTGGAAGCCGCAGCCTTGAATACAAACGAATGGTTCGTGCATTTAATCTGCGTGAATCTGTGTAATCTGCGGGGAAATGTTTTTAAGGTGTGGAATCAGATGAAATTCAAAATCTATCGCTACAACCCGGACACCGACACCAAGCCCTACATGCAGGACTACGATCTCGACTTGCAGGCGGGCGATGCGATGCTGCTGGATGCGTTGATGTTGCTGCGGCAACAGGACGACAGCATCGGTTTCCGCAAATCCTGCCGCGAAGGCGTGTGCGGCTCGGACGCGATGAACATCAACGGGCGCAACGGGCTGGCTTGTGTCACCTCGCTGTCCTCGCTCAAGCAGCCGATCGAGATACGGCCGCTGCCGGGATTGCCGGTCATCCGCGACCTGATCGTGGATATGACCCAGTTCTTCAAGCAGTACCACTCGATCAAGCCGTATCTGGTGAACAACGATCCGCCGCCGGAAACCGAGCGCCTGCAATCGCCGCAGGACCGCCTGGAACTGGATGGCCTGTATGAATGCATCCTGTGCGCCTGCTGCACCACGGCCTGTCCGTCATTCTGGTGGAACCCGGACAAATTCGTCGGCCCTGCCGGACTGCTGCAAGCCTATCGCTTTATCGCCGATACGCGCGACCAGGACACGGCGGCGCGCCTGGATAACCTGGAAGACCCGTATCGCCTGTTCCGTTGCCACACCATCATGAACTGCGTCGATGTCTGCCCCAAGGGACTGAACCCGACCGAGGCCATCGGCAAGATCAAGGACATGATGGTGAAACGGGCAATATGAAGCAGCAGGATTCAGACGTTCTTGATCCGGTCTCGCTGGAGCGCGTGCGCTGGCGCTGTCGGCGCGGCTTGCTGGAACTGGATATTGTGCTGGGGCGTTTCATCGCTGATCGCTATCCGCGCATGAGCAACGAGCAGCGTGTGGTTTTTGACGAGTTGCTGGATCTGCCGGATACGGAACTCTGGGACTTGATTACGGACAAAAAGAAAACAGCGCATGCGCATCAGCGCCAGGTGCTGGAGTGGTTGCAGGGGGCTTGAACTGAAACGAGGTGAAACTATGGAAAATAAACGTGTCGCAACACTGACCCTGGACGATGGACGCAGCCTTGAGCTGCCTATCCTGTCCGGTACGCTCGGTTCCGATGTGATCGATATTCGCGCATTGGGAAAACTGGGCGTATTCACATACGACCCGGCCTTTTTTTCCACATCGAGTTGTACTTCCTCCATCACCTTTATCGATGGCGATGCCGGTTTGCTCTACTACCGGGGCTATCCGATCGAACAACTGGCGAAGAACTCCAATTTCCTGGAAGTCAGCTACCTGTTGCTGAACGGCGAATTGCCGAATGCCGAGCAGTATGCGGCGTTCGCCAAGCGCATGACGCGGCATACCATGGTGCACGAACAGCTTGCGCGATTCTTCAACGGTTTCCGCCGCGATGCGCACCCGATGGCGGTGATGGTCGGCGTGGTGGGGGCGCTGTCCGCCTTCTACCACGACTCGCTGGACATCAACGATCCCGCCCATCGCGAACTGTCGGCGATGCGCATGCTGGCGAAAGTGCCGACCATTGCGGCCATGGCGCACAAATACCATACCGGACAGCCGTTCATGTACCCGCAGAACCGGTTCGGCTATGCGGAAAATTTCATGTACATGATGTTTGCCACGCCCACCGAGGAATACGTACCGAATCCGGTACTGGTGCGCGCGCTGGACCGCATCTTCATCCTGCATGCCGACCACGAACAGAACGCCTCCACCTCGACCGTGCGCCTGGCCGGATCGAGCGGGGCCAATCCGTTCGCCTGTATCGCTTCCGGTATCGCTGCATTGTGGGGACCCGCGCACGGCGGGGCGAACGAGGCGGCATTGAAAATGCTGGAGGAAGTCGGCGACATCTCGCGCGTCAAGGAATACGTGCAGGGCGTGAAGGACAAGAAATACCGCCTCATGGGTTTCGGCCACCGCGTCTACAAGAACATGGACCCGCGCGCGGCAGTGATGCGCGAGACCTGCTACGAAGTGCTCAAGGAGCTGAAGCTGGAGAACAATAAACTGTTCGAGCTGGCGATGGAGCTGGAGCGTGTGGCATTGAGCGACCCGTATTTCATCGATCACAAACTGTATCCGAATGTGGACTTCTATTCCGGCATCGTGCTGCGCGCGCTGGGTATCCCGGTCAACATGTTTACCGTGATCTTTGCGGTGGCGCGCACCGTGGGCTGGATTTCGCAGTGGAACGAAATGCTGGCCGACTCCGAACACAAGATCGGCCGTCCGCGCCAGTTGTATCGCGGCGCGACACGGCGCGATTACGTGCCGGTTGATAAACGTTAGACGGCTGGAGGTGGATCATGAATGCGCCAGAAAAAAACTATATGCAAACCATGAAGAACACCTCGCTGCTTTCCGGCGGCAACAATCTCTTCGTCGAGAGCCTGTATGAGGACTACCTGCGGGATGATTCCTCCGTTCCCGCGGAATGGCGCGCCTATTTCGACAAACTGCAGGCCGTCAACATGCGGCATGATGTGCCGCATAGCCCGGTGCAGCGCGGTTTTCTGGAATTGGGCAAACGCCTTGCTGCTGTGCCGGTGCACCCCGACGAGGCACGCAAGCAGGCTTCGGTGTTGCAACTCATCAATGCGCATCGTTTTCTGGGGGCGCGCGTCGCCGACCTCGATCCGTTGAACCGGCATCCCAAGCCGGAAGTGGCGGAGTTGAATCCGTCCTATTACGGACTGGGCGAAGCGGATATGAATTCCATCTTCTTCACCGGCTCGCTGGAGGGGGGGAAGCGCATGACCCTGCGCGAGATACTGCAACGCGTGAGCCGCATTTATTGCGGCACTGTCGGCGCCGAGTACATGTATATCAACAGCGTGCCGGTCAAGCGCTGGATCCAGGCCCGTCTGGAAGGCCCGGCAGGGGAGCAGCCTTATCCCAACAAGATCAAGAAGCGCATCTTGGAGCGGCTGACCGCGGCCGAGGGGTTGGAGCGCTACCTGCATACCAAATATGTCGGGCAGAAACGCTTCTCGCTGGAAGGCGGCGATACGCTGATCCCGCTGCTTTATCACCTGCTGCAGCGTGGCGGTGAGCAGGGGGTGAAAGAGTCTGTGATCGGCATGGCGCACCGCGGCCGCCTGAACGTGCTGATCAATACGCTGGGCAAATTGCCCAAAGATTTGTTTGCCGAATTCGAGGGTATTCATACCGAACACCTGACTTCCGGCGACGTGAAATACCACCAGGGCTTCTCATCCGACATCGCCACCCCCGGCGGTCCCATGCACCTGACACTGGCGTTCAATCCGTCGCACCTGGAAATCGTCAATCCGGTGGTGGAAGGCTCGGTACGCGCGCGCCAGCACCGTCGCAACGATGTCAAAGGCAAACAGGTGTTGCCGATCCTGATCCATGGCGATGCGGCGTTCTCCGGGCAGGGAGTCAACCAGGAAACTTTCAATCTGTCGCAAACGCGCGGCTACGGCACCGGCGGCACCGTGCATATCGTGGTCAACAACCAGATCGGCTTCACCACTTCCGATCCGCGCGATGCGCGTTCGTCGCTGTATTGCACCGATGTTGCGAAAATGGTGGAGGCGCCGATCTTCCATGTGAATGGCGACGATCCCGAGGCGGTGCTGAGGGTGACCGAAATCGCGCTCGACTACCGCATGCAATTCGGCAAGGATGTCGTCGTGGACATGGTGTGTTTCCGCAAGCTCGGGCACAACGAACAGGACGAACCGCTGGTCACGCAACCGCTGATGTACCGCAAGGTGAACCAGCACCCGGGCACGCGCGCCCTGTATGCCAGGAGGCTGGTCGAGCAGGGAGTGGTTGCCGCAGGCGAGCCGGAAGAGATGGTCGCCATTTATCGGCGCGCCATGGATGAAGGGCGTAACCCGGTGCAGCCGGTGCTGACCGGATTCAAACTGGAATTTGCGGTGAGTTGGTCGAAATACCGCGACGTCTCGTGGAAAACACCCGCAGTGACCGCTCTGCCGCGCGAACGCGTGCAGCAACTGGCTGAACGCCTGGTCGCGATTCCGGACAATTTCAAGCTGCACTCGCGCGTGGAAAAGATCATTGCCGACCGCACGGCAATGGCCAAAGGCGAACTGCCGCTGGATTGGGGTATGGCGGAAAACCTGGCCTATGCCAGCCTGGTCGCGGAAGGCTATCCCGTGCGTTTGTCGGGCGAGGACTGCGGGCGCGGCACATTTTTCCATCGTCATGCGGTGCTGCACGACCTGAACCGCGAACAATGGGACAGCGGCATCCTTATTCCGCTGCAGCACATTGCACCCGATCAGGCCGATTTCACCGTGATCGATTCCATCCTCTCGGAAGAAGCGGTGTTGGGTTTCGAGTACGGTTACGCCACGGCCGAGCCGGTCACCCTGACCCTGTGGGAAGCGCAGTTCGGCGATTTCGCCAACGGTGCGCAAGTGGTCATCGACCAGTTCATCGCCTCCGGCGAAGCCAAGTGGGGCAGGCTGTGCGGCCTGACCATGCTGCTGCCGCACGGCTACGAGGGGCAGGGGCCGGAGCACTCGTCCGCGCGTATCGAGCGCTACCTGCAACTCTGCGCCGACTACAACATCCAGGTGTGCGTCCCGTCCACGGCCGCGCAGATTTTTCACTTGTTGCGCAGGCAGATGGTGCGCCCCTATCGCAAGCCGCTTGTCGTGTTCACGCCCAAGAGCCTGCTGCGCAGCAAGGATGCCTCATCCCCGCTGGAATTGTTTTCGGAAGGTACTTTCCAGACGGTGATGCCGGAAGTCGAGGCGATGGATGCCAAAAAAGTGAAACGCATCATCATGTGCAGCGGCAAGGTGTACTTCGATCTGGTCAAGTATCGGCGCGAAAAAGGGATAGAGAATGTCGCCATTGTGCGTCTGGAACAGCTTTATCCGTTCCCGCACGAGGATTTTTCCGACCTGATCGTGTCCTATCCCAATGCAAGGGAAGTCGTGTGGTGCCAGGAAGAGCCGGGCAACCAGGGCGCGTGGCACCGCATCCAGCATTATCTGCTGCGTCACATGCGTCCCAACATGCGTCTCGACTATGCATTGCGTCCGTCGTCGGCCTCGCCCGCTGCCGGTTATCTTGCAGTACACAACGAACAACAAAAAGATGTGATTGCGGCGGCCTTCCGTCCCAATCTCAATATCAAGAACACACCGGGAGCGCACTCATGAGCATAATAGAAGTCAAAGTACCGCAACTTTCCGAATCGGTTTCCGAAGCGAGTTTACTGACCTGGCGCAAGAAGGTTGGCGAAGCGGTGACCGAAGGCGAGAACCTGATCGATATCGAAACCGACAAGGTGGTGCTGGAACTGCCCGCCATCAAGAGCGGCGTGCTGGTCAAGATCATCAAGGCGGACGGTACCAAGGTGGCGAGCGAGGAAGTCATCGCCCAGATCGATACCGAGGCTGTTGCAACCGTGGCTGCGGCCGCGCCTGCCAAGACCGCACCTGTAGCGGCGCCGGTTACACCTCCTGCACCGGCTCCGTCGGCAGCACCTGCCGCAGTCTCGCCCTCCGCACGCAAAACGGCGCATGCGCATGACGTGGATGCGGCCACGCTGCAGGGAAGCGGAAGAAAAGGCCTGGTGACCAAAGAGGACGTGCTGGGTGCGGTGCAGCAGACGGCTGCCGCGAGTTCCGTCGCACCGATTGTCATGCCGACAGGCGACAGGCCCGAACAGCGTGTGCCGATGACGCGCATTCGCCAACGCATCGCCGAGCGCTTGCTGCAGTCGCAGGCCAACGCCGCCATTCTCACCACCTTCAACGAAGTGAACATGCAGCCGGTGATCGAGCTGCGCAACAAGTACAAGGATGCCTTCGAGAAGAAACACGGCGTGAAGCTGGGCTTCTCCTCCTTCTTCGTCAAGGCGGCGGTGATGGCCTTGCAGAAATTCCCCGTCGTCAATGCCTCCGTGGACGGTACCGACATCATCTACCACGGCTACTTCGACATCGGCATGGCCATCGGCAGCGAACGCGGCTTGGTGGTTCCCATCCTGCGCGATGCCGACCAGCTTTCATTGGCCGACATCGAGAAACGTATCGCCGATTTCGCCGCGCGTGCCAAAGAAGGCAAGCTCACCATGGAAGAACTGAGCGGCGGCACCTTCTCGATCACCAATGGCGGTGTGTTCGGTTCCATGCTGTCCACGCCCATCATCAACCCGCCGCAGAGCGCCATCCTCGGCATTCACGCCACCAAGGACCGGCCGGTGGCGGAAAACGGCCAAGTGGTGATCCGTCCGATGAACTACCTCGCGCTGTCCTACGACCACCGCATCATCGATGGGCGCGAAGCCGTGCAGTTCTTGGTTGCCATCAAGGAGGCGCTGGAATTCCCCGGGCGCGTGTTGCTGGATATATAATCTAAGCACCCTGCGGAGGTGTCGCAGGCGTTACACGATTATGCGAGAGTATGCCGATGCGTAAACAGGCAGTCCTGAAACTACTTCAAGCACATAAACCGGAAATCGTCCGCCGGTTTGTGGTTCAACGCCTGGCGGTTTTTGGCTCCACAGCGCGCGACGAAGCAGGCGATGACAGCGATGTTGATGTGCTGGTGGAGTTCGAAGGCGCACCGACGTTCGACCGTTACATGGGATTGCAGGCCTATCTGGAAAATCTGTTGGGGACGGGGATCGACCTGGTCACACCTTCGGCGATTCGTCCCCGCATGCGCCAATCGATCGAGAAAGAACTGGTCGATGTCGCGTGACTGGACCTATTACCTCGAAGACATAGTCGCAAGCAGCGCGAAGATACTCCGTTACACCGAACGCATGGATTTCGAAGCCTTCGTTGCCAACGAACAGGCATTCGATGCTGTGATCCGCAATCTTGAGATCATCGGGGAGGCAGCCAAGCAACTGCCCGATGAAGCGCGTGCACTGATGCCGATGATTGAATGGGACATGGCAGCCAGATTTCGCGATGTTATCGCCCATCATTATTTCGGATTGGATAACCAGATCGTTTGGGATGTGGTGAGCAGCAAAGTGCCTGCCATATTTGCAGCTTCTTCATCGCTGCTGCAACGATTGAGGGAAGAAGGATAATGAGGGATCGTCCATAAGCATGACTAAATTTTCCGCCTACCGCATCTTCGAGGACAACGGCAAGTCGCAAGGCCGTTTTGTCGATCTCACACTGGCCGACCTCGACCCGGGTGAGGTGGTCATCCGTTCGCATTACTCCGGTGTCAATTACAAGGATGCGCTGGCCGCGACCGGCGCGGGCAAGGTCGTGCGACGTTTTCCCTGTGTCGGCGGCGTCGATGTCTCCGGGGTGGTCGAATCCTCGCAGGATGCGCGCTTCAAGGTCGGCGACCAGGTTCTGGTGACCGGTTACGACATGGGCGTGGCGCATGACGGCGGCTTCGCCGAATACGTGCGCGTCCCGGCCGACTGGGTGGTGCCGCTACCGGTGAACCTGTCCCTGTTCGACGCGATGGCATTGGGCACGGCCGGATTCACTGCCGCGCTGGCCATTCATCGCCTGGAGCAGAATGAGTTAACACCGGACAAGGGCAAGGTTGTGGTCACCGGCGCCACCGGCGGCGTGAGCAGCCTCGCGATCCGCATGTTGTCGCAACTCGGTTATCAAGTCGTCGCGATGACCAGCAAAGCCAACGAACAGGAATATCTGCGTTCGCTCGGCGCGAGTGAAATTTTATTGCGCAGCGACATCGATTGGGCCAGCAAGCGTCCCATGGAAAGAGCGATGTGGGCGGGCGCGCTGGATTCGGTAGGGGGCGACACGCTGGCCTGGCTGACCAAGTCCATGCAGCAGAACGGCGCGATTGCCAGTTACGGCAATGCGGGCGGACTGGAACTGCACACCTCGATTTTCCCCTTCATCCTGCGCGGGATTAAGTTGCTCGGGGTGGATTCCGCCGCCACCCAGATGCCGTTGCGCAAACAGATGTGGCAGCGCCTGGCGGACGACCTGCACATCGACAAGTATGACGAGATTGCCCATCGCATTACCCTGGCCGAGTTGCCGGATGTCTGCGCCAGGCTGATCGCCGGTACGTCGCACGGACGTGCTGTCGTGGAATTTACGCCTAACTAGAATTCGCTCGGTTATAATGCGCGCCCTTTGGGGCCTTCATGGCGCCAGATGCGGAAGTGGCGGAATTGGTAGACGCACTGGATTTAGGTTCCAGCGCCGCAAGGTGTGCAGGTTCGAGTCCTGTCTTCCGCACCAGAAGTTTCAAGAAATCACCATTCAAATCGGTACCAGACGGCTCCGGGCACAACGATCAGGCCGGTGACGTATGAGCCGGCGATAGCGCCCATCGCGGCTGCCAATGCGTCTTTCGTCGAATGGCTCCGCGAGCCATTGTCCACGAACTCCTTCAGCACACCAATAGTCACCCCAGCAAGCACGCCTTTGCGCGGACTTCCTGTGTCGGCGGTCACGGCCGATCCAATCACGAAGCCGACGCCGAAATGCAGGTTCCTGTCCCGGTTGCTCCAGTCGCCTGTTTCGCCAGCAACTGCAACCGGCCCGGCGGCAGCGCACGCCGCGCTCAGGGCAAACACCACTGCAAATTTTCTGAAAGTCAGCATTCCGCTCCCTCGCAATTGCAGCCGTTAAAGCGACTGTAACTACATTATCAGGCAATTGAAATTCCTGCCCGGGAAATATCGCCGCCACACCTGCCCGGCCGTTGCGCATGCCCAATGCTGATTCCCTTTATTTCCGCCGCATTGGCAGCTTTTTCTACAGTCAACTACTACCTTTCAAATAGAGCATTGTCTGTATCGTCATGCTGAGTACTACTTGGTATGTTCACGCAAACCCTGGATACACAAGCTTGCAGCACACATTTTCTGCGGGGCGCAATTGGGACTTGGCAGTCAGTGCTGCGGAGCAGGTGCGAAAAAATGGGGCGTGCGGGAGAGCGGGAATGAACAAGTCGATTGTCAAAATCACAACCATAGTCGGCAGCCAGCTGCTGAACTTTGCATTCAGTGCCGTATTTCTCTCCGCAACAGCGTTTGCCCAGGCACTTCCCGGCGGATCGGCTCCTGAAGCGAACGTTGTGGCCGACAGCCGCCAGTCCATGCCGGAATTGGCCTTGCTGGACAGCCAGAACCGGCGTCCGGCTGCTTCGTTGTACACGCAGGAACCGGAACGGACGAAGTCGGCAGATCGCACCATCCCGCAGGAGGAGCAAAGCGAATTCCAGGATTTCGTCTCCGCCTCGCTGGGCAAGCAGCTTCCGTTTTACGGCCACGACCTGTTTGTGGATGTCCCCAATACTTTTTCCCCGCTGGACAACGTTCCGGTTACCGCGGATTACACGATCGGACCGGG
Source organism: Sideroxyarcus sp. (assembly GCA_049286265.1). Lineage (GTDB taxonomy): Bacteria > Pseudomonadota > Gammaproteobacteria > Burkholderiales > Gallionellaceae > Sideroxyarcus. The sequence continues at coordinate 19,906 of JBAQDF010000046.1, forward strand.
CGACGAATTGCAGGTTCGCGGCTGGGGCCAGGTGGATTTCGACCTGACGGTCACAGTGGATCGCAACGGTGCGGTCTACCTGCCCAAGGTGGGCAGCGTCAATGTCTCGGGAATACGCTTCCAGGCGCTGCAGGGCTACCTGAAAAATTCCATTAGCCGCTCGTTCCGCAATTTCGACCTGAACGTGTCGCTGGGCAAGCTGCGCTCCATCCAGGTGTTCGTCGTCGGCCAGGCCCGGCGGCCGGGCGCCTATACCGTCAGTTCGCTCAGCACGCTGGTCAACACCCTGTTCGCCTCCGGCGGGCCATCGCTCAAGGGATCGCTGCGCCACATCCAGGTCAAGCGGGCAGGCCGCGTGGCGGGCGAACTGGATATGTACGATTTCCTGCTCAAGGGCGACAAGGCCGGGGACATCGCGCTGCTGCCGGGCGATGTCATCTATATCCCGCCGGTGGGGCAACTGGCCGCCATTGCCGGGAGCATCAACAACCCGGCCATTTACGAACTGAAGAAGGATGCAACCACGCTGGCCGAACTGATCGAACTGGCCGGCGGGCTGACCACCACGGCGAACGGCGACAAGGTGCGCGTCGAGCGTATCGACGAGCGCAAGATGCGCAAGGTCGAGGAGTTCTCGCTGGATGCGGCGGGGCGGAAACGCACGCTCAAGGACGGCGACGTGGTGCAGGTGCAAATCATCAGCGGTCAGTTCGACAATGCCGTCACCCTGCGCGGCAATGTCGCCAATCCCGGACGTTATCCCTGGCATGAAGGCATGCGGGTCAAGGACCTGATACCCGACATGGATGCATTGATCGTGCCGGAATACTGGGCGAAGCAGAACCGCATTGCCAGGGCAGACATCATGGGCGAAAAGGGACTGCACGCCGAACTCAAACGCAACGAGAATGAAATCAACTGGGATTACGCGCTGATCGACCGCCTGAAAAAGGACGAGCTGACCACCGCACTGCTGCCCTTCAGCCTGGGCAAGGCACTTTCCGGCAGCGATACGGAAAACAACCTGCCGCTGCTGCCGGGCGATGTCGTGACCATTTTCTCCAAGCAGGACATCCGCGTTCCGGTCGCCAGGCGCAGCGTTTACGTCAGGCTGGAAGGGGAACTGAACCAGGCGGGCGTGTACAAGGTGCAGCCGGGAGAAACATTGCGCCAACTGGTGGCGCGGGCGGGCGGGTTGACACCGAATGCTTACCTGTTTGCGGCCGAACTCAACCGCGATTCGGTGCGCGCGAGCCAGCAAAACAAACTGGAAGAAATGACTGCGCGCATGGCGGAAGACATCGAGCGCAACCTGGCCGCGAGAAGCCAGACGGCGCTGAGCAAGGAGGATGTCGAATCGGCCAAGGCGCAGGCGGCGGGGCAGCGCGCCCTGCTTGAGCGTTTGCGCAAAGCCAGGGCGAGCGGCCGCATCGTGCTCGAAGTGGCACAGGGCAAGACTCAAGTCGACGACATCCCGGACATCGTGCTGGAGGACGGCGACCAGTTCATCGTCCCGTCGCGCGTGTCGACGGTGAGCGTGATGGGCATGGTGTACAACGAAAATTCCTTCATGTACCGGCCGGGCAAACAGGTTTCGGATTACCTGGAACAGGCAGGCGGGCCGACGCGGGATGCGGACGAATCGCGCATCTATATCCTGCGCGCGGACGGCTCGGTGCAGAGCGCGCAAAACGCGGGCTCGCTCTTCGGCAGTATCTCCGGGCAGGTCCTGATGCCGGGCGACGCCGTGGTCGTGCCGGAATTGCTGGACAAGTTCTCGCTCACGCGGGAACTCAAGGACTGGGCGCAGATTTTCTACCAGTTTGCATTGGGGGTGGGCGCCATCCATTTGCTGCGCCTGTGAGGGCAGATCAGAAGAAGGCAGAACGAGCATGAATATCATGACTGAAAACCGGGTAACGCTTGCGGCCGAGCCGGAAGAAGAAGGCATCGATCCGCTCGACTTGCTGCTGGTGGTGGCGCGCGAGAAAAAGACCATCCTGCGCGCCACTTTTGCCGCCGCCGTATTGAGCAGCGCGATCGCGTTGCTGCTGCCCGCCGTGTATAGCGCCAGGGCGGTGATCCTGCCGCCGCAGGAAGATCACTCCGGGTTGAATTTCATGGCGATGAGCGCGCTGGCGGACTTGTCTTCGGCGGGAAGCAGTGGCGGACTGGGTGCGGCACTCGGGCTGAAAAGTCCCAGCGATATCTACATCGGCATGCTGAAAAGCCGGTCGGTGGCAGACGCGCTGATACGGCGTTTCGAGTTGCAGGCGCTGTATGGCGCCGATTCAGTGGCGGAAACGCGCAAGGAACTCGCAAAACAGGTGTCCATCACCAACGGCACAGACGGCCTCATCAGCGTGGTGTTCGACGACGGGGATGCGCAGCGCGCGGCGGTCGTGGCCAACGGCTACGTGGAAGAACTGGAAAAATTGACCCGGCGCATCGCCATCACCGAGGCGGCGCAGCGCCGCCTGTTCATCGAGCAGCAGATCAAGCTCACGCAAGAGAAACTGGCGCTGGCGGAAAGCGCGCTGAAGCAGACGCAGTTGCGGACCGGGGTGATCGACCTCGACAACCAGGGCAAGGCAGTCATCGAAGCGGTGGCTGCCCTGCGGGCGCAGGCGGCCGCCAAGGAAGTGCAGATTTCCACCATGCAGTCTTTCGCCGCGCCGGGCAATCCGGACCTGATCCGCGCGCGCCAGGAACTGGCCGGTCTCAGGACGCAGATCGGCAAGCTCGAGCATAACGACCTCTCCGGCAACGGCGACATCATGGTCGCCACCGGCAGGATGCCGGAAGCCGGACTGGAATACCTGCGCAAATTGCGCGACCTGAAAAACCAGCAGGCGGTCTATGAAATGCTTGCCAAACAATACGAGAGTGCGCGCGTGGACGAAGCGCGCAACACGGTGGTGATCCAGGTGGTCGACCCGGCGGTCGTGCTGGACGAGGAGACCGGTCCCAGGCGCTCGCTGATCGTCGTGCTGGCCACGGTGTTCACGCTGCTCCTTGCAATCATGTGGGCGTTTGCGCGGCGTGGCCTGGCGCGCGTGCAACAGGGTTTCGCGCAAAACGAGCGCTGGCTCGAACTGCGCGAACAGATGCGCTGGAGGGAATAGCCATGCGGCGAATTGATCGAACTGCACGCAACGAGGGAGGCATCCGATGAACAGCATTTCTCCGAATATCGTGTGGCATGAGTCCACCATCACCCGGCGCCAGCGGGAAGAGCAGAACAAACACGGGAGTTGCGTGCTGTGGTTCACCGGCCTCTCCGGCTCGGGCAAGTCGACGCTCGCCCATGCGGTGGAGGAAGAGTTGCACCGGCACGGCTGCCGCACCTTCGTGCTGGATGGCGACAACGTGCGCCACGGCCTGTGCAGCGACCTCGCCTTCTCGGATGCCGACCGCAGGGAAAACATCCGCCGTGTGGGCGAAGCCGCCAGGCTGTTCGTCGAGGCGGGCGTGATCGTTCTCACCGCATTCATCTCGCCGTTCCGCGACGACCGCGAACGCGTGCGCAAACTGGTCGGCGACGCGGACTTCATCGAGATCTACTGCCATTGCCCGCTGGAGGTGTGCGAAGAACGCGACGTGAAGGGGCTCTACCGGAAAGCGCGGCAGGGACTGATCAAGGATTTCACCGGCATTTCCTCGCCCTACGAGGAACCCGTGCAGCTTGCATATTCCATCGATACTGCCGAGACCACCGTGGCCGACTCGGTTGGACAGGTGATGGACCTGCTGGTGGGGCATGGCAAAATTTGGCGCGCCTGACGGGATCGCCATGAACCGGCCAGAACAACTCTTGCGGGACGTCGTCAGGCAGGACGCGCTGGCGGCAATGGTCTGGGCCTTGCTGCTGCCGGGATACGCGCAGGCAGGGGAGGTAATGCCGCTGCACAGCATGAAGAATGCATGGCATCTGCTGCCGCAATATTCGGACGAATTCGACGGCGCGAAACTGGATAGCGCCAAGTGGGACAACGACGTGGCGGACTGGGGCGTCTGGTCGTGGGAGCCGGACAACGTATGGGTGGAAGGCGGCAATCTCAACCTGCGCATGGACTACAGCGAACACAAACGCGGCTGGCAGACGCTGTATTACAAGACGGGCATCGTGAAGAGCAAGGCGCCGCCCGTTCGCTACGGATATTTCGAGGCGCGCATCAAGGCGGCCAGCCGCTACCCGGGCGTCGCCCCCGCGTTCTGGGGCTACCGCCAGGAAGCCGACGAGTGGACGGAAATCGATTTCGCCGAACTTACTCAGCGCAACCGTGACGTGAAGATCGTGGACACCAATGTGCATGTGTTCAGACAAGCTGGGTTTACGGGCACGCTGCCGCTGCAGGAGGAGCGCAGCTGGATGGCGCCCCGGGATCCGCGGGATGACTTCCATATATACGGCTGCGAGTGGGACGAACGGCATATCCGCTGGTACGTCGACGGCCAATTGATCCAGACCAGAAAAAACGACTACTGGCATCAGGCGCTCGATGTCGTCGTCTCGTTCGGCGTGCGCGGCGAACTGAAAAAACAGGCCAGCCCGCAAGGATTCCCGACCACGTTTCTGGTGGACTATGTGCGCGTCTGGTCTGGTCCCGCGTCCGACTCCGACTGAAGGTGCGAACATGAAAGACTTTCTCGTCAGCCTGTACACCGCTATCAAGCTCAAGGGCCGCCCGCGCGGCTGCCGGATTTCCCCGCTCGCTACGGTCAGGGGCGACGTGCGCATGGGCAAGTACACCTATGTGAGCAGCTTCGCCGACATTCGCGGCATCGGTTCGGCCACGCGCATCGGCAACTACTGTTCGGTGGCGCGCGGCGTGAAGATATTGTCGGCGGGGCAGGTGCATTCGCTCGCTTCGATATCCACCTTCCCGTTCTACCTGATAGACCGTTCGCTCAGGCGCGCGGACTTCATGGAATACAAGGGCGACGTGGTTATCGGCAGCGATGTGTGGATTGGCGCCGATGCCATCGTCATGCCCGGCGTGAGGGTGGGCGACGGCGCCGTGATCGGCGCGGGCGCGGTGGTGACGAAAGACGTGGCGGCGTTCCAGATCGTCGCGGGCGTTCCGGCCAAGCCGGTGCGGATGCGTTTCACTGCGGCGGTGTGTGCCGCCGTCGCCGCATCGCAATGGTGGGAGCGCGATTACGCGGAACTCAAGCCATTCATCCGCCGCATTTACGCGCACGAACAAACGGGGGAGGAGGGGATGCTGGAAACGCTGGAACTGTTGGCACGCGACCGGGCGCTGGCTTCCGGTTGAAGGCGCTTTTCCTGCCAACCCTCCGCAACTGTCAATATGAACCCGGATAATCCATTAGAGCCGAACCAGTCCCTTCCCCCTTGCCCCCGCAAGGGGGAGGCCGTGGTTGTAAAGCCGCTGAAGCGGCAACAACCACGCACCAGGGGGAAGGCTAGGATGGGGGTAGAGTCGCGAACCACTAGCACTTCTACCCCCTCCCTAACCCTGGTGGAACTACTAGCCATTCGACTAGGCTGGCAAACAACGCCAGCCAAGTCGCTGGTTATCCCCCTGCAAGGGGGAGGGGATGTTGTAGTTTCTAATGAACTATCTGGGATGAAATCACTTATCAGCGCAATTCTATCCAAGGCCGGCGGTTCCTTATTCACGCTGGTGCTGGTGGTCTATCTGGGACAGGCAATCGGTTCCCGCGCGTCCGGCTATTTCTATTTCACGCTGGCCGTCGCGGTGATGCTGAGCCAGTTGCTGCGGCTGGGCATGGACGGCGTGGTGCTGCGCCTGTCCAGCCGCCACTATCACGCAGGCGACACCGATGCATTGCGCAGGCTGGTCGGCGATGTGCTGATTTACCTGGTGGCGTGCGGGACAGTCATGATCCTGGCCGGAAAAGCGCTCGGGGAATATGTTGCGCCGCTGTTGTTCCCGGGCGAATTGCCAACCCTGCTGTACGACGCCGCACTGTATTCCTTCGTCCCGTTCACGCTGATGTGGACCGGTGCCGCGTTCCTGAAAGGCATCGGCAAGACTTCGTTGTCGGTGTTCATCGAGGCAGGCAGCGTTCCGCTGTGCGTGTTGCTGCTGATGCAGTTGCATACAGGCGCAACGGATTACCGCGATGCGGTGGAGGCGCTGCTACGCGCGAACTTGATCGCCGCCGTGCTGGCGCTGGCGCTGGTGTACCGTTTCGCCGGATGCAAAATAATCCTGCCCGGTCTGGTGCGGCGCGGCAGGGAACTGCTGGCGGAATCGCTCAGGGGGGTCTGGGTCGCCATTTCGAACACGCTCATCGTCTGGTCGCCGCTGTTCCTGCTGGGGATATTCGCCACGCCCGAAGACGTCGGCGTGTACAACGCCGCGTTCCGCGTGACCATGGTGATCGGCGCGTTCAGCGCCGTCTTCAGGGGAGTCGCCACGCCCAGGTTGGCCGGGTTGCTGCAGCGCAAGGAATCGCCGTTGCCGTTTCTCAGGCAATCGATGGCAGCCATCGTCGGCGCCGGTTTGTTGGTGCTGCTGGCGGGGGAACTCAGCTTCGATTGGCTGTTCGCGCATTTCGGCGAGGGCTTCACGGGCGCTTCCGGATTGGCGATGCTCATGCTGGTCGGCATGCTGGCGAATGTGCTGTTCGTCATCATGGAAACGCAACTGATCCTTGCCGACCGCAACGACCTGCTGCGCGCCAATGCGATTTTTACGGCGTTGCTTACCCTGCCGGTCACCCTGTTGCTGATCGCCAATTTCCAGGCGTACGGGGCGGCGCTGGGCTTTGTCATCACCAATGTGCTGAGCCGCGGCAACATGCTGTATCTGTTCAACCGCATGTACGGCTGCAGGATATGAAGCCATGAGCATCAGTAAGACATGCCTGCAGTCCACTCCCGTCTACATCGCGGGCGCGTGCGTCATCCTGATGGTTTACGGTTTCCTGTTCCCGGTGCTCAACTGGCCGGATGAGTACCGCAACGTGCTGCTGCTGCAGGAAGGAAGGGAAAGCGGCTATGCCTTCATTTACGGGCATTTCGCGAGGTTTGTCATGCAGCTCGGCGACACCCTGTTCGGCCTGAACGAACTGACCGACGTCCTCGCTGCCGTCCAGCCGAACAGCGGCTACCGGATGATCCAGGGGGAACTGCACTACCAGACCATCGCCGACGTGCCCGCCGTGTACTACTTCGCCAAGTTCGCCAATTTCGCTCTGGCCGCAGCGTTTGCCGCCGCAGTCGTGCTTTACCTGTGCCGCACCGGCAACCAGTCCGCCAACAAGGACGCGCAGGTATTCCTGCTGTCGTTGTGCTTTCCGTCCGTTGCCTACGGGATCATGCAGATATCGACGGATATCCTGTTCATCCTGTTTTCGCTGCTGCCGTTTTTTCTGCGCTCCAGATTGGTTGCGCTCGGATTTGCCGCCGCTATGGCGCTGCTGGTCGTCGAAGACCGCAGCTTCCTGCTGTTATCGGTGTTTGTGCTGCTCCGGGAGTGCTACGGCGCATTCATGACACGCCGCATTGAGGCGGGCGGCTGGCGCGCGCGGCTGGGCTGGCTGCTGCTGTTCTCGGCGCTGACCATGCTCGCCGCTGTTCTGTTCACGCACGCATTGGCCAATCCCAAATGGCTGAACATGCTTCAACCCGGCATGGGCGACGGTGTCGCGCTCGCGCTCGAATACACGCACGCCAAGTCGTACAACCCGGCTGTCAGCCTGGTGGTGCTGTATGCGGGCTTCATCATCCTGCCGGGTGCGACGGAATTTTTTGTTGCACTGACGCCGTTGTACCTGCTGCTGCTGTTTGTGTTTTACCGGTTCATGGTGTTCTGCCTGTCCGGCAGGTATGGCGAGGCGGGAACCCGGGCTTACCTCGCGCTACTGTCCGTGTTCACGCTCTTTTTTTTCCTGACCGGGGTGGTGCATGTATTCGAGTCGGGCCGCTATTACCTGTTCCTGGCGCCGTACCTGGTGCATGCCCTGTTGTCCGGCGCCGTGCGTTTCAAGGGAAATGCCGCACTCAGGGCGGAATGGGTGCTGCTGTTCGGCTTCACCCTGGTCGCCATCGCGGTCACGTTGCTGGCGTATGCGATGGGCGCATGAGGGAGCGGGATTTGGCAGGTGCGCAAGCGCACCCAACTTTATCTACAAAAGGAGGGCATATGGTTGATTTCATTTTTCTGGGGCCGAGCAAGACGGCTTCGACCTGGATATACGAAGCGTTGCGTCCGCATCCGCAATTGTTCGTGCCGGTGACCAAGGACATCTATTTCTTCGACAAGTATTTCGGCAAAGGGACGGCCTGGTATGAAGCGTACTTCCGCGATGCGCCGCCGGGAAGCCTGTGCGGCGAGCTCAGCCACGATTACTTTTCCAGCGCCGAGGCCATCCGGCGCCTGCATGAATACAACCCGCAGGCCAAACTAATCTGCTGCCTGCGCAATCCGTTCGAGCGCGCCTGGTCGTCCTATCTGCACCTGCTGCGGGTCGGCATGTTCGCGGGCAGCTTTGCGGAGGCGCTGGACAAATTCCCGTTCATTGTCGACGAGGGCCGGTACGCCACAAATCTGCGCCACATCTTCTCGCTGTTCGACCGTGACGCGCTGTTGATACTCGATTTCGACGAACTGGAAGCAAACCCGGAGCGCTTCGCGCGCAGGATATTCAACTTCCTCGGCGTGGACGAAGAATTCGTGCCCGGCGTATTGCACGAGAAGGTCAACATCGCGCGCGAAGCCAGGAGTGTGGCTGTGGCGAGGATGGCCAAGCGGGCGGCGCTGCTGCTGCGCAACCTGGGTTTTTCGAATTTCCTCGGCAGACTGAAGCACAGCCATTTCGTCAACTGGCTCGTCTACCGTGCGAATGCCGGGGCCCCGGCGAAAGCCAAGGCAGCAGCTAGCTATCCGGAACCTCTCGTAAGCCTTTACCGCGGCGAACTCGCGCAATTGTCCGCGCTGCTGGGGGCGGATTATTCGAAGTGGAGCAACCCGGCAAAGTGAACCGCCGGAAATTCGATCATGATCGACATCGATAAAGTTGCGCTATGCGTGCCCACCCTGAATGCGGGAGCAGCCTGGGTGGACTGGCTCGTCGCCTGGTCCGACCAACTCCCCAGGCCGCATGCGTTGGTGATCGATTCCGGCTCGGCCGATGCGACGGCCGCGCTGGCGGACGCGGTCGGCTTGCGCGTCTGCAGCATTCCGCGCGCCTCGTTCAACCACGGCGGAACGCGCCAGCAGGCGGTCGGGATGCTGGACGATGCCGAGATCGTCATTTTCATGACGCAGGATGCCATCCTCGCAGCGCCGGATTCGATACGCAACCTGCTGGCTGCGTTCGACGATCCGGCGGTGGGCGCCGCGTGCGGCAGGCAACTTCCCCACACGCATGCAGGCCACATCGCGGCGCATGCGCGGCAGTTCAATTACCCGGAGAGCGGAGCAGTCCGTTCGGCCGCCGACATCCCGGCGCTCGGAATCAGGACCGCCTACCTGTCCAATTCGTTTGCGGCCTATCGCAAGACTGCCTTGATGTCGGTCGGGGGATTTCCCCGCGATGTCATTTTCGGCGAAGACATGTATGTGGCCGCGCGCATGCTGCTGTCCGGCTGGAAGCTGGCCTACCGCGCCGACGCTGCGGTGCGTCACTCGCACGACTACGGCATGGGGCAGGAATTCCGGCGCTATTTCGACGTCGGCGTGATGCATGCGCGCGAGCCGTGGCTGCTGCAAAAACTGGGCAAGCCGGAAGGCGAAGGCATGCGCTTCGTTCGCTCGGAAACGGCCTGGTTGTGGAAGCGTGCGCCCTGGCTGATCCCGTCCGCCTGGTTGCGCACCCTGCTGAAGCTGGCCGGATACCGGCTGGGCAGGATCGAGTCGCGCCTGCCCTTGTGGTTGAAACGGCGGCTGGGAATGCTGCGCGGGTACTGGAAAGAATCAAGCGAGACACTTCCTTGAGGTGAAAATGCCGCGAAAAATATGGATTGCCTTGAGTGGCCTGATGGCTATTGCATCATGCGGAGGCTCGGGCTCACACAACGGCCCGCCCGTCGCGGGCACAAAATCGATTGCGGCGTTCTATCTCGCTTCACCTCCGGTGACGGGAACCATCAACGAAGCGGCGCATACGATACAACTCGAGCTGTACGGGGCGGACGTAACGAGTCTGACACCAACGATCATCCACACGGGAGCAAGCATCAGCCCAGCGTCCGGCATGACGCGAGACTTCAGCCGTCCGCTCGCCTACACCGTGACGGCCGCCGACGGCACGACGCAGGAATACTCAGTATCGGTAGTGCCCCCGGCAAGAGGCAAAACCATGCGCGTGTCCGGCGAGAGCCTTGTGCTTGCCGCCACCCTTCCCGGCAAACTCAGCTTCGACAGGTTGACAAGCGGGAGCGTCATGATCCGGAGCACCTATCTGGCAAACGATCCCGGTGGCATCGCCTATCAGGAAGGCGTCGATTTCACGGTCGATTACCCGAACGGCACGATCGCCCGAACGATGAGTTCACGCATCCCAGATTTTTCGACCAATATCCTGTACGGTCAGCATGACTTCGATCAAAACAACTTTCCGGGCTTCACCAACCATCCCTTTTTCATCTGGGTGGATTACGAAACATCCAACGGCGAAGATTTCGCCAAGCCGAATGATCAGGCCCGATACCTGACAGGCGCCCGCGCGAAGCTCGCAGCAGGCGGGCCTTTCAGGATCGTCTCGTTTGGGGACAGTATCACTGCGGGGAGGGAAGCTTCGACTCCCGATCTGGGGTTCAGGGCGCTATACCGGAATCACCTGCAAAGCCTGTTCCCCGGATCAACCATCGTGCTCGAAGATGTTTCCCTGCCTGGCTATACTTCCAAACTGGCAATCGCTTCGTGGAACGCCACCGTGGGAACGACCTCTCCCGACCTGGTCCTGCTGGGTTGGGGGATGAACGACCACAGCCTCGGAGGCGACACACCGGAACAGTTCAAACAGAACCTGATTACACTCGTTGGCATGATCAGGGATCAAAAACATGCCGAAGTGATCCTGTTCTCGGCCTTTCCTCCCAACGAGGAATGGCACTACGGCACGCATCGCATGAACCTGTATGCGGAAGCGACCAGACAGGCGGCGGCAGAATCCAGTTGCGCCTATGTGAACGTATTCGAAACCTGGGGCATGGTGCTGCAACGCAAAGACCAGCCCTCCCTGCTGGGCAACAACATCAACCACCCCAACGATTTTGGTCACTGGATGTATCTGCAGGCATTCACAGCCTTGAATTTCTGAGCGCGCCGTTCGCACGACTGGCCGCTTTTTGGCCCTGTAGTCAGCGGACTTCATTCCATCAGCCACCGGGGCGCGCCGATACGGGCTTCCTGCGGTGTTTGCCGGAGAAATGTGCGGGGACGGTGTACTCGTTTCACTTTACTGCTGCTACAGGGTGGACCTTACAAGCTGGGGTGCCGCGCCATTCCGCCATACAGTCAAATGATGCAGAGATTGGGTAACTCCGTCCCGTCCCAATACGGCAGTCAGCATATTTATCGCCCTACCTTTCTTGAACAAGATGGCATCACGCAAGCGCGACGGTTTTCCGGGCAACGCCCGATCCGCCGTCAAGCCAGAAGGCCAATCTAGTCCAGGAGAACGTCATGGCAATCCAGATACAGTGCAAGCAAGTATTCAATCCCGGTTTCCTCGAATTGCGCATGCAGCATCTCGCCAGCAGTACCCGTGTTTACGGTCCGGGAAGCGAGAGCGCCGGTGACGCAACGGTCAGGCGGGATGCGCGGTACCGATTCTCAAAGAGACTGCTGGACCTGGTGGCGGGTTCGATACTGCTGTGCTGTTCCCTGCCGGTCATCGTGCTGGCGGCAATTGCCATCCGGCTGGAAAGCCGGGGCAATCCGCTGTTCATCCAGACGCGCGTCGGCGAAAACGGGAAACCGTTCAGGATATTCAAGCTGCGCGGCATGTATGCCGATGCGCGCGCGCGCTTCCCGGCGCTTTACGATTACAGCAAGCAGGAAGGACTGGATTTCTATTTCCACCATGAGCAGGACCCGCGCATCACCCGTGTCGGCAGTTTCATCCGCAGGAGCAGTATCGACGAACTGCCCAATTTCCTGAATGTCGTTCTCGGCAGCATGTCGCTGGTGGGGCCGCGCCCCGAGATTCCCGAAGTGTCCGCACTGTATGGCGAGTATCGCGAGCAATACCTTTCGGTGAAGCCGGGAGTCACCTGCCTGTCCAAAGTGTCGGGCCGCGACCTGCTGACCAAGGAACAAAGCATACGGATGGACATCGGCTACATCGAGAACCGGTCGACAGCGACGGATCTGAAAATTCTGTGGGCGACATTCTGGAGCGTGATCAATCGCAGGAATGTATTTGGACGAAACACGAGTGTCGCGAAAGCGCCCGGCAAATACCGGCAGCCTGCCGTCGTTTACCCGGCATCACAAAGTTGATCCGGAAAATGGGAGGCTGACATGGTCGTAGGCTCAGGGTTGATCGCAAAAGCATTCATTCGGGCTGGTGCGAATGCTTTTGCCGGTAATTGCTTCTATGCGGCAGGTGTCTCCAATTCGGGGTGCAACGACGAGCGCGAGTTCCGGCGGGAGTGCGAAAGATTCGATGCAGTCATGGCCGGGTGCCGCGCGAGCGACCGTATCGTGTATTTCAGCAGCTGCAGCATCGAAGATCCGTCGGCACAGGACAGCGAATACGTAAAGCACAAAATTCGGATGGAGAATCGCGTCCGCAGCCGCGCCCGATACCTCATTCTCCGATTGCCTCAAGTGGCCGGAAAAACGCCCAACCCGCACACCCTGCTGAATTATCTCCATGCCCGCATTGTGCGCTCGGAGCGTTTCCATATCTGGGGCGGTGCAACAAGAAACATTATCGACGTGGACGATGTGGTGAAAATAACACTGGACCTGATCGCGATGGAGGGGGCGAACGCCGAGACGGTCAACATCGCTAGCCCGCGCTCGACCAGGATGCCCGACATTGTGCGTGCAATGGAACGTGTTCTGGATACGCGTGCCGTGTTCGATATTCTCGACAAGGGGGCGATGGTGCCGATCGATACGGGCAGGATATCGTCATCGATCGGGCGCTGCGGTTTGATGTTTGGTGACGCCTATATCGGCGGCATTATCGAAAAATATTACGGCGCATATTGCACCGGAATGGAGGCGGCCCTTCCTGTGTCGCCCTCCATATGGCAATCCCCCATGCGCATGCCAGGCGACTACAGGGCGATCCCCTCCGATATGTTCAGATCGCATCGGCTTCGCGGCATTCTTCCCGTGCTGACTGCGGCGCATGTTCTGCGCCCCGGGCAACGAAATTTCGGGGAAACACCTTCGCGCCGACAGGGAGATTCAGTTAGGGCACCCACCCGCAAAATACAGTCTGGAACTTAACCAGATAAAGGATTTGCCCTACAGCGTTTCATGGACTCATGACTAATACTGCATCACAGATTCAGAGGAAATTGGCGGCGAGCTCCAGCGCTAGATCAGGAGTCTGCAAATACATGTTATGCAATCAAGGGAGGCATTATGCAAACCAATGTCGAGAATAGTTTCAGGACAACATCGCAGAAAGTGTGGCAACTGATCTTTGCGCTGCTGCTGTCGGTGGTCCTGTGCCAGCCTGCTCATGCGCTGACCATCAACGTGGTCGGCCCGGCCAACGAGGCGGTGACCGATTATCGCTGGCTGGTGGAAGAGGATGCCACCAAGGCTTCCACCCCCAATGTACCGGCCGATGCCAGCAATCTTGCATTGGGTTTCCATACCAGCTACATGCCGGTGGTGGCGGCCGGAGACAGCATCGATCCCGCCAAGTCTCCCGGCGGGTTGGTGCTGGATGCGGCCAAGCGCTATTACGTTTCCATCCTGCCGCGCAGCGGCTACCAGATGGGTGGCGCACAGATCGCACCGGGACAGGACAGCGTGACCATCGTGCTGAACAGCGCGCCGACGCCCACGGCGCAGATTTCCATTTTCGTGTTCGAAGACAACCAGCCCATCAGCGGCACGCCGGACCTGCCACAGGAGCCGGGGCTGGCCAACTTCAGCATCACGCTCAAGGAAGCGGGCGGCACTTTCGGCCAATCAGGTGGCCAGGTCACGCTGGATGCTTTCGGCAACCAGATCGGCACCACCTACCAGCAGAATCCGGACGGCAGCTTCGTCTATAACGCGGACGGATCCCCGGCGGTCCTGGCAATGGGCAACGGCTTTGTCAAGTCCGGTGCGGACGGTGTGGTGGTAATCAAATACCTGTTCCCGGCCAAATACACCATCGAGGTGATTCCGCCCAATGCGGGTTGGCACCAGACCTCCACCATCGAGGGCACCAAGGGCATCGATGCCTGGGTCAAGGCCAACGAGCCTGCTTTCTTCCAGGAATTCGGGCCGGCCGGACACCATGTGGATATCGGTTTCGTGCGCGACATCAAGGATACATCCGTGCTCAAGGGCACGAGCACCATCAGCGGCAGGATAGTGAACCAGCACATGTCGCGTCCGCCCAATTTCACTTTCTTCAACGGCGAACCCGTGGCCGAATGCTGGATCGGGCTGAACGAGATTGCGGTGGCGGGCGGGCGCAGCCTGTACACCAAGAAGTGCAATGCGGACAGCACCTTTTCCATTCCCAACGTGCCTGCAGGAACTTTCCAGTTGGTGATCTGGGACGAGTTCCTCGACCGCATCATCGCCTCGACCAACGTCACGGTGCCGCCGGGCGGGGGCGATGTCGACCTGCTGGATGTACCGGTGTTCAACTGGTTCGGGCGCTACCAGGCCCGCGCATTCTTCGACACCAACCAGAACGGTTTCCGCGATGCGGGCGAGACGGGCATTCCCGACCAGGCGATGAACCTGCGCTTCCGCGACGGCAGCGTCTACCAGACGGTCATGACCGATACGCAGGGCGTGGCGCAGTTCAAGGAGGTGTTCCCCTTCTTCAACTGGCTGATCGCCGAAGTCGATTTCCTGCGCTTCAAGGCGACCGGCGCAACCGTCGTGGTGGATAACGGAGGACCGGTGCCGGCCGACAACGGCTGGACCATGCCATCGCTGAACCTGCTCAATCCGCAACCGCAGTTCGATACTGATCCTAATACCGGCGCCGCCACGACCACACCGCTGGTCGGGCCTGCCGGGAACAACCTGTCGCGCACCGAGACCGGCCCGGTCCTGCTGCAAGGTATCGCAACTTTCCTCGGCCAGACCAACATGATCGAGTGGGGCAAAACCAACTATGCCCCGGGCGAGAACGGCGGCGTCAGCGGCATCGTGCGCTACGGCATCACCCGCGCCGAGAACGATCCGCGCTATGCGGCGCCCGAGAACTGGGAGCCGGGCATTCCTCGCGTGCAGATCAACCTGTACCGCGATTGCGACAACGACGGCAAGATCGACCAGCCCGACCCGGCAGGCACAGGCTGCCTCGCGGGCGGACTCAGCTCGCAGGGATATGTGGCGGCGCTGGCCGACACCGATAACTACCCGTTCGGCTGGAGCGACGGATCGGCAGCCATGGGCACGGAAGATGCCAAGCGCAACTCAGCAGCCGGTTACAGCATGGGCGATGCGATCGACGTGACCTGGACCGATAGCTGGGACGACAGCCTGCCCACCGGTTGCCAGGGTCCAGCCTTCGTCTCCAACGGCGTGACCACCGACTGCTATGACGGCTTGCGCAACTGGAACCAGGTGCGTCCGGCCGTATTCGACGGCGGCTATGCCTTCGGCGGCGGCGCGGGAAAACCCGAACTGCCTGCCGGTACTTATATTGTCGAGGCCATGGCGCCACGGGGTTACTTGCACCAGGGCAACGGCGATCAGAACGTGGCGTTCGGCGATGCGCAAGCGCCTTCCCCGCTGGCACTGCCGCCGGAATGCGTGGGCGACCCGCTGCCCGTGCCGCAGTACCTCAACCTGTTCTCGGACGTGATGGAACCCAATCCGACTTACGATCCGGCCAATCCGGGCAAGACCTGGAACCAGTGCGACCGCAAAAAGGTGGTCGTCACGCAGGGCATGAACACGCCGTCCGATTTCTACCTGTTCACCGAAGTGCCGACAGCGGGCCATATCGTGGGCTTCATCCTCGACGACACGGCCAACGAGTTCGACCCCAATGCGCCGACCTTCGGCGAGAAGCATGCGCCGTCCTGGTTGCCGGTGTCGATCCGCGACTGGTCGGGGCGCGAGATTGACCGCGTCTATTCGGACCAATGGGGCGCATACAACGCGCTGGTGCCGTCCACCTTCACCATCAACGCGCCGTTCCCGTCAGGCGTGGGCCCGAACATGGTCACCACCTGCATGAACGATCCGGGCCCGATCAGGGATACCCGCGCCGGTTCGCCGACGCTCGGGCAGATGATTATCGACCCGAACTTCAACCGGCAGTACAGCCAGTTCTGCTACACCTTCCAGTACCTGCCGGGCAAGACTACTTACCTGGATACGCCGGTGGTGCCGGTGGCGGCGTACGCGGGCCCGGGCCAGTTCCCGCTGGACTGCGAATTCGATGCGGGCACGCCGGTCATCTACTCGGTGGAGGGCAAGACTGCGGGCGGCCTCACTTTCAACGGCCCGTATGTGCAGCCGCCGTCCACCAACATCGCGACCCAGCCGCGGCTGACTATTGTTTCCGCTGGTGCGGTTGAAGTACCTAATCCCGCCTATGACGGTACAACGGCCACTACCAAGACCATCTTCCGCGACCACGGCTTCGGCGCAGCGCAGGGCACGGTGACACTCAACGGAACGACGTTGCCCGTCATCTCCTGGAGCGACGGCATCGTGATTGCCCGTGTGCCAAGCGGGGCGGCTACCGGGGAACTGCAAGTCACGCGCAGCAACGGCAAGAGCAGCATCACCGGCGTCACGGTCACGGTCGGCGGCTACGGCCCCACCGCGTCCAACGTGATCCGCGTGGTCACGCCCGGCACCAAGATCCAGGCCGCCATCGATGCAGCCAACCGCGGCGACATGATCATGGTGCCGCCCGGAACCTACGACGAACTGGTCATCATGAACAAGATGGTGCGCCTGCAGGGCTGGGGAGCCGCGTCCACGCACATCAACGCGGCCAAGGTGCCGGCCGAGAAATTGACGGCCTGGCGCGGCAAGGTTCAGCAACTGCTGGCGGCGGGCGGCTTCGACCTGCTGCCGGGCCAGACCAACACCTTCAATGCGCCCAACAACGAGCCTGCACTGTTCAACTCCGAGGAAGGTCCCGGCATCCTGGTGGTGGCCAAAGCCAGCGGACCGCAGGCTTTCATCAACGTGCGCAATGCGCGCATCGACGGCTTCACCATCAGCGGTTCGGACAACGCCGGCGGCATCTTCGTCAACGGCTACGCCAAGTACCTCGAGATCAGCAACAACAAGATCATGAGCAACTACGGCAGCTTCGGCGGCGGCATCAGGCTCGGCCATCCCAACCTGATGGATCCGGCCGTGATTCCCGCCAATGACGGCTGGTTCGGCGGATACACCAACGCGAAAAACGAGTTCGTGCGCATCCACCACAATCACATCACGCAGAACGGCAGCAACCAGGGTGCGGGCG
This sequence comes from Sideroxyarcus sp., assembly GCA_049286265.1. Taxonomy (GTDB): domain Bacteria; phylum Pseudomonadota; class Gammaproteobacteria; order Burkholderiales; family Gallionellaceae; genus Sideroxyarcus. The sequence goes on from JBAQDF010000046.1 coordinate 37,489, forward strand.
GTGGCATCTCGCTGTGCAACGGCACCCACAACTACGCGGTGACCAACAACTATGTCTGCGGCAACTTCTCCATGGGCGGCGGCGGCGGCATCGGCCACCTGGGCTTCAACAACGGCGGCACCATCGCCAACAACACCGTCATCTACAACCAGACGTTCAACCAGGGACAGAACGTCTCCGGCGGCGGCATCTTCATCGGCGGCCAGGCTTCGCTGGCGCCGCTGACCACACCGCGTCTGTCGCCCGGCACGGGCAATGTGACCGTGTCGTCCAACCTGGTGCAGGGCAACCAGGCGGGCGCGGGCGACGGCGGCGGCATCCGCAGCGAGTTCGTCAACGGCCTGGATGTGCGCAGGGCGCCGAACAATACGGCGGGCTGGTACCAGTTGACCATGAGCAACAACAAGATCGTGGACAACATGGCGGGCGTGGCGGGCGGCGGCATCTCGCTGCAGGACACGGTGAAGGCAACCATCGACAACAACACGGTGGCCAACAACGATAGCACCGGCACCGGCGGTGCGGCCTTCCCGGCCGGCAGCCCGAACCAGTCGCTGCCGCAACCGGCCGGGATCGTTTCGCGCGCGCACAGCACCCTGCTGTACAACACGATAGGCGCCGCCAGCGGTTACAAGCTGCGCTACTCCAACCCCGTGCTGACGGACAGCATCGTGTGGCACAACCGCTCGTTCTACTGGGCGATTAGCAACGCCACCGTGCCGGCCACCTTCGGTCTGGTGCCCGACATCGGCGCGGGCCAAGCCGCGGTGTACTCCGACTTGGCGGTGCTGGGCACGGCGCAGCAGGGCACTTGGCCGGACTATGTCAATGCCGGGGCAGACAGGCTGAACCCGATGCACAGCATCCTGACCAGCACCGCGGGCTATGACGCCAGCAACAGTTCGACGGCGCCCGGCTTCCTCGCCGAGTACTTCAACGGCGACCAGGGCCAGACCATCCAGCAGCCGGAACTGACCACCAGCCTCGCCACCGCAGCGGCATTCGATGAGGGCGGCAACTGGATCGACGTGCGCTTCGGACCGCTCACGCCGTACCGGCTCTGCCTGACCCCCGGCGCCTGCCCGCTGTATGGCGATTACCGGCTGACGACGTATGGCGGCATCGGGGCGAATCCCTGAGCCGGAGTGGCAACCGAAGCACAACGATCCGCCGGGACGAGCCCGGCGGAAATGGAAACCGGAAGGAGAGACATCATGAGTTCAGTCAATCTTCGCAAACTGCTGCTCCCGCTCGCGCTGGCCGCCGCGTTCTGTGCGGTCGCGACACCAGCCGCTGCCGCCGTATACGTACAGTGTCCCGGCGACACCAACGGCGACGCCGTCCCCGATGCGCCCGGCGATCCCAATGTGGTGTGCAAGCACCTGACGGCCGGCGACGGTTTCGCCACCATGGCCGACGGCAGGGTGCTGTACACCTTCGGATTCAGCGATGTCACCGGCGTGGCGCCGGACCAGGCCATCGGTGCGGGCATCCTGGCTGCCAACTTTCCGGGGCCGACCATCGAGTTGCAGGAGGGCAACAAGTTCTACCTGACGCTCACCAACGTCGGCATGGCGATGCGGCCGGACTTGTTCGACCCGCACTCGGTGCACTTCCACGGCTTCCCCAACCAGGCGCCGGTGTTCGACGGGATGCCCGAGGGTTCGTTCGGCGTCAACATGGGGTCGAGCCTGACTTACTTCTATAACATTACCGAGCCCGGCACCTACCTCTACCACTGCCACGTCGAGGCGTCCGAGCACATGCAGATGGGCATGCTGGGCCAGATCTACGTGCGCCCGGCACAGGATGGCACGCTGCGGACCTATAACGGCAAGGACTACACCCGCTTCGTCTACAACGACGGCGACGGTTCCACCGGCTACAACAAATCGTATGCGCTGCAACTCAGTTCGTTCGACCATGCGTACCACGAGCTGCATCTGGGCGTGCAGCCGCTGCCGTTCGCCGACATGAACGATACCTACGCCATGCTCAACGGCCGCGGCTACCCGGACACCGCCAATCCCGGTGCGCTGCCAGCACCGGCCGAGAACGGCGGCATCGAGTCGCAGAAAACCAGTGCGCTGATCCAGCTCAACCGTGCAACGGAAGGGGAAAAACTGCTGCTCAGGTTCTCCAACCTGAGCATCACCAGCTATTACACGGTCGGTGCGCTCGGGCTGCCGATGCGGGTGGTCGGTGCTGGGGCGCATATCGCGCGCGGGCCGGGCGGCAAGGATATCTACTATGACACCGCCTCGGTGACGCTGGGCGGCGGCGAGACAGCGGACGTTGTCATCGACACGGCCGGCGTGCCGGCGGGGACGTACTTCCTGTACACCACCAACCTCAATTATCTGAGCAACAACGACCAGGATTTCGGCGGAATGATGACCGAGATCGTCATTCAATAACGTGGCGGATGGCTAGCCAGGATTACAGGGAGGCAACATGAACCAACTACTGCACAAACTGCCGCGATTGCTGGGTATCGCCACCTCGGTGCTGCTGTTCGCGGCGACACAGACGGCATGGGCGGCGATAGACGGCATCAGCGGGACGGTCTTCAACCTGACCGCGAAGGCGGATTACATTTCCACCGCGGACGGCGGCAGCGCCTACGTATGGGGTTACGCCAACGGCAACGGCGCCATGCAATATCCCGGCCCGACCCTGATCGTCAACGAAGGCGATACCGTGACCATCAACCTGAGCAACCAGTTGCCGGTGCCGGTATCCATCGTCCTTCCCGGCCAGCTTGGGGTTGTCGCCAGCGGCGGCAGCGCGGGCATCATGACGCAGGAAGCGGCGGCGGCGAGCGGCACGGTGAGTTATACCTTCACTGCCAGCCATGCAGGCACCTATCTCTACCACAGCGGCACGCAGCCTGCGCTGCAGGTGGAAATGGGCCTGCTCGGCGCGCTCATCGTGCGCCCGGCCAACGACGATCCGCTGCACCATGCCTACGACCATGCCGACACCCGCTTTGACCACGAATACCTGTTCCTGCTCACCGAAATGGACCTGACGATACACGACCAGGTACTGGCGCAGGTTGCGGCAGGCGGCGCGATCAATGCGGACACCAGTGCTTTTCACCCGGTGCTGTGGTTCATGAACGGACGCAACGCGCCGGACACCCTGCTCGACGCCAACGTGCCATGGCTGCCCACGCAGCCCTACAACTGCCTGCCGCGCATGCATGCCGGGGAGAAATTGCTGATGCGCGTGATCAATGCCGGGCGCGACCTGCACCCGCTGCACACGCACGGCAACAACTTCAGCCTGCTGGCGCGCGACGGCCGCATGCTGGAAAGCGCGCCGGGCCTTGGGCCCGACCTGGCCGCGTCGGACTTCACGCTGCGTTCCGTGCCGGGCCAGACCTACGACGCGATCTTCGAGTGGACCGGCAAGAACCTGGGCTGGGACATCTACGGGCATACCAGCGCCGCCGACCCGCTGGCGCCGAACGAGTTTGCGCCGGATCACGGCAAGCCCATCCCGGTGGTGCTGCCCAACCTGCAGGATCTTTCCTTCGGCGCCAACTACAGCGGCAGCCCCTACCTGGGCAACTTCGGCGCGCTGCCGCCCGGCGGGACCATGGTCAACGGGAATGCAGGCTACTTCCATATGTGGCACTCCCACAACGAGCGCGAGATCGTGAATAACGACATCTTCCCGGGCGGCATGATGACGATGCTGATCATCGAGCCTGCCGGGGTGCCGATTCCGTAACCGCCAAACCGACATCGCCAAATCGGCAATCAAGAGAGGAACGCAATCATGAAAAACCAATTGCCAACCATGAACCGGCTCACCCAGGCTTTACTGCTGGCCGGGCTTGTCACCGTCGCGGCGCCCGCATCCGCCGTCGAATACTGGCTGCGTGCCGACACGGTGAACGTGACCATGCCGGACGGCGTGAGCGTGCCGATGTGGGGTTATGCGCTCACCGATGCGACCTTCGCACCGGGTACGCCGACGGTGCCGGGACCGGCGCTGGTCGTCCCGCCTGGCGATCCGGTGCTGACCATCCACCTCATGAACAACCTGCCGGAAGCGACATCCATCGTCATGCCCGGACAAGTCACCGCGATGACGCCGGTGTGGGACAACGGCGCGAGCGGCGCGCGGCCCTCGGCCACGGCGCGGGTGCGCTCGTTCAGCCATGAAGCGGCGGCCGGAGGCGGGACTGCCGATTACACCTGGAGCAACGTCAAACCCGGCACCTACCTGTACCACAGCGGTACGCACCCGCAGGTGCAGGTGCAGATGGGGCTGTACGGCGGCGCGACGCATGATGCCGCTGCGGCCGAAGCCTATGCGGGTGTTACCTACGGCAACCAGGTGACGCTGCTGTTCAGCGAGATCGATCCGGCGCTGCACACGGCGGTGTCCGGCGGCACTTACGGCACTGCGGGCGGGCCGACCAGCACGCTGGATTACCGGCCAAAATATTTCCTGATCAACGGCAAGCCCTATGCCGCCGGAGATGCGCCGCTGGCCTCGCTGGCGGCGGGACAGAGAACGCTGCTGCGTTTCCTCAATGCCGGACTGCAGACGCATGTGCCTGTGATCAACGGCCAGTACCTGCAGATGATCGCCGAGGACGGCAACCCGTACCCGTGGCCGGGCAATCCGCGCCAGCAGTATTCGGTGCTGCTGCCCGCCGCGAAAACGGTGGATGCGATTCTGACACCTGTGCTGTCGTCCGGCTCGGCGTCGGCGCGCTACGCGGTGTATGACCGCAGGCTCAACCTCAACAACGCTGCGGCGCAGGACGGCGGCATGCTGGCCATGCTGCAGGTCTCCGGCAGCGGCAGCGCACCCGCATACACTTCAACGCCGGTGCTCACGGCCACGGAGGGACTCTCCTACGCCTACAAGGTGACGGCCAGCGATGCGGACGGCGGGCCGCTCAGCTTCAAGCTCGACCAGGCGCCCGCAGGCATGACCATCAAGACGACCTCCGATTTCATCGCCTGGGTCGGCTGGCGGCCCACCAACGCGCAGGTCGGGACGCAGAACGTGACGGTGCGCGCGACCGACCCGGCCGGGCTGTACACCACGCAGTCGTACAGCATCGCGGTGGCCAATACGAACCAGCGGCCGGTGGCGACCAACGATGCCTACACCATGATCAGGGGCGGCACGCTGAATGTGGCTGCACCCGGCGTGCTCGCCAACGACAGCGATCCCGATGCCGGGGACACGCTCACCGCCACCAACTTCAACCAGCCGGCAACAGGTGTCGTGGTCGGCAATGCAGACGGCAGCTTCAGCTACACGCCGCCTGCGACCTACACCGGCATGGTGAGCTTCAGCTACCTGGCGCGCGACAACGCTGGCCTGACCAGCAGCACGGCCGGCTTCGTCTCGATCGCGGTGCGGGCCAACAAGGCCCCGCTGACGGTGGACGACACGGTCGCCACGCCGGTCAACACCGCAATGGTGATCAACGTGCTGGGCAACGACAGCGACCCCGACACCGCGATCGACCCGGCCAACCACATCAACCCGGCGACGGTGTTCATCCCGGCTGCGGGCCAACCGAACAAGGGCGGCACGGCGACGGTGAATGCGGACGGCAGCATCAACTACACGCCCAAGCTCAACTTCACCGGAACCGAAGTATTCAAGTACGCGGTCAGGGACACCTACAGCACACCGGCCATTTCCAAGGCGGCATATGTCAGGGTCAACGTGCAGTGACGGAACGGCCGGTTGCCGGATGAATTCCGCAACCGGCAATAAAGGGGAAGGGGGCGGCTGTGAACGAACACTACAATAAGACTGCATCGGTCAAAAGCAACAGCGATGCAAAAACCGTCTGCCGCGAACTGCTGCTCTACGGCGCGTTCCCGCTGGTCTGCGCCATCGCCATTGCACTGGCGCTCGGCGGTTGCGCCAGCGGACACCATGAACATTCCTCGGGTGCGGATAAAGCGCTGCCGGTCAACGAGGCTCCGGCGCAGGGGGCGGAAAGCATGCTGGGAATACGCATGGAAGGGCTGCGGCTTTCCTCGGCGGGTTACATACTGGATTTTCGCTATCGCGTGACCGATCCTGCCAGAGCAGCAGCGCTCATGGACAGAAAGATCAGGCCCTATCTGCTGGACGAAGCGAGCGGCGCGCAGCTTGCCGTTCCCGATACGGCAAAACTCGGGCAGTTGCGCACGTCGGGACGCAACAAGGTGGTGACCAACCAGGACTACTTCATCCTGTTTGCGAATCCCGGCCGCTACGTGCAAGCGGGAAACAAGGTGACGCTGGTCATGGGCGATTTGCGCATCGAACACCTTACCGTCGAGTGATGTCCGAAAGGCCGGGGACATGGACGCCGCAAAAATCATACGGATCCCCCGCACCTGCATAGCTGTCCTGCTGGCTGCCTGGGGTGCGGTGGCGCAGGCTGCCGTCATCGATCCCGAACTGGAAACGGAACTGGCGGCGCGCGCGCCGTACGAGGAGGTGTCGGTGATCGTTTCGTTGCGCGGCAAGGTAGACCGCCGCCGTTACGAAATTAAAGACCGGCGCCATCGCGACAACCGGTTGTACAAGGCGCTCAGGGCAAAAGCGGCAGTCGAGCAGACGTCGCACAAGAAATTTCTGCAAGGCCGCGGTGCGCATCGCATGCGTGAATTGTGGGCGATCAACGGCATCGCCGTCACTGCCCGCGCCGACGTCATCCGCGAACTGGCAGCGCGCGCGGGCGTGGACAGCATACGTCCCGATTCGATATTGCAGGCGCCTGCAGTAAGCTATGGCAGTCCCGCGCCTCCCGAGTGGAACCTCAACGCGGTGTCGGCCCCGGCATTGTGGGCGCAGGGCTACACCGGCAACGGCATCGTCGTCGCCAACATGGACACCGGTGTCGATCCCAACCATCCCGACCTCAGCGGGAAATGGCGCGGCGGAGCCAACAGCTGGTTCGACCCGCACAACGAACACACCACCCCTTACGACGTCTCCGGGCATGGCACGCAGACCATGTCCATCATGGTCGGCGGCGATATCGGCGGCAGTTCCATTGGTGTTGCGCCGGGGGCGAGCTGGATCGCGGTCAAGCTTTACAACGATGCCGGGCAGGCCACCTACAGCGATATCCATCTCGCCTTCCAGTGGCTGCTCGATCCCGACGGCGACCCGGCGACGGTGGACGCGCCGGATGTGGTCAACGCCTCCTGGGGGCTGGTGGGGAATGCCGGGCAATGCATCACGGAATTCAGCAGCGACATCGACGCGTTGAAGACGGCGGGTATCGCAGTGACTTTTGCCGCGGGCAACGACGGCCCCGCACCCCTGACCAGTCTGAGTCCGGGCAACAACCCGGCGGGGTTTGCCACCGGTGCAGTCGACCCGGCGCTGGCCGTCGCCAGTTTCAGCGCGCGTGGCGTGTCGGCCTGCGACGGCATGGTTTATCCGAAAATGACGGCACCGGGCGTCAACGTCAACGCGGCGGATTTGTCGTTTGGCGGCCTGCCGCTGTACGCGGTCGTCGCCGGTACTTCCTATGCCGCGCCGCATACGGCCGGAACCATGGCCTTGCTGGTCAATGCCTTTCCCAATGCCAGTGTGGCCGAACTCGAAACCGCGCTCACGCAAAGCGCGCAGGACCTGGGCGTGACCGGCGCCGACAACAGCTACGGCTACGGACTGGTCAATGCGCTGGCTGCCTACAATATTCTCGATGCGGCGGCAGGCACGCCGCCCGCGATTACTTCCGTTCCGGCACTGACCGCCACGCAGGGGCTGTCCTATGCCTACAAGGTAACGGCCAGCGATGCGGAAGGCGGGCCGCTCGCGTTCACGCTCGACCAGGCGCCGGTCGGCATGACCATCAAAACGACTTCGGCTTACATCGCCTGGATAGGCTGGCGGCCGACCAACGCGCAGGTCGGGACGCAAGCCGTCACCGTGCGCGCGACCGACCCGGCCGGGAAATTCGCCACGCAGTCCTGGAACGTCGATGTGGCCAACACGAACGATGCGCCGCTGGTGAGCAACGATGCCTACACCATGATCAAGGGCGGCACATTGCATGTGCCCGCAGTCGGCGTGCTCGCCAACGACAGCGATCCCGACACCGGCGATACGCTCACCGCGACTAACTACGGCACGCCATCCATCGGCACGCTGGTCGGCAACACCGACGGCAGCTTCAGCTACACGCCGCCCTCGACCTACACAGGTATGGCGAGTTTCAAGTACCAGGCGCGCGACAACGCGGGCCTGGCCAGCAAGAGCGCGGGCTGGGTGTCGATTGCGGTGCGCGCCAACCGGGCGCCACTGACGGTTGACGATGCGGCAACGGTGGTGAGCAACACCATGCAGGTCATCGATGTGCTGGGCAACGACAGCGACCCGGACATCGTGATCGACCCGTCCAACCATATCGATCCGGCCACGGTGTTCATCCCGGTCACGGGCAAACCCGATATGGGCGGCACGGCGGCAGTGAATGCGGACGGCAGCATCGTTTACACGCCCAAGCCGGGTTTCACCGGAGCCGAAACGTTCGCGTATGCAGTCAGGGACACGTACAGCACACCGGCGATATCGAAGGCGGCTTATGTACTGGTCATTGTGCAGTGAGGCAAGGTCATGTTTGAAACTAACTCAAAAAGGGAGAACACCATGAAATACCAGGAAATGATTCTGTTTCTCGCATTGCTTGGCGGCGGCGGCACCGCGCTGTCCGCAACCGGAACGGCTCGCGCCGAGACTGGCCACCAACATCACCATCATCATGCCATGGCCGACAGCAGCGGCTATCAGCGCCTGTCCGCGTCGTACGACATTCCCGATGTCAGGCTGGTGGACATGAACGGCGCGCAGGTTTCGCTGCGCGACGGGCTGGGGGGCAAGGAACCGGTCATGCTGAATTTCATTTTCACCAGTTGCACGGCCATCTGTCCGGTGATGAGCGCCACTTTCCGCCAGGTGCAGGAGCAACTGGGAGATGAGCGCAGCAAAGTGCGCATGGTGTCGATCTCCATCGATCCCGAGAACGACACGCCGGCCCGGCTCAGGGAATATGCAGGCCGATTCGAGGCGGGGCCGCAGTGGCGCATGCTGACCGGCAGCCTCAAGGACAGCATTGCGGTGCAGCGCGCCTTCGCCACCTACCGTGGCGACAAGATGAATCATGCGCCCGCGACCTTCCTGCGGGTCGGCGGACCTGGCACACCCTGGGTGCGACTCGACGGGATGGCCAGTGCGGCCGATATCATCCATGAGTACCGCAATCTTTCCGCACATTAATGCCCGCCTGCTGCGGACGGTGTGGCTGCTGCTTGCCGCACTGGCTGTTCCGGTTGCAGAGCCCGCACTTGCGCTTGCTGCAGAAGATACCGGGAGTGCGGGCAAGCGCATCTACCGCGAGGGCGTGCTGCCCTCTGGCGAGCCCTTGCGCGGTGTCGTGCGCAACGGCGCGGTGCTGAGCGGCACCGCTGCCGCTTGTGCCGGATGCCACCGGCGCAGCGGGCTGGGAGGCGGGGAAGGGCAGAATGCCGTGCGCCCGATCGCCGGAAGGATGTTGTTCGTATCGGCGCAGGGACGGCCCGGACAACGTCCCCTGGGGCCCTATGGCGGGAACGTGGAAACCAGGCCGGTTTATACCCTGCACACGCTGGCCCGCGCGTTGCGCGAAGGGGTGGATCCTTCCGGACGCAGGCTGGACGTACTGATGCCCCGTTTTGAGATCGGGGATGACGATGTCAGGCAACTGGCTGCGTATCTCTGGCAACTCGCGCCCGTGAATGCCCCGGGCGTGACCGGCAGCGAGATCCACTTCGCCACCGTCATCGCGGCGGATACCGAACCGTCGCTGGAGAAGGCGATGCTCGATGTGATGCAGGCGTTTTTTGCGGGCAAGAACGGCAGCACGCGCCAGGAGCAGCGGCGCCGCGAGGTCGGACGCAGCGTGACCGGCAGCGAGCAGATGTACCGCGCCTACCGGAAATGGCAGATGCATCCGTGGAAGCTGAGCGGACCGCAGGATTCCTGGCCGGAACAGCTTGCGGAGTATTACCGCGCACAACCGGTATTTGCCGTGCTGGGCGGGGTCGGCAAGGGCAACTGGCAACCGGTGCACGAATTCTGCGAGCAGAACGAGATTCCTTGCCTGTTTCCCAGCATCGATTTTTCGGGGCTCGCGAGCAGCGGCTACTCCTCGTTCTATTTCTCGCGCGGTGCAGAACTGGAAGCCGGGGTGCTGGCCGCGCATCTGGCGGCAAGCGGGGCTCGCGGCGGCATCGTAC
>JBAQDF010000047.1:0-22530 GCA_049286265.1 Sideroxyarcus sp.
TGCACCGCGCGCAGCGGACGGCCGGAACGCGAACCGCCGCCATAGTCGTACAGCAGCTCGCGCAAAGTGCAACCGAACGGCACTTCGACCAGGCCGCCGAACTTGATGTTGCCCGCGAGCTGGAACGGCAATGTGCCGCGCGAACGCCCCACGCCCAAGCCGTTATAGAACGCCGCGCCCTGCGCGAGGATGTCCGGCACGCTGGCGAAGGTGATGACGTTGTTGATGACGGTGGGCTGGCCGAACAGGCCGGAGATGGCGGGCAGCGGCGGTTTGCTGCGCACGATGCCGCGCTTGCCTTCAATGCTTTCCAGCAGCGCGGTCTCTTCGCCGCATACATAGGCACCGGCAGCCTGGCGCACTTCGATACTGAAATCTCCCAGCCAGTCGCCCGCGTTTTCCAGCGCGGCATTCAGCGCCGCGATTGCATGCGGATATTCGGAGCGCACATAGATGTAGCCGCGTGTTGCGCCGACCGCGTGACCGGCAATCGCCATGCCCTCGATCAGGCAGTACGGATCGCCCTCCATCAGCATGCGGTCGGAGAAGGTGCCGGAGTCGCCTTCGTCGGCGTTGCACACGATGTATTTCTGCGCAGGATTAACGTGAAATTCGCGTAGCGATTCGATTGCCTCCTCTCCCTCTGGGAGAGGATTGAGGTGAGGGAAACGGGCATGCCCGTTAGTGTCGAGCACGGTCTTCCATTTGATGCCCGTCGGGAACGCCGCACCGCCGCGGCCGCGCAGTCCGGAATCGGTGACTTCCTGCACGATGGCAGCGGAAGACAACTGCCGCGCGCGCGCGAGTCCTTTGCCGCCGCCCTGCCACAGGTAATCTTCCAGCGAACGCGGATTGATTATGCCGACACGGCGCAGGCTCACGCGCTGCTGTTTGGCGAGATAGGGATGCGCTGCAATGTCACCCAGGCGCAGCGCATGTTTGCCGCCATGCAGGAAATTCGCCGCGAACAGTTTGGGCACATCGGCAACGGTCACCGGGCCGTAAGCGACGCGGCCTTGCGCGGTGACGACTTCGACCAGCGGCTCCAGCCAGAACAGGCCGCGCGAGCCGTTGCGCACGATGCTGACTTTTATACCCTGCTTTTCCACTGCAGCGGCAATGGCTGCTGCGACTTCATCGGCGCCGAGCGCGAGCGCGGCCGCATCGCCGGGAACATAAAGCGTGACGCTCATGCTTTTTCTCCCAGCTTCTTCATCAGCGCATCGAATTTCTTCGGTGTCACATGGGCATGTAGCTCGGTCTCGTCGATCTGGATGTTGGGGCCGATGGAACACAGCCCCAGGCAATACACCGGCTCCAGCGTGACATCTGCATTCTGCAAACGCTTTGCTGCATGCGTCGCGAGCGCTTCGCTGCCGTTGGCCTGGCAGGCCTCGGCACAGCACACCCGCACCACATGCTTGCCCGGCGGCGTGCGGCGAAAGTGGTGGTAATAGGTGATCACGCCATGCACTTCGGCGCGCGACAGGTTGAGTTCCTTCGCGACCAGCGGCACGGCCTCATCCGGCACATAACCCAGCGCATGCTGGATGTCGTGCAGGATGGGCAGCAACGCGCCTGCCTTGCCTTTGTGTGTGTCGAAGATGGGTTGCAGCTTTGTATTCATGGCGATGATTCCTGTTTTCCAATTCAAACCCCGTAGCTCGGGTTAGCGACAGCGTAACCCGACATGACCGCTGCTGCTATCCCATGATGTCGGGTTACGCTACGCTAACCCGACCTACAGTGTTTGATGGTGTTTCCTGAACTTATTTGAACAGCACGATGGTCTTTTGCACCGTCATCCAGATACCCCAGCCGAGCGGTATCCACACTGCCAGCCAGGCCAGTGTGACTTTCCAGGAATGGCTGGCTTCGACGGCCAGCGCGGAAACGTCGGCCCCGAAATGCAGGTGGGTATCGTCGGCGATTTTCTTTTCTTCCGCGTGCTGCTCCGGTGTCATATGGTGCACTTCGTCCACCTCGCTCACCAGCCAGTTGCAGATGAACCCGAAAATCAGCAATCCGGACAGGATGTACATGGTGATGGTGTAAGCATCCGCGCGCGCCACGCCGTGATCGAGCTGGTATTCACGGATGTAGTTCACCAGCACCGGCCCGAAAATTCCGGCCGCCGCCCACGCCGTCAGCAACCGACCGTGGATCGCACCGACGAACTTGGTGCCGAACATGTCCGCCAGATAGGCCGGAATCGTGGCAAAGCCGCCGCCATACATGGACAGGATGACGCAGAAGAACGCCACAAACAGCGCCAGACTACCGGCCTGTGCCGTGGAGGGGATGGCCGCATACAGCGCAAAGCCCAGCAGGAAAAAGATCGTGTAAGTCAGCTTGCGCCCGAGCCTGTCGGACAGCGATGCCCAGAAGAAACGTCCGCCGATATTGAACAGCGACAGCAGGCCGGTGAAGCCCGCAGCTACGGCGGCGATGGCCGTCTTTTGTTCCATGGTCAGGTCGTTGAAAGCGACGTCGATGCCGATCAGCTTGCCGCCGAAGACTTCCTGCAACATGGGCGAGGCCATGCCGATGATGCCGATGCCCGCGGTCACGTTGAGGCATAGTACGCCCCACAGCAGCCAGAACTGGCGAGTCTTCCACGCTGTATCCAGGTGCACGTGGTTGTCGGTGATCAGGGAGTTTTTTGTTTTGGCAGGCGGTGTCCAGCCGGCCGGTTTCCAGTTGTCGGCGGGCACGCGATACCCCAACGCACCGGCCATCATGAATACAAAATAGATTGCGGCGAGGGCAATGAATGTTTCCATGACACCCACCGAGGTCGGCGTCGCGAAATAGGTCATCAGCTTGTTGGCCAGCGGTGCGCCTATCATCGCGCCTCCGCCGAAGCCCATGATCGCCATGCCGGTCGCCATGCCGCGACGGTCGGGGAACCATTTGATCAGCGTCGAGACGGGAGAGATGTAGCCCAGGCCGAGACCGATGCCGCCGATCACGCCGGAGCCCAGCCACAACATCCATATCTGGTGCAGGTGGATGCCCAGCGCAGAAATCAACAGGCCGCCGCACCAGCAAAATGCCGCCACGATACCCGCCTTGCGCGGACCGGCTTTTTCCAGCCAGCCGCCCCAAAGCGCGGCGGAAGAACCGAGGAGCACGAAGAACAGCGTGTACATCCAGCCCAGGGTGGAAATCTTCCAGTCGCAGTCGGTCGCAAACATCTGCGCGAAGAAGCCCATGTCCTTGGCGCACTCGACCGAAGTGGTGATGCCGATGGCATGCGATAAGGGCAGCCAGAATACGGAAAAGCCGTAGGCCATGCCGATGCAAAGGTGGATGGCCAAAGCAGCCGGTGGAACCAGCCAGCGATTGAATCCGGGTTTGGCGATAGTGCGTTCCCTGTCGAAAAATCCGGGTTTTGCGGGTTTTGCCGAGGCTGGTGCGGACTCCATTTATTCTCCCTGTCGTATCAAGTTTTGCCTTGCATGCGAATGAACCGGGAATAACCCACACAATTCCAAGTGGTATGAATCATTCCCGCCGAACGCAAACAGCGGCGATTTTAACAGAGGGGTAGCTGGAAGTTCGGAACTACTATTTTTCGGTGAGTGAATCGCTCGGGCCGGGTGCTTCTGCATGCCCGGCCGTACAGCCAAATTCAGCCTGCATGGAATGTGACCTGTACATCCTTCGGCGGCGCGGTGTAGGGCGCGGAAGTCACCAGCAGGTCTGCACCCGCACTCGCGTAAGCGGACGCATTGTCGGCACGAACACCGCCTGCTGCCGCCAGCATGGCATGCAGTCCGGCACGGCCCAGCGCATTGCGGCAGTCTGCGAGCGCCTCGGGAGCGAGCTTTTCCAGTTGCAGGACATCGGCGCCGGCTTGCGCCCAGATGATCGCATCCCCGGTATTCGTGACTTCCACCACCAGTTTTTTCTCGGGCTCGGAACGTTTGAACCGTGCCACGGTGGTTGCCGGTGATTCATCCAGATACAGGCGGTGTTCGGCAAACATCAGCAGCGATTCAGACAAGCCCAGCCGGTGCATGGTTGCGCCGCCCGCCCGCACGGCCTTGGCCGACATCGCTTTGGTACCCGGCACATTCTTGCGCGTACAGGCTACCGCTATCGGTGCAGCCGCTTTCACGATGGCCGCTGTGGCCGTGCTGATCCCGCTCGCCCACTCCACCAGCACCTGTGCTGTTTTCCATACCCGGTGCAAAAGCTGCGCATCACCCCCGGCTTCAAGCATTAATTCACCTTTGCTTACGGACTTCCCGGAATGGACATGCGCTTCGACCGTGGCTCCGCTCAGGGCAAACAGCCGCGCAGCTTCTTCGATGGCGCACACTACCATATCCTGCCGCGCGCGGAATTCCAGGCGCGCCGCCTGCCCGCCAATGCCGGACGTCTCCGTGGTGAGATCGCCGCACGGCACATCGTCATGCAACAGTTGCATCAACTCGGCATCGCTTAATGACAGGTAATCTATTTTGGCCATTTGTTTCCCGATTCAAATTTCAGTGGGTGCGCCGACGTCCCGTCGGCCATGGTTCAAAACAGCCGACGAGACGTCGGCGCTCCCGAAACCTCGAAGCTCCCAAATTACGCCATCAGCGCCACGCTCTTGACCTGGGCGAACACTTTTCTCCCGACGAACAAACCAAGCTGATCGTGCGAGCGGCGGGTGATGCGCGACAACAACACCTGCGATTCACCTATTTTGATGCGCAGCATTACCTTGTCCGGACCTTCGTCGCGAATCTCGGTGATCATTCCGCTGAGGATGTTGGAGATGCTGGTTGCCTGCGGCATTTGCGTGGCAATACTCACATCGCGCGCCAGTATGCGGGCTCGCACTGTTGTGCCGAGAGGCTGATCCTCTTTCCCCACCCACAATGCGCCCCCGGAGAAATCCAGACGCGTCAGGTGATAGGGTTCGTCGTGCCTTGCTACGGCCGCTTCGATCACCGCGCCCGCATCGTCGAAATGCGCGGTGGGCAGGTCGAGTCGCGCGAGCGTTTCGTGCAGTGCTCCGCTGGCGATGACGCGGCCCTTTTCCAGCAGCACCAAGTGGTCGGCCAGCCGCGCCACCTCGTCCATCGCGTGGCTCACGTACAGCACCGGAATGCTCAGTTCGCGGTGCAACCGTTCCAGGTAGGGCAATATCTCACGCTTGCTGTTGCTGTCGAGCGCGGAGAGCGGTTCGTCCATCAGCAGAATGCGCGGGCTGGTGAGCAGCGCGCGGCCGATGGCGACGCGCTGGCGCTCACCGCCGGAGAGTAACGCCGGGTCTTTGCGCTCGATGAGGCGGCTCAGCCCCAGCCATTCCACCACCTGCTCCAATGGCACTTTGCGTTCGGCCAGCGGCGTGCGTTTCAATCCGTATTCCAGATTGGCGCGCACCGACAGGTGCGGAAACAGGCTTGCTTCCTGGAACACATACCCCAGCGGGCGTTTGTGTACCGGCACAAAAGTCTTTACGTCCTGCCAGGTTTCGCCCTTCACATGCAGCGTGCCTTGCGCGCGTTCCAACCCGGCGATGCATCGCAACAGCGTGGTCTTGCCCGAGCCGGAGGGACCGAACAAGGCGGTGACGCCGACGGCTGGCGCATTGAAGCTCGCATCCAGCGCAAAATTTTCGCGCTGCAGCGCGAAGCGGGCCTGTATCTCGCTCATCGCTGTCCCGCTCATTTGGTCACCTTCGACAACTGGCCGCCCGCCAGATACAAACCGAGCAGCACCAGGAACGAGAACAACACCATGCCGCCCGAGAGCATATGCGCCGCCGTCAGCTCCATCGCCTCGACATGGCCATAGATGGCGACCGAGAGCACACGCGTCTCGCCCGGAATGTTGCCGCCCAGCATCAGCACCACGCCGAACTCGCCGACCGTGTGCGCAAAGGCGAGGATGGTTGCGGTGAGAAAACCCGGGCGCGCCAGCGGCAGCGCCACGCTAATGAAACGATCCCACGCACTCGCACGCAAGGTCGCAGCCACTTCCAGCGGACGCTGGCCCATCGCCTCGAACGCGTTCTGGATCGGCTGCACGGCGAACGGCAGCGAAAACAGCACCGAGCCGATCACCAATCCGGCGAAAGAAAACGGCAACCTGCCGAGATTCAGGTAGCTGGTCAATTCACCCACCGGCCCATGCGGCCCCATCACCAGCAGCAGATAGAAACCCAACACCGTGGGGGGCAACACCAGCGGCAACGCCACCACGGCAGACACCAGCCCCTTGTACCACTTGCGGCTGTGCGACAGCCACCAGGCCAATGGCGTAGCGATGAGCAGCAGCAGACAGGTGGTCACGCTCGCAAGCTTGAGCGTGAGCCAGACGGCTTGGAGGTCGGCAGGGTCTAGTGGTGTCATGTTATTTTCAAATCATCGTATTGCTATTTGGGTCAATCCCTTCTCCCGCTTACGGGAGAAGGGAGCAAATCTCAAGGCAACCCGTAACCGAAACTGCGGATGATCGCCAGCGCCTTCTCACTCTTCAGGAATACCATGAACGCTTTCGCCGCAGCCGGGTCTTTCGCGGCGCTCAACTGCACCGCGCTTTGCTTGATCGGATTGTACATATCACTCGGCACGAGCCAGTACGAACCTTCGCTCACCTTGCCGTCCTTGGTGATCTGCGCCAGTGCGATGAACGCCAGATCGGCATTGCCGGTCGCGGCGAACTGGTAGGTTTGGGTGATGCTCTCGCCCGTCACCAGCTTGCCCTGCACCTTGTCCCACAGATTCATCTTCTGCAGAGTCTCCTGCGCAGCCAGGCCGTAAGGTGCGAGCTTGGGGTCTGCATAGGAAATCTTGTTGTAGCTACCCTTGCTCAACACTGCGCCCTTGTTATCCACGAATCCGGGTTGCGCGCTCCACAGCACCAGTTTGCCCAGCGCGTAGACGAAACGCGAGTCCTTCACTGCCAATCCATCTGCTTCCAGCAGCTTGGGATTCTTTTCATCGGCCGCGAGGAACACATCGAACGGCGCACCTTCCTTGATCTGCGAATAGAATTTGCCGCTGGATCCAAAACTCAGCTTCACCGTATGGCCGGTGTCTTTCTGGAACAGCTCGACGATCTGCTGCACCGGCACGGTGAAGTTCGCCGCCACAGCGGCAGTTACTTCGCCCGCATTTGCCACCTGCGCCATCGTTGCCAGCAGCGCGCCCAACAAACCCAATTTGATCGACTTCATTTCTTTCTCCTTAAACGGGCATGGCAAGTTGCCACCCCTGATTATGAAACTTGCCACGCCCGTTTCCCCTCACCTCAATCCTCTCCCGCTAGCGGGCGAGGAGGCGAACGAATCGCTGCGCGAATTTTTCACTACGCGTTAACTGCCAAAATAATGTGCGATGCCTTGATGAGCGCCGCCGCTTTCACACCTTCCTTCAATCCCAGCGACTTGATGCTGTCGTTGGTCACGATGGCCGCCACACTCTTGCCGCCGGACAGTTCGATGATGACTTCGCCGTTCACCGCGCCTTCCTGGCAGCGCACGATGGTGCCGTGCAACTCGTTGCGCGCGCTGGTCTTGAAACCTTCGGAAGTGGTCACGATCACCCACGGCGCCTTGATCAGCGCATAGGCCTCCGAACCGATCTTCAAACCCAGGTGATTTACGCTTTCGTTGGTGATCACCGCTGCCAGCATGTCGCCGCCGCCGATCTCCATCACCACCTCGGCATTGATCGCACCCAGCTTGATGCTCTTCACCGTGCCCAGAAACTGGTTGCGCGCACTCGTTTTCATATCGAATCTCCTTATCAAATGGTAGTACTCGTCAAAATCGTCCATCACCTCGGCCAGTTTCTTCAGCACCTGTTCGCGCTCCTGCTCCAGGCGCCGGTAGGCACCGGCCACACGGCGGCCATAAACAGTGAGTGTCGTGCCGCCGCCTTTCGCCCCGCCGGTCTTGCGTTCCACCAGTGGCTGTTCGGAAAGGTTGTTGATCGCCTCAACTGCCTCCCACGCGGCCTTGTAGCTCATGCCCATCGCACTCGCCGCCGCCGTGATCGAGCCCGTGGCGTCGATACGTTCCAGCAATTCCAGATGATCCCAGCGTCGCCCTTTGGCGATCTTCAGTTTGGAGACGACTCCGGAACCGGTTTTCTTTTCAGCCAACGTTTGAGCCATATCAACCTCTCGTTATTACCTTGCACCACCCAACGATGAGCAAAAGCGATGCCAATTCGTGCATCTCGCCCGCCCATCCCGCGCCACCATTTGATTTCAGCGAATTCTACCCATCTTCCATCACTGCCCTGAAACGCCCTGTTTTGTAGCCTCTTGAACAATTTGGTGCGTTCGTTACAACCCGGAAGCTACAACGTTTCAGCCCGAAACAAACCAATCCCACACCACATCGCATTCCACCCCATTGGCACGCCCCTTGCTGACACTCTCATGCGTTATGTACTACGATACATAACCGTTCACATTATTACATAGGAGCAGGAAATGAACACAAATTGGACGGCAAAACCGCTATGGCTGGCTTGCATGCTGGCTTTGGCCTCATCTGCATCGGCAGAAACCTTCAATCTGGGCGAAGTCACGGTGACCGCAACCAAGCCGCAGGTCGGCGAAATCGGCGCGGATCAGGTGTCGACCGTCGTGACACAGAAGGATATGCAGCAATTCAACCGCAGCAATGTCGGCGACGCGCTGAACCTGCTTTCGGGGGTCACGCTGACCAACAGTGGCATGCGCAACGAGAAGATGATTTACGTGCGCGGATTCGATGCGCGCCAGGTGCCGCTATTCATCGACGGCATCCCGGTTTACGTGCCTTATGACGGCTATGTGGACCTGAACCGTTTCACCACAGCCGACTTGGCCGCCATCCAGGTCTCCAAGGGATTCAGCTCGGTCGCCTACGGCCCCAATACGCTGGGCGGCGCAGTCAACCTGATCTCGCGCAAGCCAAAGGAACGTTTCGAGGGTGATGCCATGGTTGGTTTTGCCTCCGGCAACGAGCGTCAGGCGCAGGCGAACTTCGGTACCAATCAGGGACTGTGGTATTTGCAGGCAGGCGCTTCTTACCTGAAGAGCGACAACTTCCCGCTTTCTTCCAGCTTCGCGCCCACGGCGACCGAGGATGGCGGCGCGCGTAATAACTCCTATCGCAAAGACGATAAGATTTCCTTCAAGGTGGGCCTGACACCGAATGCCGGCGACGAGTACGCGCTCAGCTACTACAAGCAGAACGGCGAAAAAGGACAGCCGCCCTCGACCGTCCCCGCGGCTGCGCGCTATTGGAAGTGGCCATTCTGGGACAAGGAAAGTCTCTACTTCCTGTCGAACACGTCGCTGGGCGACAAAGAGAAACTCAAAGTCAGGCTCTATGAGGACAAGTACGGCAATGGCCTGGATATTTACGCCAACGCCACTTACCCGACCATCACCAATCCAGCCGCCAACCAAAGCAGCTACGACGACAAGACCCGCGGCGGCTCTGTCGAACTGAGCACGACCCGCATATCCGGACAGGAAATCAAATTCGTCGCCCATTACAAGGTGGACAAGCACATCGCCCGCGACGGGGTGTCCACCATCACCGAGTCATTCCAGGACACGCTGTCTTCTTATGCCGTCGAGGACAATATCTGGTTCAGCCCCGCACTATTGCTCTCACTCGGCATCACCCGCCACACGTTGCGGCCGCAGGAGGTTTACAAACCAGGCAGTCCGTTCGCTCTCCCCGGTGCGAAATCGGCCACCAACGGTCAAGCCGGGCTTTTCTACGATTACACCTCCGACACCCGCCTCTACGCGACCCTCGCCCAGAAGTCCCGGCTGCCGACACTGAAAGATCGCTACTCGTCCAAGTTTTCGACCTACATCGAGAACACCGCCCTGCGCCCGGAAACATCGCTCAATTACGAGATCGGCTATCAGGGTACGCCGTGGCATGAGGCCAGGGCAGAGGCCGCGATCTTCTACGGCGATATCACCGACAAGATACAGACGGCTTACCAACCCGGTTCCACAAGCTGTACGACCACCAGCAAGTGCCAGACGCAGAACATCGGCAAAGTGAAATCATCCGGCATCGAACTCGGTCTGAGCAACCCGGTTGGATCAGCGCTGGAACTGGGCGGCAACTACACCCTGACCGTGCTCAAAAACGTCAGTGATCCCGCGACCAAACTGACCGGCATCCCGCGCCACAAGGCAACCGCGCATGCCTTGTACAAAGCGGGCGATGCTGTCGAAGTGGTCACGTTCGCCGAATACAACAGCAGCCGCTGGGCTTCAAACACGGTTGCGCTGTCCGGCTATACGACGCTGAATCTGAAAGCGGCCTACCGCGTCACTTCGGCCATTTCGACCGAAGCCGGCGTCAACAACCTGACGGACCGCAACTACTCGCTGGCCGACGGCTATCCGAATCCGGGGCGCAGTTACTTCGCCAATGCTTCGCTGAAATTCTAGGAGAACACTCATGACAATATTCAAATGGACTATCGCGGCCATCTTGCTGCTGATTTCCCAACTGGCCAGCGCCACCGAAAAGGTAGTGGTGCTTTCCAGCTACCCGCAAGAGGTCATCAACCAGTTCGAAGCCGCATTCGAGAAAAAATATCCGCAGTACCGGCTGGAAATACTGTGGCGGCAGTCGCGCGATACGATGAACTATCTGCACCAGCCGCACAGCCCGGTGGATGTGTACTGGACACCCGCGCAACGCAACTTCGCGATGCTGGCGAAGGAAGGCGCGCTGCGCAAACTCGACATCGACCTGAAGGGCTTGTCGCAGAAGATAGGCGGCTTCCAGATCTCCGACCCCGACGGTTACTACGTCGCGCATGAGACAGCGGGTTACGGCATGGCCTACCACCCCGGCGAACTCAAGCGGTTGGGACTGCCGGTTCCGCAGGACTGGCAGGCCTTGACCGCACCCGCGTTCGACGGCCATGTCGTGCTGCCCATCCCCTCCAAGGTCGGTTACGCGCCCATCCTCATCGACACGCTGCTGCAAAGCTACGGTTGGGAACAGGGCTGGCAGGTGCTGACGCGCATCGCGGCCAACGCCGTGCTGGCCGATGCGGGAGCGACCTTCATCTCCGACGATGTCGGCAGCGGGCGCGTGGCGGTGGGCATGACCATGGATTTCTTCGCCGTCTCCGCCATCGCCAACGGCAAGCCGCTGCGCTTCACCTACCCCGAGAAGGTCGGCTTTTCGCCCGCGCATGTGGGTATCTTCAAGGAAAGCAGCAACCTCGACGGTGCGCGCGCCTTCGCCAGCTACGTGCTTTCCGCTGAAGGACAGAAGCTGCTGTTCCACCCCGACATCCGCAAACTGCCGGTGCGGCCTGCGGTGTATGCGCAAAAACCCAGGGACTACTTCGACCCGTTCGCCGCCGCGCAGCGCGCCACCTACGATTACGACGTGCCTTCCGGCCTGCAGCGGCAGGAAGCGGTCAGCGCCCTGTTCGATGCGCTGATCACGCGCCACCACGCGGAGTTGAAAGCGATGCACCAGGCCCTGCGCCGCGCCGAACAAAAAGCGCCCAACGACGCGCGCCTCACCGAAGCCCGCCGCCACGCCTACTGGCTACCGCTGAGTTTTGCGCAGGTCAGTGATGCGGCATTGCAGCAGACTTTCATCCAACGCGACGACAAGAACGCAGGCATCGAGAAGCAATGGGATGCCGACATCGACTATCACTACGCGCAAGCCACCCGCATCGCGCTGACTATCGCAGGAGAAAAACCATGAGTCGCCATATTCTGTTGTTGCTGATCACGTTGGCGGCGGCACACCCCGCACTCGCCAACGACGCAGCCATCGCCGTCACCGACGACACGCGCGAAGCCTACACCCAAGCCGTCCCCGCCATGGCCGAAGCCGACCGCGCGAAGTTCCTCAAAGGTCGCGCGCTGGTGCGCCAGGTGTGGGTCATCCCGCCAAGCGAAAACCGCGAGATCGCCGGACTTGGACCTCTCTACAACCGCCTCTCCTGCATCGCCTGCCATCCGGCGAACGGTCGCGGCTTCGCCCCCGAAACCGCAGCCGAACCGATGCGCGCCATGCTGGTGCGGCTGAGCGTGCCGGGCCGCGACCCGCACGGCGGCCCGCTGCCGCACTCGGCCTATGGCGGACAGTTGAACGAGAACGGCGTACCCGGTGTGCCGGGCGAAGGCCGTGCGGAAGTGCATTACCGCACTCGCACCGTCACGCTGCGCGGCAGCGAGAAAGTGAAACTGCGCGAACCGAAGTTCCGCTTCGTCGAGCTGGCCTATGGCAAGTTCCCAACGAACATGATGACTTCGCCGCGCATCGGCTCGCCGATCTTCGGTCTCGGCCTGCTGGAGGCCGTGCCAGAAAGCACGCTGGTTGCGCTGACGGCGGTCGGCAAACCGGCGGGCATCAGGGGTAAGATCAATTACGTGTGGGACGTGGAGCAAAAGAAGTCCGTACCGGGCCGCTTCGGCTGGAAGGCCAACATGCCCAACCTGCGCCAGCAGATTGCCGGGGCCATGGTCGGCGATATGGGCATCACCTCGCCGCTGTTCCCGCAGGAGAACTGCATGCTCGCGCAAAGCGACTGCGCGAAATCACCTTCTGCCGGAAAGCCGGAACTGAGTGCCGCACAACTCGACGCCACGGAGTTCTACCACTTCGCCCTCGCCGTGCCGCAACAACGCAATGCCGGTGACAAGCGGGTGCAACGCGGCGCGAAGCTGTTCGAGCAAGCGCAGTGTTCCTCATGCCACGTACCCGAACTGAAGACCGGCGAGTTTGCAAAATATCCGGCGCTTGCGAACCGCATCATCCATCCCTACACCGACCTGCTGCTGCACGACATGGGCGAAGCGCTGGCCGATCACAGGCCGGACTATCTGGCGACAGGACGCGAATGGCGCACCCCGCCGCTGTGGGGCATCGGTCTCGCGCAGAAGGTCGAACCGCGCGCCGGCTACCTGCACGACGGGCGCGCGAGAACCTTGCTGGAAGCGGTGTTATGGCATGACGGGGAAGGCGCAGGGGCAGCACAGGCGGTCAAGGCCATGACTGCGACTGATCTAAATGCGCTGATCAAATTCCTGGAATCGTTGTAAAACGGCAATACCGGCTGCCCCCTACGCCAGCAACCGCTCGAACTCCAGTGCAGGCAGCGGCCTGGAAAACAGGAAACCCTGCGCGTAATCGCAGTTCATGGCGTAGAGCAGGTCGCGCTGCTGCATGGTCTCCACGCCCTCGGCGACGACTTTCAGGCCGAGTTTGTGCGCCATGACGATGATCGCTTCGCACAGGATCTGGTCGTCCTGGTCTTCCGTCATGTCGCGCACGAAGGAGCGGTCGATCTTGAGATAGTCGATATCGTATTTCTTCAGGTAGGAGAGCGACGAGTAACCCATGCCGAAATCGTCCAGCGCCACCTGCACGCCGGAATCGCGCATGGACAGCAACCTGTCGGTCACATCGCGATCCAGCAGCACGCCCTCGGTGATTTCCACCGCAACACTGCTCCCCGGCAATTCAAGCTGTTGCAGGTAATCCAGCCATGCGCCGAAACTGTCCCGATCGGAGTGGAACTGCACAGGCGATTTATTGACCCCGATCTGGAAGGCGGGATGACCGTTCATGCGCATGTGCCGGGCCTGATGCGCAGCCTGCCGGAACACCCAATCGCCGATCTCGTTGATCAAACCGGTCTCTTCAGCGATGTGGATGAATTCGTCGGGAAGCACCAGGCCGCGTTGCGGATGCTGCCAGCGGATAAGCGCTTCGGCCTTGTGGACGTGCCCCGTTGCCAATTCGACGATGGGTTGATAATGGACCACGAACTGTTGCCCGGCCAGCGCGCCGCGCAAATCGCGGGTGAGCCGCATGTGGTTTTCCGCTTCCTGCTGCAAGGCGGGGGTGAAATAGTGGAAACGGTTGCGGCCAGATGCCTTGGCTGCATACATGGCCTGATCGGCGTATTTGAACAAATCGTCGAATTTGTCGGCATCGTTGGGGTAAAGCGTGATGCCGGTGCTGACGCTGATAAACACCTGCTCTTCTTCCAGTTGAAACGGTTCCGCCAACGCGGCGCAAATCTTTTCCGCGATCCTTTCGACAATCGACAGATCGGTCAGCCTGGTGAGGAGGATGGTGAACTCATCCCCGCTCAGCCGCGCCACCGTATCGGTCTCGCGCACACAACCGACCAGACGCCGCGCGGTTTCCTGCAGCAGCAGATCGCCCATGTTGTGCCCCAGCGTATCATTGACCTCCTTGAACAGATCAAGATCGAGAAACAGCAACGCCAGCGGCAAGCCAGAGCGGTGGGATTCCTTCATCGCCTGCTCCAGCCGGTCGGCAAACAATCTGCGGTTGGGCAGGCCGGTCAGGTCGTCGTAATTGGCCTGGCGCTCGATCTGCTGCTGGGCGCGTTTTTTCTCCGTGACATCGTGAAACACCAGAACCGCACCGCTGATATTCCCCTGCGAATCTTTCACGGGCGCCGCCGAATCCTCGACCGGAATTTTGCGGCCGTCACGCGTGATCAATACCGTGTGTTTTTTCAACTCCCCGGCCTTGCCGTCGCGCAACACCATTTCGACCGGATTGAAAGCCTCCGCGCCAGTCTGTTCGTTGTATATCGTGAACACCTCGTTCAAGGGCTTGCCTCCGGCCTCTGCCTGCGACCAGCCCAGTACCGACTGCGCCACCGAATTGAGATGCTCTACCCGCCCGCCAACATCGGTCACGATCACGGCATCGCCGATCGATTCGAAAACGATGCGCGCCCGTTCGTTGTCGCGGCGCGCTTTTTCCGTGAACGCATGCTGCATGCAGGCCAGGCTGGAATCGGCCAGACGCGCCAGTATCGGCTTGAGTATTTGCTGCAAATGACGCGGCAAAGGCGTGGTTCGCTGCAACACCACAAAGCCGTTCTTGCCGAGCGGCAGCAGATGGTAGAACAGGCTGCCTTCTTCGATTACGGCCTCCGTCGCACGCAGGGCCGCATTGAGTTGGCGCAATTTGATGGCATGCCCGGCCAACGGGACATGCTGCAGATCTACAAATGCCAGACGCGGATAACTGAAGCTGAGGGCATCCCCCGCATCCGACAACGCGCATTGCAGCCAGAGGTGCCCGGCTCGGCACCCAAGCAATTTGAGCGCGGGCGGCAAAAACTGCCGCCACATCCCGACCAGATCGAGCTCGCGCCCCACCAGCATGGACAGCGCATATTGCGTGGCGATCAGATCGAATTTATCGAGGGGCTTTTCCACCGGCCAATGCTCCCATCACGATCGTCTTGTTATAGAACTCCAGACACCCCTCGTCGCGTCCCGCAATCTCCCCGATGGTCAGCACGCCGAACAGCGGCACGTTGCCAGGCAACGCATTGGACATGGCAGCGACTTCCTCGGGATACCTGTCTCCCAGAAACAGCGAGCGACCGATGCAGTCGAACGCCACCACAAAGCCGCCATCGATATGCAGGTTCCCGGACACCTTGCCCACCGTCCGGATAAGTTCGTCGGCATCGCCGGTCAGAATATAGAGCAGCGCACCGTCGGCTATCTCGCCTACGCAGACCAGACTGTTCGCCTGCCTGACGATGGTCTCGCGCACGATGATGTCGCCTTCCCACTTCTTGAGGCCGAAGGGATGACGGTTTGCGATCTCGAAAAACGGGAACTGATCGAAGCGTTGCGCGCTGACCTTCTCGACCTCTTCGCGATAGACCTCGAATGCGGGCCGGTAATCCAACTCGTGTATCGTCGCCCCCTCGCTTCGCGTCACCAGGAAAGGGCCGGACAGCACCTGCCAGCCGTGTCCCACTTCGACACCGCAGTTCATCGGCATCCCGACCAGTTGTGCGGCATCCGCCAACACACCCGCATTGCTGAACAAACAGGGCTTCTGGATGAAGTTCAGCGAACCCGCACCGCCCCCCAGATAGTGACGGTTCATGCCCAACGCATCGTAGGTCGCATCCAGTACGGGGGTGATCCGGCTTGCAACACTGTCCAGCAGCACCATGATCGTCGGCATCGCCTGCAATGCGGCATCGAAACCGGATATCCGGGCTGCGATATCCGTTTCCGGATCGCTGAGGCATTCGACGTGATGCACCTCGACGGTCACATCAAGCGCGCATACCAGCGTGCCGCGCACTGCATTGCTGTAGCCATGGATGATCTGGGGGAAGATCCCGCCGAACACCGGGACCTGCAATCCGCCCAGCTTGAGATTGACAGCATCGAGGGGGAAATCATTGGCATCACAAGACAACAGAAACAGGCTGCGCGCGCCTGCGGTAACGGCGGCATCCATATTGCTGAAGAACACATCCAGATCGCCCTCTGGATCAAACCAGATTTTCTTGTTCACAACCGTCCCTTAGCGGCATCAGCACAGACTAGCCCTCTGTCCATTCCGGATGCTCATTACCATTTGACACCTGTTGAACGTCTATTCCGGATTCAATTTATCAGAAAACCTTCGCCGTTACATGGATAAAGTTATTGCCCAACATCCTTGCTTACAGACATGCGTTACCGGCAAAATCAGGGGTACTGAAAAGAGAGGCCTTCTTCAAGTCAAGGCATCTCATACCCGAACCCGCGCATCACCGCTCGCGCCCTCTCACTCTTCAAAAATACAAGAAATGCCTTCGCCGCTGCCTGATCTTTCGCATGGGACAACAGCACTGCACTCTGCCGGATGGGCTGATGCATCTCGGGCGGCACCAGCCACCAGGAACCTGAAGTCACCTTGCCGTCGCGCATCACCTGCGACAGCGCGATGAACGCCAGGTCGGCCTTTTCCGTTGCCGCCAACTGGTAGGTCTGCGTGACATTCTCCCCCTTGGCCAGCTTTCTCTGTATCGAGTTCCACATCGTCAATTTCGTCAGCGTCTCTTTCGCGGCCACACCGTACGGCGAGAAAATGGGATTCGCGATAGCCAGCATGTTGAAATTGCCCTTGTTGAGCACCGCCCCCTTGTCATCCACCAAACCGGATTGAGTACTCCACAACACCAGCCTGCCCGTGGCATAAACGAAACGCGAACCGCCGACCGCAAAACCATCCTGCATCAATTGCTTCGGCATTTCCTCGTCCGCGGAGAGAAACACATCGAACGTCGTGCCGCCCCTGATCTGCGCATACAGTTTGCCGCTGGCACCAGTGCTGACCTTGACCGCATGCCCGCTTTCCTTCTGGAAAAGCGGCGCAAGACGCTCCATGGGCGCAGCGAAATTCGACGCCACCGCAACGCTCACCTCGCCCGCCCGCACCGACGAACTCATCAGCCCGCACAGCAACAGAAAAATGGCAAGTGGGCCGCGTAATGGAATTTGCATCGTTAACTCCTGACTTGAATGGGTGCAATGATAACAAGCCGGGTGATGTCCGGATAAAAGTATGGACCGTTTAACATATTGACCGGGTATCCGTGAGCAGGTACGGTGCGCCAAACCGCCCAGTGAGTTCTTGAAATTCATCAAATATTGGAAACGCCATGCCCGAAATCACCGGAATCGACCACATCTACATCACCGTCTCCGATCTTGCCCGGTCGGAAAACTTCTATGACAAGGTTTTGTTGAACACGCTGGAATTCCGCAAGAACAAGTTCACACTGGACGGCGATCCGCATGTGCAGTATTTCAACCGCCATTTCGGCTATGTCCTGCGTCCGTCGCATACAGCATCCGCACACGATGCATATGCGCCCGGCTTGCATCACTTCTGCCTGCGCGTGGATTCAGTTGAAGACGTCGTCGCCGTATCCGCCCAACTGCGCGGTGCAGGTATTGATGCTACCGAGGCGCGGAACTGCCCCGACTATGCGCCCGACTACTGGGCGACGTATTTCTCCGACCCGGACGGCATTCGCCTTGAGGTGACCAACTTTCGCCAGGAACGCCGCGAGCGCCATGACAATTGGTGAAGTGCTATTCCGACATGCCGTCCGACAGGTCAAGCAGGCCGAGATGCCTCAGCATTTGCATGACGACCAGGCCCTGTATCTGGTCATGCGTGTCGCCCAGCTCCATCAGCGTTTGATAGGCGTAGTCCATATCGGTTGTCATGCGCTTCGAGTCAAATTCGACACCATTATTTTCCGCCATTATTTTCAGCCTGCCGAGCAGCTCTTCTGTTACGGGATCGGACATATGCAAAGCCTTTTCTGTAGTATCAAGTTTGTTCCGTATTGCCATGATAACAAGCAATATGAAGCGCAACGATAAGTCATGGTCCTTATGGCATATTGACCAAGGGGTTTTGAGCGGGTACGGTTCGTAAAGCATGTTCTAACAGATAAAGGAGCCACATCCATGTTTGAAAAAATCAAAGACATCGGTGCGCAGGTAGCCACCAGGGCGAATGATGCCGTTGAGGGAGTGACCACTTCTGTCAAAGGCGGGGTCGAGTCGTTGGCGCATACTGCGTCCGGCATGACCGATGCACTCAATGAGAAGGCCGTGCGCGCCTCGACCGCACAAATGTGTACCATCCTCGAAATTGCCCTGGATGAGCTCAAATCGCGGCCGCTGTCTGAACGGCCGGTTTCGCTCAAGGCCACCGTGAATATCGGAATAGCCGCACTGGAAATGGAAATCCAGTTGCCGCCTGCCGCGAGGAATGAATTAAACGATTCCGGCTCGAAATAACCCGAGTAATTCGTTAACGTGAAACTCGCGCAGCGATTCGTTTGCCCTTTCTCCCTTCGGGGGAAAGTTGGATAGGGGGAAACGGGCATGGCAAGTTTCATCATCGGGGGGCACACTTGGCATGCCCGTTAGGCCGGAAAACCATTGTTGGAGCCAGCTTGCCGGAATACGCAACGCAATTCCGCCCTGCACTTCTTTTTGGAATACAAATGCCCCAAAAGTTGATAGCCTTGCAAACATTCTGACCTTACAGTCAAAACATCAACTCAAATATCCTTAAAAGGAATCTCTGCAATGAAAAGAAGCATCGGTGTGTTGTTGTTGGGAATCTGGCTCATAGCCACGGGGCTATCCCACATTCTCCATCTCAGTTTCTCTGGAATGGGCACAGTCATGGCGATCCTTGCCACTGCGTCCGGGATACTCCTCCTCCTGGGGCTGTAGCCGGGAGATAACTTGCCTCTAAAGTACATTTGTATTGCGCTTGTCGTTTTGCTCCTCGGCTGCAAGGGCGAGGAAGTCAAGGACGAATGGCGGAAATCGTCCGTAGCGCCCGTCAAGCCGGGCTCCACAGTGCAGATTCGCGTCGTACAGGCCATCAACGGACGGCTTCCGCGCATGTCTCCGGAACAGATGAAAATCGTGCTCGCATCCGCACAACTGACTGTCTGGAAAAATTTCGGCATCTATGTCGAATTTACAGAAGCGCCGGAAATCGGGATTGATCGCCTGTTTGCGCTCATTCCGCCGCCCGTAAAAGAAGCCCGCCTTCCATCGATCTATGACTTCAAGTCCGGCACCGGCGACAAGCAAATACTTGCCGAGGGCATACTCAAAACGCTTACCGAACGCGGGACGAAACTGAAAGATGCGCTTGCTTTCGCAGCGCCATATCTTCCGGCAGATGTTAATCCACAAGACCTGCAGGCATTCTCCGGAATACTGGCGGACGTCATGCTGGAAAGGCTGGAACAGTGGCGCCATGTCAACGCGGCAGACGGCGCGCCCGTGCTTGATTACTCGCCTTACAACGAATGGGTCTATTGGGACACCCTGGGTTACGGGAACCTGCCGTACGACCTGGTGATCACCAATCAATTCATCGCGAGCGCCGAATACTACGGCGTCGATATTCATTCCGCCATTCGCGGCGGGGTCACGGTAGGCACCACTTCATACAGCCGCACCGGCAAATACGGCTCATACGTCTTCTGGAGCACGTTCCCGTTTACGGATAATTCCGAAATCAGCAAACGCCTGCGCGGCGATGACGAATATTCCGCAGTGGATGCCGCCGAGTTGTCCGGTGCGTATCTGGCACATGAGATCGGGCATTTGCTGATGCAATTGGGCCACCCCTTCGGCCAGAAGGCCTGCGTCATGAATCCCGTCAGCATGCTTCGATTCAGGCAATGGTTCTTTCAGGTCTACGGTGCGGGCTGCCTGATAGACAGTCGTGCGGAAATGACCGCAGGCAATATTCCACCGACGTTCAATGCGGAATGGGTGCGGATGTCCAAAGAGCCGTGAAGCAACAAACAAAACCATGCTTCCAGGGTTAATCATGAATCCAACCATCACCGCAATCCCGGTTCCCCTCACCAGCGACATCGGCAAGCAACTGCAGGGAGCAGATTTTTTCGACTCTTATGAAATGCCGCTGGGACATGCAGGGCGCTCTGCGCTGGAAATTTATCTCGGCACCATCAGCAAGACACCGGCCTGGATCAATTTCCTGATGACAACCCGCAATCGAGTCGTATTGCTCTTTGGCCTGAAGAATCTCGGCCATCTCGGCGATCTCAGCCATAGCAAAACCGCAGCAGACTACCGCATAGGCGATCGCATCGGCATCTTCACCCTGTTGTCGAACACCCACAACGAAGTCATCATGGGCGACTCGGACAAACACCTCGAAGTGAAAGTTTCGATTTGCAAAATAGTGCGGGACGGAAAGGAATTCGTGGCTGCCACCACGGTCGTACACATACACAATCTGCTGGGTCGCATTTACATGCTGTTCGTGATTCCGTTTCACAAACTCATTGTGCCTGCCGTTCTGGTTCGAGCCTGCAAATAGCCTGCAGTGGCAGGAGCAAGATTACCCATGCGACATTGATGCCGCGCTTCGCTTGCGAATGACCTGGCGCTTGTGAGAGAGTAAAAACCACAGGGTTTATACTTAAAGCGTCAGGTTTTCCCAGGAGGCACATCATGCAACAAGAAGACCCTGTATTTCATGCGCTGTACGCATATACCAAAGCCCTGTCGGTCGCGTTGGGTTATCGCGATCTTATGACCCGGCTTCATTCCGAACGCGTGCAAGGCATTTCTGCGGCTATCGGAATTGCTCACGGACTATCCAAAAATCAGCTGAATGCGCTAAAAATTGCCGCATCGTTCCACGACATCGGCAAAATCGGAATTCCGGACCATATTCTGTTGAAGCCCGCCCAATTTAACGAAGTCGAATGGCAGGAAATGAAAAAGCACTCCGAAATCGGGGAAAAGATCATGGCGGCAACTGAACTCGAAGGTGCGCTGCAAGCCGCAAAAGTCATCCGTCACCACCATGAGCATTACGACGGCCAAGGCTACCCGGACAAACTGGCGGGAAAAGATATTCCCGTCTGCGCGCGGATAATCTCCATTGCCGACAGCTACGATGCAATGGCCGTGACCAGGTCATATCATCACGCAAGAACGCATCCGGATATCATGGCTATCCTGCATAGGGAAACCGGTAAAAAGCATGATCCTGAACTCATGCGCATCTTTTGCGAAATCATTGAAACCAGCGAATTCAAGTCGGCCAAAATCTGACCTGATGCCCAAAAAGGAAATCAACAAATGAATGCCGCCTATCTGGTCGGACACATCACGGTCAAAAACGCTGAACAATGGAACAAGTACCGCGCGCAAGTGCCCGCCACGCTGCAACCGTGGGGCGCAGAAATCACCTTTCGCGGCAAGCTGGTCGAAGTGCTTTCGGGCGAACACTCCTTCGACGACATTGTCGTCATCCGATTTCCCGATAAGGAGTCCATACAAGGCTGGCACGCATCGCCCGCTTATCAGGCACTGCTTCCCCTGCGAAGACAGGCCGCAGAAATGTTGCTGCTTGCTTACGAAACGCCGCCGATATATACATAGCGTCAGAAATCGTAGCGAGCGAGCCGACATTGAAGGAGCCCGGAGCACAGGCACCGGAATGTACAGGAAGTACATGAGGATGCCGAGCACCGCGCGACTTCAATGCCGGTTCGCGCAGTAGATTTATGTCGCTATGTATAGATTACCGGCCAGGCAACACCAACATGCACATCAAAGGAGTTTCCGATGATGAAATCTGATGAATTTGCAGCAAATGTTCGCAAGTCCGCCGAAGATTCTTTTGCCTCCGGTCTGTATTGCGCAGAGAGCGTTGTGCTGGCGCTTGCCAAGGCCCAAGGCATCGAATCCGATCTCCTGCCCAAAGTCGCAACCGCTTTTTGCAGCGGTATGTCGCGCACCTGCGGAACCTGTGGTGCGGTTACCGGCGCAATGATGGGGCTAAGCCTCGCGCTTGGGCGTTCCAAAGCCGACGACTCAGTAGAGCCGTCATATACTGCGACCCAGAATCTGATCAGGGAGTTTGAACAGGAATTCGGCGCCAGCGAATGCCATGTTCTGCTGGGTTGCGACCTCAACACGCCGGAAGGTCAGGAAATATTCCGCGAAGAGGGATTGGGCGCACAGTGCACCAAGTTCACCGGCAAAGCAGCAGAAATCGCCGCACGCATTATTTCCGAAACGAATGCCTAGTACAGTGTCCCTTGCAAACGCATGCAGTCATTTACAATGACTACACAGATTCCGTAGGTCGGGTTAGCGACAGCGTAACCCGACATGATGAGAAAGCGGCAACGTCGGGTT
>JBAQDF010000048.1:0-27198 GCA_049286265.1 Sideroxyarcus sp.
GGGCTTGCGGATGTTGCAGAAGGAATAAGGGAACCTCTAAAAATCCAAATTTCGTTGCAATACTGCGTTGCTCACAAAAAATTACTCCTTACATATCACACATATGCTGCGTCGCAATTTTTTGCTCGCGCCTTGTCTTGCTTAGAACTTTGAATTTTTAGAGGCTCCCATAAGCGGGAAAGACTCGCTTAGGTTTATTTCGCGAACTCGAATTCCGCGATCAGGATGTGGTGGTCCGATGCCTTGGTCGGTTTCACGATGTAGTTTACCGGGCGCAGGTGCTTGCTGTGGAAGATGTGGTCGAGCACATAGGGGCGGTGGCGCCAGGTGACTTCGTTCTTTTGAACGGTATTGAAACCGGCTTTGGCGAACTGCTGCACCAGCGAATCGCGGTTGCTGACGTTGAAATCTCCTGCGATCAGCGCCGGGCCGTTTGTGCGGAGGGCTTGTTCGATCACAAGGTTGCGTTGCTCGAGATGGTGTTCGCTCGATGAGTTGAGCATGAAATACGCCAGCAGGTGCGCGTTGAAAAGATGCAAGTCATGGCCTTGCAGCGTGGTTGTTGCGCCAATGAGCAGGCGGTCGGTGGGTGTTTTCTTCTCGCCCTCGAACTCGAATTCGATGGGCGGGGACGGCAAGTCGCAGCGGAGGGTGTCGCGCAATGGCGTCCTGGAAAAAATCGCCAGTCCGATGCCGAAAGGCAGTTCGCGCGGATCGGCCTTCGGATAGGAAAAATATCCGTGGTAACCCTTCAATGCCGCTTTCAAGCGCGTGTAATTGGGCGGCGGTTCGATCTGTGTTCCGCCGTGTTGCGCATGTTCCACTTCCTGCAAAATGACGATATCGGCATCATGGCTGAGTATTTCGGCGATGGTCAGGCCCAGGTCGATCGGGGCATGGCCGGCATTGGCCTCGTCCCATATCTGGCCGAACTGCATGTTGAACTGCATGACTTTGAATGTGCTCATGGGGGCCTATGATGCCATTGCTATCGCAACATGCAAACCATTGTGTTTAAAACCGCCTTTTGTAAGTCGCGGCAACAAGTAGCTGGAAATACCTTTATCATCTCGTGGGTACAACAACGTGCCCACCCTACCTTCTTTTATTTCCTGCGCAGCAGTGTTTCGAATTCATCTGCCGGCACCGGCGGGCTGGTGAGATAGCCCTGATACAGGTCGCAGCCTTTCATTTGCAGAAAAGCCAGTTGCTCTACCGTTTCCACACCTTCCGCCAATACCTTGAACCCCAGCGAGTGCCCCATGGCGATGATGGTGGCCGCGATTTCCATGTCGTCCTGATGGAACGGAATATCGTCGACGAAACTCTTGTCGATCTTCAGGATGTCGAGTGGGAAGCGCTTGAGATAGGCAAGCGACGAGTAACCGGTGCCAAAGTCATCGATTGCCAGGCGGATCATTTGTGCGCGTAGCAGGTGCAGCATCTTGACGGCGTTTTCTTCCTGTTGCATCAACGCGCTCTCGGTCAATTCCAGTTCCAGCCGGTCGGCGGGGAAACCGGTTTCGGCCAGCACTCTGGAGACCACGTCCACGATGCTGCCGCGCATGAACTGATGCGGCGAAAGATTGACCGCCAGGGTCAAAAACGGCAAACCGGCATCGATCCAGCGCACGCCTTGCAGGCAGGCTTCTTTCAAGACCCACTCGCCGATGGCGCCGATCAACCCCGTTTCTTCCGCCAGCGGGATGAAGTCGGCGGGCGAGATCAGTCCGCGTTCGGGGTCCTGCCAGCGCACCAGGGCTTCGGCGCCGACGATATGGCCGCTGGCGATATCCACCTGCGGTTGGTAGTAGACGCGCAACTGCTGTGTGTTGATCGCGTGGCGCAGCCGGGTTTCCAGTTCGAGGTGCGTGCCGGAAGCGCGGGTAAGCGATTCGGTATAGAACAGCCAGGTGTTGCGCCCCTGCTGTTTTGCCTGATGCATGGCCGCATCGGCATACCGGATCAGTTGGTCCGCACTGCTGCCGTCATTCGGGAAAATACTGATGCCGATGCTGGCGCCGATGAATATCTCTTGCTCGCCGGAGGACAATACGAATGGCTGCGCCAGCAGTTCGAGCAATGACCGGGCCACAACGGCAGCGTCCTCTGGTTCATTTATGTGTTCAAGTACCAGCAGAAACTCGTCGCCGCCCATGCGCGCCAGCATATCCTCGCTGCGCATATGCATGGTCAGGCGTTCCGCCAGTGAGACCAGCAACTCATCGCCGACCGGATAGCCCAGGCTTTCGTTGACGTTTTTGAAGCGGTCCAGATCGAGGTACAGCACGCCGGCCTGGACATGATGGCGTTGCGCACGGGACAACGTATGGTTCAGATGCGAAAGCACCAGCAGCCGGTTGGGCAGGTCGGTGAGAGGGTCGTAGTGGGCCAGGTGCTCGAGTTGTGTCTCGGAATTTTTGAGTTGGCTGAGGTCGGAGAACACGCCGACGTACCGGGTGATGTCGCCCAGGTCATTGTGTACGGCACTGATGGTCAACCAGGCCGGAAAGGTCTCGCCATTCTTGCGCCGGTTCCAGATATCTCCCTGCCAGTATCCGTTTGCCCTGATCTCGGCCCACATGCTCTGGTAGAAATCTTTTTTATGGCGGCCGGATTGAAGGAGGTTCGGATTCTTTCCCAGAACTTCGGCTTCGGAATAGCCGGTGATGGTCTGGAACGAACGGTTCACGGCGAGGATGTGCGCATCCGGGTCGGTGATCATGATCCCGTCGTGGCTGCTCTCGAATACTGCGGCGGCCTGGCGCAATGCGGCCTCGGATTTATTGCGCTCGGAGATGTCGCGGAACACTCCCATCATACATGGCCGGGTGCCGATGTTCAGCGACGAGCCCTTGATATCGGCATAGAAGATCGAGCCGTCCTTGCGTTTGACCGGGATGCCGACTGCAAGCGTGGTTTCACCCCGGGTCATCTTCTCGAACTGCTCGACGTTGGCAGATATGTCCTGTTCCTGATGAATATCCTCCAATCCGAGGCAGAGCAGCTCGTCCCTGTCGTATCCCAGCATGCGCTCCATCGCCGGGTTGGCCATTATGAACTTTTTAGTTTTTGCATCGGCCAGCAGTATTCCATCCAGGGCATTGGCAAAGATACTCCGGAAGCGATCCTCGCTTTCGCGCAAAGCCTGCTCAGTCCGTTTGCGTTCGGTGATGTCCTCGATCATGGCAACGATATGGTTCACGCTGCCGTCGGCAGCACGTGTGCATTTGATGTCGAGATTGACAGAGAGGGGCGTGCCGTCTTTGCGCAGGAAACGCTTTTCCAGCGTGTAGCCGTCGATTTCCCCGGCCTTCATACGTTCGAATTGCGCCACGTTTTTGTCCAGATCGTCGGGGTGGGTGATATCTGCCCAGGTGGTTTGCAGCAGTTCTTCCTGCGTATAGCCCAGCATGTCGCACAAATGGTCGTTGGCATACAGCCAGGCCTTGTCGGTTGGAGAGCTGATGGCCATGCCAATGAACGGCAGATCGTAGAACAGCTTGAGCTGCTTGTCCTGTTCTGCCGTTCGGGCATACAGATCCAACTGGTGCAGGCGCTGCTGTTGCCGCCACAGCATCAGCACCGCACTCGCCACCACCATGACAACAATGATCGCGACCAGACTTACCCACAACAGTATCTCCTTGAGCAGGGCCATGACCTCGTCACGGTCCACTTTGGCCACCAGATGCCAGTCGGTGCCCTGTATCGGGCGCGTGGCGGCCAATATGCGCACGCCGCGGTAGTCCGTGCTTTCCATGGTTTGCGGTTTGCCGGTGCGGATGGAAACGGCAACCGGCATTCCGGAAGCAGCCAATGGAATGCGCAAGGTTAATGCCGTGCCTTTGCGGTGGCGCAATTCGTTCAGGTACAGGATCTGGTCGCCGTCGCGCCGCGCCAATACCGTCTCGGCGCTGGGGCTGGCCGTTGGCCAGGATTGAATCAGGGGAAACAGAAAACTTTCTACCGGCGCGCGCAGGACGACCGCCCCGACCGGGTGCCGTGGCGTATTTTCGTGCAGGACGAGCGGCACAACATAATCGAGACGGATATGCCCGGTGTGGTCGCGGAACAAGTTGCTAACTTGTACCTCGCCGGTTTGCAGGGCATTCGGCAACAGAGTCGACCAGGCTGGCTCTGCAGTGGCGGAGCGAGTTTTGCCTGACCGCATCGGTTGACCGTCAATACCCAGCAATACGACATCGTAGGAAAACACGCTATGAAACGATTCCAGGGTGCTCATGAGATTTCGCCTGGCCCCGGGGTCGCCGCTACTCTGCCACTGTTCGATTTGCTCGATAAAGGAATTATTGGCGGCAAGCACTTCGGCATCGCCGCGTCGTTCATGCAGCCAGGCTTCGATCTGCCCGGACTTCAGTTCGGCGATGGCAGCCAGGTCGTCAAATGCAGTTTTCTGGATACGCGGAGTGTAAATCCTGGCGATGCCATAACCGAACAGCGGCACGACCAATGCCAGCCCCAGAAAGATCGCCAGCAGAGCGCTTGGTTTGAACAAACCGTCCTTTGCCGTGTCTGTACTAGCGGCAGGAATTACTTTGGTAACCGACGTCTTCATCAGCAGGTAAAGCAGCCATGTGGTAATCAACACGAAAGCAAAACCCTTGAAGACACTGATTCGCATGATCAGGGCCGGATCGGGTACGGCGAGCTCCAACAGCTTGTCGGACGCGAAAATCCACAGGCCGGCAAAAGCGGCATAGAGCAGGGCGATT
Source organism: Sideroxyarcus sp. (assembly GCA_049286265.1). Taxonomy (GTDB): domain Bacteria; phylum Pseudomonadota; class Gammaproteobacteria; order Burkholderiales; family Gallionellaceae; genus Sideroxyarcus. The sequence goes on from JBAQDF010000048.1 coordinate 4,737, forward strand.
CTGGCGGGGGTCAGGCGTTTATCCATGGGATATGACTCTGATCGGCAGGTGATGAATGTATTCCGTATAACTAGCGGATGCAACGGGGAAATCTTTAATGCAAAAACACGGATTTATGTGCGGGCTCAATAATTCGCGGCGGCAGCAATGACCCAGTAGCGCGCGAATTTCCCGACTGCCATGAACAACGCGGCCTGCCACCATTTGAGGCGCAACCACCCGGCCGCGAGGCACAGCGTGTCGCCGACCAGCGGCACCCAAGCCAGCAGCAACGCGGGTGTACCATAAACTCTGACCTTCTCCACGTGTTTCAGTTGCTGAGTCTGCGGAAGCATCCAGCCCATGCCGAAGGTAACCATGCCGCCCAGAGTGTTACCGAGCGTACCGAGCAATAGCGCAGGCCAGAACAGTTCCGGGTGCAGTTTCAATACGCCGAACAGCACGGCTTCCGAACCGCCCGGTAGCAGCGTCGCGGCGAGGAAGCTGCTGATGAATAAGCCCCACAGGCTGAGGTCGCTGGAGAATAGTGTCTGGAAAGTTTCCGTCATGTGATCTGATAACGAGTTTCGCGCATGGTACTGCGGATCAGTACATGCGGTGGCGGAACAGCCAATCGGCAATGCCTAGCGCGACCGTGCCGATTAGCGCCATCGGCCAGAACTGCGGAATCAGCAGATGGAACGGCGTGCCTTCGAGGAACACCCCGCGCAGCACCACCAGGAAGTAACGCAGCGGATCGATCAGCGTGATGTACTGAACTACTTCGGGCATGTTGCGGATCGGCGTGGCGAAGCCGGACAGGATGATCGCCGGGACCAGGAACATGAACGCACCTAGCAGCCCCTGCTGCTGCGTGGCTGCGAACGAAGAAATCATCAATCCCACGCCGACGCCGGACAGCAGGAACAGCAGAATGCCGGTGTACAGCGTGAGCAGGCTGCCGAGCAACGGTACCTTGAACCACAGCACGGCGGCCAGCACGATCACGCTGGCCTCAATTACACCGATGATAAAACCGGGCAGCGTCTTGCCGATCAGGATTTCCACCGGCCGCAATGGTGTGACCAGCAACTGGTCGAACGTGCCCTGTTCGCGTTCGCGCGCGACCGACATCGCCGTAACCAGCATGGTCACCAGCAGCGTGATGACGCCGACAATGCCGGGCAGGAAGAACCAGCGGCTCTCCAGATTGGGATTGAACCAGGCGCGCGTTTCGAGGTGCGCGGGCGGCTGGCTGCCGCCGTGATCTGCGAGCCATGCACGGTTGTAGCGGTCGACGATTTCGCGCACGTCGTTGATCGCCAGCATCGCGGTGTTGGAGTTGCGGCCGTCGACGATGACCTGCAGCGCACCGCTGCGCCCGGTCAGCATGTTCGCGGTGAAATTCTGGCCGACATGCACCACCATCAGCGCGCGCCTGCCGTCGAGCAGCGGCGCGATCTCGCTTTCATGGGTGATCTGCGTCACGCGGCTGAAAGTGGGTGCACCGTCAAACGCGGCCAGCAACTCGCTGGATGCCGCACCGCGATCCTCGTTGTATACCGCAAACGGCACATTCTTCAGGTCGAAGGTTGCGGCATAGCCGAAGATCATCATCTGGATCAGCGGCGGTGCGATCAGCACGATGCGGCCGCGCTTGTCCTTGAGCAGTGCGAGAAATTCCTTGAGTACGAGGGCGAGGATGCGGGCGATCATGGCAAATACACCGGATAAAATCGAAAGATGCCCATAATAGTTACACCGAGGTGCGCAAATTCCTGCTCCTTCCCCCTTGCAGGGGGAAGGCTGGGATGGGGGTAGAAATGCGTGTTGCGCACAGATCCGGATTCTACCCCCACCCTAGCCCTCCCCCTGTAAGGGGGAGGGGATGGCATTGCTGGTCTAATGAAAGCTTCTGTCTTAGTCAGAAAGTTCATCAAAATCACTCCAGCCTCTTGCGCGATTTGCGCCAGGTCACGCCGAGGAAGATTGCGGCCATTACCACCAGTGCCAGCGCATTGGGAAGGATCACGCTCCACACGTTCCCGGCAAGGAATACGGTCTGCAGGATCGCGATGTAATAGCGCGCCGCAACGATGTGGGTGATGAACTGCACCACCGGCGGCATGCTGCCGATATCGAAGATGAAGCCAGACAGCAGAAAGGCGGGCAAAAAGGTGGTGATCAGCGCGATCTGGCCGGCGACGAACTGGCTGCGTGCGATGGTGGAAATCAGCAGGCCCATGCCCAGTGCGGCGATGAGGAACAACGCCGAAGCTGCGATCAGCACCCACAGCGAACCGCGCAGCGGCACTTCGAACAGGAACAGCGCCATGCCGACCGCCAGCGTAAGGCCTCCCATGCCAAGGATGAAGTAGGGCAGCAATTTGCCGATGATTACTTCGCTCATCGACAGCGGCGTGACCAGCAGCGCTTCCATGGTGCCGCGTTCCCACTCGCGCGACATCACCATCGCGGTGAGCAGTGCGCCGATCAGCGTCATGATGATTGCAACCAGCCCCGGCACCAGGAAGTTGCGGCTGCGCAGCTCGCTGTTGAACCAGACGCGCTGCTGCAAGTCCACGGGCGGCTCGAATTTCTGTCCGCGCTGCTGTGCATACTGCACCAGCCAGTTGCCCCACGCGCCCTGCACATAGCCGGAAATGATGCGCGCCGTGTTCGCGTCCACACCGTTGACGATAAGCTGGATAGGCGCGCCATCGGTCTGGCGCAGTGTCCTGCCAAAGTCGCGGCGCAGCACCACGATGGCGTTGACGCGCCCGGCCATCATCGCCTGCTCCGCTTCTCGCGTACTGGCATAGTGGAAAGGCACGAAGTACTTCGAGTGCTCGAACTTGGCAGTGAAGTCGGCAGTGTCCGCATTCGGTTGTTCCACCACCAACGCCAGCGGGATGTGCTCGGAATCCAGAGACACGCCGTAGCCGAACAGCAGCAACAGGAAAATCGGCATCAGGAAGGCAATTGCAATACTGCTCGGGTCGCGCATGATCTGCAGGAATTCCTTGCGGATTAACCCGCGCAGCCGCATGCGGGAAGAACCGGGGCGGGTATCGTCATGATTCATGTGGATGCCCCCTGTTGTTCATGCGCCATGATCAGGCCGATGAAAGCGTCTTCCATGGTCGGCTCGGGCTGCGCTGTGGTACGCGCCTGCGCCTTGATGCTGCCCGGCGTGCCCATGGTGAGTATCTCGCCCGCCGCCATGATGGCCAGCCGGTCGCAGTATTCCGCTTCTTCCATGAAGTGCGTGGTGACCATCACGGTCACGCCCTGTCCGGCCAGCGCGTTGATGCGCGCCCAGAATTCGCGCCGCGCCAGCGGATCGACGCCGGACGTGGGCTCGTCGAGGAACAATATTTCCGGCTCGTGCATCAGCGCGCAGGCCAGCGCGAGGCGCTGCTTGTAGCCGAGCGACAGGTCGCCGCTGGTGACATCCGCCATGGCGGACAATTCGAATTCCTGCAGCGCCCAGTCGATGCGCTTCTTCTTGTGCGCGCCGGTCAGGTCGTAGGCGCTGCTGAAGAACTGCAGGTTCTCGGCAACGCTGAGATTTCCGTAAAGCGAAAATTTTTGCGACATGTAGCCGATACGCGAACGGGCTGCGGCGGCCGCATGGCGCAGGTCGGCACCGGCGACGCGCAAAGTACCGCCGCTCGGCGGCAACAGTCCGCACAGCATGCGGAAGGTGGTGGATTTGCCCGCGCCGTTCGCGCCCAGCAGCCCGAACACCTCGCCCCGGCTGACCGTGAAGCTGATGTTGTTCACCGCGTAGAAGCTGCCGAAGTTGCGCTGCAGGTTGTGTACCTCGATAACCGGCTTGTCCGACCGCTTATGTCCCCTCTCCCCAGCGGGGAGAGGGCTAGGGAGAGGGGCTGTGTTGCTAGCTGCCACATGTGCAGGTGAAACCTCATCGCCGTGAGCCTTCCTTTTGATCAGCGCGACGAAGCTGTCCTCGAAGCGAGGTTGCACCGTTGCCGCTTCAATTTCAGCCACACCGGGCAACAACGCGGCGAAGTCGGTGGGCGTGTCGCTTTGCATGACCACGCGCACATGGTCGCCCTGGATCAGCGCGTCCATCACGCCCGGCGCCTGCGAGATGCGATTCTGCAGCACACGCTTGTCCATTTCCGCTGCCGTGACGCGGTAGGTGTGTCCGCGCATGGTTTCGCGCAGCACGGCGGGCGCGCCCTGGTCGAGCAGCCGCCCCTCATGCAGCAAAATCACATCGTCGCAGCGTTCCGCCTCGTCGAGGTATGCGGTGGTAAGCAGCACGCTGGCACCCTGTTCGCGCACCAGGCGATTGACGATCTCCCACAGTTCGCGGCGCGACAGCGGGTCCACGCCGACCGTGGGTTCGTCGAGCAACAAGAGCTGCGGCTGGCGCACCAGCGCGCAGGCGAGACCGAGTTTCTGCTTCATGCCGCCGGAAAGCTGGCCGGCCAGCCGTTTGCTGAAGGGCGCAAGCCCGGCCATGTGCATGAGTTCGCGGTAACGTTCGGCGCGCGCCGCTTCCGGCACGCCTTGCAGGTCGGCGTAGAGGTCGAGGTTTTCCTGCACGGTCAGGTCTTCGTAGAGACCGAAGCGTTGCGGCATGTAACCGATGGCGCCCTGCACCGCGAGCGATTGTGTGGCGGCATCCATGCCGAGCACGCTGATGGCGCCGCTATCCGGTACCAGCAATCCGGCGGCGAGACGCATCAGCGTAGTCTTGCCGGCTGCGTCGGGGCCGACCAGTCCGGTGACCACACCGTGGCGCACGTTGAAACTGACATCATGCAGCGCCTCGATTTTGCGCTTGCCGATGAGAAAGGATTTGGAGAGTTGCTTCACCACCAGCGCGACCCCGCTGTCCGGGCTCGCGGGAGCGGGTGGCGCCGTGTCGTGGTTGGTTGCGTTCATGCCAACCTTACGGATTCGGGCAATGCTCGTTGTCCGTGGCGGCGGGTTGGACCAGCGCGATGGTTACCGTGGCCGGCATGCCGAGGCGCAATTCGCCCTGCGGGTTGCACACGAAGATGCGCACCTGGTAGACCAGGCTGCTGCGCACCTCGGTGGTCTCCACCGATTTCGGCGTGAATTCCGCAGTCGGTGAAACATAGCCCACCCAGGCGCTGTAGCGCTTGTCGGGATAGCTGTCGGTCGCTACCTCGGCGCGCATGCCCGGACGAATCCTGCCGAGGTCGCTTTCTTTTATATAGACGCGCACCCAGAGCGGATCGGTCATGGCGAGCGTGTAGACCGGGCGCTGCGGCGAAGCCATGTCGCCGGGTTGGAGGATGCGTTCCTGGATGATGCCGTTGTCGGGTGCGTACAGCGAGGCATCGGCCAGCGCCCTGCGTGTCAGTTCCAGTCCGGCCTGAGCGGAATGGAACCCAGCCTGCGCCGCATCGGATGCGGTACGCGCATCGTCCGCCTGCTGCTGCGCAACGAAGTGCTTGTCGACCAGGGCGCTGGTCCGGCGGTAAGTGTTGGCCGCGTTGACTGCGGCGAGGCGCGCGGCCTCCTTGTCGGCCTCGGCCTTGCGGACTTTCTGCTGCAGCGTTGCCGTATCCAGCGTCGCCAGTAGCTGACCCTTTTTGACCGGGTCGCCTTCCTTCACCAGCATCTGCACGATGCGCTCGGCGCCGTTGAAGGCAAGCTGGACTTGCCGGATGTCGACGTTGCCGTACAGCGTCAGCGTGTCGCCGTTTGCGGCGCGGTGGTTGCCGAAATACGCGGCGCCTGCGGCGCCGAGCAAGATCGCAGCGACAAGGAGAAGGAGAATTTTCTTTTTCATGGTCTTGGTCCCGGGACCCAATTCGAGTCCGAAAATAGCAGCAGTATGTTCATCACCAATAATCCATTAGCCCCGTCATTCACGCGAAGGCGGGAATCCAGCAGGAAAAACAACCCGCGTAGCGGCAAAGCCTTGGTATTGACCCCTTCATGATCGTGCCCGTTTCACAGGTTTGGGCGTCAGCACGCGAATCAGGGTGGCGACGCCATCGCGTACTTCATTTGCCGATTCCCTGCTTAGTCGGGCTTGATGCATGACGGCCAAGCCGATGATGGTGGCGTGAAACAACCGCGCCGCCTCATCGTCTGCGGCGATGCCAGCCTGCTCGAGGAGATGCTGAATTGCCTTGCGCACATGCCGGATCAGCTTGCGCAACAGCTTGCGAATGTCGGGGTCGCTGTCGGCGGCGACGATCAGGCCGATAAATACGCGCGGAGGGAAGCCGTTGATCATGATTTCAGACACGGCATCCGCCAGCGTCTTGCCCTGTGGCTTCGCCTGCAACTGCGCGGCCACGTTGTCCATGAGGTTGGTCATGGTGAACTCGGCGATGGCCAGCAGCAAATTGGCGCGCTTGGGAAAATAATAAGTCAGGTGGCTCTGCTTGATATTCGCCGCCTGCGCGATCTGCGGCTGCGTCAGCGCCGCCACGCCTTTCTCGCGCAACAGCATCGAACCCGCGATCAGAATATCTTCCTTGATGCCCATTTTGCCACCCGCAAATCATCCGGTTTGGTAAGACTACCAAACAGGCAGCAGAAGCTCAAACGATATTTGAAAGCGATCAGGTAAACGGGTGGTATCAGGAGCAAACAGAATGCACCGGCACCGTCACTGCAGTCGGAATGGTTTTTGCAGCTACGTAGTTCTACGTAATGCGACGTGCATGGGGTATAGGGTGAGGTATAGGCCGTTTGGCATATTGTTCTAATGCCCATTATCGGTTAGGTTCGACAAGCATCAGGGTCGTCGTTCAAGTCTCGATATCAAACGCATCGCAACGATGTGAACGACTAAAACACAGACGGGAAACGCTCTTGCTATCGGGGTGGCCATATGCAAGTTCTCGACACGCTAAGCTCCACGCTGGTCAGCCCGTCACGGGCTACGGTTCTTATCGTGGACGATGACGCGGGGAATCTGGGCATCCTCGGCAGCCTGCTTCAACCGCATTACGATGTGCTGGCTGCCCCTTCCGGGGAGCGTGCATTGCAGATTTCTTTCAACACCCCGAAACCAGACCTGATCATGCTCGACGTGCTGATGCCGAAAATGGACGGCTACGCCGTGCTTGCCCGTCTTCATGAAGATCCGGCCACCCGCGATATTCCGGTCATCTTCGTCACAGGGCTCGATTCCACCGAAGATGAAGAGAAGGGCTTGGCGCTTGGCGCGGTGGATTACATCGCCAAACCTTACCGCGCACCCATCGTCCTGGCGCGCGTACGCACCCAGCTTGAACTCAAGCGCGCACGCGACTGGTTGCGCAACCAGAATATCTATCTGGAAGCCGAGGTGATGCGGCGCATGCAGGACACCCTGCTGGTTCAGGACCTCACTATCAACGCCCTTGCGGAGGTCGCCGAAACTCGCGACAACGAGACCGGCAACCACATCCGCCGCACCCAGGAATACGTAAACATACTGGCACAGCGCTTGCAGCTGCATCCCAGCTTTGCGGGATTCCTGACCAACAAGGCAGTCGAGTTGATGACCAAATCCGCCCCGCTGCACGACATCGGCAAAGTCGGCATCCCCGATCACATCCTCCTCAAGCCCGGCAAATTGACGAAAGAGGAATGGGCCATCATGAAGACCCATAGCATGCTGGGCGCCATGGCAATCGATAGGGCCTTGCGCAATGCCGACCGTCGGCTCGACTTTCTCGACATGGCGATGCAGATCGCGCATTACCACCACGAAAAGTGGGATGGCAGCGGTTATCCGGAAGGGCTGAAACAGAAAGCCATCCCCATCCCCGCCCGGCTGATGGCTTTGGCCGATGTATTCGATGCCCTCATTACGCGTCGCGTCTATAAGCCGCCGATGCCCTACGAAGAAGCGAAGAAAATAATTGTCGCCGAGCGCGGGCGTCACTTCGATCCCGATGTGGTCGATGCTTTTCTCCGCAGCTTCGATGAATTCGTAACCGTCGCGGAAAAATACCGGGAGCGCAGCGGTGAATGACAGAGCGCCCATCATCATCAACAACGAAACCTATTTCTTCCGGGACCACGGGCAGTTCGACTTGCTGCGCCTGCGCTTGCTGCCGGAGTTGATCGAGCGACGTCGCGACGCGAAAACCCTGCGCCTGTGGAGTGCCGGTTGCTCCAGCGGAGAGGAGGCCTATTCTCTTGCCATGCTGGTGGACATGCTGTTGCCGGAGCGCGAGCGCTGGAACATCCTCATCATCGGCAGCGACATCGACGAAGCCGTTCTGGCAAGGGCGCGGCGCGGGCGCTATGGGCAATGGTCGTTCCGCATGGCGCCGCCTGCGCTGAAACAACGCTATTTCCATCGCAACAATGAGGAATGGATTCTGGACCGGCGCATCCGCAGCATGGTGAGCTTTCGCGCATCCAACCTGATCGGCGATGCCTTCCCTGGCGCGGAATTGCAGAATATGGACCTGATCCTGTGCCGCAACGTGTTCATCTATTTCAGTGCCGCTGCGGTGGCCGCCGTTGCGGACAAGCTGGCGGCCACGCTGAACGTGGGCGGCTATCTCATGACCGCTCATACCGAACTTGTCGGCCATCGCGTGCAGAATTTGCAGAGCAGACTATTTGCCGAGGGCGTGGTGTATCAAAGGACAAGCCCTATGCCTGCTGCAGTGATTCCCCGGCCCTCCGGCATTGCGCCGCCTCCTGTCGTGGTGAAAAGCGCCCCATCCGCACAGCGCATAGCGCCACCTTCCGCACCGCGTGCGGAAGACCTGCTTGCGGCGGCGCGGGAATTCGCCGACCGGGGCGAATACAAACGAGCCGAGCAGGCTTGCCGCCAGGTGTTGAGCGTCGTCCCGCTCGCGCCCGAGCCGTATTTCCTGCTGGCGCAACTGGCGCAGCTTGGGGGTGATTTCGAGCAGGCGCGGCAATTGCTGGACAAAACGCTCTACCTCGATCACGGCAACGTCGCGGCCATTCTCGAATTGGCGGCGCTATGCGAGCGAACCGAAAAATTGCCACAGGCGCAGACCCTGCGGCGCGCGGCGCTGGACATCGTGCGCAAGCTGCCCGGCGACGCGGTGGTCGAACCCTATGAAACAACTGCTGCCGAGATGGTGCGTTGGCTTGTGCAATGAAACCGGAATGTTCGATGCCATGTTGGATCACGAAGCAGCTTCGTCCTTATGCGATGGGCAAAGCGTGCAGCGTATTTTTGCGGATTGTTAGAGATGGATGGCGATGACATGAATACCCGGACGCTGCTGATATTCGACCACGACGGCGCGCGCTTCGGCGTCGATGCGGCGCGGGTGTGCGAATCCTTCTGGTTGCCAGAATTGACGCCGGTGGAGGAGGCGCCGCAGTGGATCGTCGGCCTATTATGCCTGCGCGGTCGAATCGTACCCGTCGCCGATCTCCATCTGCGCTTCGGTCATCCGGCGCGGCCCTATACGCCCGACGACCAAGTTGTGGTGCTGGAATCTGATCAACTTCCGTTGGGGCTGATTGTCAGCGAAATACTCGAGGTGACGGATATTCCCGGCGAATCTATCCAGCCGCCCCGGTTTGATGCAGAGGTTCCGGCCCCCGCACACCTGGTGGTGGGTCAGGCGCCACTGGGCGATCGCCTGGTAACACTGCTCGATGTCTCACGGCTGCTGCACCAGACCCTTCTGCCGGAACAACCAGTTCTTGCAGAAGAAGAACAACAACCGGCGTCCGCAGGCTATTTCTGTCCGGAAGCCAAGCCGGAAGAACGCGCACTGTTCCATGCGCGCGCCATGGCGCTTCGCGAGTCCGCCGCCGAAAAGGAAGGCGCGCGCCTGGGACTGGCGGTGGTGGAATTGGGCGGCGAATACTTCGGCGTCGAGTTGGCGGACGTACTCGAATTTTGCGACATCACCGAATTGAGTCCCGTTCCCTGCTGTCCGCCGCACATCCTGGGGGCCATGAACCTGCGCGGAGAATTGCTCAGCCTGATCGACCCGCGCAGCGCGCTCAACCTGCCGCCTGCTGCCAGAGGCGGCAAGGCGGTGGTTGCCCTCCTCGACGAGCAGGCGGTGGGAGTCGCCGTGGATGAAGTGCATGACGTCGTTTATTTGAGACAGGAAGAATTGCAGGCGCCACCTGCAGCGTTGCGCGAACTGTGCGGGGTGTCCATCGCGGGCACCGCACCCTATGCCAACAGGATGATGACCGTACTGGACCTTCCGGCGCTGCTGGAGCGGGAGGAATGGATTGTTAACGAAAGTGTGTAAACGAAGGAGAGCGTCATGTTCGAGAAAATGAAATTGCGCCAGCGCATCCTGCTTGGCTATCTGGCCCCGCTCCTGCTGCTGCTGTGCGCCATGGGTCTGGTGTTTTTCAACCTGCAGCAGGCGACACACGCTGCGGCGGGGGTGGAAGCCTCGCACCTGACCATGGACGAGGCCAGGGACCTTGCTTATGCACTGACCAAGATGCAGCGCGCAGCGCGTGGCTATCTGCTGATGAAGAACCCGACCTCGCGTCAGACTTTCATGGACAGCGAAAAGGAGTTCACCAGCCGGGGCGAAAAGCTCGCCGACCTGGTGAAGGACTCGCAGCAGCAGGATAATCTGCGCACCATGCTGAGCATGGGGCAGAACCTGGGCAAACTGGACAACCAGTTCCTGGCTCTGGTGGATGCGGGCAAGCAGGCGGAAGCCCAAGCCCTTTTCCGCGCAGGCGAAGGCATCAAGGAATCGGCAGAAGTGGACAGGCAATGGAATCGTTTCAGGCAGAGGGAAACCGAGATCATCAAGGAGCGTCAGGAAACCTACGATGCGGCCATGCGCACCGTCGCCAATTCGATCATCTACGGCATGCTGGGGGCCATTGCGCTGGCGGTGGTCATTGCCGTCTGGCTCGCCGCGGCAGTCAGCCGGAAAATTACCGCCAATGCGGCACAACTTTCCACAGCCGCCAACGAGATCGCCGCCACCATAACCCAACACGAACGTACTGCCAGCCAACAGGCTTCTGCGGCCAACGAGACGTCCGCCACCATTGAGGAGTTGTCTGCCTCCGCGCGCAAGTCGGCCGAACAGTCGGCGAACGCGGCAGCGGTGGCGGAACAGGCCGGCAGCGCGACAGCCCAGGGCGACGAGACGACCCGGCAAGCGGTGGCGGCGATGGCCGACCTCAAGGACAAGATCGGCGCCATGGCCGAGCACATCCTGCATTTGGGCGAACAGACCGGACAGATCGGCAGCATCGCTACCGTACTCAAGGATTTGGCCGGGCAGATCAACATGCTGGCATTGAATGCTGCGGTGGAAGCCGCCCGCGCGGGCGAACATGGCAAGGGGTTCGCGGTGGTGGCGAGCGAGATACGCAAACTCGCCGACGAAAGCAAGAAGTCGGCTGAACAAACGGCGATGCTGGTTGCCGATGTCCAGAAGGCTACCAATTCCTCCATCATGATGACGGAAGAGGGCAGTCATACCGTTTCCGAGGTGACCAAACTGGTGCAAAAGGTCGCCGAATTGTTCAGCAATCTGGCCAGTCTGGCCGGCAGCGCCAACGAAAATGCACAGCAGGTGATGCTCAATGCCCAGCAGCAATCAGCCGCCTTCAACCAGGTGGTCGAGGCAACCAACAGCATTGCCGCCGGCACCAGGGATACCGCCGCCGGAATCAGCCAGACCAAGATCGGCGTGCAAAGCCTGAACGAGGCGGCGGAAAACCTCAAGGCGATCGCGTGACAGGGCGGGCGGGAGACACGCCATGATCGACGACAAGGAACTGCACAAACTTTTCAAGGCCGAGAGCGAGGAGCATCTCGCCCGCCTGGATGACGGTTTGCTGCGCCTTGAGAAAACCCCGGCCGACCCGGCGCTGCTGGAAGAAGTATTCCGCGAGTCGCACAGCCTGAAAGGCGCAGCGCGCATGCTGGGGCTGGGCAGGATCGAAACCGCAGCGCACAGCCTGGAAAGCATCTTCAATGCCGCGCGCAAGGGAGAGACGCCGCTCACACAGGATGTGATCGAGCACATGAATGTTGCGCTGGTTGATTTGGGGCGGCATGTGCAGGAGGCGCTTTCCGGTGAGCCTGCGGGAATACCAAGCACTAATTTGTTAAACCCGGATGCTCCGTCAGATCGAATCCCTATTGTAGGAGCCAGCTTGCTGGCGAATTCAACGGACATTATCGCCAGCAAGCTGGCTCCTGCAGCAACCGCAGAGCACGCAACCGCGTCAACTCCTTCCCCCTTGCAGGGGGAAGGTTGGGATGGGGGTAGAAATTCGGAGAGATCGCCTACCTCTTCCACTTCTACCCCCACCCTGACCCTCCCCCTGCAAGGGGGAGGGGATAAGGGAACAAAGGGAGGAGATAAAGGGAATGCCGCCAATCCTTTCCGCATCGATACCGTGCGCGTGGAGACCCGCAGACTCGACGACCTGCTAACCCAAGTAGGCGAACTCTCCGTGATTCAGGGTCGGGCGCAGCACCGGCTGACGCTGATGGAAGAACTATTGGAGCAATGGGCGGTAGTGGAACGGGGTCGCCGGAAAGGGAATGTGGAATGCGGAAATAAAACCTCCGCCCACTCGGCACTCAGCACTCAGCACTCAGCATTCGGCGGCCTGCTCAAGCAGGCGCGCGATGCGCTGTTCGACGACAGTGCACGCCTGGAATCCACCGTTCACCTGCTGGAAGATCAGGTGCGCAGCATCCGCCTGTTGCCGCTGTCGACGGTGTTTGCGCTGTTTCCGCGCATGGTGCGGGATTTGGCCAAAGAGCAGGGCAAGGAAGCGGAACTGGTGATCGAGGGCGGCGACATCGCCGTCGACAAGCGCATTCTGGAGGAAATGAAGGACCCCCTGATGCACCTGCTCCGCAACGCCATTGATCACGGCATCGAATTGCCCGCCGAACGCGAACGGCTGGGCAAGCCGCGAAGCGCTACAGTACGATTACATGCGTCGCGCGAAAATGCCCATGTGCTGCTGCGGGTGCAGGATGACGGTCGCGGGCTGGACATGGCGGCGATCCGGCAGGCAGCGAAGAAACGCGGCCTTAGCGACGAGGCGACGCTCGCTGCGATGACACCGGCACAATTGCAGCAAATGATCTTCATGCCCGGCTTCAGCACCAGTATTTTCGTCACCGAACTGTCCGGACGCGGCGTCGGACTGGATGTGGTGCGCGTCAACGTCGAACGCATGAAAGGAAGCATCCATCTGGAATCCTCATCCGGCCAGGGGGTGTCGGTGCAGTTGCGCCTGCCGTTGAGCGTTGCCGCCGCGCAACTCCTGCTGGCCGGCGTCGGCGGGGAACTTTTCGGGCTGCCAGTCGAATGCATCCATACCTCGCGGCGTGTACGCGAGCAAGACGTATTCACCCTCGAAGGCCGTCCGGCCATCATGCTGGATGGGCAGGCGGTGATCGCCGCAAGTCTTGCCGATCTGCTGGAACTGCCGGTCGGAAATCGTATCGCGCCGGGCGCCCGCATTCTTGCGTGCATCGTGATCCAGGTGGGCGACGAGCGGCTGGGTTTACTGGCGGACGATCTGCTGGCCGAGGAGGAGGTGGTGCCTAAACCGCTCGGCCTGCCTCTGCGGCGCGTGCGCAATGTTTCCGCCCTGGCCATTCTGGGCAGCGGCAAAATCTGTGCGGTGCTGAATCCCGCCGACCTGTTGCGCTCGGCGCACAAGACGGGCGCCGCCACAAGGAGCGAAGCGCGCGAAATACTGCACGAGGCCGCCAAACCCGCCGTTCTGCTGGTGGAAGATTCGGCGCTGATTCGCGCCATGGAGAAACGCATTCTCGAGGATGGCGGCTACGAAGTGGTTGCGACGGTGGACGGTGTGGACGCCCTCAACTCGCTCGGCAACCGTTCCTTTGACGCGGTGGTGTCGGACATCATGATGCCCAACATGGACGGCCTCGCGCTCACCGGGCGCATTCGCGCGGAACCGCGCTACAAAGAGTTGCCGGTGATCCTGGTGACCAGCCTTGCCTCGGACGAAGACAAACGGCGCGGCCTTGATGCAGGTGCCAATGCCTATCTTCCAAAACCGACGTTCGACCAGCGCGTGCTGCTGGAAACCTTGAAAAGGTTGATTGTGATATGAGCGCGCAGAATTCATTGGCCCGTCATTCCGGCGCTGCGTGTGTTGTTGGGGCTTCAGCCCCTTACAACCACGGCGTACCCCTTGCGGGTGAAGGCCGGAATCCAGCAAGAACAAACACCCGCGTAGCGGCCAAAGTCGTATTGCAGTCCCGCTTTTGCGGGGAATATTTTCTCAACTGGATTCCGGCCTTCGCCGGAATGACGAGGTTATGTGCCAATGAACGATTTGGTTGCTGCCACGCGAGGGCTCTCCCATGATTCGCGTACTGCTTGTCGACGATTCCGCCATCGCGTTGCACATCATGCAGCGCCTGCTGTCCAATTCGTCCGGCATTCAGGTGGTGGGCACCGCCGCCAACGGTAGCGAAGCGCTCGCGTTGTTGCCCGAATTGAATCCTGATGTGATCTGCACCGATATGCACATGCCGGTGATGGATGGCCTGGAATTTACCCGTGTTGTGATGAATAAGTATCCGCGCCCGATTCTGGTCGTGAGCGTGTCGGTGGAACCGGACTCGCCCAACATTTTCCGGATGCTGGAGGCGGGGGCGGTTGATGTCTACCCCAAGCCGCGCGCCATCCTTGAAGCGGATCAGGACAAGTTTGCCAGGGAACTCGCCAGCAAGATTCGCATCCTGGCCGGCGTGCATGTATTCCGCCGCACCGCAACAGTGAAACCTGTACGTCCGTCTCTGCCCCATCTTTCGCTGGCGCCCCATGCGCCAGTGCGCATCGTGGTAATCGGCGCTTCCACTGGCGGCCCGCAAGCGCTGCGTGAAATTCTTTCCCGTTTGCCGGTCAATTTCCCGGCGCCGGTAGTGTGCGTGCAGCATATCGGCAGCGATTTCCTCACCGATATGGTGGCGTGGCTGGCCGAATCCACCCCGATGCCGGTGCTCAAGGCGGACCGGGGCGTGCTGCCGCAAGCCGGAACAGTCTACTTTGCCCACGGGGACGCCAATCTGGAACTGGACGATGGCGGCCGATTTTTGCTTACCCTGTCACCTCCCTGCGATGGTCACCGGCCCTCGGTGACGGTTGCCATGCGCGCCGCCGCTCGCCATTACGGCGCTGGCGTGGCAGGCGTCCTGCTCACCGGCATGGGCCGCGACGGCGCCGACGGCATGGCGGACATCGCCGCCGCCGGCGGCGTCACCATCGCCCAGGACGAAGCCAGCAGCGTGGTTTACGGCATGCCCAAGGCGGCGGTGGAGCTGCGCGCCGCGTTACATGTGCTCCCCATCGAACAAATCGCCCCGGCGCTGGTGGCGTTAGCGAACAACCGCGACAGGATGGGTACATCGTCCCAACGGAAGGAATCGGCATGACGAACGAATCCGAAGCATCCGGCGCCCAGGCAGAAATCCTGATCGTCGAAGACAGCTCCGTCGAGGCGGAAATGCTGCGCCGCACCCTTGCCGGAGCAGGCTACGCGGTGAGCGTCGCGCACAACGGCGAGGAAGGTCTGCAAGCGGCGCGTGCGCACCGTCCCTCTTTGGTGTTGAGCGACATCAACATGCCGGTGATGAGCGGCTTCCAACTGTGCCGTGAACTCAAGTATGACAATGATCTGTGGAACGTTCCGCTGATGCTGCTCACAGTGCTGTCGGAGCCGAAAGACATCATCGAGGCAATCAATTCGGGGGCTGATGCCTACATCATCAAGCCCTACGCCGAGGTCACCCTGCTGGATCGCATCCGTTCCCTGCTCGATGCCCCGATCGAGAGGCCGCGAACGGAAGAGCGGCGCAAGGAAATGGTTGGCTATGGCGGCCAACGCCATGCCATCTCCGGAGGCGGCAAGCAGATACTCAACTTGTTGCTCTCGTTATACGAGAATACGCTCAACCAGAACAGGGAACTGGAGACCACCCAGACCCAGCTCAACCTGCTTAACGAGAACCTGGACCGGCAAGTGCAGGAGCGCACCGCGGCGGTTCGCGCAAGCGAGGAACGCTACAAACGCATCACCGAGGGGCTCACGGATTATCTGTACGCTGTACGCGTCGAGAACGGCTGCGCGGTGGAAACAAGGCAGAGCCCGGCCAGCGTGGCCGTAACGGGATACACGCCGGAAGAGTTTGCCGCCGATCCCTTGCTCTGGATTCATATGGTCGTGCCGGAAGACCGCGAACTGGTCAACGCGCATGTGCGGAAGATTCTGGCGGGGGAGGATGGCCTGCCCATCGAACATCGCATTATCCGCAAGGATGGAAAGATTCGCTGGGTAAGCGATACGGCCGTTCTGTGCAAGGATGCCGCGGGTAAACTTCTGTCCTACGACGGCCTGATCAAGGACATCACCGAACGCAAGCAGGCGCAAACCGGACTGCTTGTTTCCGAGACGCGCTACCGCCGCCTGTTTGAAGCGGCCAAAGATGGCATCCTGATTCTGGATGCCGAGACCGGCATGATCGTGGATGTCAATCCGTTTCTGATCGAGATGACCGGTTTGTCGCGTGAGGAATTTCTCGGCAAACACTTATGGGAGCTGGGCTTTTTCTCAAATATCGCGGCGAACAAGGAAAACTTCAGGACGCTGCAGCAGCAGAACTATGTGCGCTACGAAGACCTGCCGCTGAAGACGTCGTGGGGGAAAGAGCTCCATGTCGAATTCGTCAGCAATGTCTATCTGGTGGAAAACATCCGGGTTGTCCAATGCAATGTTCGCGACATTACCGAACGCAAGGCCTCCGAAGATCAAATCCGCAAGCTTTCATTGGCCGTCGAGCAGAGTACGGACAGCGTCGTCATTACCGGTCTTGATGCCAATATTGAATACGTGAACGAGGCCTTTGTCCGGATCACCGGCTACAGCCGCGAGGAAGTCGTGGGCCGGAATCCGTGCATTCTGCAATCCGGCAAAACTCCGCACTCAACTTACGCAGCATTGTGGGATGCGTTGCTTCAAGGCCGTACCTGGAAGGGGGAGTTCAGCAACCGGCGCAAGGACGGCAGCGAATACACCGAGTTCGCCACCGTCACGCCGATCCGTCAGGCCGATGGGAGTATCAGCCACTATGTCGCGGTGAAGAATGACATCACAGAAAAAAAACGTTTGGGCGATGAGTTGGATAAACACCGCCATCATCTGGAAGAGCTGGTCGAGACCCGCACCCATGAGTTGAATGAGGCCAAGGCAGCAGCCGAGGCAGCGAACGCGGCCAAGAGCGCCTTTGTAGCCAACATGAGCCACGAGATACGCACCCCCCTGAACGCCATCGTCGGCCTCACGCACCTGCTGCGGCGCGGCAATCCGGATCCCGCGCAACTGGAAAAGCTGGACAAGATCGTCGAGGCTTCCCGGCATCTGCTCTCGGTCATCAGCGACATACTCGATTTTTCCAAAATCGAAGCAGGCAAGCTGAATCTGAGTGTCGCCGATTTTTCCTTCGCCCGCATGCTGGACAACGTGGTCTCCATGATCGGTCCCAGGGTGCGCGACAAGCATCTGGAACTCGTCGTGGATCGAGACGCTGTGCCGCCGGTGCTGGCGGGCGATTCCACCCGGCTGGCGCAAGCCCTGCTCAACTACCTTTCCAATGCCGTCAAATTCACCGAGCGCGGCACGATCAGCATACGCATTTCCAAATCCGAGGAAACGCCAAACGATCTACTGGTGCGCTTCGAAGTGGCGGACACCGGCATCGGCATCGCGCCAGAGAAGATCGCGAACCTGTTCGCCGCCTTTGAGCAGGTCGATGCCACCATTTCGCGCCGCTACGGTGGTACCGGCCTGGGTCTTGCCATCACCCGGCAACTGGCACACCTCATGGGCGGAGAGGCCGGCGCACAGAGTGTGCCCGGTCAGGGTAGCACCTTCTGGTTTACCGCCCGCCTGCGCAGGAGCGAACTCGGCATGGATGAGTTGCCGGACGCCCCCGCGCGAGGCAAGTTGAACCTGCAGACCATGCCGGTAGGTGCACACATCCTGCTGGCCGAAGACAACAAGATCAATCAGGAAGTTGCGGTAGAACTCCTTAGCGAAGTTGGATTGAAGGTGGAGGTTGCCAACGATGGCTTCGAAGCGCTGGCGATGGCACGCAAAGGCGGCTACGACCTGATCCTGATGGATATGCAGATGCCGGGCATGGACGGCCTCGAGGCGACCCGTGCCATTCGCGCCCTGCCCGGCTGCGCGATGCTGCCCATTCTGGCGATGACCGCCAACGCCTTCGACGAGGATCGAGAACGCTGCAAGGCCGCAGGCATGAACGACTTCATTACCAAGCCGGTCGATCCGGAACAACTGTTTGGCATGCTGTTGCGCTGGCTACCGACCGCAGCGATGGTTACACCCGCCGCCCCTGCCGCCACCGGGACGCCACCCGCCGAACTCGCTGACATCCACGGGCTGGATATCGGGAAGGGACTCAAGGTGCTGAACGGTCGCATCGACATCTACCTGCGTTTGCTGCGCCAATTCGGGACCGATCATGGCGACGATGTGGCCCGGCTGCGCGAGCGGATATCCGCTGGAGAGTGGGATGAGGCTGGGCGGCTGGCCCATACCCTGAAAGGCAGTTCGGGAAATTTGGGCGCGACCGGCGTGCAGGGGTTGGCCGCCAAACTGGAAGAGGCGATCAAGGATGGTCGCGATGCGGTGACAATCGGACGGCTGGGAAATACGCTCGAAATCGGCTTGCAGGAGTTGGTTGCGGGAATACGCAAGGCGCTGCCGCAGGAGGCCGCGGCGCTCTATGCGGGCGAAGTGGATTGGAAGATGGTGCGGCAGGTGCTGGCTGAACTGGAACCGCTGCTGTCGGCGGGAAGCATGCAGGCCAATCAAATCCTTGAGTCTCATGCCGCGTTGCTGAAGGCTGCGTTGGGCCCGCTGGGTGCGGAACTTCAGCAACGGATCGAGCATTTTCTCTATCCGGAGGCGTTGGTGATCGTAAAGCGTGCCTGCAAGGAACACCCGGAACTTGTTGCAAAGTGAACACTGAGTCAGAGAGGGAGCACCGAATGGTCATGAACGCAATCGAAGCGCCAAGCCGTACCAGAGTCCTGATTGTGGACGATGATGCAGGCAATCTGGCTGTTCTTGGCAGCTTGCTCCAGCCACATTACGATGTAATGGCAGCGCCTTCCGGCGAACTTGCATTGCAAATTGCCGCAACCACTCCGCAACCTGATCTGATCTTGCTCGATGTCATGATGCCGGGGATGGATGGATACCAGGTGCTTACCTGCCTGCGCAACAATCCGGCCACTTGCGATATTCCAGTCATCTTCGTTACCGGGCTGCACGCCATTGAAAATGAAGAGAAAGGCCTTGCGCTTGGTGCGGTGGATTACATCACCAAACCTTACCACCTGCCCATCATATTGGGACGAGTGCGCACCCAGATCGAACTCAAACGCGCCCGCGACGGTTTGCGTGGCCAGAATGCCTGTCTGGAAGCCGAGGTCGCCAAGCGTCTGAAAGAAATCCAGCAAGTTCATATCCAACTGATGCAATCCGAGAAGATGGCCGCCATAGGGCAACTGGCGGCCGGCATTGCTCACGAGATCAACAATCCGGTTGGCTTTGTCAAATCCAATCTCAAAACACTGGATACCTACAGACAGGACATTCTCGAACTCCTGGACGCCTATGAAACGCTGGAGAACGCCTGCTCATCGAATGAGGCAGCTCTTTTGAAAGTTCGTACCATCAAGCAGCAGAAGGACATCGGATTTCTTCGCACCGATATTGGCCAGTTGATTGCGGAATCGCGGCAAGGGATGGCGCGCGTAACAAAGATCGTGAGCGACCTGAAAGACTTCGCCCACGCCGAAAATCAGGAATGGCTCCTGGCCGACCTGAACAGCGGAATTGATTCCACGCTCAATATCGTCTGGAACGAAATCAAGTACCACTGCACCCTGAATAAGGACTACGGCGATATTCCAAAAATTTATTGCATGCCATCGCAGATCAACCAGGTTCTCCTGAATCTGCTGGTTAACGCGGCGCAGGCGATACCCGAAAAAGGCGAAATCACCATTCGCACAGGACAAGTCGGCGAGGAGGTGTTTATTGCAATTGCCGATACCGGCAGCGGCATCCCTCCCGAAAATCTTGCGCGGATATTTGAGGCTTTCTTCACGACCAAGCCTGTCGGCAAGGGCACGGGACTCGGACTTGCAATATCTTTCGACATCGTACAAAAGCATAAGGGGCGCATTGAAGTTGAAAGCACGGTGGGAAAGGGCACAACCTTCACCGTTTGGTTGCCGGTCAATCCGCCGGTTGATGGCGCACCCAACAAAGAAAGCTGAATATACTGTGACAGGGCAGGGAGCACCCTGCGTGAATTCTCTATTGCCCGCGCATCGTCGTTGTGAACAACCTGGCTGTACTTGCTAGTTCCCGATCAATATACCGGCTGTTCCCGAGTATCGTCAGAGACTCTCTTTGATTCCTTATCCTCAGCCCTCCGCGCCTGTTTGCCTTGCGCCTGAAGAATTTGCTTGACCGCGTCCAGGTCGCCCGCTTCGGCATAGGCAATGGCGGTGAGCATGCTATTTAGTCTGGCAAAGAATTTTTTCACGATGGCTCCTGTCATGGATAAGGAAATGTGAATCTTGTCTGTATCAGTACAGGTACAGCACTATCCATGCCGCGCCACACATTATTGCCAATATGTTGTTTTGGTTGAATTAAATTTCAGACGCCCAGCCGCAAGAAATCAACTGCACTGTTGCAATGTGTAATGTTCCTGAGCGCCAAATTTCGGAATACGCAGCAGGATGCTGTCCTGTCAGCGGATGGCAGTCAAATCCACTGATGTTTCATGGTTATGTTCCGGTGTTGCAGAATGTAACAATCTGTAGCAACATCCCACACATGAAGCTCCAGTCCTCGCTCCGCCAGAAAATCACGCTCGGCTATCTGGGCTATTACGTCATGGCGCTGCTGATTGTTGCGCTTTCCCTGTTCACCTTTCTCGAACTGCGTCTGATCGACAACAAGGTCACACTGGGCGAGCACATTTCCGAGCTATTTGACGCCACACTGGAAATCCGGCGTTTCGAGAAAAATTATTTCCTTTACCGCCAGGATGCCGACCTGCAGGAGAGCAAGCGCTATGCCCTCAAGGTGATCGACGTGATCGAGAGCAATACTGCGGCTTTCGCCAGGCTTGCCTCGTGGCCCCGCATTTCCGCGCTGCGGGACGATATGCGCGCCTACCTTGCACTGTCGGATAAGTACGCCAGTACGAGCGCTACAGACGCAGCGCAAACCGAGTTGCTGGATGCGCAAATCAGGAAAGCCGGCAAGGATGTCGTTACCGTCGCCGAAGAGATCGCAGGGACGGAAAGACGCAAGATTCGCGCAACGCTGGATCGCTTCCGCCTCATCCTGTTATCTTCGATCGTATTGATCTCGCTGCTGATGGTCGCGGTCGGTTGGGCGCTGTCGCGCATGGTGGCTCGTCCGCTCAAACACCTGGATAGTTGTGTGGAAGCCGTTTCCGGCGGCAGCCTGGACAGGCTTGCCACGCCCTCGGAAGATCGCGAGATCATTTCCATCACCCAGGCCTTCAATCACATGCTGGACGAACTCGAACTGCGCCAGAAAATGCTCCTGCGCTCCGAGAAACTTGCCTCTCTGGGCACCATGCTGGCTGGCGTGGCGCACGAACTGAATAATCCGCTCTCGAATACTTTTCTCACGACCCAGATCCTGCAGGAAGAAGTCGAGGAACACGACGCGGCGCGGCGCAAGGAGTTGTTGCAACAAATCGAAGAGCAGACGGACAGGGCGCGCAACATCGTCTGTGCGTTGCTGGATTTTGCCCGCGTCAAACCGGTCAAGCGCGAAAACGTACTGCTGGCCCCCCTGTTCGACGAGGCCATCCAGTTTCTCAAGGGTGAAACAGCCCCCGATGTGCGAATCGTGACCGAGATTGGAGCGGACATCGCGCTCCCGGCGGACCGGCAGCGGCTGGAGCAGGCCTTTATCAACCTCATCAAGAATGCGCTGGAAGCAATGGGTGGAACGGGTGAAATCCGCATCAGCGCGGTCAGGCGGCATCTGAGCCGCGATGGCGCCCAGTCCCGGCTCAATGAGGGGGACAAATCGCTCGGCAAATGTTTCCAGGGCGGAGAAGCGGTGGACATCGAAATCCGCGACAACGGACCGGGAATTCCGGCCGAGATACTGCCGCGAATTTTCGACCCCTTTTTCACCACCAAGGATGTCGGACGCGGCATGGGGCTTGGGCTGTTCATCGTGTACGAGATCATCGATGAACATGGCGGCTGCATTTCGGCCGAGAGCGAAGTTGGGCGGGGGACAGTGTTCCATATCCGGCTGCCATTGGAACGTGTGGACGAAGCAATCAAGTAAAGGGTAGCTCTAATTATCCCAGATTGTTCATTAGGCCATTTGTCCCCTCCCCCTTGCAGGGGGAGGGCTAGGGAGGGGGTAGAAA
>JBAQDF010000049.1:0-36266 GCA_049286265.1 Sideroxyarcus sp.
GTGCAAACGCATTCCCTTGTTCAAGTACCGCGTGGGCACCAAAAACGTGCCCACCCTACTGAAAGGATATTTCATGGACATGAATCGTCGCGAGTTTCTGCAAATGCTGGCTATCGCATCGGCGGGCGGTTTCCTGCTGAAGAATAGCGATAGTTATGCCGCTGGCAATGCAACGCATCTGTATGACTTGCCGAAGTACGGCAACGTCAGCCTGCTGCACATCACCGATACGCACGCACAACTGAACCCGATGTATTTCCGCGAACCGGAAATCAATCTGGGAGTGGGCGCAACGAGTGGCAAGCCGCCGCATCTGGTGGGCAACGCGCTGCTCAAGCATTTCGGCGTCAAACCGGGCACACCGGAAGCGCATGCCTATACCAGCCTCAATTACGTCGATGCGGCCCGCACCTACGGCAAGGTGGGCGGGTTTGCGCATCTGGCAACACTGGTCAAACAGATACGCGCCTCGCGTCCCGGTGCGCTGCTGCTGGATGGCGGCGATACCTGGCAAGGCAGCGGACAGGCGCTGTGGAGCAAAGGACAGGACATGATAGATGCCTGCCTGGAATTGGGCGTGGATGCCATGACCATGCACTTCGAGTGCATGTACGGCGCACAACGCATCAAAGAGGTCGAGGAAGGCCAGTTAAGCGGCAAGATGGATGTGGTTGCGCAGAACGTGAAGACTACCGACTTCGGCGATCCCGTATTCAAGCCTTATGTCATCCGCGAACTCAACAAGATTCCGGTGGCGATCATCGGCCAGGCGTTTCCGTACAGCACCATTGCCAACCCGCGCTATTTCGTGCCGGACTGGTCGTACCTGATTCAGGAAGAGAACCTGCAGCTCACCATCAATGAAGCGCGCAAGAAGGGCGCGCAAGTCGTGGTGTTGTTGTCGCACAACGGCATGGATGTCGATCTCAAGCTGGCATCGCGTG
This sequence comes from Sideroxyarcus sp., assembly GCA_049286265.1. GTDB lineage: Bacteria > Pseudomonadota > Gammaproteobacteria > Burkholderiales > Gallionellaceae > Sideroxyarcus. Next base: position 945 of record JBAQDF010000049.1, read on the forward strand.
TCAGCGGTCTGGACGCCATTCTGGGCGGGCATACGCACGACGGTATCCCGGTGCCGATCCCGGTGAAGAACAGCGGCGGCACGACCTTGGTGACCAATGCCGGTTCCAACGGCAAGTTCCTCGGCGTGCTGGATTTCGAGGTCAAGGCGGGCAAGGTGGCGAACTTCCGCTACAAGCTGCTGCCGGTATTCTCCAATCTGCTCGCGGCAGACAAGAGCATGAGCGCGCTGATGCAAAAGCATCGTGCACCGTACGAGAGCAAACTTTCCGAAAAACTGGCCACCACCGACGGCCTGCTGTATCGCCGTGGCAACTTCAACGGCAGCTTCGACCAGCTGATACTCGATGCCCTGATGAAAGAAAAGGATGCGCCTATCGCGTTTTCTCCGGGTTTCCGCTGGGGCACTTCGCTGCTGCCGGGTTCGACCATCACCATGGAAGACGTGCTCAACCAGACGGCGATCACCTATCCGTTCACGACGGTCACCGAGATGAGCGGCGAGCAGATCAAGACGGTGCTGGAGGATGTGTGCGACAACCTCTTCAACCCCGATCCCTATTATCAGCAGGGCGGCGACATGGTGCGCGTGGGCGGTCTGGAATATACCTGCGAACCTAATGCCTCCATGGGCAACAGAATCCAGGACATGCGACTGGACGGCAAACTGCTGGATGCAAGCAAGACCTACAAAGTGGCGGGCTGGGCACCTGTTTCAGAAGCCGCACGGGACAAGGGCGGCGAGCCGATCTGGGATCTGGTCGCACGACATCTGCGCAGCGAAAAAGTCGTCAAGGTGACCACGCCGAATGTGCCGAAACTGAAGGGTGTCACCGGGAACCCGGGCATGGTCTGAATTATTGCAAAAGAAAACAAGCTGTCATTCCCGCGCAGGCGGGAATCCAGCGGTTTTTCAAAGAGGCATTTTTTGAATTTTCCTAGCTACGCAAGGAACTTGGTTATTTGACTGGATTCCCGCCTGCGCGGGAATGACGGATTTTGAATTTCCGGGTAGGCCATAAGAAAGGAATTGTCATGCATATAATTCGAAAATTAGTTGCACTGCTGTTTGCGCTGGTCATGCAATCCACGCTGGCAGCCGAACCCGCAGGCATCGGTTACACCGACGTCAAACTGCAGATCGCACGCATCCAGGTACAAGACAGCGTCAGTTTCGACGACGCCGTGGAATCCCTCAAGCTGCGCGCCAATCAGCACAACCTGAAGTTCGTCGGGGTCAACCAGTTGTACAAGGAAATCGAAGCGCTGACCGGCAAGCCGTCAAAGCGTATCGAAATTTTCAACTTCTGCGACGGACTGACCGCCAACAAAATGCTGACCGCCGATCCGCTGATGATCGCCTTCATGCCTTGCCGCATCGCGCTGCTGGAAGACAAAGATGGGAAGCGCTGGGTCATCTCCATGATGATGGACCTGAAATTGATCCAGGCTATGCCTGAAGACACCCGCAAAAGTGCCGAGCGTGTTATGGCAGCGATGAAAGATATGATGGTGGTGGCAAGTCAGGGCGATCTCTGAGGGAACAATAAGTGTGCAGCATTTGGTGTTTGCACGAGATGCTGCATATGGTAAAGACGACTTCCGCTATTCGGCCAATGCTGCCGTTGCAATTGCCTGAATCTACGTCTGCAGATGTATCCATTGCGGAAGTTCTAATCTCTTCGGGCGCACCAATTAGGCTCAAAGTGGGTACTGGATTTGGCTTGCCCAATGCGCATCGCCTCCATTAAAACCGCATAAGCAGGCTGTCCACCCGCGGTACGCCGGTGGCGCTTGGTACGGACCATATCTTTCCCCTGTGGTTAATGGGGGATTTCTGATAAATTGCTGGGGATGTTTTTTGAGCCCCCCGTGTTACTTGGACGGGGTAACCAAGCCTCTTGTGAATCACAAAATTGTGATATATTGAATGTGGAACTTCAAATGCTACGAGGCACCAAACGGTAAGAAAGAAGTTCAATCAACCTTCGATTCAGGTAGTGATGAATTAAAGGCAAATTGTCTGCTTGCCGTTGAGTATCTACGAGTTCGTCAAAAACAGGAGTGGACCAACCCTCGTAATTATGCTGCAAAGCTTACAGCGGGCGAAGGTTATAGGGACTTTTACGAAATCCGCTTTAAGGCGGACAAGGTTATGCAACGACCTATTGGATATTTTGGCCCCGGCGTAAATGAATTTACGATATTGATTTGGGCGACAGAAAAAGGCGGCAAAATATTACCCGAAGGTTGGCGCAAAAAGGCCGAACGTCTGAGGTTGCAAATTGAGGGAAAAACAGCAAATGCAAAGCCATTCAAACTCTAAATTAACTAAGCTAAAACGCCTTAAAAGCAAGGGGTTTCGTGATGCCTATGTGAAGGCAACTATTGAGCAGGGTATCGCCTATCAAATTCGAGCCCTTCGAACTCAACGGGGTTTATCACAAAAAGAACTTGCTCTAAAACTTGGGAAAACTCAGCAGTCAGCCATCGCAAGATTAGAAGACCCAAGCTATGGAAAATTCTCGCTATCTACGTTGGAAGAGCTTTCCGCGGCATTTGATGTGGCTTTGCTAGTCAAATTTGTTCCATACAGTAGGCTGCTGGAAGAAACAGACGACCTATCTCCGGCTGCAATTAGTGCTGAGAGTTTTGAAGTGGAGTACCCGAAAATAGAGGCTGCGCTGGAAGTTGCAATACATGAATACACTGGTAATTACTTATCCCCACAAGAATATGATTCGCAATTGAAGTACGCCACAGCAGCGCCAGTAGATTCAATTGATAGCATTTTTTTTGGAGTATAAACAATGGCAAACACAGTTAACATTCGTGAAAAGAACAAATCGTTTGACCTTCATATTTCAGACGAGCTTCTTGAGGTGTATGCAGATGGAATGGGATTCGCGATGCTCGGATATCCCATGTCAAAATTAACTTTTCACACTGTATTGCCACCAAAAGAAGGGGTTGCTGTTGAGCAGCGACAAGCGGTTGTACGCGTGACCATGTCAACTGCGGCTCTGATGGAATTTTGCCAAAATATGCTTTCGACTCTTGAAGCAACTAAGCCACAATTGCTGACTGCGAAAACGCAATTCGATAATACTTTCATTGCGCTGCAATCAAAGTTGGTTCAGCCTACTGTGTCGCAAGAAGAGGCATTGCTGGAAGCAACTGGAGTAAAGCAGGTTACTAAAAAATAGGGGTGCAACATTGCACAAGAAATAATGTTCTAAAAGAGAGTTACTTCTAAAAAGAAAATTCTAATTTTGTTTCCCAGTGCCCAGATTTATCTCTTCCGGCGCGCCCGAAGAGATTAGAACTTCCGCAATGGATACATCTGCAGACGTGGATTCAGGTAATTGAAACGGCAGCTTTGGCCGATTTCCAGCCCGTATTCATTTTGGCCTAAGCTGCCCCTCTGCTTCAAATTCCACGCCTTCTCAACGAGATCAAACTCGCCTTTTGCCGTCCCATGCCTGCATGCGAAAATACCAAACCCAAAAGTTATTCCGCAAGAAACCGTGCCTGCCGTTTCACCAGATTTCCTGCTTTGGTCTTGCGGGGCAAATCCTTCTCCATTTTCATGAACGGCGGCGTCTCCTTGCAGCCTGACTGAATAAAATCATGCTCCAGTGCTGTGCGGGCCATTTCTGTCGGTACGGCAAGTGCTGTAGTCAGTCCTGTGAACAGCAGATCGAACAGCCGGGGCAGCGGAATCTGATGAGTCTGGTGCGTGGTGGAATAGAGCCAGTCGGAGAAAGTCAGGAAGCGCGTAAACGGGCTTTCATCCAGCAATAGTTTCAGTGCCTTTGGAAAACGCTTTGAGTTGCCCACCAGATCCCAGTAGCGGGCAAAGCGCACCAGTCTTTGCATGGTGGGAAAGTCGATGCGGTCGGTGGCGAGTATGGTGTAGGGCGGGTACGGGGTGTAGTGCATTGCGTACGCCTCGGTATGGCGGATGATGGGCGTGCCGCGCAGGCGCTTGAGCACACCGACCTGGATTTCCTGCTGCTTCAGCGCAACCATGCGGTCGAAGCCATAAGCGATGCTCTCCACATTTTCACCGGGCAGGCCGATGATGAGGTCGACGTGGATGTGCGCGTGGCTTTCCTGTCGCAGCCAGCGCAGGTTTTCTTCTGTTTTGGCCGTGTCCTGTTTGCGCGAGATCAGTGCCTGCACTTCGGGGTTCAGGGTCTGGATGCCCACCTCGAATTGCAGCAAGCCGGCTGGGAATCTGACGATCAGCGCTTTCAGTTGCTCCGGCAGGTGATCAGGGATGACTTCGAAGTGCACGAACAGTTTATCGTCCATGCGTTCGAGGAAAAATTCCAGGATGCGCACGCTGGCCTTGATGTCGAGGTTGAAGGTGCGGTCGACAAATTTGAACCGGCGAGCACCGCGCTGATGGAGCTTGTCCATCTCATCGAGGATGCGGTCGAGATCGAAGGCCCAGGCCGTCTTGTCCAATGACGAGAGGCAGAATTCGCATTTGAACGGGCAGCCACGCGAAGCTTCCACATACAGCGTGCGGTGCGCGATGTCGTGGTCCGAGTAAAGTGCATAGGGTAGCTTGATCTCGGCAAGCTTCGGCTGGATGCCGGCAATGATCTTCTGCACCTGCGGGCGCTGTTGCAAGAGTTCGCGGCAAAGTCTGGCAAAGCTGATGTCTCCCCAGCCTGTGATCACGTAATCGGCCAGGCGCACGATCTCCTGCTCATTGCTTTCGTAACTGACTTCAGGCCCGCCCAGCACCACGGTAATTTGCGGGGCGACGCATTTGAGCAAGGCGACCACGCGGGTAATCTCGGTCACGTTCCAGATGTACACGCCAAAACCGATGATGCGCGGCTTGGCCGCAAGCAAAGCCTCGATGATTTCCTCAGGCCGGTTCTGCAGGGTGAACTCCATGATCTCTGTGTCTTGTTCCAGTTCGCCCATGTTGGCGGCGAGATAGCGCAAGCCCAGCGAGGCATGGATGTAGCGCGCGTTGAGGGTGGTGAGGACGATGGCGGACATGCGGGGCAGGTGTCTCTAAAGGCCGGTATGGTACGCCAGTTCCCTGCGCTTCCAGAAACCCCTTTTGCTAGCAGGCAGTGCGATGAACCCGGAAAATCCATTAGCCGTTTTGTTCCCTCCCCCTTGCAGGGGGAGGGGTAGGGTGGGGGTAGAATCGGTGAGATTCCACGAGTCTACCCCCATCCCAACCTTCCCCTTGGTGCGTGGTTGTTGCCGCTTCAGCGGCTTTACAACCACGGCCTACCCCTTGCGGGTGCAAGGGGGAAGGAGAGATTGCAGAGCTAATGAACTATTTGGGATGAGTGCGGCAAAAAGATATAAATACATGACCGGGTTCCGGTACATGTCAGCAATAGCCGATCAATATTCAAAGAAGCGGATGTTTGAGATGTTGAGCGGCAACGTGCCGAGCAACAGCTATTTGACGTTATTCCCATTCCAGCACAGGAAAAATAAGCGCGACGTTGCGCCGGTTGACGACGTCGAAGAGCACCCATTTTCCTTCTTCCGATTTCGCCGCAGTGGCGATCGTTTGTTCCATGCTGTCACCACGTTTGATGGCGGCGCGCACGTCGGCGAGCAGAGTGGTCAGGTAACGCTTTTCATCGTTCAAGGCGGAGTCCAGGTTTGCGGATGCAGGGCCATGGCCGGGAACGACATGCGATACCGGATTCTTGCGCAGTTGTTCGATGACATCGAGCCAGCCCGGAACGTTGCCGTCGATGGAGGGGGTGCGTTCTATGAACAGCAAATCCCCGGCCCACAGCGTCTTGCTGCCAGTATCAAACACGCTGATATCGGCCGGGCTATGCGCTACCGGATAAGCCGTGAGACGCAGGGTGCGTCCGCCCAGATCGATTTCGCGCGTGTCCGCCACGGTCAGCGCGGGTGCGATCAGTTCGGTGCCCGCAGCGTCTTCCTCGCCTACCCATTGCGGTTCATTGCCCAGATAGGCTTCTCTGCGCTGCGCCATAAGTCCGGCCAGGCGGCTGTGCCCGACAAACACGGGCTTGTCCTGCTTGAAGGCGGCATTGCCCAGGCTATGGTCGGGATGGACGTGGGTGTTGATCACGTAAAGGATGGGGAGCTGGGTGATACTGCGTATTGCCTCGCGCAAGCGTGCGCCGGTTTTCGGCGAGCCGCCGGTGTCGATCACCGCCACGCCCTTGGTGCCGATGACGAAGCCGATATTGCATATATCGCCGCCATAACCGACGTTGATGTCCTTGTGCTCCCCGTGATGAACGTACACGCCGGGCGCGACGTTCTCGACCGGCATCGGTGTTGCAGATGCCAGCGCGGGGAAGAGGGCGAACAGCAGAATAATTGAATTCACAAATTGCATGGTTGCCCCTTGAGAGATGAGCCGTGTAGGGTGGGCACGTATTGGGTGCCCACGCGGAAACAGGTGCCGCTACAGCGTGGGCACGAAGAACGTACCCACCCTACAGTTGGATACGATCCAGATAGCGGGCGCGATACAGCAAACGTGGCGGATGCGTCGGATCATCCTGAAAGGCGGAGCGGTCATGCAGCACGTTGTTGCACAGCAGTCCCATGCCGGGTTCGAGACGGCCCTTGAAGATATGGGGCGTGTCCGATGCCAGCAGGCGTTCCAGTGCGGCAACAGCAGCTTGAGTTGCCGCATCCTGCTTCCAGGCGATGCTGCGCGTGCGGGCGGTGTAGCGCATGTGCAGGTTGCCGTGCGCATCCAGTGAAAACACCGGGCCGCTTTGCGCTGGGCGCACGCCGTCGGTTTCATCCACCCGTTCCGGTATGGTCATTGCGTCTGCCTGCATCAGGGCTTTGATGTGCTGCGGGTTCTCATCGCGCAATAGCAGGTAAGCCATTTCGTGATCCATCAACTGATTCTCGCCGCCGCTGCCGGCATTGCGCACGCAATGCAGCACCATGGCGCGTATCTCGCGCTCCGGCGGGTTGTAGTAGCCGTCGGTATGCCACTTGATCGGCCGGTCGGTGTAGGGGATGTAATGCTGGCGCGTGCCTTTGTCGAACACGCGGATTTCCGAGATGCCGTCTTCGCCTGCCAGCCAGTTGGCATCGAGATGGGTCAACCCGAATTGCGCACCCAGCAGGCGGGGAATATCGGTGTCCGCTTCGTGCATGGGACTGGCGTAGATCGCCATGTTGCAGCGGCGGATGCGTTCTGCCAGGGCGGCGTGTTCGCCCGGAGTCAGGGTGCGCGGGTCGCGCACCTCGACGATCAGTTCAGCCGCTGATTTCGGCGCACTGGACAGTTTTTGCACGCGCCATTGCGCATAGCTTGCGGTGTCGTTCAGGTCGAATGGATTGTTCATTCAGTCCCCGCCAGACGCAGCACGCCGACGCGGTTTTTTCGGTTCTTCCTCATATAGGCCGCGCAATGTTTTTTCGACCATCTTGATTGCCTCGGGCGCTTCAAAGCTGATCATCGGATCGATAACCCAGTTTGCGTCTTCTTCACTCAGTACGTTGCCGATGCAGAAGGCGAGATAGCGGTAGAACCCGTAGTCCGGGCCGTTCTCGTCGTAACCGAAGTCTGCATATTCACCGGCGCGCTGGTTGAGCAGGTCGATGAAACTCTGCTTGCAATAGGCCTGATTTTCCTTAAGCAGACGGCTGCGGTTCTCAGCATAGGTCTCGGCCACCCGGTTTGCCAGATTGCCGGTGAAAATTACCCGGTCCTCCGCGCTGAGTTTGAGGTAGGCGATGCGGTCTGCGGAAAGGACGAGGAACAGCAGGAACTCGGCAAGGAAATCCAGATACTGCGGGCCGACCTCGATCTCGAACTTCGACTTGCGCGTGTTCTTGAGAGCGTTGTCGGCAATGCGCGATACGACGAACGACAACGCATCCGAGATCACTTGCGGAGAATGCTCTCGACCTTCCTTGAACCAGTTGCTTTTGATGCGCACCTGAGAGTCACTCCAAGTCGATAATTGAAAAAATAGAAAACGTCGCGAACGATGGCAGAACAAGGCGCGAGACGGCGAAAGAGCGGAGTTTACATGAAGTAAATGAGCATCTTGAGCCGTCGAGCAACGCAGTTATGTCGAGTGCAGCAGTTTTCTAGCCTTTGCGGATGTAGAACTCGTGGACGCCGGCTTCGGCATCGACAGTTTTCAGCAAGGTCATGCCGGTGGAGGAAGCCCAGCCGCCGATGTCGGATTGCACGCCGGGGCAATCGCTGATCAGTCTCAGCACTTCTCCCGTTTGCATGCCGTTCAGCAGTTTTTTCGCTTCAACGATGGGGCCGGGGCAGACTGCGCCGCGGATATCCAGCGTGACATTGGCATCGTGCGCCTGGACCGGACCTTTCTTGATATGGTAGCCGGTTCCGCCACCGGGCATTTTCTCGGTCTTCAGGATCTGGTTGCCGGTCTGTTTCGCCCAGGCGAACAGATCGTCCTGGGTGCCCGGGCAATCGGACACCAGCAACAGCACTTGTCCGATGGATAGTTCATCCACCATGCGTTTTGCCCCGATGAGCGGCCTGGGGCAAGAGAGCCCCTTCATGTCCAGCACTACGTTGACCATATCCATGTATTTCTCCTTATATCCAGCCTGCTTGAATGGCTGGCAATATTATTAGTAACCGCCCTTACCCAGGGGCTGCGGCAAACCGGCGATCTTCGCGGCTTGCTTCGCGGGGCCGATAGGGAACAGATCGTACAACGCTTTGCTGTCCGCTTCCGGCCAAAATTCGTTGACGCCTTTCAGCATGTTGCGGAAATTGGGCGTGTGGCCATTTTCCTTATATTCTTCGCGCATGTAGTTGATGACTTCCCAATGCTTGGGCGTCAGGGCTATGCCTTCGGCTGCTGCGATCACGTTAACGACTTCTTCGCTGTAATCCGGCTCCAGCAAATAGCCTTCATCATTGGTTTCCAATTCGTTTCCTGCAACTGTGTAGCTCATTGTTTTATTTCCTTTCTTTCAGTAAAAACATCATTCAAAACTGGAGATGACCTTATACGGCACAAAAATACCGCAACCAAACCGCCGTTCCTTGCCCAATCCGGCGTATTGCACCCGCAGCGAGCCTTCCGGTGTCAGATCGTGCAATACCAGGCTGTATCCCCTGATCTCGCGCTCGCCATCTTTTAGCGAGTGGCGTTTACCGCAGATCAGGCTCGCTTTTACGTTCATTGCAGCGAGCGCGGATTCCACCTCGGCCACGAACATGACTTCATCCTCCGCGCCGGTCACCAAATGCGCATGCAGGGTAGGGTAGTGCTGTATCGGCCGGGTTTTGCACGAACCCAATTGCATTTCGATGCCTGCCACCCGCAACTGCTTCTGCGTCAGGACGGATACGACCCCGGCAAGCTCAAGGGGCAGCCGCAGTACCAGCTTTGCGCGTTTTGGCAGCAGCATACCTTCCCTGCTTTCGGCCATGCGCAATGGAATGACACCGACATTTTCATGTTCTTCGAGTTGCGGGATGAGCCTCGATATTTCACCCCATAATGCATACGGATAAGAGGTGGGCAATGTCCCGCCGCTTATCTCGAATACCACATCGATCATTTCAGTGCGAGAGGCGGTCACGGCTTTCCTTGTGATCCGGCCCACTGCTGCATGGTTGCAGCCCATTGCGTTGCTGTCGCAGGATCGATATCGAAGATGGTGAAACGTTTTCCTTCGCGGATGCGAACGCGCAACAGGCTCATGCCGCCTTCTGCATGGTCGATTTGCTGTAATTCGATTTGCTGCCCCCCCAGGGGGACCTTGATCGTACTCAGTTCGGTGATTTTCGCCATTTTCTTTCTTTTAAAGTATGATGGATCGATTAGCGTATCGACGAACCCGGTGAATTTGGGCTTAGTCTATCGCCAATATCCCCATATTTGGAATACTACCGGGGAAGTGAAAAATACCCCCCTTTAGGGTTACTTTGGATAGTCGCTACGGGTGATAGTTAGCCTTGTTGCGGCGCCGTAACATGCGGGACCATTAAGAAACCGGGCCGGCAGTCTTTGCCAGAACCCTAACGATACCGGAATTCCAGCCCTTCGCCGGGCAACATAGCGCAACGCGACTTGAAAGGAAAATATTATGGCGAAAAAGATGCATAACACTCCGAATCTGGATGAACTCGAAAAGGGCGAATGGCCGAGTTTTGTGACCGGCCTGAAACGTCTGGCCAAGGACAAGGACATCGCAGTCGACCTGCTGGGTCAACTCGAAGCTTCCTACAAGACCCGCAAGGGCTACTGGAAGGGCGGCACGGTCGGCGTGTTCGGTTATGGCGGCGGCGTGATTCCGCGCTTCACCGAACTGAAAAATCCTGACGGCACTCCCCAGTTCAAGGATGCGGCCGAGTTCCACACGCTGCGCATTATGCCCCCGCCCGGCATGCACTACGATACAGCCACCCTGCGCCAGTTCTGCGACATCTGGGAGAAGCACGGTTCCGGCCTGATCGCGATGCACGGCCAATCCGGCGACATCATGTTCCAGGGCTGCAGTACCGAGAACGTGCAAAAAGCATTTGACGAATTCAACGAGATGGGTTTCGACCTCGGCGGCGCAGGCCCCGCGTTGCGTACCTCGATGTCCTGCGTGGGCGCCGCCCGTTGCGAACAATCCTGCTACGACGAAGCCAAGGCGATGCGTGCGGTGATCAATTCCTACCTCGACGACCTGCACCGTCCTTCGCTGCCGTACAAGATGAAATTCAAGTTCTCCGGTTGCCCGAACGACTGCATGAACGCGATTCAGCGTTCCGACATGGCGATCATCGGCACCTGGCGCGACAACATTCGCACCGACGAAGCGCTGGCCAAGAAGTGGTTCGCCAAGCACGGCATGGACGAGTTGGTGAACGACGTGGTTGCACGTTGCCCGACCAAGACTTTCCAGGTCAAGGAAATCGGCAAGATCAAGACCGGTGCGCACACCTCCAGCGTGAAGGTAAGCGACACCCATGCGATCGAGATCGACAACCAGGATTGCGTACGTTGCATGCACTGCATCAACGTGATGACCGGCGCATTGGCTCCCGGCAAGGATAGCGGTGCAAGCATACTGGTCGGCGGCAAGAGCCACCTGAAGATCGGCGGCTTGATGGGCACCGTGGTTATTCCGTTCATGAAGCTGGATTCTGAAGAAGATGTTGAAAAGCTGGTTGACTTCGGTCAGCGTCACATCGACTTTTTTGCCGAAAACGCGCTCGAGCACGAGCGTTCCGGCGAAATGATCGAACGTATCGGTATGGCCAATTACCTTGAAGCGATGGAACTCGAAGTTGATCCGGCGATGATCAGCTCGCCGCGTATGAACCCTTACGTGCGTACCGACGGTTGGGACGCAGAAGTCGCCAAGATCAAAGCCAAGAAGCAAGCTGCTTAAGGAGATATGAAGATGAATGCACCCGTACAGATGCGCAAGCCAAAAGAGACTGGCGTACCGGACAACAAGAAATACCTGCACCCGGTTCTGGCCAAGAACTACGGCAACTGGAAATACCACGACCGTCCCCGTCCCGGCGTATTGCACCATGTCTCCCACAGCGGCGACGAAGTGTGGTCCGTGCGTGCCGGTACGCAACGCCAGATGGACGTTTACACCATCCGCACGCTGTGCGACATCGCCGACAAGTTTGCCGAAGGCCGCGTGCGCTTCACCATCCGTTCCAACATCGAGTTCATGGTGTCGGAAGAGAAGAAGGTTGCGCCGCTGATCGCTGAACTGAACAAACACGGCTTCCCCGTGGGCGGAACCGGCAACTCGATCACCATGATCGCGCACACCCAGGGCTGGCTGCACTGCGACATCCCCGGCACCGATGCTTCCGGCGTGGTCAAGGCGCTGATGGACGAATTGATCGTCGAATTCAAGCGCGAAGAAATGCCGAACCGTGTGCACCTCTCCACCTCCTGCTGTGAAATCAACTGCGGCGGACAGGCCGACCTCGCCATCATCGTGCAGCACACCAAGCCGCCGGTCATCAACCATGACCTGGTTGCCAACGTGTGCGAACGTCCGGCAGTGGTTGCCCGTTGCCCGGTTGCGGCGATCCGTCCCGCCATGGTCAACGGCAAGCCTTCGCTGGAAATCGACGAGTCGAAATGTATGTGCTGCGGCGCCTGCTACCCTCCGTGCCCTCCGATGCAGATCAACGATCCGGAGAATTCCAAACTGGCGATCTGGGTCGGCGGCAAGAACTCCAACGCGCGCGGCAAGCCGACTTTCATGAAGATGGTCGCTTCCGGTCTGCCCAACAATCCTCCGCGCTGGCCTGAAGTCGGCGCAGCCGTGAAGAACATCCTGAACGTCTACAAGGCGGATGCGCGCCCCTGGGAGCGTATTGCAGACTGGATCGACCGTATCGGCTGGCCGCGTTTCTTCGAGAAGACCGGACTGCCGTTTACCAAGTACCTGATCGACGACTGGCGCGGTTCGCGTGCCAATCTGAACGCGTCGACGCATATCCGTTTCTGAGCGAGGTTAACTGATGAAATTCGGAATTGTCGTCAACGAAGGTCCTTATCAGCACCAAGCCAGCGATTCGGCTTACCTGTTTGCCAAGGCAGCCATCGCCAAGGGTCACGAGGTATGGCGCGTGTTCTTCTACCACGATGGCGTTCAAAACGCGTCGAAGCTGACCGAGCCGCCTCAGGATGACCGTCACATTGTGAACCGCTGGACCAAGCTGGCGGAAGAGCACAAGGTCGACCTGGTGGTGTGCGTCGCAGCAGCATTGCGTCGCGGCATCAAGGAAGAGAATCTGGCGCAGGGTTTCCGTATCTCCGGACTTGGGCAATTGGTGGAAGCCGGTATCAAGTGTGACCGTCTGGTCACATTCGGCGATTAAGGAGAGACGCGATGAGTGATGCTAAAAAATTCATGTTCGTCAACCGCAAGGCGCCTTACGGCACGATCTACGCGCTGGAATCGCTGGAAGTTGTGCTGATTTCGGCCGCTTTCGACCAGGACGTGTCGCTGGCCTTTCTGGATGACGGCGTATATCAGTTGAAGAAGGGTCAGCAGACCAAGGGCATCGAGATCAAGAATTTCTCGCCCGCTTACCGTGCCCTGGAAGACTACGACGTCGAGAAGCTGTACGTCGAAAAGGAAGCCATGGACGCGCGCGGTCTGACCGAAGAAGATTTTCTGGTGCCAGTCAAAGTGCTCAGCCGTGCCGAGATGGGCAAGCTGATGGATGAGCAAGACGTGGTCTTGAGTTTCTAAGGGGAACGTATGTTACACATCATCAACAAATCGCCCTTGGGCAGCGTTACGCTGGACACATGCTTGAACACGGCAGCGGGCGGAGACATTCTGCTCATTGAAGACGCGGTCTATGCCGCAACCAAGGGCAATGCCGCCGAGGCTATGCTGAAAGCCGCGATGGGCAAATTCAAACTGCATGTTCTGATGCCCGATCTGGAAGCGCGCGGACTCGGCGACCGCCTCATGGACGGCGTCACTGCGGTGGATTACAGCGGCTTCGTCGAGCTGACCAGCAATAACAAAACCTGCCAATCCTGGCTGTAGGACAAGAGTCGCGCAGCCCGATCGCTTCCTTTCCCTCCGGGAGAGGATTGAGGTGAGGGAAGTGCAGATGCAACAACAATTTTTTAATGAAGGAGTGCTGAAATGCCAAACATCGAAGTCGCCGGTAAAAGCTACGAAACAGACGAAGAAGGTTACCTGGTCAATCTGGCCGATTGGAACACCGACGTTGCCAACTACATGGCACAGACCGAGAACATCACCATGACCGACCAGCACTGGGAAGTCGTCAACTTCCTGCGTGAGTACTTCGAGGAATACCAGATCGCACCGGCTGTGCGCGTGTTGACCAAGGCTATCGGCAAGAAGCTGGGCGCCGAAAAGGGCACCAGCGAATACCTGTATGGTCTGTTCCCGTACGGCCCCGGCAAGCAGGCGTGCAAGATCGCCGGTCTGCCAAAGCCCACAGGTTGCATTTAATTCTGGTCCAGCGATAGGGATTAACTCATGGCGAGCATCGTTTTTGCGATCCTGTTCTACCTCGCTACGCTGCTGTTCGTCGTAGGTTTGCTCTATCGCATCAGTATCTACGCCCGCACCCCGGCTCCGCTGAAGATACCGACCACACCCGCGCCGACCACCACGGGCGGCGTCGTGTTGCGCATGACGCGCGAGGTTGTTTTCTTCGAAAGCCTGTTCAAGTCCAATCTGTGGATTTGGGGGTTGGGCATGCTGTTCCATGCCAGCCTTGCGCTGGCGGCTATGCGTCATTTGCGTTATTTCACCGAACCGGTGTGGACGTGGGTCGCTATTGCCCAGCCGTTCGGCATGTACGCCGGCATCACCATGCTGCTTGGTTTGCTCGGATTGTGGGGACGCCGTTTGTTCGTAGAGCGCATCCGTTACATCTCCACGCCTTCCGATCACCTGATGCTGCTGCTGCTCATCGGCATTGCCGCTTCCGGCCTGATGATGACCTTCGTCGCACATACCGATGTGATCGCGGTTAAAGGATATTTCCTCGGTCTGATGCATTTCAATGTGCAGGCGCTTCCGACCGATCTGTTGCTGCTGGTGCATTTGTCACTGGTGGCAATGCTTCTGATTGTGTTCCCTTTCAGCAAATTGCTGCATGCGCCGGGCGTCTTTTTCTCGCCCACACGCAACCAGAAAGACAATCCGCGCGATCAGCGCCATCTGAGTGCATGGGCTGCCAAACTGGAATCGGAGAAAAACTGAAATGGCAGACATCGTAGCGCCAGCATATCGCACCATCCCCATCATTCCCGCGCTGATCCCGGGCGCAATGGAAGGGAAGGGCCCGTTCGTCGCCAGCGACAAGATCAATGAGGCCCTCGGCTTCCCCGGTAAATTGGTTGATGACTGGCACGACAAGGCCATCGCCAAAATGGGCGATCTGCTTTCCAAATACCGTTCGTTCAGGGTGTTCATGGACGCCTGCGTGCATTGCGGCGCCTGCACCGACAAGTGCCACTATTTCATCGGCACGCAAGATCCGAAAAACATGCCGGTGGCGCGCCAGGACTTGATGCGCAGCGTGTATCGCCGCTATTTCACGATCCCCGGCAAACTGTTTCCCAAACTCGTCGGCGCGCGCGATCTGACGCGCGAAGTGCTGGACGAGTGGTTCAACTATTACCACCAATGTTCCGAGTGCCGCCGTTGCTCGGTGTTCTGCCCCTACGGCATCGACACCGCCGAGATCACGATGGCGGCGCGTGAAATTCTCGACCACATCGGTTATGGCCAGAAGTATTCCAACGAAATCATCGGCAAGGTGCACAAGATCGGCAACAACCTCGGCCTGCCCGGCCCGGCGCTGATCGATACGCTTGAAGGTCTGGAAGAAGACGTCAAGGATGCCACCGGCGTCGACGTGCGTTTCCCGATTGACGTGAAGGGCGCGGAAGTGCTGCTCGTCACGCCGTCCGCCGATTTCTTTGCCGAACCGCACATCGACAGCCTGATCGGCTACGCCAAGGTGTTCCATGCCTCCGGTACCAGCTGGACGCTGTCCTCGATGGCATCCGAGGCGGGCAATTTCGGCATGTTCATCGGCAACTACGAGCAGTTGCGCAAGATCGCGTTGCGCATCCGCGAAGCCGCGCTGGAACTCGGCGTGAAGCGCATCGTGGTCGGCGAGTGCGGCCATGCCTGGCGCGTGGCTTACAGTTTCTGGAACACCCTGAGCGGTGTCGGCGGCGGCGCGGGCGAGGTTGATCGTTTTGCGCAGATGCTGCAGAAACAGCTGGATCATCGCTACAAGCAGCCGACGCATATCTGCGAGTTCACCTGGGATCTGATCGAACGCAATGCATTGAAGTTCGACAAATCGCTGAACGACAAACACATCATCACGTTCCACGATTCGTGCAACGTGGCGCGCGGCTCGCGCATGGGCGATCTGCCCGGCGGCCAGTTCGAGATCCCGCGCAACATCATCAAGGCAGTCGCCAACAATTTCGTCGAAATGGCACCCAACACCACACGCGAGCAGACCTTCTGCTGCGGCGGAGGAGGCGGTGTGTTGACCGACGACCTGCTTGAGCTGCGCGTCAAGGGCGCGCTGCCGCGCATGGAAGTGCTGAAGCAGTCCGTGGACGAACACGGCGTCAATTTCATGGCGACTATCTGCGCGATTTGCAAGGCGCAATTTACCAAGGTCCTGCCCATCTACGGATTCGACAGAAAGATGGTGGGCGGAGTGCATCAACTGGTGAGCAATGCGATCCAGCTGGGTCCGAAATAACGAGGAGAAGGCAATATGTCAGCAGTCAGCGAAACCCCGCAAAAGATCACGTTCCGACGTTACAAGGATGGCGACAGCAAAGTCCGCCGCCTGAACGACAAGATTTTCCAGGCCGGCTGGTCGTACAAATGCCCGACCTACATCCAGTCCACGCCTCCCTGTCAGGGCAGCTGCCCGGCAGGCGAGGATATCCGCAGCTATCTGGGTATCGTGCGCGGCACCGAGAAGGTGCCGATGGGCGCCGACGGCAAGACGCCGATCATGCCGTGGCAGGAATATGCATGGCGCCGCCTGACCGAAGCCAACCCGTTCCCGGCAGTGATGGGCCGCGTGTGCCCGGCACCGTGCGAGAGCGGCTGCAACCGCAACGAAGTGGAAGACCACGTCGGCATCAACTCGGTCGAGCATTTCCTCGGCGAGTACGCTATTGCCAACAAGCTCAAATTCAACAAGCCGAACGTTAAATCGTCCGGCAAGAAGGTCGCCATTCTCGGCGGCGGTCCCGCTGGTCTGTCCTGCGCCTATCAACTGGTGATGAAGGGGCACGATGTCACCGTGTTCGACGAGCATGACCAGCTTGGCGGCATGATGCGCTACGGCATTCCCGGTTTCCGTACCCCGCGCGAAGTGCTTGACGCAGAAATTCAGCGCATCCTCGATCTGGGTGTGAAGACACGCATGAAATGCCATGTGGGCAAGGACATCACGCTGGAACAAATCCGCAAGGATTTCGATTCGGTATTCCTCGGAATGGGCGCACAAGCCGGTCGTGCGCTGCCTATCGCAGACAGCGCAGCACCCAATGTGGTGACTGCAACCGCCTTCCTGCAGGCCTTCAATGAAGGCCGTCTGCAGCACGTCGGCAAGCGCGTGGTCGTGGTCGGCGGCGGCGATACCTCCATCGACGTGGCGACCGTTGCCCGCCGTCTGGGTCACATCAAGCATGCCAAGCCGACCGATGCCGAAGCGGCCATCGCCGGACGTATGGCGCACGACGTCGCCGAGATCTCCGCCAAGGAAGGCGCCGAAGTCGCTCTGACCTCGGTGTTCGACATCGACAAGATGCAAGCCAACAAGCATGAGATTGAACAGGCGCAAGCCGAAGGCATTTACATCCTCGGTGGCATGGCGCCGGTCGCTGTCATCAAGGACGCAAACGGTCGCGCCACCGCGCTGCGGGTCACCAAGTGCGAAGCCAAGTTCGTCTCCGGCCGTCTTGAGATCAAGAACATCGAAGGCAGCGAATACAACATCGAAGCCGACCTGATCGTCTCCGCGATCGGCCAGGCTGTCGACTTCACCGGCCTGGAAGCGTTCAACAACGGCAAGGGCGCGGTTTCGACCGACCGCAACTACGTGGTGAACGGCCAGCCCGGCGTGTTCGCGGGCGGCGACGTGATTCGTCCGCACCTGCTGACCACCGCAGTAGGGCACGGCTCCATCGCAGCCGACGGCATCCACAGCTTCATGATGGGCCACGATCTGGAAAAACGTCCCAAGATCGACGTGCACCAGTTCGATCTGATGCGCAAGCTGGCGGAGAAGGGACTGGAGCCGAAGCTGGCGGAAGAGCCGATGCGCGGCACCTGCAATTCCAACGTCGCGGTGCACAACTTCGACAATCGCTCCGATCGCTACATCATTCCGCATGACAAACTGTTCCTCGGCCACTTCAACTATGTGGCGCGCAACATCCGTAGCGTCGTTACGCTGGACAAGCAAAGTGCCTTGGGCAACTTCCAGGATCGTCTTGGCGTACTGGGCGAAAAAGAGGCTGTTGCCGAGGCCAAGCGTTGCATGAGTTGCGGTATGTGCTTCGAGTGCGACAACTGTGTGGTGTATTGCCCGCAGACCGCCGTGTCGCGCGTGAAGAAGACCGAGGCAACCCTGGGCCGCTACGTGACGACCAACTACGACAAGTGCATCGGCTGCCACATCTGCGCCGATGTGTGCCCGACTGGTTACATTCAAATGGGTCTGGGTGAGTGATGAAACTGCTCGTATCTCTTCTGCTTTGCCTGTGCATCCCCGCGGTTTGGGCTGCTGAGTCGAACATGCCCAAGCCGGACGTCGGCATGGGCGGGCAGTGCGTGAAAGATACGCAGTGGATGCGCAAGAACCATATGCACTTGCTCAAACACCAGCGTGTAGAGACCGTGCGCAAAGGCATTCGCTCAGAACAGGACAGCCTGAAGAACTGCGTGGAATGCCATGCCAGCGTGACCGATAACAGTGTGATCGCGCGCGAGGACAGCTTTTGCGTGGCGTGCCACCGTTACGAAGCGGTGAAGATCGATTGCTTCGAATGTCACGCCAGTAAACGCAAGGCGGCGGCGCTCGCCAAGAAGGATGGACAATGAGCGATATCAATACGCAACGCAGGCAGTTCATGAAAAGTTCTCTGGGTGTCGCGGCGATCGCCGTTGCTCCCGGCATGCTGCTGTACGCTACGGCCAACGGCAAAGAAGAGGGCGTCAGTTCCAAGGTTCGCTGGGGTTTGCTGGTCGACACCACTCAATGCAAGGAAGGTTGCAACGATTGCGTGACCGCATGCAACACGGAAAACGGCTTGTCGGGCGGCACCAAAGCAACCGATTCGCAATGGATACGCAAGATCGAGATCAAGGACGTCAGCAACGGACGCATTACATCGCTGCCGATGATGTGCCAACACTGCGAGCATCCGCCCTGCGTGGATGTGTGTCCTACCCAGGCTTCGTTCAAGCGCGCCGACGGCATCGTGCTGGTGGACCGTCACCTGTGCATCGGTTGCCGCTATTGCATGATGGCCTGCCCGTACAAGGCGCGTTCGTTCGTGCATGAGACGCTGGAAGACCAGAATCCCGACGTGCCGCGCGGCAAGGGTACGGTGGAAGCCTGTTCCCTGTGCGTGCATCGCATCGACAAAGGACAGATCCCGGCCTGCGCGGAAGCCTGCCAGAAAAAAGCGATTTTGTTCGGCGATCTGAACGACGCGAATAGCGAGATCTACAAGAAGGTGCGCAGCGTTGCCACCGTGCAGATACGTGCCGACCTGCAACTGAATACCGGCGTTCGTTACCAAGGGCTATAAATCATGGTTGACCTTTCCAAACTGCGCTCCATGAACCGTCTGTATTACGTGCTGCTCGCGCTCGGCGGCCTGGTCACGCTGGGCGGTGCCTTTGCCGTGTTCATGATGGAGCATCACGGCCACATCATTTCCGGCATGAACAACCAGATCGTCTGGGGCATGCCGCACGTGTTTGCCATCTTCCTGATCGTCGCCGCTTCCGGTGTATTGAACGTCGCATCCATCGGCTCGGTATTCGGCAAAGCCGTGTACAAGGCGCGCGCACCGCTGGCCAGCCTGCTGTCCATCGCCATGCTGTCGGGTGGTCTTGCCGTGCTGATGCTGGACCTGGGCAGGCCCGACCGCGTCATCGTCGCCGCCACCAACTACAACCTCACCTCGGTGTTTGCCTGGAACGTGGTGCTGTATTCCGGCATGTTCTCGCTGGTCATCATCTATCTGTGGACGATGATGGAACGGCGCATGAACATTTTCAACAAAGCAGCCGGTTTGGCCGTGTTCGCCTGGCGTTTCATCCTGACCACCGGTACCGGTTTGATCTTCGCCTTCCTGACCGCGCGTCAGGCTTACGGCTCGGCATTGTTGCCGCCGATGTTCATCGTGTTGTCGTTTGCGTGGGGATTGGCCGTGTTCCATGTGGTGCAAAGGGTCATCTACGCGTGGAACGAAAAAGCGCTCGACCCGGCGATTTTGCAACGCACCAAAAACTTGCTCGGCGTGTTTATTATCGGATCGCTGTACATGGTTGCCGCGTATCATCTGACCAATCTGTATTTTGCGCATCAAACCGCCTTTGAGTTGTTTATCCTGCGCGACGGCGGGGTATACCCGAATCTGTTCTGGTGGGGCTATATCGTGATTGGCAACGTGTTGCCGCTGGCGCTGATCTACTGGCCCGGAATGGGCAAGACCGCCTGCGTATGGATCGCATCCTTGCTGGTCGTTTTGGGAGCGTTTGCACTGCTGTACGTGTTCATCATCGGCGGACAGGCTTTCCCGCTCAACATCTTCCCCGGCCATGAAGTCATCAGCAGTTTCGCCGACGGACAGATTGCTTCCTATCATCCTTCGATCTACGAATTCCTGCTGGGTTTCGGCGGTCTGGCGATTGCTTTCCTCATCACCACCGTCAGCGTGCGTGTACTGAACTTCATGCCGCAGGACAAGCCGTATATCTCGGATTGAGGCGGCGCAGGGCGGGGTCGGAACAGCGATACCCGTTCTGCCGAAATCCATCAGGCTGATCGAGGTCACAGATGAACCGTTTTTTAATCTCGGCAGCACATAAATCCTCCGGAAAAACGATGGTCAGCATCGGCCTGTGCGCTGCGCTTGCAGCGCGGGGCCATGTCGTGCAGCCGTTCAAGAAAGGTCCGGATTACATCGACCCGATGTGGCTGGGCCAGGCTGCCGGACACGCCTGCTTCAACCTCGATCTGTACCTGATGGAGAACGACGACGTCGTCTCCACCTTCGCGCGACACAGCAAGGAAGTGAACCTGGTCGAAGGCAACAAAGGGCTGTACGACGGCCTAGCGCTGGACGGAAGCAACAGCAACGCCGCCCTGGCCAAGCTGCTCGACCTGCCGGTGATACTGGTGATCGACGCGCGCGGCATGACGCGCGGCATCGCGCCGCTGATCCTGGGCTACCAGGCCTTCGACCGCGACATCAACATCGCCGGTGTCATCCTCAACAACCTCGGCGGTCGCCGCCATGAATCCAAACTGCGTCAGGTCATCGAGCATTACACCGACGTGCCGGTAATCGGCGCCATCCAGCACGACGAGCGCCTTTCCATAGTAGAGCGCCATCTGGGCCTGATGCCCAGCAACGAATCGCATGTCGCCAATGCCAAGATCAAGCAGATTGGCGAGGCCATCGCCGAACAGGTCGATCTGGACAAACTGCTGGTGCTGTCCCAAAAGATTGAACTCCCTCCCCCTTGCAGGGGGAGGGCTGGGGAGGGGGTAGAGGCTGTGAGTACATCCGCTTCTACCCCCATCCTAACCTTCCCCCTGCAAGGGGGAAGGGATGGAGCGGCGAATGCAGACAAAGTGGTTCCATTCCCTCAACCGAAGGTGAAAATCGGCATCGCGCGCGACCGTTCCTTTGGTTTCTACTATGCAGACGACCTCGAAGCGCTGGAAGCGGCGGGGGCGCAACTGGTGCCGTTCGATACCCTGCGCGATGCGCAATTGCCGGAAGTGGATGCGCTGTATATCGGCGGCGGCTTTCCCGAGACCTGCGCCACCGAACTGGAAGCCAATGTCAGCTTGCGCGGCCAGATCAAACAGGCGATTGATAGCGGCATGCCGGCCTATGCCGAATGCGGCGGCCTCATGTATCTGTCGCGCAGCATCAATTACGAAGGCCGTTCTTTCGAGATGGTCGGCGCCATTCCCGGCGATGTGAAGATGCACGCCAAACCCATTGGTCGTGGATATGTGCATCTGAAAGAAGACGAGGCGCATCCGTGGCCGCGCCCGCAGTCGAACCCTCTCCCCAACCCTCTCCCGCAAGCGGGCGAGGGGGCAAACGTGAGAGGCAATTCTTTAATCCGCGCCCATGAGTTCCATTATTCCAGCCTGGAGAACTTGCCTGCTGATTCGCGCTTTGCTTACCGCGTCGAGCGCGGTTACGGCATTGATGGCGAGCGCGACGGGCTCATTCTGCATAACCTGCTGGCCTCATATACCCACTTGCGCACCATCGGCAGCTGCTACTGGGCTACGCGTTTTGTCGCCTTCATCCGGCGGCATAAAGAAAAAAATTCAGAATCAAAATTCACTAACGGGAAAGCACTATGACTCACCAGCATTACAAATCCGCCATCGCCGCTTTCGACAAGGCCAACGCAGAGGATCCGAACAAGGAAATTGCCAACGGCAAGGAATATCCGAAAGAACTGCTCTATTCGCAGCGCATGACCGAGATGCAGGAGCGTTATGCTCCCGAAGCAAGCGAGGCAGTGAAGCTTGCCTGCCGCGCCCAGCACATCCAGCGCTGGAAGAGCCCGCGCAGCAACTTCCCCATGGATCGCAACGGCTACCTGCAATGGCGCACCGGGCTGTACAAATTTCACGCCGAGACTGCGGGAAATCTGATGAAGAAGGCCGGTTACGACGACGAGATGATCGAGCGCGTAAAGACCATCATCAGCAAGAAGGCGCTCAAGGTCAATCCGGAAACACAACTGATGGAAGATGTTGTAGACCTGGTATTCATCGAGTATTACATGATCGGCTTTGCCACCAGCCATCCGGAATATGACGAGGCCAAGTGGATCGAGATCATCAAGAAGACCTGGAACAAGATGTCTGCCCGTGCGCATGATTTTGCGCTGGCGGGCAATATTGCGTTGCCGGAAGCGCTGGTGCCGCTGATACTCAAGGCGGTGAAAGGATAAGAACCTTTTTGCCCGCAGATTACGCAGATTCACGCAGATTAAGCGTGATTGTAATGAAGGTTTTAATCTTGCGTAATCTGTGTAATCTGCGGGCAAGGGATTTACAGACCCAATGAACTACTTACCAATCTTTGCTGATATCAGAAACAAGCTGTGCCTCGTGGTCGGCGGCGGCAGCGTCGCCACGCGCAAGGCAGGTGTATTGCTGGAAGCGGGCGCGAAAGTGCGCGTTGTCGCGCCCGAGATCGAACCGGAACTGGCGAAGAAGAAAGGTGTCGAGCCTGTTGTTGCGCGTTTCGAGCCCAAGCACCTCGATGGCGCAACGCTGGTCATTGCAGCCACCAATGACCGCAGCGTCAACAAACAAGTCTCAGAACTGGCGCAGGCACGCAACATTCCGGTGAACGTAGTGGACGATCCCGAGCTGTGCAGTTTCATCATGCCCGCCATCCTCGACCGCTCGCCCTTGATGATCGCCTTTTCCAGCGGCGGCGCTTCGCCGGTGCTCACGCGCCTGATGCGCGGCAAGCTGGAGACGCTGATTCCGCAGAACTACAGCCGACTGGCCGCGTTTGCCGAACGCTTCCGCGAAATGGTCAAGATACGCGTCACCAATCCGGCCAAGCGCCGCATTTTCTGGGAGAACGCGCTGGAAGGCGTGGTTGCCGAGAAGGTGCTGACAGGCGACGAGGGCAGTGCCGAGGCGATGCTGCAACAGATGTTGCAGAGCGAAGACAACATCCAGCGCGGCGAGGTCTATCTGGTCGGCGCCGGTCCCGGCGATCCCGACCTGCTTACCTTCCGCGCCCTGCGCCTGATGCAGAAGGCCGACGTGGTGGTGTACGACGCGCTGGTGTCCAAACCCATCGTCGAGATGACACGCCGCGATGCAGAGCGCATCTATGTTGGCAAGAAACGCAACGACCATACACTGCAACAGGAAGAGATCAACGACTTGCTGGTGCGCCTTGCCAAGGAAGGCAAACGCGTGCTGCGCCTCAAGGGCGGCGACCCGTTCATCTTCGGGCGCGGCGGCGAGGAAATCGAAACGCTGGCGGCGGAGAACATCCCTTTCCAGGTGGTGCCCGGCATCACCGCCGCCTCCGGCGTGGCTTCCTATGCTGGCATTCCGCTGACACACCGCGATTACGCGCAATCCTGCATGTTCGTCACCGGCCATCTCAAGGACGGCACGATGAACCTGGACTGGGCCGCACTCGCACGGCCTAAACAGACCGTGGTGGTGTACATGGGCCTGCACGGGCTGGATACCCTGTGCGCCAAGCTCATCCAGCACGGCATGCCGGATACGACGCCCATCGCCATCGTGCAACAGGGCACCACGCAGAACCAGCGCGTCTTCACCGGCACACTGGCGACGTTGCCCGCTATTGCAGAACGCGAGAAACCGCAGGCGCCCACGCTCATCATCGTCGGCGGCGTGGTTACGCTGAGAGAAAAATTGGCTTGGTTTCATCCGCACAAGTAGTCAATACAATAAAAAGTGGTTCCGTAGTTAATCAATCAGGGAGAGAAAAATGATACGACTGATAATAAAAAGCATATTGCTAACCGCAGTGTTTCTGTTCGGCAGCGCCAACGTCCTGGCCGACGATGACGCAATCCTCAAGCCTTTCGTGCTGGCTTCGAAAACTGAGGGCACTGTGGCCGAGAAATCCGCGCAGGTGAAAATAGCCCTGACGACGGCAGGATTTACCGTGGTCGGCGAATATGCCCCCTATGCCGGAGCCAACATCATCATCGTCACCAACGATGAATTGAAGAAAAACGCCGCCGCATCCGACTTTGGCGGCTACGGCGCAGTGCAGCGCGTGTCGGTTACCGAAGCCGGCAAGGAAGTGCAGGTGAGCTATACCAACCCGGTGTACATGTCCAACGTGTACCGCATGCAGGGTGACTTGAGTGGCGTGGCGGCTGCGCTGGAAAAGGCGTTGGGTAAAGTGGAAGAGTTCGGCGCCAAGGGTATGACGGCGAAAAAGGCGCGCAAATACCACTACACCGTCGCCATGGAATATTTCGATGACCCCAGCTTGCTGGAGGTATACACCAGCCACGAAGAGGCCGTGCAGGCAGTCGAGGCCAAGCTGGCGAGCAACAAAAACGGCGTGTCCAAGGTCTATCGCGTCGACGTACCGGGCAAACAGGAAAGCGTGTTCGGGGTGGCTCTGAAAGGCGAGGGCGACAACAAATACATGGACGACCAGTACATCATGAAGGAGATTGATTTCCGCGACGTGAAATCCACTGCGCACCTTCCCTACGAAGTGCTGGTCTCGGGCAACAAGGTCTATGCGCTGTATGCGCGTTTCCGTATCGCAATCAACTTTCCAGATCTCAGCATGATGGGCAAGAACAGCTTCATGAATATCATGAGAGCGCCGGAAATGATACGCAAGACTTTGGAAAACACCGTTCAAAAATAGTCATTACATGGGAGTCTTATGGTTACGGGATTGATTAGTGCAGTGAAAGCGGGAGAAATCTCTGCGGTGCAACGGATGCTGGCTGCCGGGGCAGATGTCAATTCCCGTGACGATGAGGGCGCCACCTTGCTGATGCTGGCCGCGCAGGAGGGCGACATGCCCATGGTAAAGACGCTGATCGAATGCGGTGCGGACGTCAACGCGTGCGATGAGCGCGGCTGGGCGCCGCTGGCCAAGGCGGTGTACAACACCGAAATGAAATGCGGATTTGTCGAAGTGGTGAAGACGCTGATCGACGCGGGCGCGAACATCGAGGCCGCGGTCGGTTATGGCGTACGGCCGTTGATGCTGGCGGCGGGCTACGGCGAAACCGAAGTGGTCGAGGCGCTCCTGAATGCGGGTGCGGACGTGCTGGCTCGCAACGAGGGCGGTTACACCGCTCTGATGATGGTGAAACAGAAGCACTACGTGGACGTCATCAACCTGTTGCATGAAGCAGAACAACTCGCCGGAGTCGGAGAGGGCAGTTGCGCCACCAAGAATGCGCCCGGTTCCAATGTCGTCACCTTCATGAAACGTTCCGCTACCTAGATCGCGCTCTTGATAAGCAGATCCTGACGAGGTAATCATGCCCTACTTTATTTACCGCGTTACCGAGTTTCCCATCCGGAAACTGGAAAAACTGGAACAGTACGACGTCTATCGTGAAGCGTCTGCGCGAGTCAAACAAATGCGCAAAGAAATGACAGAAGGCTCACCCGCATTGCTCAAAATGATCCATGCCGAGTCGGAACTGCATGCCGAAGATATGCTCAACCAGGTGCGTGAACCCGCACCGGAACTGGGTGACGACTGAATCCCATGGATGAAACTGCCTTCCGGCAGAAATTGTCCGAGATGATCGAACGGCCCTGCACGTTCGATAAAGCAATACTTGCAGGCTGCGTCGAATGCAAACGCTCGGAGCGGATTCAAATTGCCGAGCGTGAAGCGGTGACATGCCAGAGTCAAACCAGCCTTTCCCGTTGTACTTCCCTGCACCTTCACTTGCGCCATGGCTTCGCCTTTGCGCTGAAAAATATGCACGAAGATTCGGTCTTGTCGCATGCGCAGGAGATGCGTGTTCAATGCGGCGGTCTGTTGGGGCTGCAGCATGTCTTGAACGGTTGCTCAGAAGTGGAAAGCGCGGATGCGCTGCTGGATAGCGTCCTGCTGCAATGGGGCGAATTGGCCGCGATACCCTATTCGGAAGTCGTGCATGCAGCAGCGCTCTGCTACAAGGGGCGGCACGGCTGAAACCTTTATCCTGAAAAATACAGTTGTCCGCAGATTAAACCCGGATTGTCCATTAGGCCAGAACCTGTTCCTTCCCCCTTGCAGGGGGAAGGTTAGGATGGGGGTAAAGTTGTGGAAGACCAGCTTTTCTACCCCCTCCCTAGCCCTCCCCCTGCAAGGGGGAGGGGATGTATCGGCTAATGGATTAATTGGGTTAAAACAAACCATTACCCCCGACACTTTTGCGCTGCATTTGGGTGATGCAGTCTCTGCATTTAACAGCATGAGAATCTGCGTTAATCTGCGAAATCTGCGGATAGAACTGTTGTTTTTTGGGTCATTGACCGACCAAGAAGGAGATATTCATGAACCCGCAAAAAGTCCGGCGCGACAAAGTTTCCAAACTGGAAGACCTGCCCAACATCGGCAAGGCAATGGCGACCGATCTGCGCATCCTGGGAATCCGCACACCGGAGCAACTTGTCGGCAAGGACCCATTCAAATTGTATGAAGCGCTATGCGATAGAACAGGTGTACGCCAGGATCCCTGCGTGATTGATGTGTTTATCTCGATTGTCCGCTTCATGGATGGCGGCGAAGCATTGCCGTGGTGGTCGTTTACCGAAGAGCGCAAACGTACTTACCGGAAGAAATAGCTACTATTGATATTCCAGAAATTTACTACCCACATCAACAGCAGCCGTCATTCCGGCGAAGGCCGGAATCCAGTTAATTCAGCAAGCCCCGCATTGCGGGACAAAACCCAACTGCATTTTGAATAACAGCGCTGGATTCCGGCCTTCGCCGGATAACCAGCGACTTGCCCGCTTGCGGGCTTAGTCGAATGGCTAGTAGTTCCACCAATGACGGTGTAGAAGGGTTCGCATGTTGTCGTCAATTATGGAAACATCAATAGGTTGCCGTTGCACCACCCTTGAACTGCCGCCGATACTGCGCCGGTGAAAGACCGGTAGAGCGTTTGAATAATCTCCTGAATGAAGAAACATCCTCATACCCAACGCTCGCCGTGATTTCCTCGAAATCGCTGTGCGATCCCTCCAGTAATTCCTTCGCCCTTTCGATCTTCAGTGCCTGCAAGTAGGCGAGGGGTGTCAATCCGGTAATTTCGATGAAGCGGCGGTTGAGCGTGCGATAGCTGACGTGCATGGCAATGGCGAGATCGTCGATGGAAACAGACTGCATCAACCTGTCCGTCATCCATTCGATGGCGCGCTGGATCAGCGGTTCGGAATAGTTTTTCTGCACCGACATGAACGGGCGCTGCGACGTGCGTGCGCCATCCACCAGCATGATGCCGCTCACACTGCGTGCCAGAGCCGCACCACCCAAACGGCGCAGCACATGCAGGGACAAATCGGTATGCGCCGTCATCGCCCCCGCAGTGATGGCGCGGCCGCTGTCGACAAGCGTCTTGTCGGCATCCAGCCGGATGTCCGGATAGCGCTGCAGAAACTCATGCGCGAGCCACCAAGTCGTTGTGGCAGGCAAGCCATTCAACAATCCCGCCTCCGCCAGCACAAAAGTGCCATAGCAACTGGCGGCGACCAGCGTGGTTTCGGACAGGTGTTGCAGCCGGTCAATGACGGTCTGCCAGGTCGTGTGCAACTGTCCTACGATGTGATCGATGGATTCTGCAAAGAACCCCGGCAGGATGATCGCATCGAAGTCGCCAAGGTCGGCAGGCAACCGCTGTGTTTCTACAGCGACCGCATCGTTCAGACGCAAAAGACCGCCCGCAGTGGAATACAACTGCGGCTGCCAGCCCGCATCAGGCTGGTAACGCTGGGCAAGGCGGAACATGTCCAGCGTTGTTGTGACGCTGGAAGCTGTAGCTCCTTGTTCAAGCAACATTGCAATTTTCATATTGGGCACCTCTAATAATCCAAATTTCGTCGCAATACTGCGTTGCTCACAAATAATTACTCCTTACATATTACATATATGCCGCGTCGCAATTTTTTGCTCGCGCCTTGTCTTGCTTAGAACTTTGAATTATTAGAGGTACCCATATTGGCATTTTTCGCATCAATTTGGGCAATTATGCCACTGCTGCGGCGAAGTGCCGAGTGACATCATGCGTTCCATTCCAACCCACCCCGAGGAAACAAACCATGTCACGAACCGAGGAAATCACGGCAACACTTATCGCGATGGAACGTGCAGCACTGGACCGCTGGGGCGCAGGCGACCCCTCCGGCTATCTGGAAATATCCGCCCCTGACGTGGTGTATTTCGACCCGTTTCTCGAACGCCGTCTGGACGGACTGGACGCGCTCACGGCTTTATACGAATCGTTGCGCGGAGCTATCCACATCGACCGTTACGACCTGATCGAACCCAAAGTCCAAGTCTGCGGCGAAGCGGCAGTGCTGACCTTCAATTTGAATTCGCACACCGGTACGACCCTGATGCGCTGGAACTGCACCGAGGTGTATCGCCTGGACAAGCAAGGCTGGCGCCTCATCCAGACGCACTGGTCGATTACACAGCATTTGAAGAACTAGCACTGCGTCATACCGGCGCATGCCGGTATCCAGTAGGTGCGAATTCATTCGCACATAACACTTAAACCGTGCGAATAAATTCGCACCTACACAACACCCCCCTTAACTCAACGGAGAATACAATGAAATCATTCGGAACTATCCTGATCAGCATTCTGTGCTTTGCTTTTCCAGCTCAAGCAGACACATTACCCAAAACCCTGTTCGAAATGGCAGGCGCAAAACCCGAGCCCGCCAGACTTTCAAATGCAGTGTTGATCATCATCGATGCACAACGCGAATACGTTGACGGTGCATTGCCGCTGGTCGGCGTCGATGCTGCAATCGCCGAAACCGCGCAACTGCTGACCCGTGCCAGAAAGTCCGGCACGCCGGTCATTCACATCGTGCACAAAGGCAAGGGTGGATTATTCAATCCGGACGGACACCATTTCGAAATTGTCGCGCCGCTTCAGCCGCTAACCGGCGAGACGGTGATCGAAAAAATGCGGGTGAGTGCTTTTGCTGACACCAAACTGGAAGAAGCGATCCAGCGCACGGGCCGAAAGAATCTCATCATTGTGGGCTTCATGACGCATAACTGCGTCAGTTCGACAGCACGTGCTGCGCGCGACTTGGGCTATGTGCCGACCATTGTTGCAACCGCGACCGCCACACGTGATCTGCCTGACGGTAAAGGAGGGGTCATACCGGCTTCTGCGCTGCAAGCTGCCAGCCTGGCTGAGTTGGCCGACAGGACTGCGTGGGTGGTACAGAAAGAAAAAGAAATTCAGGAGTAACGTATGGCTGATACGAATCGGCTGTTCAACGTTTTAATGGAGGGGCAGCCAGCTTCTGGGCTGCCCCGCTCGAATGTGGGGTTGGGCGTCTCATCCCTCACGCACTTTATTGGGCCAAACTTTGCATGTGCGTTTTTCCTGCTCAACAAGGCGAACACGCCAAACAAGATCCGTGAGCAACATGGATACAGCGAAGTTAAATCGCGCACGGAGAGTTGAAGTTGCTTCATATTCAACTGGGCCGAGCCATGGTAGTTGTCGTGTAAAACCAGCAATGCGGTCTGACGAGAAAGACATAGGCTCCCAGCCATGACCAAACTCATTTCTAATTTTCCGGATTAGCGTGATTTCCTTGAACTCATTATTCTGCACTAAACCGAGGGCGAAAGCCGCTGATGCCCTGGACGAGAAGGTGCCGAGTGGCGCATTGAACCCTGTCAATAGATCACCTGCTTCCTGCGACTTAACAAAAAAGGCTCTTAGTATCTCCTGTAATCGCTCGTCCAGCATGGAGGCTGCTACCAAGGCAGCACCGCGATCACTTTCTGCATTGAATGCGGAAAGAAAGTCGTGGAGCTGCTGGACCTCAGGCGGGGGTGGGACTGGAGGTAAATGGTGAGTATTCATGACGCCAACGTAAAGTTAAGGGGCTGCGCGCCTTTGCGCAGTCCCGCTTGAACGACAGGTTAGAGCGCACTTGGCCTCCCGACTTTGTGGGAAACCAACTGCACCAGCTCAGATACCGTGTGCGTTTTCTCTGCCTCGGGATCTGCAATCTTGATTTGAAAGTGCTCCTCGATTGCGAGCACGAGTTCGACATCAGCCATTGAGTCAAAGTCCCAGAAGAAGCTGAGGTTCTTTGAAAAGTCGTCTTCTGCGCAAAGGCGAGACATGTCGGCACCAAGCTGTTCTTCAAGGATTTTGCGAATGCCAACGACAACCTCTGGTGCGATGCCTAAGCCCAGAAAGTAGCGATCATAAAATGCTTCAGGAGTGAGCGACTCACGACCGGAAAATGTTTCTTGAATCTTCACCTCCTTTGCACGGGATTCACTCCGAACCGACCAAACAACGAAGGCCACTAGAGCGATAGCACCAAGAACGGAGAGTGAGACTGTCATTGCGCGCTCGAACGTAAAGCTAACCGGCGCTGCGCGGCTTTATCGCGCAGCGTCCAGCGACCGAAGGGAGCGAGGTTGAGCGCCGGGTTAGAACTCATGACTCTTTAACGCTTTTCGTAATGTTAAATATGCAAATAAAAGCATAGAGGCGCAAAACACAAAGATTGAGATAAAAAACAATAATCCTTCATGGAATAGTCGATTTGACTGATCGGTTTGGTATTTATTGAGATTGGTATAGGCATCGGCATATTTGGCCAAGTGTAAGCATGATGGTTGTATTGACTCAAGATCTTTGGCCGAAGCAACTGATGCGGCTAGGTTTGACGGCTGGTGTATCTTTTGCTCCGCCTCTAATGAAAGTTGCACGCCAGATTGATAAGCCCAATCAACGTAAAATATAAATGCAAAAATTGCTGCCATGGACATCATAAAAACGCTGACACCAAGCACTATTGATAATGCACGTTTCATTCATGAAGCTCCATGGATAAGTTCTAACAGTTATTAGACGGACCCACCGGTCCGCATTATTAAAAATAGTGAGGCGCGCAGACTTTCGATAACCAAATGATTCATTAGAAACCTCACAGTATTGCTTGTCCGCATATGCATAATATTCCGGGCACATTGAACCACACCTTGGTCGCTATGGGTATAAGCCGGAAATAATGATGTGTTTTGGTCAGGCAGGCGTGATGAATGACAGCTTTTGGCGATTCCGGACAGGTACTTCCAGTTCAGGATCGCATCAGGCGAGCTGTATCTGCAAAGCCTTACGCAGTTCGTCTACTTCCTGCGGTCTATCCAGTGCTTCGCCGCTGATCCAGAACGTGTCTTCGGCGCGGGCGCCCAGTGTGTTGATCTTGGCGCTGCGCAGTTCGATGTGATGTTGCGCCAGCAGGTAGGCGATGCGCGCCAGCAGGCCGGTGCGGTCGCCGGCCACGATGGACAGGGTATGGCGGCCTTTTTCATCGCGTGCGATGTTGACTTGCGGTGCGATGGGGAAGTGTTTGAACTGGCGGCTGACCCTGCCGACATTCGGCGTTGCCAGCGGCGCGTCGCTGGTCAGTTGCTGGGCCAGTTCGTATTCGATGAAATTCATCACGTCGCGATAGACGGTTTTTTCATTGTTCGCATCCATCACCAGGAAGCTGTCGAGCGCGTAGCCGTGATGGGTGGTGTGCACCTTGGCTTCCATGATGTTGTAGCTCATGTGGGCGAAGAAACTGCAAATGCGTGCGAACAGGTAGGGTTTGTCCGGCGTATAGACGAGCACTTGCAGGCCTTCGCCGATGCGGCTCAGGCGTGCCTTCACGACGGGTATTTCGCTGTTCACGCGATGCGACAGCAGCCGCGCATGCCAGGCGATTTCATGCGGCTCGTGCCGCAGGAAATATTCGGCATCCAGCTGCGCCCACAGCAATTCGTACACCGCGGGCTGGATGGCGTACAGGGTGAGCGTTTCAGCGGCGCGGCGGCGGGCTTCGTCGACCTGGTTGGCGATCTTGCCGCCTACCATGAAGCGTCGGGTGGACCAGAACAGGTCTTCCAGCAGCTTGCCCTTCCAGACATTCCAGATTTTCGGGCTGGTGCCGCGGATGTCGGCCACGGTGAGCAGGTACAGGGCGACCAGGTAACGGTCATTCGGGATGTGTTGGGCAAAAGCGGCAATGACGTCCTGATCGGACAGGTCCTTGCTTTGTGCGGTGGAAGAAAGAAGCAGGTGGTGTTCCACCAGCCATACCACCAGTTCGCTGTCTTCCTTCGTCAGGCCGTGCTGCTTGCAGAAGCGCGCCGCATCGGCACGCCCTTTGACGGCATGGTCGCCGCCGCGGCCCTTGGCGATGTCGTGGAACAGCGCCGCGATATACAGTACTTCGGGCCGCGCGAAATCCTTCATCAGCTTGTTGCACAGCGGAAATTCGTGCGAGTGTTTTTCCAGCGCGAAACAGCGCACATTGTGCACCACCATCAGGATGTGTTCGTCCACGGTATAGACGTGGAACAGGTCGTGCTGCATCTGGCCCACGATGCGGCCGAAGGCGGGCAGGTATCGCCCGAGGATGCCGTTTCGGCTCATGCGCCGCAGCACATGGGTGATGCCCTGCGGCTGGCGCAGGATGTTCATGAACAGCTCGCGGTTGCGGGGATCGCGGCGGAATGCGGCATCGATTCTGGGGCGTGCCCGCAACAGCGCGCGCGCAGTCGGCACGGAAAATCCGGTCAGGTTTGGATGCTGCTCCATCAGCAGGAAACTTTCCATGATGGCCGAAGGATCTTGTTCGAACAACGTTTCGTCGCGCATTTCAAGCAGGTTGTCGTGCGCCAGGAAGCGCTCGTTGATCGGGCGTATCGTGGCGCCTTCCGGGAACAGGTGCGTATGCAGGTTCTCCAGCAGCACGGCGTTGAGTTGCAGCACCGCCCGCTTGGTGCGGTAGTAACGTTGCATCAGGTGTTCGCTGGCGCGGCGCGTTTCGGTCGCCTCGATATGCATCTGCTCGGCCAGTTCGGTCTGGTAGTCGAACAGGATGCGGTCTTCGCGCCTCCCGGCGAGGTAGTGCAGGCGGATGCGCAAGGTTTGCAGCAGGTTTTCATGCCTCGCAATGGCCGCCGCTTCCTGCGCGGTGATCAGTTTCGCTTCGGCCAGTTTGCGCCAGGTGTCGCCGAAGCCACTGGCGCGGGCGATCCACAAAACGGTCTGCAAATCGCGCAAGCCGCCGGGACTTTCCTTGATGTTGGGTTCGAGGTTGTAATCGGTGTCGAGAAAACGCGTGTGGCGCTGTTCCTGTTCTTTCACCTTGGCCAGGTAGAAGGCGCGCCGGTTCAGGTGTTCGGAGAGCGTCTCGCGCATCTCGACAAACAGCGGCATGCTGCCGGTGATGTGGCGGGCTTCCAGCAGGTTGGTCTGCACAGTGACGTCCGACGATTCGGACATGCAGTCGCCTATGGTGCGCACGCTGTGGCCGACTTCCACGCCGATGTCCCATAACTTGCCAACCAGATCCTGCAGGCGTTGCTGCAACTGTTCGTCGGGTTGCTCGGGCAACAGGATGAGCAGGTCGATGTCCGATCTCGGGAAAAGTTCGGCGCGTCCGTATCCGCCCACCGCAACCAGCGCCAGTTCCGGCGGCATGGCCAGCAATTGCCACACCATGCGCAGGTGTTCGTCGACTATTCTGGTGTGGGCAAGCAGGTGGCGCGCAGGCTGGTGATGGGTGGCATAGCCTTCCTGCAGCTTGCGGCGCGCGAGACGCAGACTGTCTCTTATCTCAGAGATGGTCCTCATCATTACGAATATCAGGCCGGAACGGGCGGTGAACCGGCGGACAGCGTCAGCACTTCGAAGCCGGTCGGGGTAACCAGTATGGTGTGCTCCCACTGTGCGGACAGGCTGTGGTCCTTGGTGACGACCGTCCAGCCGTCGCCCAGTTGCTTGATGCCCGCTTTGCCTGCGTTGATCATCGGCTCGATGGTGAAGATCATGCCGGCTTCGAGTCTGACGCCGGTACCGGCCTTGCCGTAGTGCAACACCTGCGGCTCTTCATGGAACTTGCTGCCGATGCCGTGGCCGCAGAATTCGCGCACCACGCTGTAACCCATGCCTTCGACAAAAGACTGGATGGCGTGGCCGATGTCGCCCAGATGCGCACCGGCCCTGACCATGCGGATGCCGCGCCACATCGATTGATAGGTCACCTCGCACAGGCGTTTGGCCTGGATGGACGGTTCGCCGACGTAGTACATGCGGCTGGTATCGCCGTGATAACCGTCCTTGATCGTTGTGATATCCAGATTCACGATGTCGCCGTTCTTCAGCTTCTTGTCGCTGGGCACGCCGTGGCAGACTTGGTGGTTGATCGAGGTGCAGATGGATTTCGGATAGGGCGTGTGTCCGCCCGGTGCGTAGTTGAGCGGCGCGGGAATGCAGCCTTGCACCTTGACCATATAGTCGTGGCACAGCTTGTCGAGTTCTTCGGTGGTAACGCCTACCTGCACGAATGGGGTGATGTAATCCAGCACTTCACCGGCCAAACGCCCGGCGATGCGCATTTTTTCGATTTCCTGCGGGGTTTTGATACTGATGGACATGGCTTGATATTGAAATAGCGTACGGTTGCGAGGATAGAGGATAGAGCGCACAAGCACAACAATAAGTATCTACCGGCAGAGCAGGGGGGCTTTAATTTGGGGGCCCCGCAAAAGGGCCGAAAAACCGTAAGCCGCCCGGGCGGCATCGCAAGCAGTTTCCCCCTTTAGAAAAGGGGGAGTAAGGGGGATTTGAAATCGAGGCTGATCATCCACTCTCAAATCCCCCTAGCCCCTCAGGGCACTCGGTTAAGCTCAATTTCAATTTGCACAACACCGCGAACCCATTCCTTCCCCCTTGCAGGGGGAAGGCTAGGATGGGGGTTGACTCGGCGAAGGCACAACGACTCGGGGGGG
>JBAQDF010000050.1:0-92418 GCA_049286265.1 Sideroxyarcus sp.
ACGTTTTGTGTGCCCCGCTAGGGCGAGTTGCGCAGCCCCGCTTGTTTGTGAAATATCGAGGGAACCCCGAAGGGGCGGCGCGCTTGGGGCGCCCTCTTTTGGTTACTTTTCTCGGCAAGACGAGAAAAGTGACTAGCTGTCGGGCTACCCCCGACGGTGTTGGATTTAAAAGTAGAGGGAGTGCAACGAGTGTTCCCTCACCCTAGCCCTGATGGAACTACTAGCCATTCGACTAAGCCCGCAAGCGGGCAAGTCGCTGGTTATCTCCCAGAGGGAGAGGGGATGAGAGGTGTTCAGGCCGAACGGTCTGAACTGTGATGAAAGCAATCAATAAGTCGCCTCGTGAATCTCCGGCATCCCATCAGCCACCCACTTGGTATATCCCCCCGCCATATTCAACACATTCTTGAAGCCCATCATTTGCAGCACGGCAACGGCCATCGCGGAGCGTCCGCTGGTCGCGCAATACACGACGACCTGGCGATCGCGGGCGGCGGTCAGTTCGGGCAGGTGCTTGGGATAGGCGGGGTCGGCGGCGGCTTCGAGGATGCCGCGCGGCACCAGGTGGGCGCCCTTGATGTGGCCGTTCTCGTATTCACCGTGTTCGCGCACGTCGATCAGCAACAGATCTTCCTTGCGGTTGAGCTTGTCCAGCAGCTCTTGCGGGGTGATTTCCTTGACGCAGGCTTTGGCGGAACGGACGAAGTCCATCAGGCCCATGGGTTGTTCGGGTTTGAAGGTGTTGTACATGTGTAGTGCTCCAATAGTGATGTTGAAAAGGTTGAAATCTTGCGCAGGGTGCGTGCGAATGAATTCGCACCTACAACTTCCTTAGCCAACTTTCCGGTCAATTCAGCGTCGGTTCCGCGCCTCTCGGGAATAGCACCCACATCCTCCCGGATTGCTTCATGCTCCCCGCGCGTATGGCGGCGATCTCGCCGAAGCCCCAGAAAAAATCCGCCCGCACCGCCCCTCTGATCGCGCCCCCGGTGTCTTGTGCGAACATCAGGCGATTGAGCGGCTCGGAGCTGTTCGGTTGTGTGGTGGCAAGAAACACGGGCACACCGAGCGGTATGGTGCGCTGATCGACGGCAATGCTGTATTCCTCGGTGAGCGGCACGTTCAGTGCGCCTATCGGGGCGGAGAGCGTGTCCGGCAGTTCGCGGAAGAAGACGTAGCTGGGATTATGTCCCAGCAGCGTGGGCAACCGCTCCGGATTGTTCTCGGCCCATTTCTTGATGCCCTGCATGGAGGCTTCTTCGAGTTTAAGTTCGCCCATGTCGATGAGTTTTCTGCCGATGGACGCGTAGCCGTGCCCGTTCTGCTCGGCATAACCGATCTTGACCCGTGTACCGTCTTCCAGTTCGACACGTCCTGAGCCTTGAATTTGCAGGAAGAAGAGTTCGACCGGATTTTCGACCCAGAACAGTTCGCGGCCTTTCAGCGTCTGCGCCAGGCCTGCATCGATCTCGGCACGATTGAAATACGGCACGACTCGTTTGCCCTGCAAACGTGCGCGCACCTTCTGCCCCCTGAACTGCGGGTAAAGATCGCCCATGTCCACTTCGAGCATGTCTTCCGGCGGCGCGTAGATGGGGTAGGCGAAATGCTTGCTTTGTTTGCGGCTGCCCTTGATCAGCGGCTCGTAGTAGCCGGTGACCATCCCGGTGTCGGTGCCGTCCGGATTGAACACTTGATAAGGGGTGAACCAGGTTTCATAAAAGGCGCGCTGGGCAAGCGCGTCTTCGCGGTCCACCTTCGCCGCTGCGGCGCAGATGGGCAGCCATACCGGCTTGTAGCGCAACGCGTTGCAGCTTTGCAGCAGGGCGGGCCAGGAAGCGGCCAGGTCCTGCGTGGGCCAATCCGGCAGCATCGCCCACTTGCTGACCATGAAATCGGGGGAAGCTTTACCGACCGGGGGCTTGATTTCTACGGGAGGGAGAGGCGTTTGACAGGCTGCAAACCACATACTCAAAACCAGAACTGATAAAACCGACTTGCTTTTGATCATTTGTACTTTCTATATTAGTGCAGCACGCGCGGCACACTCAAAACGAACTGCGGGATGGGAACGGAAAACTCTCCGCCGTCCACAACTTGCATCCTGTAACTGCCGGACATGGTGCCGACTTGCGTCGCCAACACTGTCCCGCTGGTGTATTCGAAACTTTGCCCCTGTTTGATCACCGGTTGTTCACCCACCACGCCTTTGCCTTTCACTTCCTGCACGTGATTGTTGGCATCGGTGATGATCCAGTGGCGGCTCAGCAGTTGCACCGCATGCTCGCCTTCGTTGGTGAGCGTGATGGTATACGCGAAAACGTGGCGGTTATCGGCCTCATCGGACTGGTCGGCAAGATAGCGCACCTGCACGGCGACTTGAATACGATAGTGAGAGGTGTCTTCCATGACTGCATTTCACCGTATTTTAGGCGGCGTGACAAGCGGCGTTTCGATCAAATCCGGAAGGTCGTGCGTTTTGCGGGAAGCTATTGTCCTCGCATAAAACCGAGGCGATTCAGGATATTAATCGCAAAGCCGGACGTGCGCATTTGCGCAGGCGCTTCGACTTTATGCGCATGAACCAGTTGCGGGGTCTGCACATATGTCAGGTAACGACTCAAGGCGGCATGCACATGCTCTTTCAACATTCCGACGTTGATCGGCTTGTTGAGGATACGAAATATCTGCGCCTGGTTGATGAGTTCGATCATCAACTCGGCATCTTTGGCTTTGGTGATAACGATGGACAGGATTTTCGGGTATTCCTGTTTCAACAGCTTGAGCATGGATGTCAGCTGTTCCTGGGTTGATTCGACATCGGCAATCACCAGTGCGACTTCCTGTTTTTGCAGCATGCCCAATGCCGCATCGGTGTTGCCCGCATACAGCACCGGGCATCGCCCGCCCACCAATTCGCGCACCACGCCGAAGACTTCCTCATCCTGATCGACCACCAGCACGCCGGCCTGCATTTTCTCGGGCAGCGCTACAGTCGCAGATTTGGTATCGGCCAGTTCGAGCGCAATGGTGGCCGCTTCGCCCACCAGGGTTTGCAGCGCCTGGTTGTCCCACGGTTTATTGAGGAAGCGATATACCTCGCCGTCGTTGATCGAGCCCACCATGGCGGCCAGGTCGGAATAGCCCGTCAACAAGATGCGCACACTGTGCGGTGAAATTTCGCGCGATCGTCGCAACAACTCCACTCCGGTCATGATGGGCATGCGCTGGTCGCTGATGATGACGTGCATCTGGTAGCGGGTGATGAAGTCAAGCGCCTTGTTGCCATCGGTGGTGGTAAACACGTGGTATCGCTGCCGAAACAGCGATTTCAGCGCGTTGAGAATGCGTTCTTCGTCGTCCACGATGAGCAGACGCGCTTTCTTCTGGCCGGGGTCGAGAATGATCGGGCTGTCGCCGAACATTTCCGTTTCCGCACATGCGTTGCTTTGACTGATCGAATCGAATTTCAGTCCGCGGGCGGCATCCAGCAATTTGCCGGTATCCGGCAAGACAATTGCCGATTGCGGTTCAGCCAGCATGAGCGAAGCATGGATCGCTGCCTTGAAGGCATCGGAAAATTCGCCTGCCGTCTGGTAACGGTCTGCGGGATTCTTCGCCATGGCCTTGCCCAGTACCTTGTCGATGTCCGGCGAAAGATTGGGATTGAAAAACGATGGCTTTGCGGGGGCTACATTCACCACCTGCTGCATGACCACCGGCAGCGTGCCGGTAAACGGCTTCCTGCCGGTCAGCAGTTCATAGGCAATCACCCCGATCGAGTACAGATCCGAGGACTTGCCGACCTCCGCACCGGTGAATTGTTCAGGAGACATGTAGGAAGGGGTGCCGATCAGATCCCCGACCTTGGTCAGCGTGGACGTTTCGATGTGGGCTATGCCGAAATCGTTGATCTTGATGCGCCCGTCATTGTTGATCATGATGTTCGCCGATTTCATGTCGCGATGCACGACGCCCTGGGCATGGGCATAGCCGATACCGTCCAGCGTTTGCGTAATGATCTGGCCGATTTCCCGCAGCCCGAAAATTTCCTTGCTCGCCAGATGCTGGGACAACGTTTTGCCATGCACCAATTCCATGATGATGTAGGCCGCGCTCTCATCTTCAATGAAATCGTAAATCTGGACGATGCGCGGATGCACCAGACGGCCAACCGCCTGGGCTTCCTGGCGGAAGCGGCTCAGCACCGCTTCGCATTCCTCCCTCGGCAAATCATGCTTTTTGACGCCCTTGATCGCCACTTCGCGATTGATCGCCGGATCCCATCCCCGGTAAACGATACCCATGCCGCCGCTGCCAAGTTCACCCTGGATTTCGTACTTGCCGATTTTGCCGAGATGAGCATTCATGCGTCAGGTTAACCCTCTAATTGAGCATCGGCAGGTGGTATGAGCGGCAACCACACGGTGAATTTGGTGCCTGAGCCGGGCCGGGATTCGACACTGATTTTTCCGCCGTGTTGCTGCACGATCTTGTAGGAGATCGACAGCCCCAGGCCCGTGCCTTTGCCGACTTCCTTCGTCGTAAAGAAGGGGTCGAATATCCTGGAAATGACGTCCGGCGGAATTCCCGAACCGTCATCCTGCACCTCGACAGCAACCCCGTCGCCGTCGCGGCGCGTCGTCAGGGTGAGCGTTCCGCGTTCGCCCGGCATCGCCTGCACCGCGTTGGTCACCAGATTCAGGAACACCTGGTTGATTTGCGACGACGCACAGGTAATGTCAGGGACATCGGCGAAATTCCTGTTCACGGTCACGGATTTGAGCATGTGTTTGGCCAGCAACAGGGTGTTGTTCAAGCTTTCGTTCAAATTGGCATGGGATACTTTGCTGCGATCAAGGCGGCTGAAGTTTTTCAGGTTGCCGACGATCTCGGACACTTGCCCGGTGCCGAACAGGCCGTCCTTGACCAGCGTGCTGAGCTCCTCAATGACATGTTGCTGCTTGAGCGCACCGATATGGTTGGTGGTTTGCTGAAATTCGCGCGACAAACCTTCCGGATCGTTTCCTGCCCTGAGGAATTCCAACAGCTTGTCGCAATGGTCGAGGGCGTCTCCGATACCCGGCAATTGCTCCGAGACCTGCCCCAGGCTGTTTTTCACGTAAGCCAGCGGCGTATTGATCTCATGCGCAACGCCCGCCACCATCTGTCCCAGCGAGGACATTTTTTCCGATTGAATCAACTGGGTCTCGGACTCCCTCAGGTGTTTCAATGCATCCGACAACTCGCGGGTGCGCGCCTCGACCCGATGCTCCAGGGTCTGGTTGGCTGTTTTCAGCTTGGCCCCGAAATAGATCAATAACACCAGCATGGCAGATGCGTAATAAACCAGATATATCCGGTAGCGCTCTTTTTCCTGGAATATTTCGTCCAGTTCGCTGTTGAACGACAAGGTCAAATTGATCAGTCGCGGCCCGGTACTCAGCCGTTCCAACTGGGCAAAATGCTCCAGCTCGACCGGGACTTGTTCCAGCAGGATTTGCGCCGCTTTTTCAAGCCGTGCCCGCTCCTCCCCTGCCACCGGCATCGAACCCAGTTGGGCAACTGCCGCCCGCAAACTGGCCCGCTGCGCCGATTCTCCGTGCAGGAAATATTGCAGCGCGTCATCATCCATCTGTCCCAATGCCTGCTGGAGCCCTGGCGAGGCTTTTTTTCCATCGAGCTGCGCGGTTAATTCTGCCGTCGCTTTAGCCAACTCTTGCAGCGCCGCCTTGTTGGCCCGGTTTTCGGACAGGAATTGCTGCACCAGATCGGACTTGAGTTGTATTTCACTTCTGAGTTCGGGGAGGCCGGTTC
The DNA here is from genome assembly GCA_049286265.1 of Sideroxyarcus sp. Taxonomy (GTDB): domain Bacteria; phylum Pseudomonadota; class Gammaproteobacteria; order Burkholderiales; family Gallionellaceae; genus Sideroxyarcus. Next base: position 5,818 of record JBAQDF010000050.1, read on the forward strand.
TGAGCGCTTTGCTGGAAGTCAGCCCGGCAAAGCGGGTAATGTCGCGCAGCGCTTTCTCGCCCGAATCGGCACGGGTCAAGAACGCCTCCCGGCTGGAAAAATCAATGCGCGCTCGCCGCACTTCCATATCCCAGCGGCTGTCGATTTCCTTCACCCCGTTCAACAAACCCATCACTTCGTTCTGCTCGCGCAGGTCGACCGATTGGGTCTTGTCATAAAGAAACCACAGGGCACCCAGCATGACCAAGACCACAAGTCCCATCAGAACATTCTGCTCTATCTCGGACTTGCTCATATCAAGCTTGGTGTCTATTTTGCTGAATTTGATTTTCACAACCCGTCTTCCCTGACCGCTACATTTTTAGTTATTAAGGCACGGATAAAGCTTTCAGCAAATCGCCAATTTCTTCCGCATTGTAGTGCCTGATTCCCTTATATATCAATGCTATATGCCCACATTTTAAAGATGGGCTCGATCTTTCTGCAGACGTGGAAAATCGACTCCACAGGATCCGCCCTCGCGTTCAAGTGGTATCGATTTCGACACCCGGTAAATTTTCAGAAAACCCGCACCTGATCCGGCGAGGTTGTTGTACGCCAACCAACTGCTTGCAGACCTGCGAAGTGAAACGAATCCGGTCCGCCTCCCATACCTGCGCATGATATACCTTCTGCGCGCGAAATCACATATAACCAAAGGCCTACGTATTCGCACATATTTCCTCCCGAATATCCCTCAATTCCCCATCAAACAGCCTGCAGAAGTCTGCGCGACACGCCGTTTATGTCCATACCCGCACCAACGTACCGGATTCCCGGCAGGTACTTTCGGTTAAAATGCCGGGTCAAACTTTCAACCGACTTGAGGATTAAAACCATGGATTACCAAATCGCACCTTCGATTCTTTCCGCCAATTTCGCCAGGCTCGGCGAGGAAGTCGACAACGTGCTCGCCTCCGGCGCTGACATCGTGCACTTCGACGTGATGGACAACCATTACGTACCCAACCTGACCATAGGCCCCCTGGTGTGCGAAGCGTTGCGCAAGCATGGCGTGACCGCTCCCATCGACGTGCACCTGATGGTGAAACCCGTCGACCGCATCATCCCCGACTTCGCCAAAGCGGGCGCGACCTATATCACCTTCCACCCGGAATCCTCCGAGCATATCGACCGCACCATCGGCCTGATCAAGGAAAGCGGCTGCAAGGCCGGTCTGGTGTTCAACCCGGCCACCCCGCTGGACGTGCTGGAATACACCCTGCCCAAGCTGGATATGGTGCTGCTGATGTCGGTGAACCCCGGTTTCGGCGGCCAGAAGTTCATCCCCTATGTGCTGGACAAGGCGCGTGCCGTGCGCAAGATGATCAATGCCGGCAATTACAACTGCCGCCTGGAGATCGACGGTGGCGTCGGCCCGACCAATATCAGGGAAGTCGCCGAAGCCGGCATCGATACCTTCGTGGCCGGTTCCGCCGTATTCGGCAAAAAGAACGACAAGGACAAGAACCACTACAACACCGTCATCGGCGAACTGCGCGCGGAACTGGCCAAAGTCGGCAAGTAATGTCGTTCAAAAAATTCCCGCTTCCCATCTCCGCCATCGTCCTCGACCTTGACGGCACGCTATTGCATAGCGCGCCGGAGCTGGCGGAAGCAGCGAACCGCATGTTGCGCGACCTGGGCCGTCCTGCCGCGTCGCAAGAGTTGCTGATGAGTTATATCGGCAACGGCATTTCCTGGCTGGTGAAACGCGCATTGACAGGCGACATGCATGCCGAGCCGGATGCCGCCCTGTTCGACCAGGCAATGCCCTTCTTCGACAAGCATTACAAGGCGCTGTTGTTGCACAGCAAACCGTATCCGGGCGTCATGCAAGGCTTGCAGGCAATGCGGGACGCCGGTTTCAAACTGGGCTGCATCACCAACAAGTCGGCGCGCTATACCGATCCGCTGTTGCAAAGCAGCGGGCTGGCGCCGTACTTCAGCATCGTGGTGTCCGGCGATACGCTGCCCGAGAAAAAACCGCACCCGCTGCCGCTGCTGCACAGCGCAAAATTCTTTGGCGTGACCGCAGACAAAATGCTGATGATCGGTGATTCGCTGAACGACACCCTTGCCGCGCGCGCCGCAGGCTGCCCGGTATTTTGCGTGCCGTATGGATATAATCACGGCAAACCGGTGGACGGCCTGGATGTGGATGCAGTGATTGCCGACCTGTCTGCCGCACTGCCACTTATTAAACACATTTGAATATGAAACTAATCAACCTCCTTGGCTGGCGATGGTGCTGATGCTTTTGCAGGGTGGGCAACTTGCCCACCGTTAATTTCAAAGCGTCCGCGTGGGCACAAGGTGCCCACCCTACAAATACCGGAGGTTTCATATGCTGTCCCCCATCACCGAACAGGATTTTCAGGCCCTTGCCAAACAAGGCTACAACCGCATCCCGCTGGCTGTAGAGTCATTTGCCGATCTCGATACGCCGCTGTCGCTGTACCTGAAACTCGCCAACCAGCCGTTCTCCTACCTGCTTGAATCGGTGCAGGGCGGCGAACGCTTCGGGCGCTATTCCTTCATCGGCCTGCCCGCCGCTACGCGCATCTCGGTACGTGGCAAGCAAGTCACGCTGACCACAGCTACCGGCGAAACCACGCAGGAAGCCGCCAATCCGCTGGACTTCGTCGAGGAATACCAGGCGCGCTTCAAGGTCGCGCCGCTGTCCGGCCTGCCGCGCTTTACCGGCGGACTGGCAGGCTACTTCGGCTACGACACGGTGCGTTACATCGAACCGCGCCTGGATAAAACGACAAAGAAGGATGTCATCGGCACGCCCGACATCCTGCTCATGCTCACCGAAGAACTGGCTGTGGTCGACAATCTTTCCGGCAAACTGACGTTCATCGTGTACGCCGACCCCGCGCATGCCGACGCCTACCAGACAGCCCTGCAGCGGCTGCATGAATTGCAGCGCGCCCTGCGCCAGCCGGTGCAGATCCCCGACGCACCTCAGACGCGCCGCTTCGAGGCAAAATCGGAATTCGGCGAGGCCGCATTCAAGGCCGCCGTGGAACGATCCAAGCGCTACATCTTCGATGGCGACATCATGCAGGTGGTGTTGTCGCAACGCATGTCGCAACCCTTCCCGGCTTCGCCGCTGTCTCTGTATCGCGCCCTGCGCAGCATCAACCCGTCGCCCTACATGTTCTATTACGACATGGGCGACCATCACGTGGTCGGCTCATCTCCGGAGATATTGGCGCGCCTCGAAGGCAATACCGTCACCGTTCGCCCCATTGCCGGAACCCGCCCGCGCGGCAAGACGCCGCTGAAAGATGCCGAGCTGGCCGAAGAGTTGCTGGCCGACCCGAAAGAACTGGCCGAACACCTGATGCTGATCGACCTCGGCCGCAACGACATCGGCCGCGTGGCGCAGAACGGCACGGTGAAACTCACCGACAAGATGGTGATTGAGCGTTACTCGCATGTGATGCACATCGTCTCCAACGTCGAAGCGAAGCTGAAAGAAGGACTAAGCGCGATGGACGTGCTCAAAGCCACCTTCCCCGCCGGAACGGTGAGTGGCGCCGCCAAAGTGCGCGCAATGGAAATCATCGACGAACTGGAACCAAGCAAGCGCGGCATCTACGCGGGGGCGGTGGGCTACCTCGGCTTCAACGGCGACATGGACGTCGCCATCGCGTTGCGCACCGCCGTGGTGAAAGACAACACGCTGTATGTGCAGGCGGGTGCGGGCATCGTCGCCGACTCGGTGCCGGAAAGCGAATGGCTGGAAACGCAGAACAAGGCACGCGCCGTACTACGCGCGGCAGAGATGGTACTGGACGGGCTGGATGCCCAGAGGCATCGCTGATCCCGGGAAAAATCAGCCACGGATATACACAGATGAACACGGATCAATAATAGCGTTCATTTACCTTCCGTATGAACTGTTGTGCGAGTGGTCGGTTCCTTGTGCAATAAATTATCCGTGGCAATCCGTGTTCATCCGTGGCCAATTGCAGTTATTGCAAACTTCAGTGCCGCTGCGCCCAGGTCGTATCCGGTTTGTAATCCTCCAGCCAGCGCAGGAACTCCCGCTCCGGCATGGGGTAACCAATGGCGTATCCTTGGGCGATGTGGCAGCCCATGCCCTGCAGCACGGCCAACTGCTCGATCAACTCGACTCCTTCCGCCACCGAGGTTTTGGCAAAAGCCCTGGTCAACCCCAGGATGCCCTGCACAATCGCCAGGTCGTCGGCGTTATCCAGCATGTCGCGCACGAAAGACTGATCGATCTTGACCGTGTCCACCGGCAACCGCCGGAAGTAGGTCATCGATGAATACCCCGTACCGAAATCGTCCAGCGCCGTGCTCACGCCCAGCGCGCGGCATTCGTTGATCAGGCGCTTCACCTTGTCCAGGTCTTCCAGCGCGACGGTCTCCAATATCTCCAGCTCCAGACGTGAAGCGAGATGTGTTTTTCCATCCAGTTCCGCGCGCAACTTGTCCATGAAATCGGGAGACAGCATCTGCCTTGCCGCGACGTTGATGCTGGCTGACAGGTCCAGCCCCAATTCGCGCCAGCGGGAAAGTGTGGCAAGCGCTTCGCGGATGACGTAGTCGCCGATTTCGACGATGAGATCGTCGTTTTCCAGTTGCGGCAGGTAGGCCCCCGGCAGGATGATGCTGTCATCCGCCTGCTTCCAGCGCAACAGCGCTTCGGCGCCCACCACATGACCGTGCGTCAAATCCACCTTGGGTTGCCAGTACAGCATGAAATCGCCCTGCTCCAGACCGGCGTGAACCCTGTTCTTCAACTCGCGCAATTTCTTCGTCTGCAGATCGTATTTGGGATCGAAGTGGTGCATGCGGTTGCGGCCCAGTTGCTTGGCCTGATACATCGCCTGGTCGGCGTGGCGCAACAGCACATCGGGGTCGTTGTGGTCGGTCGGATAAAAAGTGACCCCGATGCTGGCGGAGACGTTTACCCGTGCGCCGTTGTGCAGCTCGCACGGTTTGGTCACGATTTCCAGCAGGCGCGTCAATATCGGCTCGCTGCCGTCTTCGTTGCACAAATCGGTCAGCAGCAGGACGAACTCGTCGCCGCCCAGCCGGGCGACCGTATCTTCGCTGCGAATGAAGTCCTGCAGCCGCCTGGATATCTCCACCAGCACGCCGTCGCCCGCCTTGTGCCCGTAGCGGTCGTTGATCGGCTTGAAACCGTCCAGGTCCAGGTAACAAACGGCGACAATCCTGTTCAGGCGGTCGGCGCGGGAAAGCGCCTGTTGCATGCGGTCCGCCAGCAGCACGCGGTTGGGCAACCGGGTCAGCGCATCGTAATAGGCCAGGCGCTCGATCTGTTCCTGCTGCTGTTTGTGTTCGGTGATGTCGGTAAAGATGCCGACGTAGTGCGTGGTCCTGCCGTCCGCATTTTTCACAGCCGAAATGCTGAGCTGCTCCGGGTATTCCTCGCCGTTCTTGCGCCGGTTCCATAGTTCGCCCGACCAATGCTCCGTCTGTAGCAACTGCTGCCACAACTTGGTATAGAACTCGCGTTCATGCCTGCCGGATTTGAGCACGCGCGGCGTCTTGCCGCATACCTCGTCGAGCTGGAAACCGGTGATCTCGGCAAATGCGCGGTTGATATTGATTATCGTCCCCGCCGCATCGGTAATCAGAATGCCTTCCCGCGCATCGTGGAATACGCTGGCGGCGAGCTTGATCTGTTCTTCGGCTGTCTTGCGTTCCGTGATGTCGCTCCAGATCGCCAGCAAATAGCCTTTGCCGCGAATCTTCACCGACCGGCTGCTCACCTGGGTATGACGCACCGAACCGTCCTTGCGCAGATGGGCGACTTCCAGCAGGTTGCTGCCGCCCTTTTCCAGATGTTGCTTCACCAACTGATGGACTTGTTCGTGCGTCTTTACCGCCTGCAGGTCGGTCAGCGTCAATTTGGCGAATTCCTCGCGCGTATATCCCAGCCCCTCGTTCGCAACCGCATTGAACTCCGCAAATGCCAGCGTATCGCCATCGATCAGCACGATGGCGTCCGCCGCCTGGTTGACCAGGGTGCTGTAGATTTCCTCGCGCTCGCGCAGTTCCTGCTCGGCAATCCTGCGTTCGGTGCGCAGCGCCTCCAGTTCATGCAGGCTGTCCCCGATCAGCTCCAGACCGATGCGTTCCAGCAAGCCCTGCTGGCTGATTACACCCCGAAACCGCCCTGCTGCATCGATTACCACCAGATGACGCAGGCCGGAATCGGTCATCATCCTGACCGCGTCAAGCAGACTGGAGTTGGCGGCAATTGTCGTCAGCCTCGAACTCATCACCTGTTGCAGGGTCAGTGCCGACACATCCGCCTCATCGCGCAACAAGCGCGGCACATCGCGCTCGGTAAGGATGCCGAGCGGCATCTCGTCCTGTGTCACCACCACGTAATCCCAGCGCTCGAAAACCATGCGCTGCAAAGCAATGGGCACCGGAGTCTCGGGAGAAAATCGGGGGGATTGGCGATCCACGGCCGTCATCAGGCTCTGCATCCTTCCGACGATGCCCAGCCCCAGGTGGCTACGCATGTCGCTCTCGCTGACCACGCCGAGCACTGCGCCTGTTGCGTCGGTCACGACCAAGTGATGCAGGCCGTATTGCCGCATGAGCAACAAGCCTTCGCGGAAGGTGTCGCCCGCCGGAGCGGTGACCACCGGCGATGTCATGATCTCGGATACCGGGATGGAGGATGCGGTACGCTCGTGCAACTGCGTCACCATGTCGCGTTCGGTCAGGATGCCGAGCAGGCTCCCTTCCCGGTGCACCACCAGGCAAGACAGGGGCGCATCGCTCATTAATCGCGCAGCCTCTCCCAGCGTGACGTCCGGCGCAATTGTCCGCACGCTGGCGCTCATCAGCTCGCCCAGCGTTACATCTACTGCTCTCATTTTCTCATTCCGCCTTGTTCGTTTTCGACCGTTCTACACCACAGAGCGGTTTTCCTGCGGCCGGTTTTAGGGGAGAATCCCCACCTGGCCACATTATTGGTTTTTGTTTTTCCCATTTTGCCATCAAACGCATGAATCGGCTTGGCAAAACACCCTAACTCAGGAATACAACATGCTGTTGATGATCGACAATTACGACTCATTCACCTACAACCTGGTGCAGTATTTCGCCGAGCTCGGCGCGGACGTGGTGGTGAAGCGCAACGACGAGATCACGGTGGAGCAGATCGGGAAGCTGAACCCGCAACACCTCGTGGTCTCGCCCGGCCCCTGTACGCCGAACGAGGCGGGTATCTCGGTCGCCGCGATCAAGCACTTCGCCGGTAAAATCCCGCTGCTCGGCGTATGTCTCGGCCACCAGAGCATAGGCCAGGCTTTTGGCGGGCGCATCATCCATGCCAAGACGCTGATGCACGGCAAGACCTCGCAAATCCACCACAACGGCAACAGCGTATTCACCGGATTGCCCAATCCTTTTACCGCAACCCGTTATCATTCTCTGGTAATCGAGCGCGAAACGCTGCCGGATTGCCTGGAAATTACCGCCTGGACCGATGATGGCGAGATCATGGGCGTGCGTCACAAGACGCTGGCGGTGCACGGCGTGCAGTTCCATCCCGAGTCCATCCTCACCGAACACGGACACGACATGCTGAAGAACTTTCTGGAAGGGAAGAAATAACCATGATCACCCCGCAACAAGCCCTGGTACGCCTGATCGAGCAACGCGAAATTTTTTATGACGAAATGCTGTCGCTGATGCGCCAGATCATGAGCGGCGAAGTCACGCCCACCATGATCGCGGCACTCCTGGTTGGTCTGCGCGTCAAAAAAGAGACGATCGGTGAGATCTCCGCCGCCGCCTTCGTGATGCGCGAATTCGCCAGCAAGGTACCGGTCACGCAACGCGACCATCTGGTCGACACCTGCGGCACCGGCGGCGACGCGGCGCACACCTTCAACATCTCCACCGCCAGCGCCTTCGTGGCAGCGGCGGCAGGCGCGCGCGTGGCCAAACATGGCGGGCGCTCGGTATCTTCCACTTGCGGCTCGGCGGATGTGCTGGAAGCACTCGGCGTCAATCTCAAACTGACGCCGGAACAGGTAGCCCACAGCATCGACCAGATCGGCATCGGCTTCATGTTCGCCCCCAATTTCCACGGCGCGATGAAATACGCCGCTCCGGTTCGCAAGGAACTGGGCGTGCGCACCATGTTCAACGTGCTGGGCCCGCTGACCAATCCCGCAGGCGCCGAAAATCAGGTAATGGGCGTATTCCATCCCGACTTGGTCGGCATCCAGGCGCGCGTGTTGCAACGCCTCGGCAGCCGTCATGTGCTGGTGGTGAACGGCAGCGACGGACTGGACGAGATCACCATCAGCGGCCCAACTAACGTGGCCGAACTGAAGGATGGACAGGTGAACGAATACACCGTTACGCCGGAGCAATTCGGCTTGCAGTGCGCGCCGCTGGATGCGATCCGCGTTGCCGATGCCGGCCGGGCCAAGGCCATGCTGGTGGCCGTACTGGATAACGGGGCCGGTCCGGCACGCGACATCGTGTTGCTCAACGCGGGCGCCGCAATCTACGCTGCGGGAGTAGCCGACACGCTGGCAAATGGCGTCAAAAAAGCCGCCGAAGTCGTTGCCAGCGGCGCAGCGAAGGACAAACTGGCGCAGTTGGTTCAGGTCAGCAACGCTTGAAATGAAATTAGCCAACTCGATCTACTCCCTCTCCCGCAAGCGGGAGAGGGTTGGGGTGAGGGGTGTAAAGATTCTGCCAACTAATCACCCCTCATCCCCAACCCTTCTGGTGGAACTACCAAGCAATCGACTAAGCCAGCAAGCTGGCAAGTCGTTGCTTGTCCCGCTTGCGGGAGAAGGGAGCGATTGACCCATGGTTTCCGTCCAGCATCAATTCCCCCCCCTCGCCGGAGAGGACAGCGCCGACATCCAGAACTGGCTGGCAGCGCTGTCCGATGTCTTTGCGCCTGCCGAGATTGAGGTAATCCGCAAGGCCTGCGAATTCGCCGCACCGCTCTACCACGGCAGGACTGTGATCACCGGCACGCCCCTGCTGCAGCATGCGCTCGGCTCGGCCTCCATCCTCATCGGCCTCAACATGGATCACGAGACCATCGCCGCGACCGCGCTGCATGCCGTGCCGGAGTTGCTGGAAGGCTGGAACGAAGTCCTGGCCGAGCGCTTCGGCCGCAACGTCACCGCGATGGTCGATGGCATCTCGCGCATGGAACAGATACGCCAGTTCAGCGAAGTTCGTTCCGCCGAGAAGGACAAGGAGGCCCACGCACAACAGATCGAAAGCCTGCGCAAAATGCTGCTGGCCATGGTGGAAGACATCCGCGTGGTGCTCATCAAACTCGCCGAACGCACGCAGACGCTGCGCACGCTTTCCGGTGCGGATGCGACGCAGCAGAAGCTGATTGCGCAGGAAACGCAGAGCATTTTCGCGCCGCTGGCAAACCGCCTCGGCGTGTGGCAAATCAAATGGGAACTGGAAGACTTGTCCACGCGCTATCTGGAGCCCGTGCTGTACAAACAGGTCGCCAAACTGCTGGACGAACGCCGCCTGGATCGCGAACAGTACATCGCCGATGTCATCACCCAATTAAGGCAGGCATTGGCGCGGAACGGCATCCCGGGCGAAGTGACCGGACGCCCAAAGCACATCTACAGCATCATCAACAAGATGAAGCGCAAGCACCTGGATTTCGACCAGCTCTACGATGTGCGCGCCGTACGCATCCTCGTCGATGATGTGGAGCAGTGCTACACCGCGCTCTCGCTGGTGCATGAGCTATGGACGCCGATACAGAAGGAATTCGACGACTATATCGCGCGCCCCAAGCCCAACGGCTACCGTTCGCTGCACACCGCCGTGACAGGCCCGCGCAATCTTTCGGTGGAAGTACAGATCCGCACACAGCAGATGCATCACGATTCCGAACTCGGCGTGGCGGCACACTGGCGCTACAAGGAAAACAAGAAAACCGAAAGCGGCGTGGACGAGAAGATCGCCTGGCTGCGCCAAATCCTGGCGTGGAAGGCCGAACTGGCCGACAGCGGGGAGTTGCAGGAACAATTCAAGAACGAGTTGCTACAGGACCGTGTGTATGTGCTGACACCGCAGGGCAAGGTGATAGACTTGCCCAAAGGCGCGACGCCGGTTGACTTCGCCTATGTGTTGCACACCGACCTCGGCCACCGCACGCGCGGCGCCAAAGTGGACGGCAGCATCGTGCCGCTCAACTACAAACTGCAAACCGGCCAGCGCGTGGAAATACTCACCATCAAGGTGGGGGCGCCAAGCCGCGACTGGCTTTCGCCGCAACTCGGCTTCCTGAAAAGTCCGCGCGCGCGCGCCAAGGTGCGCCACTGGTTTTCCACGCAGAACCTCGACGTGAGCATCGCCGAAGGCCGCCCCCTGCTCGACCGCGAACTGCATCGTCTCGGCGTCACCGATATCAACCAGGAAAAACTCGCACAGCGCCTGCGCTTCAACAAGCTGGATGATCTGCTGGCTGCGATCGGCCGCAACGAAATTACCGCGCGCCGCATCGCCACCGCCGTGCAACAGGAAGCTCCGACCAAAGTTGTCGTCCCCAAGCCCGCCCCGCAGAAAACCGCCGCCCCGCGCTCCTCATCCACTGGCGTACTCATCGAAGGCGTAGGCAATCTCACCGTACGCATGGCGAAATGCTGCAACCCCAAAGCGCCCGACCACATCATTGGCTACACCACCCGCCTCGGCATCACCATCCACCGCAAAGACTGCTCGTTCATGCAGCGCGTACCGGAAGACAAGCAGAATCGTTTGCTCGAAGCCGCATGGACAGCCGGGAAAGCTTGAACCTGGAAACGGCAGATGACCGCTCCATTGAGGCCGCAAGCAAATGAACAGGAAACAATTTGTTGTTTATCCACGCACACCCATTGGGTGAGTCGCTACGAAGCGTATTGCACGTCCCTCGCAACGCATGGCAGCGTTGCTCCTCCTCGGAATGGAACGACCATTCCTCGTCGTCCCGCCTTGCCCTGCGCCGCGATGAACGCGCACTACGCTCCGTTCAACTGCCGTTTCCAGGTTGAACGCAACGTAATAGCCAGCACAGGATTTGCGCCCAAAAACAAACCCCGCCACTTGGGCGGGGTTTGTTTTGTACCTGCAACTACTTCAGCTTAGCCGAGATTTTGGTTCTTGCGGCGTGCCGAGAAACCCAGCAAGCCCAGACCGACCAGCATCATGGCGTAAGTTTGGGGCTCCGGAACAGGTGTGAATACCACGACATCCTGAGGACCAGATTTGCCAACTTGGCCGCTTTGCACATCCCAGATTTTGGCAATGTATTGACTAACCGATGGCGTATTCGTCAACTCACTCAACCATGTCTGAGCCAAAGAAACGTCAGCGCCAGCCGCCTGGAAATCGCCGGAAGCCAAGTTATATCCTTCAGTTCTTTCGTTTACGATTTCCCAGACAGCCAACTGAAAAGCCGCTTCATTGGCGGCATTGCTGCTACCGCTCGCGACGTCGACTTCAGCCCCGCGATTCGTGAACAGGCGTCCCAGATCTGTCGCTGCTTGCGTACTGATTATCGTTGCCGGCATCAGGGTGTCGACAGAGCTAACGGGAAAATTGAAATTGTGGAAAATATCCACGCAAAACGATTGAAAGGCGGCTCCTCCAGTTGTCTCATTGACGGTTCTGAAACCTCCCGCCCCAACGAGTTCAGAAGCTACCGTCGCGGCCAGACCGGTATGCCAATCTATCCCGCTGAAACTGATGGTATCGCTACCAGCGCCCGCCCAATAACCTTTGATCGTGATGGTATCTGCTGCTGCAGGCTGCGCCGCGAACAGCGAAGCTGCTGCAAGTGCTGCTACGGTTAACCCGCGAAGTTTCATGCTCTTGGTCATTGCCACACCCCTTTGTTGTTTGTTGATCAAATTAACCCTAAAACTTTCTACGCACGCATTCGACCAATAATAAGGTGAACGTACAATTGTACTAAGGTACAGGGTATGGGTATTTCTCTCCTGAAATGATCGGTAAAATACTCTTAATTAATTGATTAATTGTAATTTATTAACAATCAACTCATATAAAAAACTTCCTTAAATATCTTTAATTTTGTGTATTTATTCTGCTACAGCGGAGATTTAAACCACTTCTGCCTGTATTTCAGCTCCCGTTACAAACGCAGGCTCGTCAATTGACGCGATTGGCCCCCTCCCGTCTACAACAAGAGACACCCTTCCCCTTCCCCTTTATTCCGCGACAGCAGAGCGGGTATAGACCGGCGTATACTGCCCACGGCACGAAGTACAGGAAAGCCTTGGCAGCGGACTCGTCTTGTCCGCCCTCGCAACTTTGGCATATCTGACGCGGAGAGCAATGTGAATGCATTGACGAGCGAACTTCATGACGCACTGGCAGCGCTGGATCGTCCGCGGGTGGAATCGCTCCTGCGTCAAGCCGTCAGCCGTACCAGCCCGATGCAGGCCGTTGAAGACTTGATGGTGCCATCGCTGATCCTGCTGGGTGAAGAATGGAATGCCGGCAAGGTGGCTTTGTCGCAGATTTACATGAGCAGCCGCATCTGCGAGGACATCGTCAACCACCTGCTCCCTGCCGCGCATGCGAAGCAAAACACCCCGCCGCAATTGGCCATTGCCGTTCTTTCCGATTACCACACACTGGGCAAGCGCATCGTGTTGTCCGTCATGCGCGCCAGCGGATTGGGTATTCTCGATTACGGCCGCATGGAGGTTGACAAACTGGTCGAGCGCGTCCTTGCCGACGACGTAAAAATCCTGCTGATCTCCGTTTTGATGTTGCCTTCCGCCCTCAAGGTGAAGGCGGTGCGTGCCGCGCTGGATGCCAAGGGGAGCCGCGTGCGCATTGCCGTGGGCGGAGCGCCCTTCCTTTTCGATCGCGAACTTTGGCGCGAGGTGGGCGCGGATGCCATGGGTCGTAATGCAGCCGAAGCCGTGACCATCGTCCGGGGCTGGATGGAGAACAAGCCATGATGACATCGATGCAAAGGGTGTTAATGACCATGGGCCAGCAGGAGCCGGACCGCGTGCCCCTGTTCCTGCTCACAACCATGCACGGAGCGAAGGAACTCGGCCTTTCGATTCGCGAATACTTTTCCCGTCCCGAGTATGTGGTCGAGGGACAAATGCGCCTGCTGGAGAAATACCGCAGCGACTGCCTGAATCCATTTCATTATGCCTCTCTCGAAGTGGAGGCATTCGGCGGCGACACCGTATTCATCGAGGACGGTCCGCCGAACGCGGCAGAACCCGTCATACGCAGTGGCGAAGACATCGACCGCCTGCAGCCGCCCAGGATCGCACAGGCGTCCGGTCTCAACCATATGCTGGAGGTCATCCGCCAGTTGAAGGCAAGGGTCGGCGACACGGTGCCCATTGTCGGCGTGGCAATCTCCCCGTTCTCCCTGCCGGTCATGCAGATGGGCTTTGGCCCCTACATCGAGTTGATCCATGAACAGCCGGAACGCTTCGCACGCCTGATGGCGGTGAACCAGACATTTTGTGCGGAATGGGCCAACGCCCAACTGGCTGCTGGCGCCACGGCCATTGCCTATTTCGACCCGGTATCCTCGACAACCATCATCCCACGCGAACTCTATTTGCGGACCGGCCACCGCATCGCCATGGAAACGTTGCGCCGCATCCACGGACCGACGGCAACCCATCTCGCTTCGGGGCTGGGCCTTGGCATCGCCGACGATATCGCCGCCACGGGCACAACTGCGTTAGGCGTCAGCGCCCTGGAAGATCTGGCCGCATGGAAAACCGCCGCGCAGGGCCGCTTCACGCTGCTGGGCAACCTGAACGGCGTGGAAATGCGGCGCTGGACGGCGGCGCAGGCGGAGCACGAAGTGAAACAGGCGATTGCCAAGGCCGGTCGCGGCGGCGGTTTCATCCTCGCCGACAACCACGGCGAAATCCCGTGGCAGGTGCCCGACGAAGTCCTGCTGGCAATACGCGACGCGGTCGACCGCTGGGGCCGTTATCCGCTGGATTGGGTGGAAACGCCATGACCGGAAAACTCTGTTTCTTTTGCTGCCGGAATTTTCACCTCGAGGTTGCGGCGGCAGTCGCGGCCGAGGGTTGGCCCGACGTTAGCGTCGCGGTCTTTCCCTCGCGTTGCGGCCATCCGCCGCTGGGCTGGGATGAACTGCACCCGCTGCTGGAAAAAGATTGTACCCAAGTGATCATTCTCGGGCGCGCCTGCCTCGAAGGACTGGGCAACCCGCCCGCAGACTGGCCGCCGGTCAGGCTGCTGCTGCAACAGGAATGTTTCGACCTGATTGCCGCCCCCACCCTCGTCGCCGGGGCGATTGCGCGCGATGCCTACCTGCTCACGCCCGGCTGGCTGGCCGACTGGCGCGGCAATCTGCGCAAACTGGGTTTCGACGAAGGAAACGCGGCGGAATTCTTTCACGACTTCGCCCGCGAACTGTTGTTGCTGGATACGGGTGTCATTGCAGATGCGCCTCGCGAACTGGACGAACTCGCCGGTGCCGTCGGGTTACCCGCCACCCGTTTGAGTGTCGGCATCGACTACCCGCGCCAATTGCTCGGTCGGCTGGTGACCGAGTGGCGCCTGACTGAGGTGCAGCAACAGGCGCACGAGCGCGAATGCAAATACGCCCGCGAACTGGCCGATCACAAGTCCGCCATGGATTTGCTGGGGCGAATGACGGAGCTGAAAGAAGAAGGCGACACCCTCGCCGCCATCGAGGAGTTGTTCCAGATGCTGTTCGCACCGCAAGAGTTTCTTTATGTGCGTTTTGAGGAGGGCGGCATGACGCACGCTGCCGACACGACGCCCCCCGAGCTATCAAAACAAGTCCGCTCCCTGACGGGCGACTGGGCCTGGACCGACTCGCAGACAGGCTTTCTGCTGCGCATCGCCAAGTCGGGAGAAACGCTGGGCGTCGTTATCGTCGATCGTTTCCTGTTCCCGGAATTTCGCGAAAGTTACCTCAACCTGGCGCTGTCTGTCGCCGGTGTGATCGGCCTGGCGATCGACAATGCACGCACCTACCGGCGCATCAAGAAAACCGAAGAAGCGCTGCGCAAGAGCGAGCGTAGCCTGAAGCTGGCGCAAGCCATGGCCCACCTCGGCCATTGGGAATTGAACGTGGACAGCGGAGACACGCACTGGTCCGACGAGACCTACCGCATACTCGGCTATGAACCGGAAAAACATGTCCCCAGCTTTGATGCATTCCTGCAGGCGATACATCCCGAGGACAGGGAACTGGTACAGAAACACATCCAGGCCGCACACACCGGGGATGGCTTCGACATCGAGTTCAGGATCGTCTTGCCAGACGGGCAGACGCGCGTTTTGCACGGCATGGGCGAAGTGATCCCAATGGGCGCCGGTCAACAGCCGCAGATCATCGGAACCCTCCGCGACATCACGGCGCCGGAGCACATTGAATTGCTGGGAGTCATGCAGGATATTACCGAGCAAAAAGAACTGCAGTGGAAGCTTGAACGGCAAGCCCGTACCGACCCGCTCACCGGCTGCGCCAACCGGCGGCACTTTCTGGAACTGGCCGAACACGAACTGGCACGCGCTCGCCGCTATACCGAGGAAGTATCGGCGTTGATGCTCGACCTGGACCATTTCAAGGAAATCAACGACCGCTACGGGCACCAGACAGGCGATCTGGTGTTGCAGCGGCTGGTGCAGGTTTGTCAGGCGACCCTGCGCGCGGAAGACACAGTCGGTCGTCTGGGCGGCGAGGAATTCGCGGTTCTGTTGCCGGAAAGCGGACGCATGAAAGCGGTGGAGGTTGCCGAACGTTTGTGCCGGGCAATCGCCGCTGCCGAAGTGACCCGCGAAGGAAAACCGCCGCTGCGTTTCACCGCATCCCTCGGCGTGGCCACGCTGGCGCAGGAAGATAGCAGCTTCGGCGAAGTACTCGACCGCGCCGACAAGGCGCTCTATGAGGCAAAAAACGCCGGTCGCAACCAGGTCGTTGCTTCCTGACTCCAACTGCAGTTATTCAAAACCCGGACTACATCGCCGCGTAGCGTTTCTTCGCCGCCACCGCGTTCACGATATAGCCGCGCGTCTCCTCATAAGGCAGCCTGGTGCGCAGGGCGTTGTACACCTCGTCCGGCGGCATGGCATTGATCCTGTCCAGCGCATCCTCCTGCCGCGCCTTGCCGCTCAGTTTGCTGAACGCGCGGAACACGTTGCTTGGACCGGTGTTGTAGGCGGCGATGGCGCAGTATTCGCGCGAAACCGCGTTGCGTATTTCGCGCAGCGGACTGTCGTAAAGCAGGACACTCAGATAGGTCGCCCCCAGTTCGATGTTGTTATCCGCATTGAACAGATACTCCTTGCTCGGCATCACATCTTCCCCTTTGGCTTTGCGATACGCCTCGCGCCCGCCGCTGGCAGGCACCAGCTGCATCATGCCGTAGGCCGGTGCGCTGGAAACCGCATAGGGATTGAACGAGCTTTCGATTTTGATGATGGCAAAGATCAGGCTGCGGCTGACCTGCGTGCCGCCGGAATGCCTGCGCACTATTTCGGCGTATTCCAGCGCGCGTTTGTCGATATGCGCGTTCACCATATTCATCTGAACATACAGCACGTTCTTGCTCGTGCCGTCGACGTCGATGCTGCGGTTCTGCAATTTATTGGCGACCAGAAAATCGGCATAGCGGTCAATATCCTCGCGCGACTTGAGTACCACGTTGTTCTGGTCCACCACCAGTTCCTGCAGATAGGGTTTGCCGCCGAGTTCGATCTCCTTGTCCGAGAACAGATCAACCGAGCCGGGATCGTCCGGCGTCAACAGCGCCACCACCGCCGCGTTGCGCAGTTTCTCCCGGGCTTTCTCTTCATCCAGATGCTCAATGAGAATCGTGCCCGCATCGTAATCCACCACCACGCGATTCTTGTAGTTCTCGGTGTACTTCACATAACGCGTGCGGCTCGGCAACACGCCCGATTCGCGCTTGCCCCACTTGCTGCCGCTCTCTTTTTGCACGTTGCCCATCAGACGGTCGTATTCCGACTTGACCTTTTTCAGGTCGGAAATAATCAGTTCGGGATTGTATTTGTAGGAATTCGCACGACTTTGCGCCATGCCCTTGAGCGCTTTTTCAGGGTCTTTGGATAGCGCCACTTGCAGCATTTGCCTGGTGGTGCAGGCGGGCAGACATAGTGCGCCAGCAATGATCAGCATCAATCCGTTCTTGAACTTCATGCGTCCTCCCTCAATCGTAGGGTGGGCACGTTTTGTGTGCCTACCCTACCTGCTCTCCAACGCCTCCCAGCGCGCCATCAGCTTCGACAATTCCGTTTCGATCTCGTCCGCACGCTGCTGCAATTGCTTGGCATGGGACGGATTGTCGCGGAACAGTGTGCCCGAGCCAAGTGCGGCCGTGATGTCTTCCTGCTCGCGCTCCAGCACCTCGATGCGTTTGGGCATCTCGTCCAGCTCTTTCTGTTCCTTGAAGCTGCGCTTGCTGCTGGTTTTCGCCTTCTCTTCCGGCGCTTTTGCAGCGGCAGGTTTGGCGGGTGCCGCAGCCGTCGCCTTCTGGCTGCTTTGAAATTTCTTCACCCGCACCCAGTCCTCGTAACCGCCGGCGTATTCCATCAACTTGCCGTCACCTTCGAAAGCAATCACCTGCGTCACCACGTTGTCGAGAAAAGCGCGGTCATGGCTGACCAGGAACAGCGTGCCGTCGTATTGCGCCAGCAATTCTTCCAGCAGTTCCAGGGTCTCGATATCGAGGTCGTTGGTCGGCTCATCCAGCACCAGCACGTTGCTGGGCCGCGTGACCAGGCGCGCCAGCAGCAGGCGGTTGCGCTCGCCGCCGCTCAACGACTTCACCGGCGAACGCGCGCGTTCCGGCGCAAACAAAAAATCGCCGAGATAGCTGATGACGTGCTTCTTCGCCCCGCCGATCTCGATGAAATCCGAGCCCTTGCTGATGGTGTCAGCCAAGGTGGCGTTGTCATCGAGCTGCGCGCGCAACTGGTCGAAGTAGGCCACGCTCAGCTTGGTACCCAGCTTCACGGTGCCGGAGTCCGGCGCCTGTTCGCCCAGGATGATCTTGAGTAGCGTGCTCTTGCCCGCACCGTTGGGGCCGAGCAATCCGATCTTGTCGCCGCGCTGGATGCGGCAGGAAAAATCGTCCACCACCTTGCGCGTACCGAACGACTTGCTCACATGTTCAAGTTCCGCCACCAGCTTGCCGGAGCGATCGCCCGCATCGAGATTCATCTCCACCTTGCCGAGCTTCTCGCGCCGCGCCGCGCGTTCCAGCCGCAACGCTTCCAGCCGCAGCACGCGGCCTTCATTGCGGGTGCGCCGCGCCTTCACGCCCTGGCGTATCCACACTTCTTCCTGCGCCAGCACCTTGTCGAACTTGGCGTTCACCACGGCCTCGTCCGCCAGCATGCGTTCCTTGATTTTCTGGTAGGCCGCAAAGTTGCCGGGAAAGCTCGCCAGTTTGCCACGGTCCAGTTCGACGATGCGCGTGGCGACGTTATCGAGGAAGCGCCGGTCGTGGGTGACCAGCAGCACGCTGCCGCGAAAATCCTTGAGCAGGCCTTCCAGCCATTCGATGGAAGAAAAATCCAGGTGGTTGGTCGGCTCGTCGAGAATGAGCACTTCCGGCTCGGCTACCAGCGCCTGCGCCAGCGCCACGCGCTTGCGCACGCCGCCGGAGAGCGACCCTACCAGCGCTTCCGGATCAAGCTCGAGTCGTTGAATGGCGGTCTCGATGCGTGCCTGCACCGCCCAGCCGTTCTGCGCTTCCAATGCAGTTTGCAGCGGCTGCATGGCTTCCAGCAGCTTGTCGTAATCGGCATCCGGCTCGCCCAACTGGTGCGAGAGATGATGGTAATCGGTGATGATCTGGTGCAATTCGCCCAAACCGCGCGCCACTTCGTCGAACACCGTGGCATTCGCATCCAGCACGGGCTCCTGGCTGACATAACAGATGCGTGTGGAAGGCTGGCGCCACAGCGTGCCGTCGTCGAGGTGCGCCTGCCCGGCCAGCACTTTGAGCAGGCTGGACTTGCCGCCGCCGTTGCGCCCGATCAGGCCGACGCGTTCGCCTTCGTCCAGTTGAAAATCCACATGATCCAGCAGTGCTACGTGACCAAAAGCCAGTGCGGCCTTATCCAGCGTGATATACGGCATTTATTGTTTTTCTTCCTGCGGCAATGTGGATTGATAGATGAGCGAGAACCCGATCGCGAAACCGGCCATCGCCAGATATCCGAACGGGGTGGTGATTTTTTCCAGCACCAGATGCGTGTTGTGGTCCGTGATGGACGCCTCGAAGAACTGGAACACGAACACCGTGCACGCCAGGATATTGGCGGCCAGCAGCACGCGGTGACCGACCCTGTATCCGTTTCCTTCCGGCTTCCCCTGCAGCGGCAAAGCACGCATGAAGTACCAGACCAGGTAAATGGCAAACAGCAGCAGCAACGCGCCGACCATGCGCCCCGGAATGAACCCCGCCTGGGTCGCAACGCCCAGCATCTGCAACACCAGATTTCCGGCCGCGGCTATCCAGGCCATCGCCATCGTTTCAAATAAAAAGAACCATGCAAAATAGATATTCAGATTCGGATACTTCATTACTTGCCTTTCCCGGTTAATGTCTTTAAATTTTCGATAATCTCGGTCGAATGTTTCGATGTCTCGACCTTTACATATACTTTGGCAACCTTGCCCTGCGGGTCGATCAGGAAGGTGTAGCGTTTGGCGAACTTGATCAAGCCCAGATTCGTCAACGAACCATACTTTGCCGCCACCTCCGCGGACTTGTCGGCCAGCAACGGAAACGGCAGGTGGTATTTCTTGGCGAACTCGGCGTGGCTGTCGCTATCGTCCACGCTAATCCCCACCACTTGCGCACCCAATGCCGTCAGCTTGTGCAGATCGTCGCGGAAGGCGCAGGCCTCCTGTGTGCAGCCGGGCGTGTCGTCCTTCGGGTAGAAATACAGCACCAGCCACTTTCCCGAGAATTCCTTCAGGGTGTGTTTCACACCGTTCTGGTCGGACAGCTCGAAATCGGGTGCCGCGTCGCCCACCTTGGGCAATTCGCCCGCGCGCGCCATCTGTGTGACCATTAGCGCCAAGGAAGCAAACAAACCGAACAGGATCAGCCATTTCATGGGGAACTCCTTGCTCAGGATAAGCGAGAACGGGATTTTACGTTAGAATGCGCGCCGTATCGCATCCATCTGTCCTCGTAGTTAAATGGATATAACCGCCCCCTCCTAAGGGGCAATTACAGGTTCGATTCCTGTCGAGGACACCAGCACTCCAAGACAATTAATTCTGCCCACTATTCGAATATGGTTATGCTAGGCTAGTGCCGATTGCGCCGCAATCAATCCTCGCAGGATTCAATTTTTGAGAAAGGTACAAGATAGCCATGAACATTTCCATAAAAAACCTGATGTTGATTGCGATGCTCGCGATCCTGACAGGCTGCGCATCTGTCCCGATGGCACCCAAGGAGCAGGATGCCGCCAGCAAGACATTCAGGGCGCCTTCCGCCAACATGGCCGGTGTATATATCTATCGCAACAGCTTTATCGGAAAAGCGCTCACCAAAGCCCTTTATATTGATGGAGTCAAAATCGGCGAAACGGCAAACGCCGTTTACTTCCACAAGGAAGTCAACCCTGGCGAGCACACTTTGGCGACTCAGGCTGAGTTTGGAGATAATTCCGTGAAATTCAACGCCGAAGCCGGAAAGAACTATTTCTTCCAGCAGTACATCAAGATGGGAGTTTTCAAAGGCAGTGCCGGTATTCAGGCAGTGAGTGAAGAGGAAGGGAAACAGAACGTGCTGCAGTGCAGCGAGGCCAAGTAAAAGGCTGAAGCAACATACCGGATGGCGCAACCAATACTGCGTCATCCGGATTTTTACAACAGCAATCAATAATTGACCGGTACGCGCGTCGTCAGCGCACACGTCAACTCGTAGCTGATGGTTCCGGCGGCAGCGGCCACTTCTTCCACCGGCATGCCGTTTCCCCACAGGGTGACAGGACTGCCAATACCGGCATCCGGCATTTCGCTCAAATCCACAGCCAGCATATCCATCGACACGCGGCCCAAGGTGCGCGTGCGCTGTCCGTTCACCAGGATCGGCGTTCCTGTCGGCGCGTGGCGCGGATAGCCGTCGGCGTAACCGCAAGCCACCGTGCCGATGCGCATCGTCTTGTCGGCACGGAACAGTCCGGCATAACCGACGCGGTCACCCGCATTCAATTCGCGCACCGAGATGATCTCGCTGGTCAGGGTCATCACCGGCTGCAAGCCAAGTTGCTGCGCGCTGGTATCGGCGAAGGGCGAGGCGCCATAGAGCATGATACCGGGACGCACCCATTCGCTGTGCGTGGCGGGATAGCGCAACAGTGCGGCGGAATTGGCCAGCGAACGCGGTGCGCGATAGGCCGCCGTCAATCCCTTGAAACGCTCCAGTTGTTCGGCAACGCCTTCCGGCTCGTCGGCATGGGCGAAGTGGGTCATCAGCGTGACTTCGCTTATGGCCGGATGCGATTTGAGTTTTTCCATCGCTGCCGCAACCTGCTCCGGCGCAAAACCCAGACGGTTCATGCCGGTATTAATTTTGAGCCACACCGGCAAGGTATTGCGGCGCGGATAGGCATCGAGCATGGCGAGTTGCTGCGGGCTGTGGATGACGGTGCTGAGTTCGTATTCGGCGAGCAGGGGCAGTTCGTCCGTGCTGAAAAACCCTTCCAGCAACAGGATGGTCTGGCGGAAACCGGCCTCGCGCAAGGCGATGGCATCGCGCACATCCAGCAGCGCAAACCCCTCCGCCTCATTCAGCGCTTCCGCCGCGCGCACCAGGCCGTGGCCGTAGGCGTTCGCCTTGATGACCGCCATGATGCGGCTGGAGGCAAGGCGGCGCACTACACGCAGGTTGCTCTTCAAGGCAGAGAGATCAATGCGGGCTTGTATCGGGCGGGACATGAATTATTGAAGACAGCAGGGGTTTAAGTGCCGCGAATGATAGCAGGCTGCATATTTTCGTGTTATAAAACACTGTCCTTCCATTCAATGAATCTATAGTGAATCGCGGTTTTTACACCATCCTGGCTGCCCAGTTCTTTTGGTTCCGGCCGGACGATGAATCTGTCCTTAACGCGCTTCGCGCATTACCCTTCGCCGAAAGAACTGGAATATGAATCGCGGTTTTTACACCATCCTGGCTGCCCAGTTCTTTTCAGCGCTCGCCGACAACGCGCTGTTGTTCGCTGCCATCGCTCTGCTGAAGCAGGTGAGTGCGCCAAGCTGGCAGACGCCGGTCTTGCAACAGGCGTTCATCCTGTCTTTCATTGTGCTCGCGCCTTTTGTCGGCGCGTTTGCCGACTCTCTGCCAAAAGGGCGCGTGATGTTCATCAGCAACGCGATCAAAATGGCGGGCTGCATTGCCATGCTGATCGGGGTCAATCCGCTGCTCGCCTACGGCCTCGCTGGTTTCGGCGCGGCGGCCTATTCGCCCGCCAAGTACGGCATCCTCACCGAATATCTGCCGCCGGACAAACTGGTATGGGCGAATAGCTGGATGGAAGGATTGACCGTTGCAGCCATCATTTTCGGCGCGGTGATCGGCGGCATGCTCATCACCCCGAGCTTCGCGCACTCAATCATGGACAATCTTCACGTCCCCGCACTTGTAAAACCGGCCGAGATGGCCATCTTCATCATTTTCTTCATCTACATGCTGGCGGCCCTGATCAATCTCTACATTCCGATTGTTCCAGTCGATCACAAGGCGCTCAGCCGCAACCCCTTCTTCCTGATCAAGGAATTCGTGCATTGTTTCATGCTGCTGTGGAAAGATCCGCTGGGCCAGGTTTCGCTTGCTGTCACCACCCTGTTCTGGGGTGCGGGCGCGACATTGCGCCTGCTGGTGCTGTCATGGGCTGCGGTCGCCTTGCATTACAGCATAGGCGAGGCGGCCAAACTCACTGCCTGGGTCGCCGTGGGTATCGCCATAGGCGCGATATTGGCCGCACGCCTGATCAAACTCGAGCACGCAGTGAAAGTGTTGCCGGTCGGTATCGGCATGGGCATAGCGGTGCTGGCAATGATTCCGGTCACCCGCCCCCTGACTGCCATCCTGCTGCTCACCAGCATTGGCGTGATGGCCGGTTTCTTCGTGGTGCCGATGAACGCGCTGCTGCAACACCGGGGACACCTGCTGATGGGTGCAGGCCGCTCCATCGCCGTGCAGAACTTCAACGAGAACATCAGCATTTTCCTCATGCTGGGGCTGTATGCCCTGATGGAGAAACTCGAACTCTCCCTCACCCTCATCATTCTGGTGTTTGGCCTGCTGATGGCCGGTATCATGAGCCTGCTTTACAAGAAGCACGGGCACGACCAAGATACAGGCAAGATTTAATCTCCCCTTAGGAGTTCAACATGGAAATCTGGATACTCTTGCTGCTGATCCTGCTCAGCGGCTTTTTCGCCATGTCGGAGATGAGCATTGGCGCCAGCCGCATGGCGCTGCTCTCGCAAATGGCCGAAGCCGGCAATGAAGGCGCGCGCATTGCCGCCGAGTTGCGCAACCAGCCTTCGCGCCTGTTGGCCGCCACGCAAACCGGGCTTACCGCGCTCGCCACATTGCTCGGCGTGTTCGGCGAATCGATGTGGGTGCCGCGCATCGAATCCGCCATCGAGACCAATGTCGCCGTTCTCGCCTTTGCCAAATATCCGCTGGCCCTGTTGCTGGTGGTTGGCAGCATCACCTTCGCCACCATCGTCGTCGGCGAGATCATCCCCAAGCGCATCGCACTAGCCAAGCCGGAAACCATCGCTTCGCTGCTCGCGCCCTTCATGGCGATGTTTGCCAGATTGATCCGCCCTTTCATCTGGGCATTGTCGGTGTCGAGCGAAAAAATACTCGCGCTATTCCCCTTCAAGGAAAGCGCGGCGCATGTCGCCGCCGATGAAATTCGCGCCATGATCACCGCCGGAAGGCGCGACGGCGGGCTGGATGAAACCGCAGGCGAACTGCTCGGCAATGTGTTCCGCCTGGACGACCGCAAAGTGGCCAGCGTGATGACTCCGGCCAATGACATCATTTATCTCGACTTGCAGGCTCCAAGCCAGGTCAATCTGGAAAAAATCAAAACGCAGAAAGTTTCGCGCTTCCTGGTCTGCAAGGGCGGTATCGGGCAAATCGTGGGCTATATCGAAAGTCGCGAACTGCTGCAAACCCTGCTGGAAGGCAACCCGCTCGATCTCGGCAAACTCCCCACGCACGCGATCAATTTCATCCCCAACACCCAATCGCTCATCGGCGTGCTGGAATTTTTCCGCCAGCAAAAAACCCACCTCTCCGTTGTCGTCAACGAATTCGGCCAGGCCGAGGGACTCGTTACCATGAGCGACCTGCTTTCCGCCGTGGTCGGCGATGTGCCCAGTTCGGTGGATGAAATGCCGCTCGCCGTGCAGCGTGAAGACGGCTCCTGGCTGCTTGACGGTTTGCTGCCGCTTGACGAGATGAAAGAGAAGCTCGGCCTCACCGCGCTGCCGGAAGAAGACCTGGGTAACTATCACACCGTCGGCGGGTTCGTCATCACTGCCGTAGGACGCATCCCGAAAAAAGCCGAGACCTTCGACTGGAACGGCTGGCGCTTTGAAGTCGTCGACATGGACAAGAATCGCGTCGACGAAATATTCGCCCGCCCCATCGGGGCAAGCATTCCCAACGACTAAGGAGAAAAAAATGCGCGCGCTTATCTCTTCGATCACGGTATGCGCGCTACTCAATCTGACCGGCTGCACCGTCGTCAGCACCGACCCCGCCCTGTTCACCTATGATCAATCCCGGCTACCGCCCGCCGACCTCAGCATGACAATCGCGGGGCTGGGCCCTTGCACCAACAACCCGGACCGCTCCATACATTTGAACTCGCAACAACCGGTGACCGTGCTGGTGCACGGCTGCCGCGGCTCCACCGGAAATTTCCGTGCGCTGGCGGAAGTCATGGCATTTCACGGCCAACAGGCTGCCTGTTTTACCTATGACGACCGCGACAGTCTGATGCGCAGTTCCGCGCAATTGGCCACTGCGCTCGACACGCTCGCCGGGCAGATGCGCAACAGGGAGATCACCGTCATCGGGCATAGCCAGGGTGCCCTGGTTTCACGCAAGGCGCTGGTAGCCGCACGGCCAGACCCCATGCAGAACAAGGAGGCACAACTGCGACTGGTCACGATTTCCGGCCCGTTCTCGGGAATCGCTTCGGCTGAACAATGCGGTTCGCCCAAGCTCTACATGCGCGTGCTGACACTGGGATTGGTGGAACAGTTGTGCAAGATCGTGAGTGGAGACAAGTGGTATGAAATCACTTCCGCTTCAGAATTCATCCGGCAACCGGGAGATTTGCGCGATCAGGTTCAAAGTTATCTCAAGATCGACACCGATGAGCGCGGCGCCTGTTATCGCAATCAGGCCGGCGATTGCATCGAAAATGACTACACGTTCAGTCTGGAAGAGCAATATTTTGCGCCTGTCGACAAGGCGCCGCTCGTGAGAAAAGTCGAGATCAAGGCAGGACATGTCGAGATCGTCGGCGATCAACGCATCGCCCCACGCAAACTTATTGCCATCCTTCAACAAAATGGCATACTGAACCCGACAGAGGCGCAACGCAGCGCCGCCTTTGACCAGCTGCTTGCCAGACTATATTTGCACAACGACTAAGGAGATCGCCATGACTCACCGGACTGCAATAATTCTATGCACATTCCTGTTGCTCGGTGCATGCGGAAAAAGCGACAACCAACCCGCCCCTCAATTGTTTAAAGACCAGATCCAGACTCTCGACAAAGCCAAGGCGGTCGATCAAACCGTGCAGAAACACGATGAAGAACAGCGGAAAGAGATTGAGAAGCAGGGGCAGTAAAGCTCAACCGCCTGAACCGAGAATGTAGCGCCTATTCTTTACATGTTCAGCTTGAGCTGAACATAAAAGGAGCGACCGGCAAGTGGCAGATCGGAAAGTGTAACGGGATTGCCGGGAACCGTCGTACCCGCAGACATCAAGGTCGGCTCTCTGGCATCGCGATTGAACAGATTCATCACCATGGCGCGCACATCCCAGTCGCCGGCAATTTTTTCGCGGCGCACAGTCAAATCCACCGTTGTGTAATCGGGAATCCTGGCCCGGGTGTCCCCTGGTTCGCGCATGCGCTCAGCCACATAGTTGACCGTGGCGCCGAATTGCCATAGCGGTGCGAAACGCCAGTCGGCGCGGCCAAACAGACGACGATGCGGTGCCATGCCTGCATCCTGCCCTGTGGCTGAATCCCTGGAATGTTGCAAGGAATAGTTGCCGGTCAGCCGCACGCTGCTGCTGGCATCCAGTGTAGATTCCAATTCCAGTCCTCGCCCGATCTGATCCCCGGCATTCTGAAACGCAGTTGTCCCTGCGACGGCAACGGGCACAATGATGTCGCGCATGCGGTAGCGGAAGAAATTCAGATCGTTTTTCAGCGTCGACGTAGCTTGCCAGGAAAACGCCAGTTCGTCCGTGGTCATGGTCTCAGGCTTGATGTTCGGGTTGCCGACCGTCACCGGGTTGTTGATGGCATATTGCTCGACGAAGGAAGGGGCGCGGAAGGCCTTGCCATGCATTGCCTTGACCACCACATTGTAGGCCGCATCCCATACCAGCGCGAGACGGGGATTGGTGGTACTGCCAAAGTCCGAGTAGTGGTCACGCCGTAAACCGGCCGTCAGTGTCCAGTCCCTGGCGAAGCTCCATTCGTCCTGGGCAAACACATAGGCCAGGTTGCGCTTGTGCGGAAACATGTATACCAGATTCGGATCGCCAGTCGCATCAACCAGGCCGGGCAAAGGCAATCCATCCTTATCGTAGTTTTTAGTCTCCTGAACTGCATACAGGTCATCAACCCGGTATCCCACGCCCAAGCGAATCCGATGCTGCTCAAAGCCAGTATAAAAAGAGGAAATGCTGGCGTGTTTATGCTGCTCGGAATGTCCGGGACTGCCGATCATTCCATTGGGGAAAGCATTGTTAAAAGCTCCCGCAGGAAAGAGTGTGTAGATTGGATCGCCGTGTTCCTTGTTATTGTAAAAACCGGCGAGCGCAGACACATCCCAGTTCCGCGCCCAATTGGCTTGTTCGTAGTTCAAATCCAGATACAGTCGAGATGAATGACCGCGCCCATTGGGATCCAGGCTCCCGCCAACCCCAAACCCGCCTCCCACTTCGCGTTTTTGATAAGCCGCCCGGAAACGCCATGCTTGATGGGACAGATCGGCGCGCGCATCAATCGCTTTGCGTTCAGCATCGATCGGGCCGGGCGCGCGTGAGGCATTGGTGCCGTATAAATTGTCCCAGGCAGTTTGCGCATCCCGCTGGATGATGCCTTTCTGCCCATCAGTATTCCCCGCGCGCAGATAGAAAGCGGCATCAAGCGAACCCAGCTTGCCACCGTGTTGTATCCACGCATCGCGGCTGTTAAAGCTGCCGACACGCACACCGGTTTCAGTTCCTTTGGCATCTGCCGCAGTTTTGGTGATGACGTTGATCACTCCGGAGAAGGCATCGGCGCCATACAGCGCCGAACCCGGCCCGCGGATCACTTCGATGCGCGCCACATTCTCCAGCGGCAAGCCGCCCCATATCTGGCTGCGATCACCATTGAATGCTTGCGTGACCGGGATACCGTTGACCAGTACCAACACTTGCGAATTCAATTTGGTCTGGATGCCGCGAAAAACGTAAATCGGGGCCAAAGCGATGCTTGACATCGAAACATGCAGCCCCGGCACGCTTTCCAGCGCCTGATCCAGATCAGTGGCACCCATGGCCTCAATATCACTGGAAGTGATCACGGTTGCCATGGAAGGGGCTCGCCTGATAGGTTGCGAACTGCCGGTGGCAATGCTGACGAAGGAATTGTCACCGTAGACCAGCGCCAAGTCTTCTTCTCCAAAGGACTGTGCGGTTGCGGAACCGAACCAGGCTAAAGCCAGGAATATACCGAATGCATGACGGCTCAATGTTTGCATTGCTGATCCTTCCACTTGTTGCTCAACTGCTGTTGTATTTATGTAAACATTATCCGCCATCCTCCACAGGATTTGGGCCAAATTTGACCAGATATCCCAGCAGCACTTAGGGGCAAGAAGCGGGATACAACGCACGTTTTTTCGATACGGACGGATACTGTACGGAGACCACGTCACTCAGATGGAGGGATTGAGCAGATCGATTGAGAGTTGCCAGGATAATGAAAATGCTGCGGAAAATTTCAATTCAACAACGCTGAAAATTTCCGCCTCAGTCTGTAAACATGGGCTTATCAAATACAAACGGGGGAAAAGCGTCAGCCTTTTATAGATTGAGTTGCAGTTGGATAAATAAGGCGCGGCCCGGTAGCGGCAGATCGGAATACATAAGCACCGATTTAAAGGTCGGTTCCCTGGCATCGGCATTGAACAAGTTTGTCACCATGGCGCGCACATCCCAGTCACCCGCGAATCGTTCACGGCGCAAGGTCACGTCCACCGTCGTGTAATCGGGAATTTGAGGCCGGGTGTCGCCCGGCTCGCGCTTTCTGTCTGCCACATGATTGATTGTTGTACCGAACTGCCATAGCGGCATAAATCGCCAGTCTGCATGGCCAAACAGGCGGCGATGGGGTGCCATGCCTGCGTCTTGCCCTGTGACCGAATCTCTGGAATGCTGCAAAGAATAATTGCCAGTTAGCCGCAGGTTGTTCGCGGCATCGTAGGTAGCTTCCACTTCCAAGCCGCGTCCAGTCTGGTCACCGGCATTCTGCATTTTCGCGGCGACAAGCTGAATAATGTTGCGCATGCGGTACTGGAAGAAATTCAGATTGGTTTGCAATTTAGAGTCCGGCTGCCAGGCAAAAGCCAATTCGTCGGTCGTGATGGTCTCCGGCTTGATATCGGGACTGCCAGATTGCACCGGGTTATTGATGGCATATTGCTCAACGAACGTGGGGGCGCGAAAAGCCTCACCATGCATCGCCTTGATCACGACGTTATAGGCAGCATCCCACACCAGTGCGAGACGGGGATTAGTGGTGCTGCCGAAGTCAGAATAACGGTCGTGACGTATGCCTACCGTTAGCGCCCAATCCTTGACGAGATTCCATTCGTCCTGGACAAATACATAGGACAGTTCGCGCTTGTGCGGCAGTATGTAGATGAAGCGCGAATCGGCATTCATCAGAACGGGCGTGCACCCAGGCGCAGGAGTGGGATCGGTTGGATTGAGCGAATCGCAAATCGGAGCAAATGTGCCATTATAGTTTTTGGTCTCCATCGTTTCGTACATATCATCCTGTCGCAGCCCAGCGCCAATGCGGACTCGATGCTGATCAAAGCCGGTATAGAAGGCGGTAACGCTGACATGGGTGTGTCGTTCGGAGTGGCCGGGATTGCCGATCATACCGTTGGGGAAGTAGGGATTAGCGCCGGCGGGAAACAGCGTAAAGGCCGGATCGGCCTGTTTTTGCTTAATATCGTAATAACCGGCAACCCCGGATACATCCCAGTTTGGCGCCCAGTTGGCTTGTTCATAGTTCAAATCCAGATACAACCTGTTCTCGGACGCGCGTGCGTTGGGATCCAGAGCCCCTGCAATCCCTGCACCAGAACCAATTTTGCGTTGCTGATAAGCCGCCCGGAAACGCCATGCTTCACTGGATAGATCGGCGCGCGCATCGATCGCCTTGCGCTGTTCATTTATCGGGCCGGACGCAGATACTGCATCTCTCTGGATGGTGCCTTTCTGACCATCGGTATTTCCTGCGCGTAGATAAAATGCAGCATCAAGCGAACCCAGCGTGCCGCCATGTTGTACCCATGCATCGCGACTATTGAAGCTGCCTGCGCGTACACCTGTTTCAGTGCCATTAATATCGTTAGCATTCTTGGTGATGATATTGATCACGCCGGAGAACGCATCGGCACCATACAGCGCCGATCCCGGTCCACGGATCACCTCGATGCGCGCCACGTTCTCCAGCGGCATACCGCCCCAAATCTGGCTGCGATCACCTTGAAACACATTGGTGATCGGAATACCGTTGACCAGCATCAGGACTTGCGAATTTTCGAGCGTGTGGATACCACGAAAGCTGTAAATGGGCTTCGAGGCAACGTTCGATTTGGAAACATGCAACCCTGGCACGCTCTCCAGCGCTTGATCCAGATCGGTCGCGCCCATCGCTTCAATATCGCGGGAAGTGATCACACTGGATACTGCCGGTGCCCGGGTGATAGATTGTTTGCCGCCGGTGGCGATGCTGACGGTGGTTTTGTCGCCATAGACCAGCGCCAGATCTTCTTCTTCTGAAGATTGTGCGGCAGCCGTGCCAATCCAGGCCAACGCCAAAAATACGCAGAGTGCTTGGGGATTCAATGTTTGCATGACTTCCACTTCCTCCTCACAATTATCAGCTGCCGATTAAAGTATTGTATAAGGAATTTGATCAGCTATTTTTCTTGTTTAAGCCAGTTCGCTTGGATTCTCCCTCATACAGAAAGTTGGTGCAAGGAATTAGGTTACATCGCACATTCCGGACGACCAAGGCTTCAATGAAGCAAGCTTGCATTCCTGCCCAAAACGCATGGAACATAAGCAGATAGTACTCACTCTGTTTGAACATACCAAGATTCAAGGGACAGGCCGAACTTGCGTACCAGTGTAATCAATATCGGCGCAACGCAGAGAAAGAAATGAATCAGCTGCCTTGTCGCGTGTGTCTGCATAACAGGCAGTGACACCACTGTTCACTACGACGGCAAAGATCCGGTAGATTTCTTCCTCGGTGTAACCCAAGTCGGAAAGAAATGCCGATACGTAGCCATTGATATTCATACTCTCATTAAAATTTTTCAACAGAATGCTTTCGATTTGAAGAGCAAGTTGCAGATGCTCACCACTGGGTAGCCCCAACTGCTTCTGAACCCGTTCCATCGCGATAACCCGTTCGTCACCCTTGGCAAGGGGACGTGCATAACCTGTGATATTGGGCTTGCCGCGATGTTTGGCACACTCATTACTTACAATTTCTTCGGCACGGACACCGCGACGAAAGTCGTGCAGCGCTGTTTGAATAAAACGCACACCTTGAAGCAAAGGTTTTGAGCCATACGACTTTGAATCTGCCGCCAGAACACCTGCGGTAATTGCCGCCACTACCGATGTTCGAGTCGCGCCGCCAAGCGCACCAATCTGGTTGCACCAAATGCGTGGGTCCGGCCAGCTCAGACAGATGTGAATCGCTTCAAACCAATCCGCCAACGGGCGTTCCGGCAAACGCCCCGTGGCATTGAGCACCAACACCTGCATGTAGGAGACCTTGCCAACCAAGTCATCCATCATGGAATAGCCATGATTGAATATCCCTTTGCCGACTACCCAGCCACCCTTCTTGCTTAGAATCTTGCCACGGCGTTCATCCCAAAATTGGTAGGGACTGCTATTCATACTGGATGACATAATTTTCGTCCTTCACAAATGGCATTGCGGTCACGGGCTTATTGGCCAACTCCACACCATGCGCCAACAGGCCGGGCGCAGCCAGCAATTGGAATAACCCGGCCCCTGCGCGAGGGCTGAAGCCAAGATCGGTAAAAACTGCTGCCGCGATAGCTGGAGTCAACCACCCGAGAGAGTGGTCATTCAGGGCATTGGCGAATGCGCAGCCCCATAACAGGGTTTCATGTTGACCCAGTAGCCCGGATAGATGGTTGGCAATTTTTGTCGCCATCGGATCCACCCCACCAAAACGACTGCCAAACCCTGGGCATATGTGCCAATCCCCTTCTTCAGGTGGTATGCCGTTTGCAATCAATTCTTGAGCAAGTTGCCCAGGATCGTGCTTGCGTTGTCTACGTAGCCAATCCATGGCTGGCTCGACCTCGCCTGCACCCAAGTGGCTGCCGCCATAAATGGACAAGGCAATGGGCAAGATATGTTCGCGGTCGGTGCCACCAACGCCCGCATTCATCGCCGCCCGCGTGGCCGGATGACGCGGGCCGGGATTGATCAGCGCAATCATTAGCTGCTCCAACAATCTTGCCTCGTCAGCACCTGGCAGTTCACCGCGAAACAACAAGTAGAGCACTTCAACAAAACTGCGTTTTTGCGTCAATTCCAGCAGATCATATCCATGGCAGAGGCATGATTCGGCGAGATAGGGGTTGTGCTGATTTTCGATCTCTTGCCATATTTTCGTCGCGGTGCGCTCTACAAAAACATCGTTACGGCTTTCGACTTTTCTTCTTTCAGTAGTCATCAATACTCCCTTTGCATAATCTTTTATTATTTTTCATTTGTTAAAGCATCGACCAACACACGCATCCGCACACTCATCGGCGGCACTTCTTCGGGATCGATGAATACATCCAGCAGGGTCGGGCCTTTACGCGCGCACATGCCGGCGACATCCAATCCGGATAATTCTTCTGGCGAGCGGATGGTTATGCCCTCCGCCCCCAACGCGCGCGCCAGCGCGGCAAAGTCGGTGGGCGGCAGATCGCAGCCGATCTGCTCCACTCCTGCCAGCCGTTGTCCATGCTTGACCATGCCCAACGCTTGGTCGTTGAGCACCACGAAGACGACGCTTAGTTTTTCGGCGACGGCAACTGATATTTCCTGCCCGTTCATCAGCAAGGCGCCGTCGCCGCAAATGCATACAACCGGCACATCAGGATTGGCAGCGGCCGTCCCGACTGCCCCGCCGATGGCCCAGCCCATGGAAGCAAAATTCATCATGACGCGCAGCCAGCCACCATCGGTTTTACGCTGCCCCGCGGTAATTTTCCGGGCTGCCCCGCTCAGTCGTCTTTCACCCAGCCGCCGGTTATTGGCGGGATGCAAATAGTGTATCGACCAGGAAGCGCTGTTTCCGGTATCGGCCAAAAAACGGGTGGTCGGCGGAAAAATCCGTCCCAGTTCGCGCATCAACCGTTGCGGCTTGATCGGGATCGAATCGCTTTCGAATTTATCCGGCTCTGCCAGCATGTGGTGGGGATCCCAATCAACGTCATCCTGCTTGTGTAAAGCGCGCAGCTGCTGAAAATCAGCATTGTCAGACTTGCTCTGGCCGTGCAATTGCTCGATCAACTGTTTGAAAACAGCCATGATGCTTCCGCGAATATGGAAGCGCGCCATCGGCGTGAGAGCAAGGTGTTCTTCCGAATCGTCAATGTGCACCAACCGTTCATTGAGCAGACTGTCGCACCAGCCGCCGCTGTTCCATTCGCCCATGCTGGTGCCGATAGCCAGGACTAGATCCACGGATTTGTCACGTAGCGTGGCTTCGGCCGAAGCGTGGCCACCGAAACCGAATACGCCGCGAAACAGCGGATGCCGGGGGCTAACCAGCCCTTTTCCGTCAGGCGTCGTAACAAAGCAGGAGCCCTTTAGCGCAGCAAACTGGAGTATCGAGCTGATCCCTTCGCCGCAGCCGCTGCCAATCAGCAGTACAACATTTTTGGCCGCCGACAACATCCCATGCAGCGTTTCAATCGCGTGATCATCCACCAGCGAAGAAGCCGCCAAGAGGTTGCGCAAATCATAGGAGGGGGTTTGATGCGGACTGGGACTGCGGAATACATCCACCGGAAAGGTCAGATGGGACGGCCCCTTGGGTGCGCGGATAGCGCGTTGCAACGCGGAAATCAGTTTGGCTTCAATCTGCTTCGGATGCGATACCAGTGAGTTGTAGCGCGTGCAGTGGCGAAACATGGCCAGCGTATCGATTCCGGTGCAGGTCGATTCCTGCAAAGGATTTTTGCCGAAGGAAGGCATCGCAGGCTGCCCGGTAATCACCAGCATCGGAACGTTATTGCCGTAGGCGCAGGCAACGCCCGTGATGAGGTTGGTGGCGCCGGGGCCGGAGGTGGCGCAACAGACGCCGATCTTGCCTGTTTCGCGGGCGTATCCGTCTGCCATGAAAGCAGCTCCGGATTCGTGCCGCGCCAATATGTGGCGTATGCCTCCTCTGCGGGCGCTTCTGGCGAGTGCGTTGTAGAGCGGTTCAATTGCACCGCCGGGAATACCGAATACGTACTCGACCCCCATCTGCTCCAGATAGGCGACCAGCAAATCGGCCACCTCAACTGTTTGAGTCGAACCAATAGCAGTGCTGTCACCAGCCGCGGAAACACGGCTGGTGACAAGCGGATTGTTAGCGCCCATCAAACTCCTCCCAGAGCTATTTCTTAAACTTTCATCATTGCTTGTCGATGATGATCATCTACCGGCTTTTTGCCGGATATTTTTTAAATTTCGGGTCAAACCAATACTATTTGCGAGCCGGGATATATTAACCACGAACCGCATAGGGGCAGTGTAAAGCCTGCTATTATCCTGTGCAAGCAAGATGGTTAAATCTTGCATCAGGCAGATGGTAAACCAAGGACTTTCGCCGGCTCATATCCAACCCCCTGGTTGCAGACTTCATTTAACCAAGTGAAATGGTGAGTTGTTCCGCCCAGAGTAACAGCAGGAATGGGCAGGTATATACGTCGATGTTTAGGCAGGGAAAAAAGTTTCTCGGGTCTGGCAATGCCAGGACCGCCCGAAAAAACAAAAACAAAAGCGAAATTCCGGCAAAGAAATTTTGCAGCGAAATTGAGTTAATCGCTTGCGCAATCAGGCTTGTTGAACGAAACTCAACAAAAAAGAATGTTTGTATGTTGAAAATACTATCACGGTCACGCTCCGCACCCTATTCTCCCCGCCGCATCGGCTTGGGAGCCTGTTTGATGGCGGCTTCATTGCTGACGACTGCCGCTGCGCCGGCTTGGGCGATTCCAAAA
Organism: Sideroxyarcus sp.; assembly: GCA_049286265.1. Lineage (GTDB taxonomy): Bacteria > Pseudomonadota > Gammaproteobacteria > Burkholderiales > Gallionellaceae > Sideroxyarcus. The sequence goes on from JBAQDF010000050.1 coordinate 40,755, forward strand.
TTTTTCGATGCTGTGCCGCATGAACACGCGGCGTTAACGGCAGATCAAACCGAGGCCATTCGCGCCATTGACCCTTTTCTTCCCCCGCCTGCCATGTCCACCTTGGCACAGGAAAAATATGCCGAGGTAATACGTGCCATCGAGGCATATCCGGAAGTGGTGGTTTTTCCCATTCAGGTCGCAGGCCCGGTTACCGCTACCGCAGCCAGAAGACTGGCCAATAAAATTGCTCAAGCTTCGTCGGCTGGCAGCATCGCGGTGATCTACCCGGACATCGGCGAACCGTATCGCAGTGTATTTGCGCAGATCATCAATGGCATCGAAGAAAAAGCCAAAGGCCGCGTCTCCAACTTCCCGGTGGGGCCGAACGTTGATGTCGGTGAGTTGAGCAATTCTCTGCGTCAGCAGGACACCAGGGTGGTGATCGCACTGGGTCGGCAAGGAGTGAAGGTTGCTTCAGCCCTGGATGGAGACTATGGCGTGGTAGTGGGCGGCGTGTTGATGGCACCGGATGAGGAAGCGCGCAATCTGCAGGTGAACAGCCTGGCGCCGGACCCCGCTCTGTTGTTTTCCCGCTTGAAGGGAATGATGCCCAAAGTACGCCGGATTTTCACCGTGTACGATCCGCGTCAGAACGACTGGATGATAAAACTGGCAAGAGAGGCAGCCCTTTCGCAAGGGCTGGAACTCGTGGCCTACGAAGCGCAGGACTTGCGCGGTGCGATGCGCGCCTATCAGGAAATCATGTCCAGCGTCGACAATGGCAAAGATGCATTATGGCTGCCACAGGATTCGACCACGGTGGAAGAAAGCACGGTTCTGCCAATGGTGCTGAAAGATTCCTGGGATATCAATCTGGCAGTGTTCTCCAGCAGCTTCGGACATGTACGGCGAGGCGTGCTGTTTTCCCTGTACCCCAACAATGTGGAACTGGGCCGCTATCTTGCGGGTTCCGCACTTGGCCTGATTGCTTCCGGCGGAGGTGACATATCCAGCATGCTTCCGTTGCGCGAAGTGTTGATGGCGATCAACCTGCGCACAGCCAAGCACCTCGGACTCACCATCAGCCGTCCGCAAAGTTTCGACATGGCTTTCCCGGAACAGTAAGGAATGCCACCGAACATGAATAAACCAGTTACAGCATTTTTTCAGCGGCTCACTTTCCAACGGCAACTCAGCATTACGGTTACGCTCGGCATCCTCTTCCTGGCGTTGCTTTCTTCCATCGTGGGCTCATGGCAAGTCAATGAGCGTGTGCGCCACAACCTGATCGAACAGGGACAGCGCATCACTGAGAATCTTGCGCGCCAGAGCACCCTGGCGCTGGTCTATTCGTCATCCGACAACGCCGCCGAGGCGGTGAAAGCCACCATGGCTTTCCCGGGAGTCATTGGCGTAGAGATACGCCATGCCAACGGGAATATCCTGTTGGCGCGCGGCGATAACAATTCCACAAAGTTTCTTGAAGTCGCCGAACAGCCCGATGGATTGCAGGCTGCTGCCGTACTGAGTGCGGAAAATTCCGGTGCGTGGCACTTTGCCGCTCCTGTCTATTCGCAACCTGCCATGGAATCGCCGTTTGGAGATGTGGCAACTCCCGAACTGCTCGGAAAAGTTTCGGTGGTGATGAGCAAGGCAGCACTGGCCCGGATGACCTCCGATATTTTCATCACCAACCTGGCCACGTCGTTCTCTTTCGCACTGCTGTTCCTGCTTCTCATCCGTTTCCTGACCAGCAGTATGGCGCGCCCACTCAGCCAGTTGTCGAACAGTATGGAACGTGCCCAAATGGGCGAATCGCTGGTGCGTGCCGAGCCCGGCGGCCCGAAGGACATCGCCGACATGGCTCATGCCTTCAACGACATGATGACGGTTCAGGAAGAACGCGAAGCCGCCTTGCGCATCGCCGCCATCGCCTTTGAGACCGAAGAAGGCATGCTGGTGACCGATGAAAATGCCATGATCCTCCGGGTCAACCAGGCGTTCAACCGAATAACCGGCTACACACCGGAAGAAGCCATCGGCAAAAATCCCTCTCTGCTCAAATCGGATCGTCAGAATGAGGAGTTCTTCCACCGCATGTGGGACAGCCTGCAGCAATACAATAGCTGGCAAGGCGAGATATGGAACCAGCGCAAAAACGGGGAAATTTATCCGGAGTGGCTGACCATTACTGCCGTTATCGGCAAAGACGGCAAGGTCACAAATTATGTCGGTACGTTTGTGGATATTTCCGAACGCAAAAAAGCCGAGAATGAAATCCACCATCTCGCTTTCTATGACCCGCTCAGCCAACTTCCCAACCGGCGCATGCTGCTCGACCGTCTGCGTCAGGCTGTCGCAACCAGCGTGCGCAACCAGACCGGCGGCGCCCTGCTGTTCATCGACCTCGACAATTTCAAGACACTGAACGACACCAAGGGGCACGGTATTGGAGACTTGTTGCTGATTGAGGTGTCCAAGCGCCTGCAGGACTGCGTGCGCGAAGGAGACACGCTGGCGCGTTTCGGCGGCGACGAATTCGTGTTGTTGCTTGAGGGCTTGAGCGAAGACAGAGCGCAAGCCGCCATACAGGCGCGGGCAGTAGGCGAGAAAGTCCTGGAAGTACTCAGCCAACCTTACCTTCTTGAAGGTAACGAGTTCCACAGTTCATCCAGTATGGGCATTACCCTGTTTGTCAATTACAGACAAAAGCTTGACGAGCTGCTCAAGCAGGCCGACACGGCCATGTATGAAGCAAAGAAATCCGGGCGCAACACGCTGCGCTTCTTTGATCCGGTGATGCAGGAAGAACTGGAAGTGCGCGCCCAACTCGAAGTCGGTCTGCGGGAAGCCCTGCGCAAGGAAGAATTCAGGCTTTACTACCAGATGCAGGTTGACCACACCGGACATATCCTGGGCGCGGAAGTCTTGCTGCGCTGGGTCCATCCGGAGCGGGGGCTGGTCTCGCCCATGCAATTCATTCCGCTGGCGGAAGAAACCGGGCTCATCCTTCCGATCGGACGCTGGGTGCTGGAAAGCGCATGCCGGCAAATCAAGGCTTGGGAAACAGACCTCCGCACCAGGGACCTCCAGCTTGCCGTCAATGTCAGCGGGCGCCAGTTCCGCCAGGCCGATTTCGTCGCGCAAGTCAGCGAAATCATCTCGCGGATAGACATCAATCCGCTGCTCCTCAAGATTGAGTTGACCGAGAGTATCGTGCTCGACGATGTAGCCGACACCATCTCCAAGATGCAGGCGCTCAGGCAGATAGGCGTGACTTTTGCCATGGACGATTTCGGCACAGGCTATTCATCGCTGTCTTACCTGACCCAATTGCCGCTGAACCAGCTCAAGATCGACCAGTCTTTTGTGCGCCACATCGGCACCAAAACCTCGGATGCAACCATCATTCAAACCATCATCGGCATGGCCAACAACCTGGGTATGGAGGTCATCGCCGAAGGCGTGGAAACGCAGGAACAGCGCGACTTCCTCGAAGCCAACGGCTGCGTACTCTTCCAGGGTTATCTGTTCAGCATGCCGGTGCCGCTTGAAGAATTTAACGTGTTACTGGATGCGCAGCGGTACTAGGAACGCAGCGATGAAGCACGCCTGGCAGTGACGGGGGCGCCTGGCATCAGAAAGTCCCACTCCTCAGTCAGCACCACACACTCCGCCCAATCAATCGAAGCCCTACCAATAGAGCCTTGATCTGAAGCCAGCACTCCCCGTATACAGGTTCTCATTTCATAAGACTCTGCAATGTCGCAATACTCAGAGGATTCGCCGCACGTAATCGTAAAAGAGATAATCGGTCACCCCGTCTTTTATGTTTGGAGGCGTAACAAGGGAAAGCAGCACCCATGGATCATCGGAACAATCTGGGCAAGGCATCGAATAATTATCGAGTCCAACCTTTAACTTCTCCGCCGATCGCTTAATCTCTTCTAAACGCTTGATTTCTCCCAGGCGCTTGATCTCTTCTACCGAAGGCAGAACGCCAATATCGGAGGATTCATCTTTTCCTAGGCAAGCCACCTCATAACCCTCACGAATCCGCGAATATTCGCAAACCGAATCATCACATCCGCACCCAACCGGCGGCAACCGCACCGGATGCGACATGCATTGCGCATACCTGATTGCGATATAGAACGGTTTCTGTGGATCCACTACACTCGTCAGTGCCGCCCCACAAGGACTGAAGCAAGGAGAGTTGGTTTGTCCTGCAACACATTGCGCTAGATCGAACTGAATTTCCGTCGGCACAAATATCTCATCACCTTGAGGACTCAAGGCATAGCCACGGCCAATGGTGACCATAGAGGGCATGCTTTCCATCTTCCGAGTTACATCCAGCCCGCAGACAATTCCCCAGCCATGCAGCATGCGATTGTGCATGCGCATCTTTTCCCTGAAATAATCCTGATCCTGCGTCAGATCATCAGCAGTAATAAGCTGCCGCGAAAAATAGCGTGTGCGCTCAAATTGATTCGATCCCGTATTACCCACTTTCAAATCGTTGCAGCCCATATTATTTCCCTCCATTCTTTAAGAATTTTTCCAACTCCACGAGGCTAGGCAACATGTTTGTCAACGCCTCCATACCAGGATTCGCCGACGTGCCTTTTGTTGACCGAATTGTTTCACCTTTTGGTGCCACTACTTGATTGGTAAACTTGGACGGTTTCATTTCTCCGATTTGCGTCAAATAAAACCAACTCTCGAAATCGCCGCCCGGCATACCATCGCCCGTTGGTAATTTACCGCCAATATGATTTCCGTCCACCACCCTCTTTTCTTTATCAATCAAAAAGTCTGTCTTCAACGTAACCCGAATAATTACCTTCATGTCTACAATCAGTTGATTCAGCCAATACAGCGTCATAATGAATTCTGGACTGTAATATTGAACTGGCATACCCGGTGGTGGAGCTATGTCGTACGGCATACCATGAGGTCTGAAGTAGGCCTGAGCACCGGCAAGCTTCATTTCGCCATGCAAGCGCATCGCTGGAATACTTCCCGGTGATCCAAGACTGATTCCACTACCGACCAACCACGCCAGTAATTGTGGATTGGATGCCACGGCAATAAGTAACGCGCGACGAAGCGTACCGCCCAAGACTTCAGCTGAAACCAAAAACCACCCATTCATCGATTCCGGCTGCGAGTGAGATACGGGTGTGACAGGTGACGAAAATGAAATTTCGAGACCTTTTCCAAAAAAGTCTTGCGCTTTCATTTCGCCATCGTGAATCCAATTTAGTTTGACGATCTTGGTCAATGTGTCATCTAACCCTTTTCCAAGCGGACCTTCAGGACCTTGCGGGCCGGCGTCACCCTTCAAACCGGTGTCACCCTTCAAACCGGTGTCACCCTTCGGGCCTGGCATACCTGCACCGCCGCCCTTCGAAAAACACATCAGCATTTCAAACAACTCTGGATTGCTGTAAACAAGCGGCCTCGCAGCCACCGACACACCCATCTCAATTAGATTAACTTCAGCAAGCACAATGCACTCGCCTGAGGCAGGACATGGGCGCTTGGACAACACTTTGCAAATCTTTTTCCGCCTCACTTCCGCACTCTCTGCGCCTAGCGCACCGCATAATGCCGGGTCCGGTATTTCTGGTAGTGCCGGGGGGGGGCCATTTTTGACGAGCACCCGAAACGATTCCCTGATAACAGATGGCGCGGTTTGATTGGTGCTGTCGCAATCCGTCACCAGAACCGGAACATAATCAGTCGGACATTCGCACCAGGCTAGGCACACATACACCTCGCCGCCAGCTATTTCTCCTGAGGGTATCCCCATGTCGTCGGTAATTATTCCGGGATCAATCAACACTGCTTCAGGCACCACTATCTCGCGTCCCAACCCGTCGATTGCTACGCCCTCCGAGATGCATATTCGCTGACCTGCAGATGTCGTCTGAACCGTCACATCAAGACCACACAGAACACCTCTGCCAAGACCAAGGCGGTTAAGCATCCAGCGCTTCTGGTTAAAGTAGCGCTGATCCATGAACAGAGATTTCTCGTCCAGCATCTTGCCGTAGAAATAGTTATTCCGGCGCGGTGCTACCAGCTTCCCAGTCATTTGGTTCTTATTGCAATCGGACATCATCTTTCTCCTTTAAACCTGAATTACTGGCACACAGTCAGTTGTCCGCCACCTACATCATCCAGAAACCGGCACGCTTTTGTAGGTGCGAATTTATTCGCACCTACAAAATGCAACCCTATAGCATCGAGCCATACAATCAGGTCAGCCTGCTGCCGTTTCCATGCTCATGCTTGTCTCTGATGGCGAAAGACCGCCCCCTAAATACGACGCGTTGCCAAGTTCTCCGATACCCAACTGCATCGCGGGACCGGGACCAGCCACGATGCTGTCGATACCGAGACGTGCCTGCACGCCCACGCGCATGCGCGGCTCAACCAGGCACAATTGAAAATCGGTATAGGCAGGCTTTTCGGCTTCGATGAGATCGCGCAAGGCCTGGCGCTGCGCGGCAAGCGGCACTTGTGCGGCAGGTACAAACACGGAAAATAAATGCGCATAGTCGTCGGCCAGCGGCGCGCCAAAGTCTTCCGCTTCCTGCGGGCGGCTTTCACCCACGATGGCATGCCCCACTTCCAGCAATTCATTACCACTCTGCGCCTGCGGCGCAAACTCGGCCGCTTCATCCCTCAGCGAATAGAGGCACTCCTGCGGTACGATTTCCTGGCGCTGGCTCATGCTCCACCAGGACAACTCGATTTGAGCAAGCCCGCCTTTCTCATAGAACTCCAGCACAATCGGATACCACCGCCCTGCTTCCAGTATCACGTGGCCAATATTTGTGGTGGCTGCATGATCCGTCCAGTTATCGATAATCTTCTTGCCCCCGACCCACAACCGCACGCCGTCATCCGAGAGTGTGCTAAACATGTAGGTATCCGAATAGCGCGGGCGCACCTGCCCACTCCAGCGCACCGAAAAATTATTCGCCGGAAAACTTTGCTGTGACGGCACATCGGCCAGCGGAGATTTATCCACCCAATTGAATTTGACTTTCTTGTCGACACGCGAATAGCGCAGAACTTCAAATTTCGTCCCTTCGTAATAATCCCCGCGCAACCCGGCCAGCAGGGGATCGGCAAAGGCATAGCCGGGCACGATTACTCCATCGGGCGTGCCCGCTGCAAGCGCAGTGCCGAGCCCCAAACCCATACCTTCGCCCAACTGCCACACACACCGTTCGCGAAAAGACTCGAAGATATGAATGGTCGCTCCCAGATAGCGGCGCACCATTTCGCGCAGACCCGCCGGGGTACCGCGCTGCCGGTACAACGCCTGCGCATCGACCAGCAACTGGCGCTGCTCGGGTGCATCCATGCGCATCGGCAAGTCCAGCGCCAGCCAAGCTGCGAGTTTTCCAAGGTCAGCCTCATCTACCGTGCGCGCATCGAACTGACGCGGCAACTCTTCCAGCGCGCGATCCCAATCGCCCTGTTCGGCACGAAACAATGCCAGCCAGCGCTCCAGAAATCCGGTTGCCATATCGTCACGTCGATAAATTCCAGGCAAGTAATCCATGTAGCTCGGCTGCGCCGTGGATGCCTGCACTTGCAACAACTGCGGTGTGGCACGCCCATCCAAGCTTGCCAGTGTGATGCGCAGCCAGATAAAGCGCGCTCCATCGCCATCCAGCAGCGTGCGCAGCAATACATCGTGCGAAGGAGAGAGTTTCCAATCCGAACTATTCGGTGGGGTGGTGCCATTGCTCGCCGCCACTTCCAGCAACACCGAAGTCTCAGCCGGAATTTCCGCCTCTATCCACACGCGTTCCCAGATGTCGCCCTCGCCCGCATCCAGCGGACCAGCCAGCAATGTGCCTGACTCAACCCGCGCCACATCAGCATCCAGTTTGTACAACGTATCGTCTTCGCCCGGCTTGACCAGTAGAGCACCGCTGCCGTCAATCGCCAGCGCCGCCACCGGGCCGCAATACGCTTGCACTTTGCCCAGCCATACTCGGGTCAATATATCGTATGCCCAAATAGATCCAGACTCGGCATCGGCTACATAGAGGCGCGTGCCGCGCGCAGCCAGGGTACGCGGCTTGAATGAAGATGCTGGTAAGGTCAGAGTGGTCGATGTTCCACTTGCGCTCTTGGTATCAATACACAAGACGGCGTCTGCACTTGCATCAGCCACATACAGCATGTCCTGAGCATCCACGGCAATGGATGCCGGGGCAGACACCGAGACAGAGAAACTTGCATCGGGAACACTATCTGCATTAAAACGCAATATCTTGTTGCCGATATCCAGCACGTACACCCGCCCGATGCTGTCTGAAGCAAGACAAGCTGGTTTCTCTAAACCACTCGTCCATTCCGTACGCTTGCGCAACGAAGGTAGTTCAAGAACCAGCACTCGCGCATTGCCGCTATCGGCCACCAGCAACTGATCTCCCACTGCCAGCAATCCGCGTGGATATTTGAATGTATCTGTTGGATCGCCATAAGCAGGGCTTGAAATCACTTCATATTCGCAGCAGCCGCATTCGGCGACAATGATCTGTCCTGCTTCAGCCGTTACCGTGGTATAGGTAGTAAGAGTTGTGACGCAGGCGACACCAGATGAGGTCGCATCATCATAGGACGCGGAAAGGCGAATCGTTCCGCCCGCAGCAAAGCACGGCAGACCCGGTAGAAGCAGCGCCCCATCCGCACGCGCCTCAAGTCCCGCGAACGACGCCGCCTCATCCCAATGGCGTTGATCGAGCAGCACTCTATATTGAGTCGGGAATTCGCTCATGGCTTATTCGACATAGAGGTTGTAGTGAATCTTGCCACCGTTGGCTTCCCCCCCGGGTGTCGGACCAACAAAGAATTCGATGACATGCTGGCCTTCACCGAAGGTTACGTGCGGGAGAAAATCCAGTCTGATAGGCACTGCTTCAATATCTTTGTGGGCAAGCGGATGATTATCGGCGCCGGTGCCAAGCCTATTTTGCCACGCCCTCTTCTGATCAGCATCCGACACGCTATCCATAATCTGATCGCGGATTTCTATTGATCTATCTACACCATCAATAGCGATCTGAATATCTGCAAAATACATGAAAGGCTTCCCACTCCGAACAACACGACCTTGATTGGTCAGTATGTCCTGATTCCCGGTAAAACCTGATACCCCTGATCCACTTACCCCGTGTTTATGGGTCAGATCTAAAGCGTTATTGGAGCTGTCTTTGGATTCTGTCTCACCATGCACGATATGATTATGATTACCACCATAAATTACCCCGTTAGTAGGTTTCAGAATATTAAGGACTGCATCATCGGTTTCCGGTGCCCATGTAGGTGATCCACCAATCAAATCGTTGATTTTGTTTCCAAGCCAATCAAAGAAGTTTCCGGCATCATCTCCGGGCACATTTTCCGCTAACCCGAGTTTCACACCCCAGTTACGCTCGATCAGAAAAAATGCTGCGCGGCCTTCATCTTCTACTTTTTCTTCTCGGTCGTTTGAGTGCCCGATATATCCTTTTCGTGCCTTTAGATGAAGCTTAGTATTATCATCACCTCCCGTTTCGGGATAAGCATATGGTTCTGTCGGTATATCAGGAATTTTATGCTTATGCTCTGTCTTCGCCCCCTTCAACTCTGGTATAGGGTCATCTGTGCTCCCACTTACGCTCAAACTATGATTGTGTGTGGCGAGTTCGGTGTAATGCAATGGTGACATTTCCTCAGCCTTCAAGTACAACGTCACAGAATTCGGCTGCCGCCCCCGTATGTGGAAATAGATTTTTCCTACAATCTTTACTTCCATCGGATCACCCACTTCCCCCTCATTACCGGCCGGAAACGAATTACTCGGTATAAACGCAACTTCCCGTTCCCCTTCCAGCGCATACTGCCTCACCGTTGCCGCCGACGCAGCCCCGATGTAATGCCTTGCTCCCGGATCGATCTGGTACACACTCCTGCACCCCTCAGCCAATTCCACCCTTGCCAACACAATCTGGTTGCTACCGGGATGCGGCACAAACGGCACCCAGGAAAATTTTACCTGCGACTGGATGCGTGACGGGCCGCCCCAATTGGTGGTCGACTTCGATGCGCACTTGTCAGCGGTGCGCACCGCACAACCGCCTTTCTCATAGGCGATGGTTTCTTCCGTATACTCGATTACCAGATAGTTGCCCTCGACCGTGCTTTCGCTGGAACCAGAAAAACTGATCACTTCCACCGTTGCTTCCTCGAGCAGAATGATCTCGCGACCGTCGCTATCAAGCGCCAAGCCAGGGCTGACAACAACGCGCGTAAATCCGGGCACCGCTCTCACCTCAAGCCCGCGCGCAATACCTGCCGAATACAGCGATTTGTTCAACCAGCGCCGGGTACGCATGTGATAGTCCTGCTCCGTCTTGAAGTCCGACGCCTCCAGCCGCTGGCCGTTGTAGTAGTTCAGGCGTTCCAGTGGTTTTTCATTCATGACAACCGCTCCCTTCGTTAATCGTAATTTTGTGTATCCCAGATGCAATCAGGCCATGGCGACAGAGTGTGACGTTGCCGCAGCGGCTCGCCGCCTTGCCGTCGACACTCAAGGTCATATCTTCCACGTACATCACGCCGTCCAGATCATTAAGCAAAGCCAGCAATTCGGTGCGATACACCGCACGCCCGATGGGCCAACCTTGCCCTTCCGGCCCGCCATGCAGCGGGTGAAAGAACTGCTGAAGCGCGCTTAGCGCCCGCCGCACCAGCGCTTTGGGATCTACCTCGGGGCGCGCATACAAACATGCACCGACCCCAACGGTGGTGTAGTGCGGTTTGACCACATGGATTTCATTAGTGAGCACACGGCGGCGTTCCAGATAACGCTGCACTGTTGCGCACATTGCCGCTGTTGGCTCGGGCCGCTGCTCAGGGCAGAACGGCAACACCACCACAGTGGTGCTGCCGCTCACCGGGATGCAGGGCATGTCCGGGTGATAGTCGGCGATGGCGTGCGTCCGCGCGACTTTCACACCCGGTGTGGCGAACGCCAGTGCTTCAAAATCATCCAGAGTTACGGCACGGGTCGGCTTGGCAAGCTCGCACACTGCACGTGCCTTGGCTTCGTTAAGCGTCTCGGCTGCTGCGCCCCCACACGCCGCAAACGGTTGCCCGACCGTTACGCCAGATTGAGCATGCGCAAGCAGCAGCGTTCCCGCACCAACGTTCCCACTCGCTCCTCCACCCATTTGGTAGCGCACTTGAATTTCGGCCCCGGCAGGTGGCACGCGCCCGATGCGCCCGTCACCAAACATCAGAATTCCGGCCTCTGCGGCCAGAACACATGCGCGATCATGGGGGCTGATGCCATCCCAGGTTGGGACTGCTTGCCACTCCTCGTCCGCATTTCCATCCAAGGTGATAGAAAGCTTGGGGCCAAATTGTTCACTAAAATCCGAACCGTCCCTTCCCTCTTGCAAGGGGTCGGGGGTAGAACAGTGGCATAGCCGAGGTTCTACCCCCTCCCTATCCCTCCCCCTGCATGGGGGAGGGGATGTCGCGCTTAATGGTGTATGTGGGTTGAAGCTGCCCTTGGCACTGCCGGGCACAACTGGCTTTTGAGCGAGATCGAAACGCTGAGCAGCTCGCCCATTACTGATGAAGGTTTGCGACAGAACATCGACGACATGCCGCGCTGTGACGGCATTCATTGCGACGTAGGCAATGCGCGGCGGACAGTCATAGGCACCGCATTTCAGGCGGCAGCGAATGAAAAATTTCTCACTGGGAATTGGCAAGGTACCGCCACCTTTCACATGCGAGGCGGGGGCCTTAAAACGCACTACACCACTCAGGGTGAGCGCACGTGTATCGTCCACAACATCTTGCAGCGGTAGCCATTGCCTGTTGTGATCCTTATGATCCTTGTGGCCCTTGTGATCTGGGTGTTCGGGTTGATCCGGGTGACTTGTGCCTGCATAGTATTCCCACACCGTGCGCACACTGTAATGCTGGCACCAGTCCGGCTGTTTTGGCGGCAAGCCATCAGGACACAAGCGTGTCGCTTCATCCTCAACCGCTTGCTGCTCCGCATTCAACTGTGCTCTTGCTGCCCTATCTTCGGGCGCATTGCCGGTCCACACACCCAGGCTCACCACTGTATTCTCAGGCGCAAGAATTTCATCGAAACCCAGATAGAGTGCGTCTCCCGGCTTGGGATATTTACCAAGCGGCAAATACCCGGTTGCCGCGGGTGCGTTGCGCACGGTTAAATCTTCGAAGGCCGAACCCGCACAGCTCAGCACCGCCTGCAACCTGGCAGCGGAGACAAACAGTTCAGCAATTGCCTGAAACTTGACTTCACCATCCTGTGATTGCACACACACACCGTTCGGGAGTGACAGAGCTGCCGCAACAGGCTTGAACGCCAGCATGGTCTCCGCAACTTGTGCCTGTCTCTGCTCTACACCGGCCAGACGTAAAAAAGCACGGCAGGATTCGTCCGGAATATTGTCGAGACGATAGGATGCCCCCTCGCTGAGCCACGCGAACAATTCAATCAGCGTGATGCCGGGGTCGTGGGCGTTGTAGTCTGTCCAGCCGGGTGCCAGCGAAGGCAGGCTGCTGCGGGCTTCGGATACCAGTTCGTCATAGGTGAGCCGGTCGAGCACGGGTAAAGGTAGCGGCATCAGCGTACTCCCACGGCCAGTTTGATTTCATGTGCTCCGGCACAGAGCAGTGCATCACGCGGCACTTCTATCGATTGACCGCGTTCGCCGCCGTCAACAAACAGGCGAATGTCACGCGCATAGTCCACTCCGTCTGTGTCTTCAATCACGGCTGCGATATTGGATAGATGAGCAGCTTCACCAAAACCCCAGCCATTGCCAGCCGGGCCACCGGTCAGCGGATGCAAAAAACGATTCAGATTCTCCCGCAACCGCGCTTCCACCATCGAGGCGGCATTGGGATCGACGGGAACGATTTCCGCAGACACGTTGAGCGCGATATAGTTTGGCTCTACCACCTGCAAGCGCCGCACGACAGTTGCCGGCACCCGCGCACGCAGGTATTCCGCCACACGCCGCTGCAATTCCGCCGATGGCCACGGTCTGCTCTCACCGCTAAGCGGTACCACGATCACTGTGATCCAGCCGCGTTGCGCATGACCTGCAGGGCCGGTAATCGCCAGGCAGCGGGCACGGGCGACCTCGGGCGAAGCATCGCGTGCAATCCATTCGATATCCGCAGCGGTGATCGCGCGATCCCGATGGCGCAAATGTTGCGGACCGCGTTTGCCGAGTGCCGCGAGCAATTCGCCATCGGCGCCGCCTGCCGCCGCAACCGGGTTGGAGACATTTGCAACAAACGGCACCGCGCTACGCAACTGGGTGATCGTGTCGCGCTGGACATTGCCGATCAGCCCGCCACCGGATAAATAGTTCGCGACAACACGGCTGCCTGCGGGCGGGATCATGCCTTGTGTGCCGTTGCCGAAACGAATTAGCCCGGTGGCGCGCTCCAGCACAAAAACACGGTCTCCCTCTTGTGCATCATAGAGATGCGGACGCTCGCGCCAGCGCACCCAGGCAACGGTGATTTTGTTGCTGAGCGGATCGCGCTCATAACGCAAGTCTGCCTCCGGGACTTGACGGGCGACGAGCTGCCAGCCTTCGCCGCTCCCAGCCCATTCCCTGATCTCGATGTTCTCGCCCGCCAGCACTGGACTGTACACAAAACGCAGGGCCTGCCGGGGCGTGCCATCCGCTATACCGAGCATTTCCTGTTCGATGCGTACACGATGACTAGCCCATACGCTGTTCAACCATAGCCCGCTAACGGGAAAATCTGCAAGCGCTACGCCATCTTTGAGCCGTGCGCGAATTCGCCAGGAATTCCCACCCAGCCCCGGCGCGGCTACCGCATCGGGCGGGCCGATGAATTGCACTACACCGCTCTGCCGCAGCCCATTGGTCTCGTCACGCACGCCAAGCTGGATCCAGCCATTGAGCGACAGGTATTCCCATGTGAATGCCGACGCGCTGCCCGGCACCTGCTCTTCCGCTCCGGGTACCTGCACGTACAGACTCACCAAGCCCGAGGGCAGACGCTGATCAAAGCAGAAGTGCAGCGCGGGCTGATCGTCAGACACGGGCCAGAAGGGATCAAAGCTGCGATCCGGCCAGCGTGCATCTTCTGTGTGATCTTCGAACAGAAAATCGTTGTGTGTCAGACAGTGATCCAGAACATCCGGGTCAGTTATATAGGTGTACGAAAGCGTAAGTTTGGAAACGACCGGGGCAACCATGCTGGAAGCCACCACAGTTGTGCCGGTATAATGAGTTGGTTCACCATAGTTTCCGTTTGCAATTCGAATCCGCAACCAGCGATTCTTCTTGCCATTGACCTGTCCCTCCAGCCAATCTGCAGGACAGTTGAATGAAATGCGTACCTTGGTATCTTTTGCACTATTAAAGTTGTAGGAATTCGCCCCTCCAGCTTCAGGCTCGATACCCAACTTTTGCCATCCGCTGTTGCCGTAATAATCCCACTGCAGTTCCAGCGCGTTTTTTTGTTCACCTTTTATCGACAACGTGACGTCGATATGCACCCTCGCGCCACCGCGCTGAAACACTTCTTCGCTGGCAATATAGAAAGTATTGAATGTCGCCGGTTGCTGGCCAAAGGGATAGAAGTCCTTCGAAACGTCCAATGACATCCCGTCGGCGAATGCGGCCTCAGGCAACAAATTGTCCTTCTTGAATTTAACTCTAACGCGCAGATCATTGATGGTGAGCGGGTTGTGGCGCATGTTTTCGCCACGGATGACCGGTGTGTTGAGCGTGCCGCGCACCCAATAGGTAGTGCGGCCATTGAAAGTTTCTTTCTTTGCATCGGGGCCGCAGTTGAGGCGTAGCCCAATCTGTCCATCCTGGGTTAGTCCGCGGGTGGTGTCATCTTCCTCGGCTTTCTGCAACGTAATCCAACCGGCTTCGCTCAAATACTGCCAATGAATATCCAGTGGCTTCTGTGATGCCGCCTCCATGACGCATTGCAACAGCAGCGTGATGCTGTAACCACCCAATTTGAATAGCCGGTCATGACCCAGATAAATTGCGTGCTCGGTGCGCGCCATGTCGCCGAACGCAGTAAATCCATCGGTCAGGCTGGCTGTGTGATCGGCATAACTGTCGCTCCCCGGATCGACACTGTAGAGTGTCGTCAGTTTGGCACGTGCGATGGTGATGGTTTGCTCGGTAAAGAACAATACTGGTTCCTGGTTGCCAGCCGTGGCCCCCGCAAGCGGTGAAGGCGGCGGTGGCGGAAGTTGCGCGGCCAACTGGCTGTCGGCAGCCAGAGTAACATCCACGGCACAATCCGGATTCAACTGAAACACCAGCGGTGCTCGTGCGGCTTGTGCCGGCAATAACGGCAGTGCGAGCGTATCCAGCAAGGCCAGCAGATTGCGCTCGGGCAAACCACGCGCGCCAATATCCAATAAAGACTGATAGCGCGCCAGCACATCAATCAGTGCATAACCCTTGGTGCCGGGTGCCAGCGTCCATTCCGGTGTGTATCCCGGCAAACGTTGCAGCAGCGACTGCACGATCTCCTGTTGGGCGGATGCGCTGCCGATTAGCGGATCACTCATTCGCGGCCTTCCTGCAAATAAAATGGGTAAACGAGGTTGTAGAAGGTGTTGGTGGAACGAACCTGATATCCGATATCGATATCGATGCGATTCCGCTCGGCACCATTAGCTGTTACCTTGACATCGCGCACATCAATGCGTGGCTCCCAGTAGACCAGCGCCTGCTCCACGCGCTGCTTTACCAGCGCGAGGGTGGTGAAGTTAACCGGCTCGAACAGCATGGATTGCAAGCCGGAACCAAAATCGGGACGCATGACGCGTTCGCCGGGGCTGGTTTCCAGAATGATGCGGATAGCCTGACGGATATCTTCTTCATGTTCTGCGCATGCCACATCCTGCGCCGTCGTGTCCGGCATCACCGGGTACGACCAGCCGGTACCGAGAAAGGCTTTGGAAAGATCGAGTGATTCGATGCTCATGGTATTCAGGCTCCAATCTGCACGGTTGGACAACCCGCCGTTATGGCATTGGGCGGACCTGCTTCGGTTATCACATCGCCCATTCGCGCCGCACCGCTACCGTTGATGAAAACGGTAAGACTTCCAACGGCGACCGTACCGGCTCCATGCGGATTGGGTGTGCTGACCGGACAGGCATGTGTGTCTTGCACCGTACGCCATGCCGGCATTCCGCCAATCAGAACATTCGGACTGCCCAACCCCGGCCCCAAGGGAGTCCCATGTGCCGTCATATCGCCTACTCTCGCAGCCAGTGACATATCGAATTCATCCCATTCGCGTTAATTAATCTGCACCATACCCGCACGCAACTCGGCTGCCGCGCCACCATTCAAAGTCAGTTTGGATTGCGCCTGCAATTCGATCTCCGGCGCGCTGAAACTGATCTTGAGCGCCGCCTTGACGCTGACATTTCCCGATGTGTCGAGCGTAATGACGGCAGACTTCTTGTCGTCGACACCAATCTCAATTCCATCGGGTTTAAGCGTCACATGCTGGCCAGACGATGTTTTGATCACGATGGACTGCTCTGTGTCATCGAAAGATATTTCGAGTTTCTTAGGGGTAAGAATCACTCTTTTATTGACCGGATCACCTTCTCCCTGGCGAGGAGGAAGCTTGGTATCGTTCCATAAACTCCCCATGATGTAGGCTTCATTGCCATCGCCCTGATGGAAACCGACCATCACTTCTTCATCCACTTGCGGGATGAAATACACACCAGTGTCTGGCACCAGCACTCTTGCCCACACTTCCATTCCGCCGCGCGCAGAAAGGCGGACTTTTACGCGCCCTTTCCGCGTCGTATCGCAATTGCGGATCACCTTGCCACGCATAAAACCGGAATTCCTGTCCCCCGCTTCAGTGTCTTTCGGTGTGGTTTGCGATTGCATAAATTCGCCGCTCATGCTGAGCCACCAATGCGCAAGTTTTGACCGAAGGGCTGGATTGTCACTGCGCCCTGCTCAAGCAACGGTACGGAACCGAACCACACCTCCTTGCGCAATTCAAAACTGGTTTGATAACCGCCACCATCAATAGAGTGCGTGGCGGAGGTCACCCGATACAGGCCGCCAAATTGTTTGCCGACCCCCTCCAGGCGCATCAATGCGCCGGCCTGAATGCGCGGATCGCCCACGCAACGCCCGCTGCCGGTTAGCCGGTTGTTCAACTTCGCCAACAGTTTGCTCACCAGTGCGCGCGGTGCAGTCTTGCTGTCAAGCGCCTCATTCAGCACCATCACCGGATTCTTGTTCGCTTCTTTTGCCATTGAGAGTTCGGGGGCTCCGTACCCGGGAATAATATCCAGCGTGAGGGCGCTGCGATCCCAATCCCAACCTGCCGCCACGGTAAACTCCAAATCCAGCGACGATACCCAGAAGCTGACAGCCACCTGTGCCACCTGACCGACATTGCTGATACGTGGTGTGAAATCGATCAACGATTGGCCGTAGCGCAACGTTATCGGTTGCTCAAGCGACGAGTCGATCAACGACATGAAGTGCAGACGCCGACCACCCAACGGACCCTGATGATCCACCACCATCTCCCAGCCGTTTTCTGCACTAATTTTCCGCAGAAAGTCATAGTCACTTTCGCCCCCCTGACGGCGTATCAGTTTTTGTTTTGCATCCGGGTCACCCGATGCGAATGCGGCTGCCGCTTCAACCCCTCCGATAATCACCGATAACGCCGCTCCGATCGGATCCAGAATCGGCACCATCGAATTCTCGCCCGACACCATGGCTGCCACGCCCGCATCCGGTATGGGAAAATTACCCAGACACTCGGTTGAAATCGCGAACCAGCGTACCTTGTTGCCGCGCTGCATGCGATGGCGCAGGTCTTGTGCCGACACGGTGATCATCGGCGAACCGCTGGCCGGAAAGGTGGGCGACAACGATACGATCTCGCCGACGAATTGCTGCCGCAACGGGCCAGGCGCATAGCCCATCGACAGCGCCAGCTTGTTATCAAGTTTGAGCAGCGGATGATCGAGCCAGCGCAGATTTTCATTGGCAATAGACAAGTCCACGCGATCCGCCCCTTCCAGCCCGGTCTGATAACTTGCACTGGTGATCGAGGCACGCAATGCGGCCGGTACTGCCTGGTCGTTGATATGCACTTGGAATTCCGGTGCGTAACACATGGCGGCGTTAGGCATGCTCATTGAAAGACCTCACCTGTTTCCATGTGCCGATAGGGCAGACGCGGAATCACCAGCCGGATACCCGTCGACAAGCGATGCGGATCGCTCACTTCATTCGCCAGCGCAATCGGCCGCCATAATTTCGCATTGCCATATTCGCGCCCGGCAATGGCGCTGAGTGTCTCGCCTGCCGTGACGATGTAGGTCTTGGTGTAGTCGGCAGTTTCGCGCTTGATTTCCTTGGCTTCGAGATCAGCATTGCGAAATTCGTTGAAGGTCACCTGCACGCGCGCCCTGACCGGCACGCCGTCTGGCCGGAACATATTGTATTTCTGACTGGCTCGCGCCAGTACACAGGTAAACGACAGCGATCCCCATGTAAACATCAGCACTGGTGGGGCATGAATGGTGGGCTCGATATCCATCAGGCTTGTCACTTTCTTTACCAGCTCACGTACATCTCCCCCCGCCTGATTCATGACGCGACTGCCTTCGCGATGCTCCTCATAAGTGTCGAGAAACAACTCCATCTCCAGCGTCTGCATATTGCCGTGCACAAACTGCAGCAAAGGGCCGCTCAGTCCCGGCACAGCAATTTGCGCGTAGTTGATATCGCGGTTAAGGCTATATTCCTCGGGGTTGAACAACACCGTCATTTTCTCGTTGAGGGTGAGGTTGGTGATCGTGGCTTTTTCCAGTGCCATGCTCAGACCCTCCCCAAACGTTCACGCTGCGCCACAATGCGCCGATCCAGCGCCTGCATTACCTGGTCGGTGATGCGCGTGATATCTACCGGCGACTGCACTGCAGCCGCCTTCATTTCCCTGACCGAACCCTTATCCGGCGTCTCCTTTTCGGTGCGTGCAGTCGCCGCTACCGAAGATTCATCGTTATTCGCTTTTGCAACATGGCGCAATACACGCGCCAACGTCGGTGCATTCGTGGATGTCGTATTTGCTCCCGGCGAGATTTGCGCGGCCGGCACGGCTGCTCGTTCTGTTGTTTTGCCGTTTGTCCCAACCGGATTTTCCTCACGCACAGCACGCCGCACGATGCGTGCGATGACATCATCCTGTTCTGGCGTTGCCTGTTTCTGCCTCGCGGTTGTAGCCAATGTCATGGGCGCTGACTCCCTGCTGAAAGGTTGTGCCGATGCGCGATCTGCAACCGCGTGCTGCAACACCTCACGCTGACTGACAAGCATGCGCAATATCACGCGCGGATTCATGAAAATGGAAGGGTGCGTGGTGTGATAGTTATACGACACGGATGCCGCAGTGCGTTCAGGCTGTTCGAACACCAATGCCATCACCGGCCAGCGCCGCTCTATCGCCGCATAGCGTGTAGCAATGGCCTGCGCCAGGCTCCATGATCGCTGCGTGGTGCGCGGCGTGCGGCGGGCAGGCTGCATCCGGCGTGCCTGCGCCGCATAGCCATGTGCCCGATCCAGCAATGCCCTGTATTGTTTCCGCGTTTTCATGCTTGGTTCATTCGTCCATTGATGCCGCTAATTTCTTTCACCCAGTGCCGACGGTCGCCATGCTCCATATTCATGATCTCTGCCTGATTCCAATGAAAGTGGTAGGCAACGAAGGCTACCTCCTCGTACAGCTGTTTGAGGGGGTAGCCTACAATCCCCCCAGCGATGGCCGCTCCATCGCAAATGCGTGCTGGCATTGCGGACAAGTAGCCGTTAAGTGCCCCTGATCAACCTGATTGATCTCGTTGTACATGTTCTGCAAATAGGCCAGATCGGCGGCGTACAGGTTTTCGATCACTTTGGGGTTGATGTTCGCCACGCTGCCCAGACTCGTAACCACACGCGAGAGCAGAATCACGATCAGGTATGCCGGATTGGCCTGTACCCGTCCATCGCGCAGCGGCGATATCTCGTCTGCAGCAGTAGCCAGACGCATGACACCGTCGCGATGCAGATTGCCTTCTTCGTCCTGATACCCGACCGGCAGGGTGTATTCGTATTCTGTCTGGATCATGGTTACGCCCTTTCGATACCCTCGTGTGCAAGTTCAAGCGTCTCAATCGAGATGTCATTGGCCTTCGCGCTGAAGTCCGGTCCGTCCCACTTGGTGGGCCAGGCGTTGACGAAATTCCAACGCACTTTTTCCGTGATGCCGTCCAGGTCATACAACACGATGCTGCCGGTCTTGCGCACCACCTTGCCTTTCACGATGTTGTTGTACCAGTCGTACAACTCGCGCGAATCCGTCAGTCCCCACTTGAGGGTGATGTTCGGGTACTTCGTCACCCCCGGCAGCTTGCGCACTGTGGTGTTTTCACCGCCTTCGCGATATTCGATCGGGTCCGTGTTTGCCCCGAAACCACTGCAATCGCTGAAGCCGGCCTGCTTGATTCCATCGATCTCGACGATGAAATTAAAATTACGATACGGATCAACTCTGGTTGCCATCATTTTCTCCTTGCTGTTTTCTTAAGCTTCGCTCACGTCGGAACCGCCCTGCCAGATCCCGATACGAACCACGATAAATTCCGCTGGGTAGGAAGGTCGCACACCGATTTCGATATTCAACCGTCCCAACGCCTGTTCGCTAAATGGATTCAATACCTCGTCGATGCGTATGTAGAATGCCTCCTCCGCTGTTTTCCCGAACAGTG
The DNA here is from genome assembly GCA_049286265.1 of Sideroxyarcus sp. Lineage (GTDB taxonomy): Bacteria > Pseudomonadota > Gammaproteobacteria > Burkholderiales > Gallionellaceae > Sideroxyarcus. The sequence continues at coordinate 61,630 of JBAQDF010000050.1, forward strand.
CTCCGTCGCGCCACTGCGTCATCAGGAATGCGCGTATCGTGCGTTTAAGCTTCTCCCATAACGCGATATTGTTTGGTTCGAATACCGCCCATCGGATGCCTTCCTGTATCGATTCTTCGAGGTAAAGGAAAAGCCGCCGTATGTTGACGTACTGCCAGTTTCTATCGGTTGCAGTGGTTCGCGCCCCCCACAGCAGAGGACGACCCCCACCTTGGAAAACCTGGATAACATTTATGCCTTGCAGATTGAGTTGACCTTGATCAATGAGACTCATGCGCCTCTCGACATCCAAAGCACCGTTGACGATTTCGTTGGCTGGTGCCTTATGTACGCCGCGAGAACTGTCGCTACGTGCGAAAACCCCACACATGTGACCGGATGGTGGCACGAGTATGGGCTCGCCACTTGAATTCGGCGCAACGCGCAGCCAAGGGTAGTACAACGCAGCATACCCCCGTGTTGAATCAACGCTGGCGCGTTGCGTCTCCACACTCCCCGCGCCGAACAGTGTTAAGCCGTGCCCGGCATCAAGCAGACCAATTCGATCCATCATCTGTTCGCAATGCGCGATCACTGCCTGCTGCACGGTTGTGGTAATGCGATCAGGAATGGCGACCATATTGACATCGTCGATGTCGCGCAATTTGTCGAGGGCTTTTATGAAATCGTTGTCTGTCAGCGAGCTCAGGTCTTCCGCAGTACCGGAATTGAGCGCAGTGATAGACATCGCCTCAGGCAAATTCAACGGAGCCGCGACCGGCGGTGGCGGCTCGGCTCGACTGACCACGACCAAGGCGCCTGGATCGCCGTTGATGACACTCATGAAATAGCGCGGGTGGGCGGAGTCGACGGAAAGATAATCGTAGGTAGTTGCGTTACCTTGGGTTACCTTCACGCAGAATTCTTCTGACTGCACTGTCGCAGCCGACGACATACTAAGGGCAGCACCAAGGCCTGAACGGAAGGTGACACGGTATGTATCGGTCGTCGCATTCAGATGTTCGACTTGCACGTTGTCAACAATGCCTGTTACCGACGTACCACCTTGTGTGATTGTCAACATCGTACCGCTTGCGAGACCGTTGAGCGGAATCGGCACTGAGGAAGTGATGCGCACCGTGCGCGTGCCAGTCGGAGCATCGGCAAGGCGCACGGCATTTGTTGCGGCATACGCACTATTGAGATTGTGATCTAAGCTCAGTACGTCGCCTGAGATACGTATGATTTGCGCACGTTCTCCGCCGCTTGCGATGGTAATCACGTCGCCAGGCCGAAATGCCCATGCCTGAGTCGCATTGAGCGTTACTTCACGCCCAACAACCGGACCAGCGAGTGTCCCGGTTGGCTGATATAAGGCTGTGTTCGTGCTGGTGAGCAGGTGCCGGTCCTCCACGGTAATCTCTATCGAGGTAGCAGGAATGCCCGGTTGACGCGCGCGCACGTGAATCAAATTGTTGCCTACGGAGCTACGGTCGGAGATATCCAACGATCCATAGCTGCCGTTACTGGCACGCACTATGTAGCATACGTTGCCGCCATTCTCGAAAAATCCGCGTGCCGCGTACCATAGATAGAAGCCGGGTACAGGTTCGCTGCCAAATGTACGTTTGAATTGATCCCAGCTAGTAACCTTAGTGGGTTCGTTGAGCACACCGTCGGCGGCGATGCCAATCAGCGCCGCAGTACTCGTGCCGACGCCCTGAATCGGTGCGCCAGGCGCGAACTCTTCAATATACACACCCGGATATGAAACCTGTATTGCCATGATATTTTCTCCCTCGCTATTAACTGATTACGGAAAAACAATGTCGTACTCGCCACTCGGCGAGGGGACAAACATCTTTGGCCCCCCCGGCCCTGGCCATTCACCCAACCCAATCACTCGCGCCCTTAACGTGTATTGCTTGCCACGCCGAAGGGACGTAAACACAAACTGCCCTAACTCATTCGTTACCTGCGTTTCGCCCGTTTCTTCAACCCGCACCCAAGCATCTGCAACAGGATCTGCATCAGCTTTCGAGCCACCATGAGCATTTAAGACTCTGCCTCCAATGAGCACTCGTTCATCCGCAGACGCCGATTGTCCCGCGTTGTAATTAGACGTAATCGTCGTGACAATTGAGTCCTCTACTTGCTGATCGAGGTCCATGGTGATGGTCACCACCAAATTAAAATATGGGCGCGGTGGAATGCCCAGCGCATGCCAGAACTCACCGGCACTTTTTGCACCATCCATTTGCGCAACCATAGTGGGCGGTGAAAATACTTGGCTGCTAACACTAAGCCCGGGGGTTTGCAGATAGTCATCAGGTACTACAGGGAAACGCGATAGCCAGTTAAAGGCTTGACCAAGCAACTCATGTGAATCAAATGTTTTGTCATGCAAGTTCGTCGCGTCAGTGCACCACGCTGTCACCATATAAGCGCAATCAACGCGCAAGGGTGACCGTTTCCTTACACTCATGCTATTTTGTTGGGCAACACTCGGGGCTGCATTTCTAAGTTCGCGATTTTCTTTTACTTCGTAAAGGAACAAGTTCAACTCATGTGGCGCTGGCGTATAAGCATCGTCTGGCGTAACGAAAGAAATTTCAGCATCGTGCAACATCTTAAGCGCCGGGGCAGGCGCAGCCTTAAGAAGTTGAAGCATTGTTTTATCAAGCTGACGGAACACTTAACACACTCCAATAAATATTTTCATCACTACGCATCTTAAATTCCTATCGTGCCTGGCTATTGATCACTTGTCTTTTGAAACCGTGGTCTGTCTCCTATTACACTCGATATCGCTAATTTCAGGTTCGATCCCACTGGGCCCATTTACTGGAAGTGGTTGACACGAATTAACTCGGCGAGGTCAGGATGAAAATAGCGCAGATTGGCGAGCGCACGGTCGGCTTGCAGCGCACTCTCAAAATCCAGCACATTCCATTCCACGCGGAATCCCCAGTCCTTCGCAAAGTTCGACTGGCGCATCATCTGGTCGCGAACATCTTCGACCGGGATGAGCTGCTGGCCCTTTTTGCCGCCTCGGAAGAGGCTGAGCTTAGTCTCTTTGATGACCCTGCCCTGGAAGGCAACACTGTCAAACTCCGCAACGCCGCCCCCCTTCAAACGACCGGTCAGGCTTAACTGCTTCTGGTCGGTTAGCAGGCTGCTCAGTTCGCTGCCTTCATTGGCATTGGCGCGCTGGCTGGTAGCAAATGGCCGCTCTGGCTCCGGCAAGTGACCCTTGCCCATCAGCAGATTCGCCTCCGCCGTGTGCTTGTCTCGAATGGCGCGGTCCAGCGCGTTGAGGCGGTCGCGCAAAGGCGTCTTGGCAAGCCCGCTCGGAATGTCGTCGAGCATTTTTCGGATGTCGGGTGGATATTCATTCCGGCGTACGCGGAAAAAGTCCAGCAGCTCGTTTGGCTCGTAATTATTCAGGCCGCGCACAGGAATCGGGAACCGCTCGGGCAACGTGTCGACCAGCCTCCCGACAGCAGGCATGGGCTTTCCATTCCCTCCGCCCATACTGCGAATGGGCTTGCTGGCACTGCCCTTGCTGTATGTGGTCGGTTTGGTCGGCACGATCTGCGGTTTGTTTCTGGAGCCCGCCCCCTTGGCCGCATCAACAACGTAAGGCTTGTTCGACGACGCAACAGACGCTTTAGGCGGTTCAGATTGTCCAGGCTTGAGAAAAGAGCCGCCCCCCGTACCGGTTGCCTGCAATTCTTCTGTAATCGGCACGCGAGCAGCAGGCGCCAATGGTGGTTGTGGCGGAATAGGTTCAGATCGAGGGATAGGCAAGTTAGCCACAGGTTGCTGACCAGGTTTGAGGCGGCTGAGGCGAGGGTCTGCGCCAGCAGTCCCAATCCTTCCTTCCGTCGACAACACTTTTGCCAACGATGCACCTGTTGATTCAACTGTGCTACCTGTCGGCAATTCTACATTGTCGTTAGCTGCTCGAACCCTTTTAATACTCTCTTCCAAGCTACCGCACCCTTGGTCAAGATTCGATACTGCACTCATCTCTTTCTCAGATAACTGTGCACTAATTTCTTTCTCGCGTGCAGCTTTCTGGAGATTTTGACGGGCATTTTTCAGGTTCATAACCAAACGTGGCATCTCAGTCGCCATTCGAACAAAGCCATACATCATGACAGCGCCATTGATCATTTCGATAATATCAACGGCTTGTTTGCCATACTTCATTCGAATAATCCATCCTCGATTCTCGATTAAAACTGAAGTTACAGCTCCAATTCCTGCCGCCACTTTGTCGGCAATCTTAAGGAATTGCGCGGCTTTGGCAGCAAATGTTACGGCTTCAACCCCTCCCTCTGCCGCTGCGCCAGGCCCTAGCATCAATGCCAAACCCGCAACCTCTCCTATCTTCTGGAAAGTGTGGGTAACATGCTCATTGGATATTTCAATCAGATGAAATGCGGAACAATAAAGCGCAACCCCACCTTCGTCGTATTGAATTACTTTTACAATCTCATTTTCGGGAATATCGATTCCACCTCCGTTCTCTGCCATAAATGACTCATAGACTTCATGTGGAAGGGATTCATACTCTTCCTTGTAGCTTCCGTAGTTGAAATGATTCTCAAGTATCCGGGCCGACACACTTACCCTAATGTACCCTTGGCGATTGCTGCGCCGCGCCGATATTACAGCTGCGCCAGGCCCGAACATGCCAACGGTCATTCCGGTTTTGCGGTAAGGAAAAACCTTGATATCTTTTCTCAGATAGCCTTCTTCAATATCCCCCTTGTCGGTCGTCAGGACTGCATTCTTTGCACTGCGCACTCTTACCGCTTGACGCATTTCGTCTTGACTGTAGTTCCCTGAACTCAGCTCGTCATACAGACGGGTCAACAGTGCCTGCCCATTCTTTGATTTGGCAATTGCGTGCAATTCCTTGTCCTGTAGCTGCTCTAACAAAGCAACAGAGACGTCGTCGCGATCAGTAGTACCTACCTGATTAAGCTTCAGTTGAATGATGTCATAGCTTCCATGCTCCACATCCGAATGAAGTTCATCGGCAAGCATCTTTTCCCACTGCCACAGCGCCGTAATATTGGGCCCCGCAGCGTATTCACGATATGCATTACTTTCCTTAAGATATGATCGCAACTGATCACGTCTAAGAGTTGTGCCGTCCATCAAGTGAATCAGCCTATCAAGCGCTTTCTGTTCCATATCCTGAAACGCAGTGCGCCACCCTCCGATATTCACACGCTGCGTTTCCAGCAATTGAAATAGCTTATCCAGATGTGGTGTGCCAATAGATGCGGGGAGCTCGCGATCATGACCAGCCCATTTGCTGATCAGCGAAAGTATGAGTACGTACTCAATTTGGATGACTGCCTGAATTTCGTTAACGATCACGTGTGTATCTCGCGATAGCGCCAATTCCGTCTCCGGGAACAACTGATATTGGCGCTCGGTAATAGTTGGCATATTTTCCGGTTTCACACTATCCACGTTTTGCGAGCGGATTAACGCCTGATTTCCGGCGGACTGCCTTACTTTCATGCTCGCTTCTGTGCTACCGCCTTTATCCGCACGCATCAACCCCTTCTTCGCGGTATTAGCAACTTTCTCGCTATTAGTCTTACTGAGTGTTTGACCTGAGGCTCCCATCAACGCACCTCAACCACTTTGTTCAGGTTTTCTGACGGCAGTGTCCGCCCCATTTTCTGATACTCACGCGACGCGGCCAGTATTACGTGTTGCTCGCTTATCTGAACACCATCTGTCGCGCCCAAAAATGCGGATGCCAAGGCAATGTTTTTGATATTTCCACCGCTCAATTTGAATTGCTTCGCCAAGACATCCAACTTGATATCGTCGGCGAGCGGCGTCGTGGCAGGCCATGCGCCAGCCCAGATGCGATGGCGTTGCGCCTCATTGGGAAAGGGGAAGTGCACAATGAACGCCAACCGGCGTGAAAACGCCTCATCCATGTTGTCACGCAGATTCGTGGCAAGAATAGTGATGCCTTCGTATTGCTCCATCTTCTGCAGCAAGTAACTGACTTCAATGTTTGCGTACCGGTCATGAGCATCGCTCACGTCTGTGCGTTTGCCAAACAGAGCATCGGCCTCGTCGAAAAACAGGATGGCATTGGCGTGCTCGGCAGCGGCAAATATTTTGTCCAGATTCTTCTCAGTCTCTCCGATGTATTTGCTGACCACGCCAGCAAGATTGATCTTGTACAAATCGAGCCCCAACTCGTTGGCGACTATCTCGGCAGCCATGGTCTTGCCGGTACCGGATGGTCCGGCAAACAAGACGTTGATGCCCTTGCCGTAGGAAAGCTTCTGCCCGAAGCCCCAGTCATCCAGCACTTTCTGCCGATGAACAAATTGGGCACATATTTCGCGCAACTGGGTGTCCGCATCTTCCGGCACTACCAGGTCCTGCCAATTACGCTTGGTCTGGATATGCAAAGCCAGATTGGCAAGCAGGTGTCGCGTTTGTGATTTTGCGGATGAGGTCAGTTGGTTACCAACTAGGGCGTTACCTGCAACGGCTGCAATACTCCCCTGCGCTGTTGCCCCTGACTTCGCCGCATCCTGAATCTGTGCAAAGTTCAGGCGATAACGCTGTGCAAGCAGCGATACCAAATCGTCATTTGCTTCTGTATTGTTTTGTTCCAGGCATTGCCGCCAACAGTATTCACGTTGCGCTATCGCCGGAGTTGCCAAATGTAGGGTCGCCACGCCCAACGGCTTGCCGGAGGCAGAAACCCAGGCAGATTCGCTTTCGATAACGAAAGGCGTCGGTGTGGTTTGCAGCGCAAGCCACAGCGCATCAAGAGGCTTTGCCGTTGACGGGTCAGCCAATGAGTCTATGCCCTTAACGTGCAGTAGTGCAGACCGCAGCCATGCTTCGCGCGCTGCCACTTTCAGCAGGTCATCCACTTGCTGTGTAGTAACGCCGAGTTGGGACACATCTACTATGAGCACGCGCATACCCAACGTAGAAGCAAGCAATGCAACTGCTTCCTTCTGCCCACAATCTATTGGCCCTTCAAAACTCAACCTGATTGATGACTGCGGCTGGTTCGCCGCCATGGCCTGCAACCGCTGGCGCATCTCGTCAGACAACAGTAGATCATTCTGATTCTCTGCCGGAGTCCCCATTCTGCAGAAATGCACCAACCGCGAATCCATGCTGTCGTCGAGCAGCAGGAAGCGCACGATCTGCTCATCCAGCCTGAAGAAGCGTGCGAGCAATGGCGAATTCTGGTGATTCGGATCGGCGAAGACTTCGATCAATTGGTGACGGACCAATGGCGCATCGGGTGCGAATCGTTCGCGCTGCTGCAACTTTTCACCTGCCGATGCGCAGAGCAGATTGAGTGCGAGGTCTATGCCGGGGCGCCGCTTGGTAACATCGTCTTGCAGATAGGCGTACAAGCGCTCGTAGCGCAGGTCAATTTCCGGCGCCAGGCCGATGAGGATGACGTCCAAATCCAGGTCTGTCAGCTCATATACATCTTGCAGCCATAGCAGGCGGCGCAAACTGAGTGAATCGGCGACCTCGGCAATCTCGTACGCTTGAGTACTTAAGGAAAGGAACGGCTCACCGGGTGTGCGACCAAATGCCGCAGCAACATCTGCGGGGGAGATGGCAAGCCCGCGATACAGATCACCCGCCGCGCGTGCCGCAAAAACCTGGTCTGCCACATTCACCGCTGCTACCAGGCGTTGATCCAGACGCTGCAGCATGGGCAGCAGGCTGGCGTAGTTTTCTTCATACAGATTTTCTTGTTCGCCACTTTGGCTTGCCGCATCTGCTGTGCCGGATGGCTGTTGGTTCTCGACTCTATCTGCATGCGCATCACTTACCCCGTTCGCCGCGAACGCAGGTTCGCCACCTTGGAGATGACTTTGTTCGAGCCCGTCTGTTGCCAGTTGCATTTTTACTTTTTGGCGCATGAATAGATCACTTTGTTGTCGGGCAGCACGGTCTTGACTACGAGGCCTTCAACGGCCAACTGTTCGAGTATCTTTTCAATATCCTGATATGCATCGTGATAGCGCTGGCGCTGAAGCCACCAGTTCACCACGCCTTCAACCGTATCTGCGGCATGGGGGGTCGCGACCAAGTACCTCAGAATGGTCTCTCGCTGTTCCAGATAACGTGATTTGTCGTTGTCTTCCAATGTGCGAACCATTCTGTGAAATTGGAAAATCCTTGTTTCTATATTGCAATTCACGTGCCCGGCATTAAAGATATTTAATTTGTTGCAGATCAATCAGTTGAAAATATGACACGTTATTTGCATGGGGCCGTTTTGCCTCAGCCAAATTTTTCCATTTGGCGAATCCAGGCTGGAAGTGCTGTATTAATAATAGGGACAGGAGCTGGGGCATCCGCACCCCATGCCCGGGGCACTTTTGCCCCATGCAGAATCGGCATGGAACTGGATTGGAAATAGACTGCTTGAAAGAGCGGACTTCTGGAAATGACCTGTTGATCCGGCCAGATGATGTTTGATCTCAGAAACTCATACGCCAAAACCCCTCCCCGCCTCCCCTTGCACCCTCAAGGAGTACACCGGTGGGTACCCCGCTGCTTTGCAGCGACCCTCCCGCAGTCAGGGGAGGAACAGGCTCAGCTCTCCCCCTGAAAGGGGAGAAGAAGGAGTTGGGGTTTCGTACTTCAAACTTCACTTGGGCGGATCAATAATGACCCTTTGGATAGGGCATCTCACTTTGGACATGCACGGCAGTACTCCCCCCTGTTCAAAGGGGGAAATGAATTGAATCCTGGTTTGGATCTATTCAGCATTTTCCCGGCAAGGGGAAATCAAGACTGAACACCTGTAGAGTTGAAACGTGACTTAAGGGAACCTCTAAAAATTCAAATTTTAGTTACGACATAACCTGAAGGTTAGTCTTCACTGAAACTTCGTTTTGTCGCAATACTGCGTTGCTCACAAAAAATTACTCCTTACATATGCGCCATCGACACGTTACTGCGAAGCAGCCGTTTGCGGGAGATGGCGCCAGCGGTCATTCCCGCACCAGACGGCTCCGCCGCACCGTGTCATGACCGCATATGCCGCGTCGCAATTTTTTGCTCGCGCCTTGTCTTGCTTATAACCAGCCACTTGGCCGACGTTCTTTGGCGGCCTAGTGGAATGGCTAGTAGTTCCATCAGAAATTTGGATTTTTAGAGGCTCCCTTAAATTGCTTTCTTCGAAAAGCAGCACATGAAACTACGCTTCATTCGCAAAATTGAATTTATCTATCCCGTTTTTTTTCAAAAGTCGCCCAAAACTGCGCCGCTCCTTGCCTGCAAGACGAGCTGCAGCAGAGACGTTGCCCCTTGCTTGAGTAAGCAAGCTAATCAGATAGTACTGCTCAAAATTCTTGATGGCCAAATTTTTCGCGCGTTGATACGACATCTCAAGCCACGCCGATTGTCTGCGGTCTGACTTCAGGCGACGCTCCTCTGCCTGCTCCCCCTGGAGGGTAGCATCAACACAAATCTCGTGAGTCTCCGACAGGAGCATTTCCCGATATATAAGATTTTCCAGCTCGCGGACATTGCCGGGCCAGTGATACTTGCCGAACCAATCAATTGTTCTGGGATGGATTGTCTTGGGTACAACCCCGAATCTCTCACTGCTTATTTTAATGAAATGTATTGCCAACAACTCTGTGTCACCAACACGCTCGCGCAGTGGCGGAATGTTTAGCATCAGCAGTGCCAGGCGATAATAAAGATCCAGCCTGAACTCGCCAGCCTGTGCCATCTGCAACAAATCCCGATTGCTGGCAGCAACGATGCGCACATTCGCAGTCCGTGCGCGTCCACCAACAGGGCAATATGTCCTATCCTGCAAAAATCTTAGCAAAGCCACCTGCCCCCGTGGCGATAGGCACTCGATCTCATCCAGGAACAACGTACCGCCTTCGGCATGCACGATTAAACCCGGCTTGGCACTTTTGGCATCAGTGAACGCGCCTTTGGCATAGCCAAAAAGCTCGCTTTCAAACAAATTGTCAGGGATGGCGCCGCAGTTCACCGGCACAAAAGGATAGGCACAACGAGAACTTTGATAATGCACTTGTCGCACAGCGATCTCTTTGCCTGTTCCCGTTTCGCCTTGCATGAGTACTGTGGCGTCACATGCAGCTATCCGCTTGATCGCTCGTGTAACTGCAAGAAATGCCGGGGATGTTCCAAGAAAAGCGTAATTCCCTCCGAATTCAGTCGGTACTGCCAGTGTCTGTTCTAAAGCTTCACCCATGCCACCCCCATAAACATACCGAACTATTTCATCCGGCAATTACATGCAGATTCGCAATATTTCGCGGCAGAATATAATCCGACTGATTTTATCTACCTTACATACATTTCAAAGCGGCGGAATTGGAACACAGCTTTTACCCTACGCATATATGCCAAAGTATCTAGACATAGATATATATCTAATAGCAGACTCCCGATATTACTTCCCTTGCACTCGTCCATATTCAACGCATAATTTCTTCTAAATTTGGATATCTCCCAATAAAAAACGACCGCCGGAGCAGTCGTTTTCTTTACAGACTAGAACTTGTCTCAATCAGAACGGAATATCGTCATCAAAGTTGTCGAAGTTCCCCTTGCCAGCCGGTGCTGCCGCGGCCGGCTTGGCTGCGGGAGCACTGCGCGCCGGAGCGGCTGACTGGTTCTCCACCACTTCAAAACTGCCGCCACCGGCCTTGCTGCCCAGCATCTTCATCTCGTTAACGATGATCTCGCTGATATAACGATCCTTGCCTTCCTTATCCTGGTATTTACGGTTCTGGATGCGGCCTTCGACATAGATCTGCGCGCCCTTCTTCAGGTATTCGCCCGCGATCTCGGCCAGACGGCGGTAGAACACCAGGTTATGCCATTCGGTGCGCTCCTGCTTTTCGCCGCTCTTGTCCTTGTAGTTCTCCGAAGTCGCCAGAGACACATTGGTCACGGCCTCGCCGTTGGTCATGTAACGGGTTTCCGGGTCTTTTCCCAGACGTCCCACTAGGATTGCCTTATTCACTGACATCTCACGTCCCCTTTCACTAGATTCTCAACCGATTCTTCATCGAACCCGCTCATTTCAACCTTGATACAGGCGATCTGCTCGTTCCCAACGACCAGCACCTCCCGCACACCCCGTAATTGTGCCAGACTCCCCTGCAACGCGCTTGCCGCTTCTGGCCCCAGCTGTGGAAGGTGAAACATCTTCGTTAGCAGCGCCTGCGGCGCCCGCATGGACGAGGCCACCGCCAGCCACAGCAGCAGCATGCCCACCGCGAACACCAACACCGCATTGTCGCCATAGACCTGCATCAACAGGCCGCCCATGGCCGAGCCGAAGAACGCCCCGAGGAACTGCACGCTGCTGAACACGCCCATCGCCGTGCCCTTGGCGGCCAGCGGTGCGATCTTGCTGACGATGGAAGGCTGCGTCGCCTCCAGCACGTTGAACGCTGTGAAGAACACCAGCAGCGACGCCGCCACACCCCACACGCTATGCTGGAAAAACAGTATGCCCAGTTGCGCCACGGCAGCCAGAGCGATGGCGAGCATGAACACCGGTTTCAGCTTGGCCTTCTTCTCCGCGATGATGATGGGCGGCACCATGAGTGCAAATGCAATCAACATCACCGGCAGATACACCTGCCACTGGTGCTGCGCATCCAGCCCCAAGTCGCGCAGGATGAACGGCACCTGCATGAACACCGACATCAATATCGCGTGCAGGGTGAACACGCCGAAATCCATGCGCAACAGATCCGCATTGCGCAGCACTTCTTTCAGCTTGCCGGTGCTGGCCTCGGTGTCGGAATGGAAGCGCGTGATGCGCGGCGTGGGAATGAACCACAGCACCACCGCGATGGAAACGAAAGCCAGCACGCCGATCAGCTCGAAGATGCCGGACATGCCGATGTATCTATACAGGATGGGCGACAGCACCATCGAGATCGAGAACGTGATGCCGATGGTGATGCCGATCATCGCCATCGCCTTGGTGCGATGTTCTTCGCGCGTCAGGTCCGCCGTCAGCGCCATCACCGCCGCATTGATCGCCCCCGCGCCCTGGATCACGCGCCCGGCGATGATCCAGTAAATATCATCCGCCGACGCCGCGATGAAACTGCCCGCAGCGAACAGCAGCAGGCCGACGATGATGACGGGCTTGCGCCCGTAACGATCCGACAACCACCCCGCAGGGATTTGCAAGATCGCCTGCGTCAACCCATACGCCCCCAGCGCGACCCCGATGAGGAAATGGCTTTCCCCGCCCGGCAGATGCTCGGCATAAAGAGCAAAGATCGGCAGGATGATAAACAGGCCCAGCATGCGCAGACCATAGATACCCGCCAAACCAATACTGGCGCGACGTTCAAAGGGGGTCATTGCGGAGCTTGAAACAGGCATGAATGTGCTTTGGAATTCTTTTTCGAAGTCGCGTATATTAGCAGGTCGCCCAACCTGACGCATGGCACATGGAATACATCAAAATACGCGGTGCTCGCACCCACAATCTCAAGAACATCAGCCTCGATCTGCCGCGCAATCAGCTGGTGGTGATTACCGGCTTGTCCGGTTCGGGCAAGTCCTCACTCGCTTTCGATACCTTGTATGCCGAGGGGCAGCGCCGTTATGTGGAATCGCTCTCCGCCTACGCACGGCAGTTCCTGCAGTTGATGGAGAAGCCGGATGTCGATCTTATAGAAGGGCTTTCGCCTGCTATCGCCATTGAACAAAAAGCCACTTCGCATAACCCTCGTTCTACCGTGGGTACGGTCACCGAGATTCACGATTATTTGCGCCTTTTGTTTGCCCGTGCGGGAGATCCCTATTGTCCGCAGCATGACATCGTGTTGCAGGCGCAGTCTGTGGGGCAAATGGTAGATGCGGTGCTGGCGCTGCCGGAAGAAACCAAGGTGATGATCCTGTCGCCGCTGGTGGTGGAACGCAAAGGCGAGCAGGCGGATTTGATCGACGAGCTGCGTGCGCAGGGTTTCGTGCGACTGCGTGTGAACGGCAAGGTATGCGAGATGGACAACCTGCCGAAGCTGGACAAGAACAAGAAGCACACCATCGAGATCGTGGTGGACAGGCTGAAGGTCTCGCCGGACATCAAGCAGCGGCTGGCAGAATCGTTTGAAACGGCGTTGCGCCATGCCGACGGTCGCGCGCTGGCAGTAGAGATGGATACCGGCAAGGAACACCTGTTCTCGGCAAAGTTTGCCTGCCCCGTCTGCAATTATTCGCTGCAGGAACTGGAGCCGCGCCTTTTCTCTTTCAACAGCCCGATGGGCGCATGCCCGAAGTGCGATGGCTTGGGCGTGATCACCTTCTTCGATCCGCAACGCATCGTGGCGTTTCCAAAACTCTCCTTGAGCGGCGGCGCAATCAAGGGGTGGGACCGGCGCAACCAGTTCTATTACCAGATGCTGGACAGCCTGGCAAAGCATTACGATTTCGATCTGGAGCGTCCGTTCGAGAGCCTGCCGGAGAAGATACAGAAGGTGGTGCTCTACGGCAGCGGGCGCGAGGAAATTTCGTTCCAGTACATGAACGAACGCGGCAAGAAGATGCTGCGCGAGCATGCCTTCGAGGGCATCGTCAACAATCTGGAGCGTCGTTACAAGGAAACCGAATCGCCCACGGTGCGCGAGGAACTGGCGAAGTATCTGAACGGCTGCACTTGCCCCGATTGCAAGGGCACGCGCTTGCGCGAGGAGGCGCGCCATGTACGCGTGGCCGACCATACCATTTACCAGCTCAGCGCCTTGCCGCTGAAGCAGGCGCAAACATTCTTCCAGGGTGTGTCGCTACCCGGCAACAAGCAGGCCATCGCCGAAAAGATCGTGCAGGAAATCGCCAGCCGCCTCACCTTCCTCAACAACGTGGGGCTGGATTACCTGTCGCTGGATCGTTCTGCCGAGACGCTCTCCGGCGGCGAATCACAGCGCATCCGCCTGGCATCGCAGATCGGCTCCGGCCTCACTGGCGTGATGTATGTGCTGGACGAGCCTTCCATCGGCCTGCACCAGCGCGACAACGACCGTCTGCTGGATACGCTGAAGCGCCTGCGCGACATGGGCAACAGCGTGATCGTGGTGGAACATGACGAGGACGCCATCCGCACGGCGGACTATGTGGTCGACATGGGGCCGGGCGCGGGAGAGCACGGCGGTATGGTCGTAGCACAAGGTACGCCGGACGAAGTGTGTGCCAACGTGCAGTCGCTGACTGGCGATTATCTGACCGGACGGCGCAGCATTGCGGCACCCAGGAAATATATGAAGCCTGATCCGGAGCGCAAGCTGAAGATCATCGGCGCCTGCGGCAACAACCTGAAAGACGTCACACTGGATCTGCCGGTGGGGTTGCTCACCAGCATCACCGGCGTGTCCGGCTCGGGCAAGTCCACGCTCATCAACGACACACTCTATAACGCCATAGCCAAGCATCTGTATGGCAGCAATGCCGAGCCCGCGCCTTATGCCGAAATCGAAGGCCTGGAGTTTTTCGACAAGGTCATCAATGTCGATCAATCGCCCATTGGTCGCACACCGCGCTCCAACCCGGCGACCTACACCGGCTTGTTCACCCCCATCCGCGATCTTTTCTCCGGTGTGCCAACTTCGCGCGAGCGCGGCTACGGGCCGGGACGCTTCTCTTTCAACGTGAAGGGCGGTCGCTGCGAATCTTGTCAGGGCGACGGCGTGATCAAAGTGGAGATGCACTTCCTGCCCGATGTGTACGTGCCCTGCGATGTATGCCACGGCCACCGCTACAACCGGGAGACGCTGGAGGTGCAATATAAGGGCAGGAACATTCATCAAGTCTTGAACATGACGGTGGAACAGGCGCATGAGTTCTTCTCTGCCGTGCCTATCCTTGCGCGCAAACTGCAAACGCTGCTCGATGTGGGCTTGGGTTACATCACACTGGGGCAGAGCGCGACCACGCTGTCCGGCGGCGAAGCACAGCGCGTGAAGCTGTCGCTCGAGCTCTCCAAGCGCGACACCGGGCGCACGCTGTACATCTTGGATGAGCCGACCACCGGCCTGCACTTCCACGATATCGACTTGCTGCTCAAGGTCATCCACAAGCTGCGCGATCAGGGCAACACCGTGGTGGTCATCGAACACAATCTGGATGTGATCAAGACCGCCGACTGGGTTATAGACCTGGGCCCCGAGGGCGGCGATGGCGGCGGCCGCATCGTGGCACAAGGTTCTCCAAAGGACATTGTGGCAAATCCGGACAGCGTGACGGGGCCGTACCTGAAGCAGGTGCTGATGAAATGATGAGGCGACTCCTGTTCACCTGCTGCCTCATCCCTGCCCTGTCGGCGCAGGCGCTTGAAGTGGATGCGGACAGGATGGTTGCCGCGCACAATCGCTGGCGCAAGACTGTCGGCGTGCCACCGCTCACCTACTCTACCGAGCTTGCAGCCTCAGCCCGGAAATGGGCAGATCATCTGAAGCGATCAAACCAGTGCAGGATGCAGCACAGCGCCCCCGATGCAAAGTACGGGGAAAACCTGTATTGGGCGAGTGCGATAGAGTGGTCGAACGGGAAGCGTGAACTGCAGCCAGTCAGCCCTAAGATGGTCGTGGATAGCTGGGGCAGCGAGGTTTCTGACTACAACCACAAGACCAACAGCTGTACCAAAGGCAAGATGTGCGGGCACTACACGCAAGTCGTCTGGAAAAGCACCACTACAGTGGGCTGCGCAGTTGCGGTATGCGAGGACTCGCAAGAACAGGTCTGGGTCTGCCAATACCAACCGCCCGGCAACTGGGTCGGGAAAAGACCATACTGACAAATTCACATAGCCAAATTGATTAAACGCCCATTATTCTCAATCCATGCCGAATAATTGATCTTTTTAGCGTAACTGCTGTCTGATATTCGTGTGTTCGCTCCATTATCTTTTCAAGGAGAACGATCATGAATATCAAAATGCTAGCTCCCATCCTTCTTGTGTTGTTTTACGGACAAGCTCTGGCCGTAGAAGGAAAAATCTCCCTCAACACCCCTGCTCACGGCGCCTTGATCAGCGCCGATACCAAACTTGCAGTCAATTACGAAGCCATGCTGGGCCCCAAAGGGGATCATTTGCATCTTTATGTCGACGATAAACGCATTGATGTCTTACGACAACTAAAAGGCAGCTACGATATTGGCCCATTACTCCCCGGCAAACACAAAATATGCCTGACTGAAAATACGAAATGGCATATGTCTACCGGTCTGGAAAGTTGTGTTGATGTGGTGTCGCAATGAACTCAGCGCAAAACCTGATCTATGCCGTCATCCAGGTCGTCCATAACTATGGGGCTATTGCGGTAGTTGGCGGATCGCTGATGGGATTTTGGTTGCACGAGAAGTCAACGCGCAAGAAACTGGCGTTTCTCACGCTGCTTGGCTGGATGACGCAGGTCGCAAGCGGAGCCACCTTTGGTATGGCCACTTTCTACTACCACCATCAGTTGCCGGATATTTCCGGAATCGCGATTGTTGCATTGGGCATCAAGATGCTCTGCGCCACGCTCGGCATCTTGATACTCGCAATCTACCTCTGGCGAAGTGAACACTGGGCGGAGCAGGGAAGGAATACGGTGTGGATCACTTCTTCTACACTGGCTATCTCTGCACTTTCGTCTGCCGCATTCTTGCGCTGGTTCTCTTAAGCTTTATAAATAACAAAGCCGGACATGTCCGGCTTTGTTTGTTGATGCTTGTTGCGGCGTTGGAAGCTTATTCGCCAGCGTCTACCGGTTGAGCATCAGCCGGACGGTCCAGCAGTTCAACCAATGCCATCGGAGCATTGTCGCCCTTGCGGAAGCCGAACTTCAGGATGCGCGAGTAGCCGCCGTTGCGGGCTGCGTAGCGCGGGCCGAGTTCGTCGAAAAGCTTGGTGACGATATCGCGGTCGCGCAGACGGGCAAACGCCAAACGGCGATTGGCCAGGCTGGGGTTCTTGCCCAGTGTCAGGATAGGTTCGGCGACGCGGCGCAGTTCCTTGGCCTTCGGCAGGGTGGTCTTGATGACTTCGTGACGCAGCAGCGAAACGGTCATGTTGCGCAACATCGCCAGACGGTGGCTGCTGGTGCGGTTAAGTTTTCTAAGTCCTAAACGGTGACGCATGATTTTCCTCTCTTGCTATCCAGCCTCACGGCTGAAGAAGCTTATTTCTCGGACATTGCCGTCCAGTTTTCCAACTTCATGCCCAGCGACAAGCCGTGTTCGGCCAGCACTTGCTTGATCTCGTTGAGCGATTTGCGGCCCAGGTTCGGGGTGCGCAACAGATCCGCTTCGGTGTTCTGAATCAGGTCGCCGATGTAATGGATGCTCTGAGCCTTGAGGCAGTTGGAAGAACGCGGTGTCAGTTCCAGATCGTCAACCGGACGCAGCAGCATCGGATCGACCTTCGGAGCTTGCGGCTTCTCGACAGGAGCCGGTGTACCTTCCAGGGCAGCGAACACGGAGAGCTGGTCCACCAGAATGCGCGCGGCATAACGGATGGCTTCTTCCGGATCGATGGCACTATTGGTCTCGATATCCATGATCAGCTTGTCGAGGTCGGTGCGCTGTTCAACACGGGCGCTCTCGACAGCATAGCTTACGCGGGAGATCGGGCTGAACGAAGCGTCCAGGGCGATATGACCAACCGGGCGAGTAGCGCCGGGCTGCATGCGCGAAATGGCGGAAACATAACCGCGACCTTGTTCGACCTTGATTTCCATGTCCAGCTTGCCGCCAGCGGCCAAATGAGCGATGACATGGTTCGGGTTGATGACTTCGGTATCGGCACCGACTTCGATGTCGGCAGCAGTTACCACGCCAGCACCGGACTTGCGCAAATGCAGCGTCGCTTCGCGCGAGTTGTGCAGCTTGAGTACCAGACCCTTCAGGTTCAGCAGGATCTCGACCACGTCTTCCTGCACGCCGTCGATGGATGAGTATTCGTGCAACACGCCCGCGATCTTGACTTCCGTCACGGCATAGCCGGGCATTGAAGACAGCAGGACGCGACGCAGGGCATTGCCCAGCGTGTGGCCGTAGCCGCGTTCGAACGGCTCCATCACCACCCGAGCCTGGGTGGCAGAAGTGCGCTGAACGTCAATGATGCGAGGTTTCAACAAATTATTATTGGACATATGCTACTCCGCGTGGATTACTTGGAATACAACTCGACCACGAGATGCTCGTTGATCGTTGCAGGCAATTCGGAACGCTGAGGAACTGCTTTAAAGGTTCCCTTGAACGCCTTGGCATCTACCTCGATCCATTCCGGGAATCCGCGCTGCTCGGCTGCTTGCAAAGCAGCCTTTACGCGCAACTGGTTCCTGGATTTTTCCGCCACTTCAACCACGTCACCGGGACGCACTTGGTAGGACGGAATGTTGACGCGCTTGCCGTTCACCAGAATGGAGTTGTGACGCACCACTTGGCGGGCTTCTGAACGCGAGGCACCGAAACCCATGCGATAGGAAACGTTGTCCAGACGCGACTCAAGATTCTGCAACAGGCTTTCGCCGGTAATGCCGCGGGATTGCTCAGCACGCTTGTATGTCAAGCGGAACTGGCCTTCCATCAGGCCGTAGATACGACGCAGCTTTTGTTTTTCACGCAGCTGGCCGCCGTATTCGGACTGGCGCTGGTTCTTTTTCTGACCATGCTGACCGGGCGGATAGGCGCGGCGCTCTACCGAGCACTTGTCGGTAAAACACTTCTCTGCCTTGAGAAACAGCTTCTCGCCTTCGCGGCGGCACTGACGGCACTTTGCATCAAGATTTCTAGCCAAGATCTATGCTCCTTAGATACGACGCTTTTTCGGAGGACGGCAACCGTTGTGCGGTACCGGCGTAATATCCGAAATGCTTGTTATTTTGAAACCAGCGGCGTTCAAAGCGCGCACTGCGGATTCGCGACCCGGGCCGGGGCCCTTGATGCGCACTTCCAGATTCTTGACACCGCACTCAACAGCAGACTTGCCGACTGTCTCGGCGGCGATCTGCGCTGCGAACGGGGTACTCTTGCGAGAACCCTTGAAACCCTGTGCGCCGCTCGTGGACCAGGCCAGAGTATTGCCCTGGCGATCCGTGATGGTCACAATGGTGTTGTTAAAGGAGGCGTGAACGTGCGCGATACCTTCGGCTACGTTCTTCTTAACTTTCTTGCGCACTCTCGTGCTGGGCTTTGCCATGTCTTCGATCCTCTACTAAATTACTTCTTCGCGCCGGCGATGGACTTGCGCGGACCTTTACGGGTACGTGCATTGGTGCGGGTACGCTGACCACGGCACGGCAATCCGCGACGATGACGCAGACCGCGGTAGCAGCCCAGGTCCATCAAACGCTTGATGTTCATTGAGATTTCGCGACGCAGATCGCCTTCCACCGTGAACTTCGCGACTTCCTCGCGCAGCTTTTCCATGTCGGAATCGCTGATGTCCTTGACCTTGGTGGAGGTGACGACTCCGGCGGCAGCACAAATCTGCTGCGCGCGGGTGCGCCCGATACCGTAAATCGCAGTCAATGCGATTTCGGCGTGTTGATGATTTGGAATGTTTACACCGGCAATACGAGCCATGCAGCTACCCTATTTATTCAAAAGTCGTAAATTGTACCATCCAGCGGCGATTTTACTCAATCAACCCTGGCGCTGTTTGTGACGTGGATCGCTACTGCAGATCACACGAACCACGCGATTGCGCCGCACGATCTTGCAGTTACGGCACACCTTTTTCACGGACGCTTGCACTTTCATTTGCTTCTCCTTGCTTCTCTCAACTCACTTGGCGCGGAACACAATACGCGCCCGGCTCAAATCATATGGCGACACTTCCACGGTTACCTTGTCACCCGGCAGTATGCGGATGTAATGCATGCGCATCTTGCCTGAAATATGCCCCAATACCACAAAACCGTTTTCCAACTTCACCCGGAACGTTGCATTCGGCAACGATTCCTCAATCTCACCCTGCATCTGGATGACGTCTTCTTTCGCCATGTTTCTCTAACGCGTCAGTCCGGCCTTGAAATTGGCCTTTTTCAACAGGTTTTCATACTGGTGCGTCATCAAATACGACTGCACTTGCGCCATGAAATCCATGGTTACCACCACCAGAATCAGCAGCGACGTACCACCGAAATAGAACGGCACGTTCCACTTCAATCTCAGGAATTCCGGCAACAAACAAACCAGAGTGATATACACCGCACCAACCAGGGTCAGACGCAGCATGATCTTTTCCACATACTTCGCGGTTTGTTCGCCGGGACGGATACCCGGCAAAAACGCCCCGCTTTTCTTCAGGTTCTCTGCCGTCTCTTTAGGGCTGAACACCAGCGCCGTGTAGAAGAAGCAGAAAAATATAATGGCCGATGCGTAGAACAACACGTAGATCGGCTGACCCGGCGACAACATGTCGCTCGCGTCCTTCAACCAGTTCATCCCATCGCCAGAGCCAAAAAACCCTGCCAGCGTCGCCGGAAACAAGATGATGCTTGAAGCGAAGATCGGCGGGATAACTCCGGCCATGTTCAGCTTCAACGGCAGATGCGAGCTCTGACCGCCATAAATCTTGTTACCTACTTGCCGCTTGGCATAATTCACCAGAATCTTGCGTTGTCCGCGCTCGACAAACACAACCAGCGCAGTCACCGCAATTGCCCCGATGAACAGAGCCAGCACCAGCGGTATGGAAAATGCGCCGGTACGCGCCATCTCCAGGGTATTAAAGATCGCACTGGGCAAGCCCGCAGCGATACCCGCAAAGATAATCAGCGAAATGCCGTTGCCAAGCCCGCGCTCGGTGATCTGTTCGCCCAGCCACATCAAAAACATTGTGCCGGTCACCAGTGTCACCACGGTAGTCATCACAAACATCATGCCCGGATGCAATACCAGATCCTTTTGCGACTGTAGCATCGCAGCAATACCGTAGGACTGCACAAATGCCAGCACCAGCGTTCCATAACGCGTGTATTGCGTGATCTTGCGGCGACCTGCTTCGCCTTCCTTCTTCAATTGCTCCAGATGCGGAACCGCTATCGCCGCCAGCTGCATGATGATCGATGCAGAAATGTACGGCATGATCCCAAGCGCCAAAATAGTGAAGCGTTCCAGCGCACCGCCCGAGAACATGTTAAGCATGCCCAACATGCCGCCCTTTTGACTCTGAAACAGTCTCGCCAGCTCATTGGGGTCAATGCCCGGCACCGGGATATGCGCCCCAATGCGGTAAACGATCAACGCAAGCAGCAAAAACCAGAGACGCTTCCCCAGATCGCCGTACTTACCTTTGCTCGCAACGTTGGCCACTGATTATTACTCCGCGATGCTGCCGCCGGCAGCTTCCACTGCAGCACGAGCACCCTTGGTCAACTGCAAACCTTGCAGCTTGACTGCACGCTTGATCTCGCCAGCCAGAATTACCTTGGCAAACAACGCAGTTGCAGGAACGACACCCGCTTGCTTAAGAGCCAGCAAGTCGATGCTGTCTACCGGCATGTTCTGCAGGTCGGACAAGCGCACTTGCGCTGTGTCATTGCGCGTCAACGAAACAAAGCCGCGCTTGGGCAGACGGCGCTGCAGCGGCATTTGACCGCCTTCGAAACCGACCTTGTGGAAACCGCCGGAACGCGATTTCTGACCCTTGTGACCGCGACCGGCAGTTTTGCCCAGACCGGAACCGATGCCGCGACCGACGCGACGCTTGGCATGCTTGGAACCTTCAGCAGGTTTAATTTGATTGAGTTGCATTTACGCCTCGCACTTGACCAGGTAATACACTTTGTTAATCATGCCGCGCACTGCCGGAGTATCTTCCACTTCGACGGTATGATGCATACGACGCAGCCCCAGACCGCGCACGCATGCACGATGGGATTCCTTGGTGCCGATAACGCTCTTGACCAGCGTCACCTTCAATGTTTTTTTGGCTTGCGCCTTCTTGGTTGCCATGGCTTACCCCGTAATTTCTTCTACGCTCTTGCCGCGCTTGGCAGCGATCTCCGACGGCGAATTCAGCGCCTTCAGACCGTTCAACGTAGCACGAACCACGTTGTAAGGATTGCTGGAGCCGATACATTTGGCCAGCACGTTACGCACGCCTACAGCCTCGAACACTGCACGCATCGCGCCACCCGCGATAATGCCGGTACCTTCGGACGCCGGCTGCATGTAAACCTTGGCAGCGCCGTGACGGCCGATCACTGCATGGTGCAGCGTACCTTCCTTCAGATTCACTTTCATCAGCTTGCGGCGGGATTCTTCCATCGCCTTTTGCACGGCAACCGGCACTTCCTTGGATTTGCCCTTGCCCATGCCGATGCGGCCATCGCCATCGCCCACCACGGTCAGTGCGGCGAAGCCCATGATACGGCCACCCTTCACAACCTTGGTTACGCGGTTGACGTGAATCATCTTCTCGATGAGGCCGTCGCCTTTGTCTTCTACCTGCTGATTCTTGCCTTGTTTAGCTTGTGCCATGGTTCACCCCAGATTAGAACTGCAAGCCATGCTCGCGCGCGGCATCCGCCAGCGCCTTGATGCGACCATGGTACTTGTTGCCGGAACGGTCGAATGCCACGGCTGTTACGCCTGCGCTCTTTGCCTTTTCGGCGATACGCTTGCCAACCAGTGCAGCAGCCGCAGCGTTTCCGCCGTTGCCGATGCTCTTGCGCACTTCCGCTTCCAGCGTGGAGGCGCTTGCGAGCACCTTGCCGCCGTCGGCCGAGATCACCTGGGCATAAATATGCAGGTTGGTGCGATGGATCGCCAGACGCACTGTCTTTTGTTCAGCGATTCTTGCACGGGTTTTGCGTGCTCTGCGCTGACGCGCTTCATTCTTGTTCAACATATCAACCTCGATTATTTCTTCTTGGTTTCTTTCAGGATCACCACTTCGTCGGAATAACGCACACCTTTGCCCTTGTAGGGTTCAGGTTCGCGATATGCACGAATCTCGGCGGCGACTTGACCGACTTGCTGCTTGTCCGGACCGGTCAACACGATTTCTGTCTGGGTTGGTGTTGCCACCTTCACACCCTTGGGCATCTTGTGCACCACGGGATGCGAATAACCCAGCGTCAGGTTGAGCGCATCACCTGCAGCTTGTGCACGGTAACCCACGCCAACCAGCATCAGCTTGCGCTCAAAGCCCTTGCTCACACCCGTGACCATATTGGCCAGCAATGCGCGCAATGTGCCTGACATCGCATCGGCTTGGGCGCTGTCGTCGGTAGCCTTGCACAACAGCTTATCGCCCTCGCGCTCTACCTTGACATTGCCCTTCAACTCCTGGGTCAAAGTGCCCAGCGGGCCCTTCATGGAAATTTTTTCGGCTGCCACCGTCACTTCGATACCGGACGGAACGACAACTGGATTTTTAGCGACTCTAGACATATTCCCCCCTTACGCCACGATACAGAGCACTTCGCCGCCGATACCGTTGGCGCGTGCCTTGCGGTCTGTCATCAGACCCTTGGAGGTGGAAACAATCGCGATACCCAAGCCGTTCATCACGCGCGGAATATCTTCGCTGCCCTTGTACACGCGCAGGCCTGGACGGCTCACACGTTGGATTTTTTCGATCACAGGACGGTCGGCATAATACTTAAGGCCGATTTCCAGCGTTGGCTTGCCGTCATGGTCGATGACCTTGAAGCCGTCCACATAGCCTTCATCCTGCAACACTTTGGCAATGGCGGCCTTGATCTTGGAAGAAGGCATTACCACTGTTACTTTTTCCGCCATTTGCGCGTTGCGAATACGCGTCAACATATCGGAGATCGGATCACTCATACTCATAGATTCACCCTTACCAGCTTGCCTTGACTACACCGGGGATTTCGCCGCGCATTGCGTATTCACGCAATTTTGTGCGCCCCAAACCGAACTTACGGAACGTGCCGCGCGGACGACCGGTCAGCGCGCAGCGATTACGCAAACGTACCGGGCTGGAATTGCGCGGCAATGCTTGCAGTTTTTGACGCGCCGCAAAGCGCTCTTCTTCGCTCAACGACATATTGGTCGCGATCGCATTCAGTTCAGCGCGTTTGGCAGCGAATTTCTTCACTGTGTCGCGGCGCTTCTGTTCGCGGTTAATAACAGCAGTCTTAGCC
This sequence comes from Sideroxyarcus sp., assembly GCA_049286265.1. GTDB lineage: Bacteria > Pseudomonadota > Gammaproteobacteria > Burkholderiales > Gallionellaceae > Sideroxyarcus. The sequence goes on from JBAQDF010000050.1 coordinate 85,770, forward strand.
ATATCGCCCTCAGTTCTTCAATGGGAATTTGAATGCCAACAGAAGCGCCTTGGCTTCTTCGTCGTTCTTCGCCGTGGTCGTGATCGTAATGTTCATGCCACGCAATGCGTCGATCTTGTCGTATTCGATTTCCGGGAAAATGATCTGCTCTTTGACACCCATGTTGTAGTTGCCACGACCGTCAAAAGACTTACCCGAGATACCGCGGAAGTCGCGAATACGCGGAATCGCAACCGTTACCAGGCGATCCAGAAATTCATACATGCGCTCGCGGCGCAGCGTCACCTTGCAGCCGACCGGATAGTTCTCGCGAATCTTGAAACCCGCGATGGACTTCTTGGATTTGGTCACCACCGGCTTTTGACCGGCGATCTTCTGCATATCGCTGACCGCATGATCCATCACCTTCTTGTCGGCAACCGCTTCACCAACACCCATATTCAGGGTGATCTTCTCGATGCGCGGCACTTCCATGATCGATTTGTAACCGAACTGCTTCATCAGCTGCTCTGTCACGTTCTTTTTGTAGTAGTCGTATAAACGAGCCATGCTCTTACCCCTTACGCAATCACTTCGCCGTTGGACTTGAACACGCGCACTTTGCGGCCGTCCTCCAACTGCTTGACGCCAACGCGATCCGCCTTCTTGGTGGTCGCGTTATAGATGGCGATATTGGAAATATGGATAGGCTTCTCGATTTCCACGATGCCGCCCGAGCTACCTTTCACCGGATTCGGCTTCTGGTGCTTTTTAACCTTGTTGATGCCAGCAACCAGAACACGGTCGTTATCCAGCACGCTCAACACGCTGCCGCGACTGCCCTTGTCCTTGCCGGTAATGACGATCACGTCATCGTTCTTTTTAATCTTGTTCATGATTTATCCTCGACTGCCGCTTACAGCACTTCCGGTGCCAGAGAAACGATCTTCATGAACTTTTCATTGCGCAGTTCACGAGTGACCGGTCCGAAAATACGGGTTCCGATCGGCTCCAGCTTGTTGTTCAGCAACACGGCTGCATTGCCATCAAATTTGATCAGCGAACCGTCGGAACGGCGCACGCCCTTGGCGGTACGTACCACCACGGCGCTGTAAACTTCGCCCTTCTTGACGCGCGAACGCGGTGCCGCATCACGGATGCTGACCTTGATCACATCGCCCACGCCGGCATAACGACGCTTGGAACCGCCCAGCACCTTGATGCACATGACGGAACGTGCGCCGGTATTGTCGGCCACATTTAAAACAGACTGCATTTGTATCATTTTTCAATCTCCAACTTTTTCCGCCTGCGGCGGCTAGTTTTGGAACCCGTTCGGGTTAGGCCGTCGCAAGCGACGGTGAAACGAAGCCGCGCATTCTATTCAAACTTGCCAAAATGCACAAGCTTTAATTTTAATTTAAGCCTCGTTGGCTTTTTCCACCAGCTTGGACACGCGCCAGGACTTGGTCTTGGACAACGGCCTGGTCTCTTCGATGGTCACCACATCGCCCTGATTGAACTCGTTGTTCTCATCATGAGCATGGTATTTCTTGGAGACACGCACCACTTTGCCCAGCACCGGGTGCTTGACCTTGCGCTCGACCAACACGGTAACCGTCTTATCCATCTTGTTGCTGACGACAGTCCCGGTCAACGCACGTTTCAGATTCGTTGCACTCATTGCTGCACACCCTTCTCGGTCAATACCGTTTTCACACGCGCGATGCTGCGGCGCACCTTGGTCAATTGGCTGGTGTTGCTCAATTGCTGGGTTGCCACTTGCATACGCAGGCCGAATTGTTCCTTGCTCAGGGACAACAGCTCTTGTTGCAGATCGGCCACCGATTTGTTCTTCAGTTCGCTTGCCTTCATGATCATGCCCCTACCTGTCTTACGACGAATGTTGTTTCAATCGGCAGCTTGGCCGAAGCCAGCTTGAATGCCTCACGCGCCAACACCTCATCCACACCGTCCATCTCGTACAACATCTTGCCCGGCTGAATCTCGGCGACGTAGTACTCGGGACTCCCCTTGCCGTTACCCATACGGACTTCGGCCGGTTTCTTGGAAATAGGCTTGTCCGGGAAAATACGGATCCAGATACGTCCACCGCGCTTGATGTGGCGCGTCATGGCGCGACGTGCGGCCTCGATCTGGCGTGCGGTCAGGCGTCCGCGACCAACGGCCTTGAGGCCGAACTCGCCGAAACTGACCTTGTTGCCGCGGGTTGCAACGCCGGTGTTACGGCCCTTTTGCTCCTTGCGGTACTTTCTTCTAGCTGGCTGTAGCATGCTTAGCTCCCGACGACTTTCTTACTTTCTTTTCCGGCTCAGCAACGGCTGGTGCAGCAACTTCCTGCTGTCCCGCCTGATGATCGCCCTTATAGACCCAAACCTTGACGCCGATCAGACCATAGGTGGTCAGCGCTTCGGATGTACCGTAGTCGATTTCCGCGCGCAGGGTATGCAACGGCACACGGCCTTCGCGATACCACTCGGTGCGTGCGATTTCGATACCGTTCAAACGGCCCGAACTCATGATCTTGATGCCCTGTGCCCCCAGGCGCATTGCGTTCTGCATCGCGCGCTTCATGGCGCGGCGGAACATGATGCGCTTTTCGAGCTGCTGGGTGATGGAGTCGGCGATCAGTTGCGCATCCACTTCCGGCTTGCGCACTTCTTCGATGTTCAGACCCACATCCGGCAGGCCCATGCGCTTCTTCAGTTCATTGCGCAGGGATTCGATATCCTCGCCTTTCTTGCCGATCACCACGCCCGGACGAGCCGTGTAAATCGTGATCTTGGCGTTCTTGGCAGGACGCTCGATAATGATCTTGGAAACACCGGCACCGGCCAGTTTTTTCTTCAGATAGTCGCGAACTTCAATATCTTTCAGCAGCAACTCGGAAAAGTGCTTGCTGTTGGAATACCACTTCGAGGTCCAGTTCTTCTGAACGCTCAGGCGGAATCCAATTGGATGAATTTTCTGACCCATGCTTTAGCTCCCGACTGTGATCGTAATGTGGCAGGTTTGCTTCTCGATGCCGGTACCACGGCCTTTGGCGCGCGGGATCATGCGTTTCAGGGAAGTACCCTTGTCCACGTAGATGGTGGTGACCTTCAACTCGTCGATGTCTGCACCGTCGTTATGCTCGGCATTGGCAATCGCGGAATCCAGTGCCTTCTTGATGATGCCACCACCCTTTTTCGGGCTGAAAGCCAGGATGTTCAGGGCTTGCGCGACAGGCAGACCACGGATCTGGTCAGCGACCAGACGTGCCTTTTGTGCCGACAGGCGAACACCACGGATGACTGCTTTTGTACTCATCATGTCTCCTTATTTCTTGGCGACTGCTTTTTTATCAGCAGCGTGACCTTTGAAGGTGCGGGTCAAGGAAAATTCGCCAAGCTTGTGTCCAACCATGTTCTCGGAAACGTACACCGGGACATGCTGCTTGCCGTTGTGCACCGCAATCGTCAAACCGACGAACTCGGGCAACACGGTGGAGCGACGCGACCAGGTTTTCACCGGGCGCTTGTCGCTGGTTGCGCGCACTGCTTCCACTTTCTTCAGCAGATGCAGATCGACGAACGGGCCTTTTTTAACTGAACGTGCCATATATAGTTACCCCTTAAACCTGAAAGCGACGGCGCACGATCATGCCGGTAGTCCGCTTGTTGCGACGTGTACGGAAGCCCTTGGCTGGCACACCCCATGGGCTGACCGGATGACGGCCTGCCGCAGTTTTACCTTCACCACCACCGTGCGGGTGATCGACCGGGTTCATGGCCACACCGCGCACTGTCGGGCGGATGCCGCGCCAGCGATTTGCACCGGCCTTGCCGATGGAACGCAGGGAATGTTCACCATTGCCAACTTCGCCGATGGTCGCGCGGCAATCAACGTGCACCTTGCGGATTTCGCCGGAACGCAGACGCAATTGAGCGTAGCTGCCTTCACGTGCCAGCAACTGCACCGAAGCGCCTGCCGAACGGGCCAATTGAGCGCCCTTGCTTGGCAGCATCTCGATGGCGTGGATGGTGGAACCAACCGGAATATTACGCAGCGGCAAGGCATTGCCTGCCTTGATCGGCGCTTCCGGGCCGCTCACCAGTTGAGCACCTGCGGATATTCCCTTGGGTGCCAGGATGTAGCGGCGTTCGCCGTCTGCATACACCAGCAACGCCAGGTGCGCAGTACGGTTCGGGTCATATTCAAGACGCTCGACCGTAGCCGGGATATTGTCCTTGTCGCGCTTGAAATCCACGAGGCGGTAATGCTTCTTGTGTCCGCCGCCCATGTGACGCGTGGTGATGTGGCCGTTATGGTTACGCCCTGCGGTTCTGGTCTTCTTCTCCAGCAACGACGCTTCGGGCTTGCCCTTGTGCAGCTCCGGAGTCACCACGCGCACTACGGCGCGGGTTCCCGGGGATGTCGGTTTGAGTTTGATCAGTGCCATGTTTTACCCCTGCTCGCTTGCGGCAAAGTTGATTTCCTGACCGGCAGCCAGACAAACATAGGCTTTCTTCCAGTCCTTGCGGGCGCCCATAAAGCGACCGAAACGTTTTTGCTTACCCTTGACGTTGCTGATCTGCACGCTGTCAACAGTAACGTTGAACAGCTTCTCGACCGCCGCCTTGACTTCCGGCTTGGTGGCATCGGATACCACGCGGAAAATCACTTGCTCGTTCTTCTCGGCAACATACGTCGCCTTTTCCGAGATTTGCGGAGCCAGCAGGATATTCAGCAAACGCTCTTCATTGAATTGTTGTGCGCTCATGCCAGCATCTCCTCGATTTTTGTGATCGCGCCGCGTGTCACCAGAACCTTGGGGAAACGGACCAGACTGACCGGGTCGGCCTGGTGAGCTTCAAGCACCAGTACGTTCGGCAGGTTGCGCGAAGACAGATACAGGTTTTCGTCCATGCTGTCGGTGATGATCAGCACATGATCCAGACCCATGGCCTTGATCTTCTGCGCCAGCAACTTGGTCTTCGGCGCATCGACAGACAATCCCTCGATCACGCTCAGGCGGTCATCGCGCACCAGTTGCGAAAAGATGGAAGCCAGGCCCGCGCGATACATCTTGCGGTTGATCTTCTGGGTGTAGTTCTGGTCGGGCGAGTTCGGGAATATCTTGCCGCCCCCGCGCCACAACGGGCTGGACGCCATACCTGCACGTGCACGACCGGTACCCTTTTGGGCAAACGGTTTGCGCGTGGACTTGGCGATCTCGCTGCGACCTTTTTGTTTGCTGCTGGCGGAACGGGCGTTGGCTTGATAAGCCGTCACCAGCTGATGCACCAGCGTCTCGTTGTATTCACGGCCGAACAGGTCGTCAGAAGCGCTCATGCTCTTGCCGGCCTTGCCGTTTTCGTTGATAACTTTCAGTTCCATTATGCCCCCGCTTTCACTGCCGGACGTACGATCACGTCACCGCCGGGCGCGCCCGGTACAGCGCCGCGTACCAGCAACAACTGGCGCTCGGCGTCGATACGAACGATTTGGAGATTTTGTACGGTGCGCTGCACGTCACCCAAGTGACCGGTCATGCGCTTGCCCGGGAACACGCGACCCGGATCCTGCGCCATACCGATGGAACCGGGTACGTTATGCGACTTGGAGTTACCGTGAGAGGCGCGACCAGATTTGAAGTGGTGACGCTTGATGGTACCGGCATAGCCTTTACCAATCGTCACACCTGTCACATCGACCTTTTGGCCGACCTGGAACAGGTCCACGCCAACATTACCACCGAGGGTCAGGCTGGCTAATTGTTCTGGCGTTGCGGTGAATTCTTTCAGCACGCTACCGGCTTCAACACCGGCTTTGGCGAAATGACCCGCTGCGGATTTGGTTACACGGCTGGCGCGGCGCGTACCGTACGCGACCTGCACTGCACTGTAACCATCCGTGGAAGCGGATTTGATCTGGGTGACACGATTGTTGGACACGTCCAGCACTGTCACCGGCAACGATGTTCCGTCGTCAGTAAAGATGCGAGTCATGCCAATCTTGCGACCGACAAGTCCTAAGCTCATTATATTTTCCTCTTATTAAGGGGCCGACTTCAATTGGTCAGCCGATCTATGTACTGCAACAACAAACTGCTTAAACTGCGAATACCAAATTACTGCAACTTGATTTCCACATCCACGCCAGCCGGCAAGTCCAGCTTCATCAGCGCATCCACGGTCTTGTCCGTCGGATCCACGATGTCCATCAGGCGCAGATGGGTGCGAATTTCGAATTGATCGCGCGAAGTCTTGTTCACGTGCGGGGAACGCAGCACATCGAAACGCTCGATCTTGGTTGGCAACGGAACCGGGCCCTTGACCACTGCTCCGGTACGTTTGGCCGTATCCACGATTTGCAGCGCGGATTGGTCGATCAAACGATAGTCGAACGCCTTCAGGCGAATGCGAATTTTTTGACTTTGCATAATCTTCTCTAGCTTCTACGCGGCATTGCCGCTGGTTTAAAGAACGAAAACGCGTGGCCGCAGCCACGCGAGGGGGCGCATTGTATGCTTACTCGATGACCTTGGCAACCACTCCCGCGCCGACGGTACGACCGCCTTCGCGAATCGCGAAGCGCAGACCTTCTTCCATCGCGATCGGGTTGATCAGGTTCACTGTGATGCTGACGTTGTCGCCGGGCATCACCA
>JBAQDF010000051.1:0-89541 GCA_049286265.1 Sideroxyarcus sp.
AGTTCGTCGTTGCTCGTGACTTCGATTTTGCTGGTCAGGTCGCCTGCAGCAATCTTGCCGGCAACATCTTGCGCAACTGCCAATGGTCGCATGATGGCGCGAATCAGCATGAGGCCGATGAAGGCGGCCAGCAATACGCTGATCACCGTGGCGCCGATCGAAATGTTGCGCGTCGAGGCGTAGGCGATCTTGGCCTTTTCATACTCATCCTTGCCCACATTGATTTGCAGTTCGAGGAGCTTTTGCACTGCATCCCTGTTGGCAATAAATGCGGGGCCGGTTTCCTTGACCATGGAAGCATTGGCTTCGGCATAGTCCCCTTGCTTGATGAGGTCCAGTGTCTTTGTCCGTGCTGCCTGGTAAACCTTGCGCTTCACCTGATAATCCTCATACAGCACTTTCTCTTCCGGAGTCAGGTATGTGGCCCCATATGCCTCCAGAAGCGCGTTGTTCATCTTGGTGTTTTCCGCCATCTTGTCGGTGTGAAAAGACTGGGGATGATCGTGCAGCTTGCTTTCCGGCAAGCGCGGGTCGTGCATCAGCATCAGATGAGTCTGACGCAAATTCTCAGCGGTGAGGATATTGACCTCCCCCAGTTGGCCCGAAGGAACCAAGCGATCTTCGTAAACGGTGCGCAGGCCTTCGTTGGCGATACCCATCCCGCGCAAGCCGAGATAACCGATAATGACAACGACGACAGAAAGGAAGCTGATCACAAATATCAGCCTGGATTTGACGGTAAGATTTTTTAGCATTTTGGTTTCTCCTGAACTGAGTGTCATTCGTAACTTGCTCAAGCCGCAACAGCCTCTACCAATTCCATATCGCTACTGGTCATCAGTCTTTCGATGTCCACCACGATGATCATGCGTTCATCCACCGTACCCAGCCCCATGATGTACTGCGTACCCAGAGTGGAGCTGAATTCGGGCGCGGGTTTGAGTTGCTCGGCCGTGAGTGTGATGACGTCGGATACGCCATCCACCACGATGCCCACCACGCGGTGGGCGACATTCAGGATGATCACCACGGTGAACTGGTCGTATTCGACCTTGCCCAGGTGGAATTTGATGCGCATGTCGACAATGGGGACGATGATGCCGCGCAGGTTGATCACGCCTTTGATGAATTCCGGCGCATTGGCGATGGTGGTCACGGCGTCGTAGCCCCGGATCTCCTGAACCTTGAGGATGTCGATGCCGTATTCTTCGCTACCCAGCGTAAACGTCAGTAGCTCACGGCCTTCGCTTGCTGCTGTTGAACTTTCGTTGGTTTGCATTCTTGCCTCCCTTTGCGTGTAAGTTCTACTGTTGCGCCAACTTAACCAGGGCGGCCACATCCATGATCATGGCCACCCGCCCGTCTCCCATAATCGTGGCCCCCGACATTCCGGCCACCTTTCGATAATTCGTTTCGAGGCTCTTGATTACCACCTGGTGCTGGCCCACCAGTTCGTCGACGAAGAGGGCTACTTTCTTTCCTTCGGCTTCCAGCAGCACCAATATCCCTTCTTCGGGTTTGGTGACTTTGGGCTGGACATTGAATACCTCGTGCAATGCGATCATTGGCAGGTATTCGCCGCGAACGTGCACAACCTGCCCCTGCCCGCTGACATTTTTGATATCGGCAGCGCCGGGTTGCAGGGATTCGCAGATGAAACTGAGCGGCACGATGTAAATCTGGTCCCCGACCGCAATCGAGAGTCCGTCAAGTATCGCCAGTGTCAGCGGCAGGCGGATGGTGACGGTGCAGCCTTGGCCTTGGCGTGAAGTGACCTCGACGCGACCGGCGATGCTGTCGATGTTCCGCTTCACCACGTCCATGCCCACCCCGCGTCCGGATACATCGGTGACGATTTCGGCAGTGGAGAAGCCCGGCGCGAAGATCATGAGCCAGACATCGGCATCGCTGATGTTGTCGTTGAACGGAATGCCTTTTTCCCTGGCTTTGGCGAGAATTTTTTCTCGGTTCAGTCCGGCGCCATCATCTTCCACTTCGATGACGATGTTGCCTCCCTGATGTGATGCCTTCAAGGTAATGGTGCCTTGCGGGTCCTTGCCTTTGGCGATGCGCTCGTCGGGCAGTTCGATTCCGTGATCCAGACTGTTGCGCACCAGGTGCGTAAGCGGATCGCTGATTTTCTCGATCAAGCCTTTATCCAGCTCCGTGCCTTCGCCGACTGTCTTGAGCTGGACTTTCTTGTTCAGTTTGGATGCAAGGTCGCGCACCACACGCGGAAAGCGGCTGAACACGAAGTTGATCGGCATCATGCGCACGGACATGACCGATTCCTGCAAATCGCGGGTGTTGCGTTCCAATTGCGCCAGACCATTGATCAAGCGCTCATACAACACCTGATCCATGGTGGAAACGGTCTCGGTCAGCATCGCTTGCGTGATGACCAGCTCACCGACCAGGTTGATCATTTGATCGACTTTTTCCACGCTGACGCGGATCGAGGTTTCTGCGGCGACTGTCGCCGCAGTGGGCGCCTTGTCTGTAGCGCGACGGTGCGGAATTTCATCCGGCTGCTGCCCGGATACGGCCGGTGGGGCCTGATTCTCCAGTTCGACGAAGAAACCGTAGCCTTGGGCATTTTCCACGTCGGATTTCAGCTTGTCCGGATCCACAAAAAAACCATATCCGAGCTCATCCTCGGTTTTGGATTTGCTCGCTGCTGCTGCCGGGCTTTTCTGGACAGTGAGAGTGAGCTGCTCCGGCTTGATGAAAAACATGAATGTTTCGCGCAGTTCTTCCTCTGTGGAATTCGAGATCAATGTCAACGATACCGAATTCGTCTCGATTTTCTGGTTCTCGATCTTTCCGACATCGCTCAATGCCTGCAGCAGATTATTGAGTTGTTCTTTCTTCTTGAAATTGGTCTTGTTTTTTACGAACTGGATCTGATAGACATGCTGTCCGATTGTTGCGGCCGATTTTTCCGGCGCTTTGCTTTTCGGTGCTGCGGGAGCATCGTTTTGTTTCGCGATACCCGACCCGGACGAAGCTGTGGTCAATTTCTGCAGTTTTTCACGTATGGCAAGCGATGCTGCCTCATCGGCCAATCCGCCGGTCTGATGCGCTTCCAACAGTCCCTTGAGCACATCACCTGCCTGCAAAAATGCATCCACCATTTCGGAAGTAATGGCAATTTCGTTTTTGCGGATGCGATCCAGCAGGGTTTCCAGCACATGCGTCACCTCTGTCATGTCGGTGAAACCGAAGGTTCCGCTTCCTCCCTTGATGGAATGAGCTGCGCGAAAAATGGCATTGAGCTGGTCCGGATCGGGCGCGTCGAGGTCAAGAGCCACCAGCAAGCTTTCCATGTTCGCCAGATGTTCTGCAGACTCTTCAAAGAACACCTGATAAAACTGGCTCATGTCGATCGACATTAAAATTCTCCTGGTTTGGAAGTGAGGGGCTGGTTGACAGGTACCGACATGGCTGTTTCCCCGGTCACTTCAACCTATGACTTTCTGGACGACTTCCAGCAGCTTCTGCGGATCGAACGGTTTGACCAGCCACCCCGTCGCCCCGACTGCCTTGCCCTGCGCCTTCATGGCATCGCTGGATTCGGTCGTCAGCATCAGGATTGGCGTCGCTTTATGCTGCGGCAAACCGCGCAGGGTCTTGATCAGCGTCAATCCATCCATCTTGGGCATATTCTGATCTGTCAGGATTAGATTGACGGAATTGGCCTTGGCCTTATCCAAACCATCCTGCCCGTCTACCGCTTCAACGACGGTGTACCCGGCAGATTTGAGTGTGAATGTCACCATTTGCCGAATGGAGGCAGAGTCATCTACAGTCAATACGGTTTTAGCCATTTTTTGCCTCAGTCAGTTGGAAAATTTAAGGACTCTTCCCGGATTTATCCAAGGCCGCCTAGAACAATTTTTATACCCATATTCGGATTTGGAGAACCAATGAGTAAATCCTCCGTTTATATTGGGCCATCGAACATTGAGCGGAGGTAGTCCATTTATCAATACGTAAGAACACTTACCCATCGTCAAGCTCTGGAAAAATACAGGATAGCTCCGCTATCTTTCCTAAAATAATTCGATATCCCCGGTCTCGAAATTATTCTGTGCAACAGGGTTGGATTTCTTCTCGTCCAGCGTGATTACATACTGATTCAATGACTGGTTGTAGGCTGCCAGTTTCTCCAGGTACTCCTGGCTGCTTAATCGGTCTGATCCTTTGCCCAGCTCATTGACGACCTCACGCAAGGCACCCAGGCGAAACTGCGCATGGCCGATCAATTGGGAGCTCATATCCTGGAATTGCAAAGTGGAAACAGCCACAGCGACATTCTGTTCGACCTTGGTGCTAATCTCGTTAAGCTCTACTCCGTTACTGGCAATGGTCTTGTTGAGTTCGGAGATATCGACCATCATGGCTTCCACGTGCTTTTTCGAGTCCATCACGTAAGTCATGTCTTTTGTAGCCAGTTTGCTGATCGAGTCCTCGGCCTCCACCAGCGATTTATTCACGGCATCAACCAGGCCGCGTATCTGACTGCTGAATTTGTTGGTCTTGTCCGAAAGATTACGCACCTCATCGGCGACAACAGCAAACCCGCGCCCTGCCTCACCTGCCCGTGCCGCCTCGATAGCCGCATTCAGGGCGAGCAGGTTGGTCTGCTTTGCTATGCTTCCCACCTCGTTCACAAGCCCAAGAATCCCCTGCACTTGCGCACTCATCTCATCCATTTTCTCAACCAGCTCCATGGAGCGGGCGCTGTTTTGAACAGTGCTTTCGACAAATTCGTTCAGAGCCTGCTGGGTATCCAGGACAAATTGCTCGAACTTCTTCTTTGAACTCTGTCCATTATCGGCTCCTTCTGCTCCCGAAATGAACAGCGAAAGGGCTTGTTGCGCATGCACCTCGTCAGCCATTGCCGTGAAATTCTCTACCAGTTTGGCAATGGCATCACTGAGAATGGCTTGGGTATTGCTTAATTCGGTATTGGCCTGGTTGATCTGATTGGAAATCTCTTTTCCCAATTGGGTATGAAATGCATTACTTTCATTTATGAGTGTGCTTTCTGTTTGTTGCCGTGCCAGCTCAGTCTGGTTTAGAGATTTCATGCGGGCGTCAATTCGACCGATCAGATAACCCCAACTCAGCATCAACAGGATGAATAGCAGGATATCGGCCCATATCACCCCGGCCGTTCTGAAATACAGTGCATGTCCGCAAAACAATACACTGCTGACAATTGCTCCAGCAATAAAATGGCCTGATATGTTAGATGTCTTCATGTTATCTGGATGAAGTTCCGCTATGCATGCTTGTCTTAACGGCCGTACAGCGCAGAAGTTTAGTTCCCTCTATTAATATTATTATTCCGATTCAAGGGTATCCCCTTAAACGTGCAAACGAAATCTTGAATAGAAGGATATATCCTGCCCAAATCGATCAATTGTGAGTCCGGCGGCATAGTGAGCTTGAGAATAGGCAAGCAACCAAGTTGAAAGCTTGCATTTTGATTAGGATTTCAGATCAGCTTGAAGTGCAACAGCAACGCTGGAAATCCATGTTGTGACATCAGATTGGAATTTGCTCCCAATCCCATACTGTCTATGACGAATATTCCTCCCGGCAAGTTGAACCAGGCGGGGTGAATTCCATCATTTCAGCATTGAAGAAAAATCATTCGCAGAAATCGGCGGGCTGAACAAATATCCCTGAATCACATCGCAACCGTTCTCGGCCAGGAATTGTTTTTGCTTCTCTGTTTCGACTCCTTCGGCAACAACCCCCAACTTGAATTCGTTTGCCAGCCGGATGATGGCGCGCGGGATGGCTGTTCTGGATAATTCTTCCGGCTGTCCTTCCTCGGGTATTTCGATAATGAAGGAGCGGTCAATTTTCAATTCGCTGATAGGCATATCCTTGAGGTATTTGAGACTGGAATACCCCGTTCCGAAGTCATCGATGGAAAGTTTGAAACCGAGTTCTTTCAGCTGCCCCAACACCTGCAATGTCCTGTCTGATGTATTCATTACCACGTTTTCAGTCACTTCGATCGGCAGAGTCGAGGTACTGATGTCCCACTTCTGCAACCCTTTCTGCAAGCTCCCCACCAGATCTCCGCGCCAGAAATGCAGCGGCGAAATATTGATGGATACGGGCACTTGCATCTGACCTTGAATTCGCCACTTTGCAAGTTGTGAACAAACTGTGTCGATAATCCACTCGCTCATCTCAATTATTGCGCCGCTACTTTCGGCGAGGGGAATGAATTCCACCGGAGAAACCAGTCCCAATGTCGGATGATTCCAGCGCACCAGCGCCTCGGCCCCTACAACCTGCTGTCGGCTAAGCGAATACTTCGGTTGGTACAGCATGAAGAATTCATTATTCTGCAAACCGCTCTTGAAACCTTGCTGCAGGAAAGCATGCCGCTCTTCACGCTTGCTGACCGATTTATCGAAGAATCGATAGGTATTTCCACCTGCAAGTTGTGCATGATTCATGGCGCTGCTTGCGCTATTGACCAACTCATCATAGGTTTCGCCGTCCGATGGATAGATACCGATCCCGGCACTCACCCTCAGCTGTATCTCTTTGTCATGCACCTTCATGGGCTGACTGATGACACGGGACAATTCGATCACGGCGCGTTCGATGGACTCGCGCCCGCCTTCTTGCAGCATCAAAACAGCAAATTCATCGCCTCCCATACGGCATACCACATTTTCCGCACCGACACTGGTCGAAAGCCTTTGAGCGACAGAATAAAGAACTTCATCACCCGCACGTACACCGAGCATGTTATTGATCACAAAAAAACGGTCGATATTGATGCAAACCAGCGCCGGACTTCTAAAATTCTGTCCGGATATTTCCAGTATCTCGTTGACCCTGTCTGCAAACATCGCGCGATTTGGCAAACCTGTCAGACTGTCGAACGACATCAACTGCCGCACTTTCTCCTCGCTCATTTGGCGCGCGGAAATATCGGAGAATATGAAGTGATAACCTGTCAGCGAGCCGTCCGCCCCTTTTACCGTATCAACAGTAAGCCACTCGGAAACTGTAGTACCGCTCTTGTGCTGACATGGCAATTCACCCGACCAACTGCCGAACTCAGCCAGCGCATGCCACATCGCCTGATAATGGCTGGCCTCATGCTTCCCGGAACTCAACATCGTTGGACTTTGCCCGAGTACTTCAGCCAATTCGTAGCCTGTAATACGTGAGAAAGACGGATTAACGGCGATAATTCGCTTGTTCCTGTCAGCGGTGATAACGGCGAGCGACGATGCCTGAAATGCCGAACCCGACAAACGAAGCAGCTTAAGCGCATTCGCCTGACTCAGGCAGGATTGAATAGTCTCAGCCAGTTTGCCCGGGTCTATTGGTTTCGTATGGAAACGTGAAACCCCTCTTTCGAACATTATTTCGGTATCTTTGGCACTGCCAAATCCGCTTGTCACAATAATTGGGACATCCTTATCCAGTTTTCTGATTTCATCGACCATCTCCAGTCCATCCATCTGCGGCATTTTGATGTCGGACAATACAATCTGCGGCCGATGCTTCTTGAATAGCTCCAATCCTTCCTTGCCGTCTTTTGCCACATGCACCATACCAAGGCGGCGATTCAGGAAAAGCGCCAAATATTCCCGTGCAATATCTTCGTCTTCGACATACAGCAGAGTTATCTGATTAAGCTCAACAGGCTTCTCAGTCTGGCTCGGGAGTACCGACTGCTGCGGAATCTCGATTTGCGTTTCCATTCCGGCTTCACAGTCGAAGCGTACTTCCAGCATTGTTACATCGTCCTTCCTGCAATCCTGAGCAGCTTCACGAACCATGCTCGCCAAATCCTCAAATACATCGGAAGAACGGATATTTCCCAGCATGATCCGCAAATCGTCATAGCCAAAATTCGGAGAGTTTGCATGCAGCGTATCAATCAGTCCATCTGTAAACAGGAAAATGCGCGCGTTTTCATGAATTGAGAAACGTTCCAACTCGGCAGAAAACTTGTCCTCGCTGACCATGCCCAGTGCGGTCGATTTTGAATGGCTTGTGTGCAGCAAAGAACCGCTGTCATTGAATATATGCACGGGGGGATTGCTGCAATTCAGCACTTCGATGAATTGTTCGCGCGGATTGAGGCGTATAAGGGTAGTCGCCACAAAATGCTCGGAGATGTGCTGCTCCTGCAAAGTGCGGTTCAATTCGGCCGCAATGGTCAGCAAGGAAAAACCGCACTCGGCATGATGTTTGAAAATGCCGGGAATTTGCAGCGCGGGAATCACGGCGGAAAGACCGTGGCCTGCACCATCTGCCAGCATCACATACAAATCGTCCCCGTGTTTTGCAACACTATAGAAATCCCCGCTTACATCAAGTTTCGGGATACTCAAATGCCTGACAATGGAAAGTTCTTCGTGATGATTGCTTTCCAGGAAATGTGAAACATAATTTCTGACGCATTCGCTATCATATTCCGTCTCGCCCTTCGCCGAGTCGTTTAGCTGCAACCTGCTTTCAAGATCTCGCTGCAGTTCAAGCGATTGCGCGACGCTGGAGATCGCATCCATCAGTACGTCAGTATCAACGGGTTTGACTATAAACTTGGTAATACCGAGATCGATTGACGAAAGCAGGATTTCGCTCTCATTATGCGCGGAGATAATAATCACCGGAAGCTTCGGTTCAGTTTCACGAATCTCGCGACACATGGTGAGTCCGTCCATCTCCCCCATTCGAATATCCGTAATCACCAAATCAGGATGCAATTCCCTGAACGAGTTGAGTCCGGCAACTCCATTATGGGCAGAATGCACTTTATCTACCCGCCGGGAAAGATAATGCGTCATGCTTTCTCGAACCTCCGGATCGTCATCGACAAACAGAATTGAGAGTTTGCGCACCAGATCCGCCTGTTCTATTGCAGCATTGGATAACATGTTCATCTCCCGATCATGATTTTGGCAAACATATGGAAAACCTGGCGCCCCCGGCCACGTTTTCAACGTTAATTTTTCCGTGCATATTCCTTTCGATTGAGATCAAGGTCATGTACAAACCGATTCCGACACCTTGCTCCTTGGTGGTGAAATGCGGCTCAAAAATCTTGGGAAGAACTTCATCGGGTATGCCGCCGCCATTGTCGGTTATGGTATGCACGCCAAACTCGCCGTTCTCGCTAATCTCGATAACAATTCGTCCTTCGGTGTTCTTTCTATCAATTATTGCTTCCCTTGCATTGCTTAATATATTCATTATCGCCTGCGAGTATTCGTTGGCGTATCCCATCACAACAACATCCTGCTCACAATTGACGATAATATCGATGTTATGGTTCATCATTGCTGCTTCAACCAGATTGAGGCACTCATCAGTCACATGTTTGAGGCTGAACGCTCCCTGACTTTTATCCGCCCGGAAGAAATGCCGGAAGTCATCAATAGTGCTGGACATCTTTTTAATGATAATTTTCGATTTACCAACCGCGGTTTGTATGTAAGACAGGTCGCACTCGCCATAAAGTGCGGCATCTTCCAGGTCCCCAAGAATCAACCCCAATGAATTGATGGGCTGCCGCCATTGGTGCGCAATATTGCCGATCATTTCGCCCATCGCCGCCAGTCTGGACTGGCGCTGCAATAGCAAATCCTTTTCCATATTTCTCTGAATCTCTTCCCTTACACGTGAATCGAGTTCCTGATTCAATTGCAGCAGCGCTTCCTCGGCCAACTTCTGCGCATGCACATCATGCATCACGCCGACAATCTGGCTTACCTCCCCATCCACCGATCGATTCGGTGCCATGTTCACACTAAGCCAGCGCCAGGTTCCATCAGCCTGTTTGGCCCTGCAACGAACATCGCTTACCCTGTTGCCGCCTTTGGCTACTTGTTTGAATCCCTCAATCAGTTTTTCCTTGTCCGATTGATGGAAATATCCCGCTTCTATCATGTTTACCAGGGAGCTACCGATGAACTGACTGGCGCTATATCCCAGTATGTCCTGCATCTGATCAGACAAAAACTCCAGGTTGGAATCCATGTCTGTAGCCCATATGATTGCGTCAGCTGATTCAATTATGGATTTAAGCTTTGACTCTGCTGCCGTCTGGCTGCTGGTATCCAGCGCAATGGCAATAAAATAGCTGCCGACTTCTCTTTCAAAGAGTTGCAAATAGATTTCTACCGGATACATGCTGCAATTTCTGCGCAGATGTACTGCATTGAACTTTCTGATATTTTGCTTGTGGCTCAACAGAAAGGAAATATGACTGTCCATTTCCTGATTGAAGACATGAGCCTGAATGTCGGCGGGCGTAAGCCACTTCAACTCTTCCATCGTGTAACCAAGATTTTCCAGCGCTCGTTGATTGGCAAAGGTAAAACAAAGAGTCTCCGCATCGAACATGAATATCTCGTTTCGACTTGCTTCGATCGTCCTATTCAACATCGCCAGGGCCGCGTTGCTGGCTTTTTCGCGTTCTTCGGCTATCTTTCTTGTGCTGATATCTTCAATAACAACCAGACACAAAAGTTTTTCATCATCGGCAACCGCTTCGATTGATGCATGCAACGGCAATTTCATTCCAAGAATATTTTTGCTGATCGTTTGGTCGAACGACAATTCACAGGTTATTTTTCCATCTGATTCGAATACTTTCTCCAGACATGCCTGGAACATCTCTGGAGTTCCATGCAGAATGCAGTCATTCAGAGAACGTCCGATCCACTTGCGCTTGTTCACAACAGCAGGGATTGTTCCGTGGAATTTTGCATCGCATATCCGGCCTTCCCGATTCAGAAAGAAGTAGCTGCGACCCGATGAATCCTGTGCCTGTTGACTATTGCTTTGCGATGATATTTTTTGCCTGAGCCTGTTGAATTCGTCAGTCAATAACTCGATTTCGATCTGGTTGATACGTTGATCGTACAAGCGCCTTCCGACATCAAGCTGCTGCGACAGATTCTTTACCGCGAGCTCCTTCTTCAACCGGTCTTCCGCGCGCCGGCGCAAATCGCCGGCATGCGTTGAAGTTTTCTCAACAGCGGAAAAGTTGTTCATGGCCATTAGTTACTGCGCTTCGTCCTTGGACAATGCCAGGCATTCTTCACGCCATAGACATTCGAATTGATTGCATACTCTAGTGTAGGCAGAGGCACAGCAATCGAAATTCCCCTCAAAGCGCTGAAACTTCCTGATCAGTTGAATCTTTGTGAGCTTGCTCACTTTCAATCCATTATCAGTTTTCGCAAACAAGTCAGGTTGGCATTCCCGGGTATTCATGATTCCCCCTCGAATTTTTCCTGTTGATCGAATAGCACACATGCTCTCTCGATGCTTGTCTTGTGCAATTGGATCCTGATTAGTGAATCGGGATACGTCTGGTTAATCACGTCAACTGATCTCGAATCAGTGTTTGCTTAATCAGAATCAATATCCGCTTTATTGGACTCCCCGATATTTCGATCTGAGCATGATATGAATTGCATCCACATCACGGTCTGTGAGTCTAGAACTAACCGTATGCAAGCCGCAAGTTTGATGATTGCCTATATACGGCCTATATATGGCCTATATACGGCCTATATACATGAGTGAAGTGTTGAGTTTTTATGTTTTATTGCACACATCGAATTTTCATGGGTTCAAAAATGCGCTGGTGACCTGCCGTCAATAGCCTTTAAACAATGAGAATGAAGCTGTTTGGCGCTTTGATAAATTCAATTGTCTGCAACATTTTCCGACATATGCAATACGGATGATTACTTACTCTCATAAATGGCAACCCCTTTGCTTATCAGCTTGTTGTAGATATGATGCAACTGCGTATTGATCAGATTCGTTGAACAAAACACACCGACAGCAGCAGAATCATTCGGCTTTCAAATCATCAAAGAGGTCGGCCGTGTTACTTATATATATCCACGACAGGCATTGTGTATTTGTTTGCCATGTGAGGAATCATGCAAAAATTATTGCTGGTTGACGATGAGCGAAACGTACTCAATGCACTTCGGCGCGAGTTGAAGGAGTTCTTTGAAATCGACGCATTCGACAGCCCTGCCGAAGCGCTCGAACATGGCAAAAATATTCAATTTGATTTGGTGGTTGCCGATTACCTGATGCCGGGCATGAACGGTTTGGAATTTCTAAAAAAATTCAGGTTGCTTCAACCGGACGCATCACTTTTATTATTAAGTGGAGAAGCCGACATCAATGCGCTGATCCGCACAATCAACGAAACACATGTCTATCGCTTTATCGCAAAACCTTGGGAAAAGGCAGAGTTGCTATCCAGCATCCGCCAAGCGCTGGTTTACCGCGACGCAATCATGGAGAAAAGACGCCAGATGGCAGAACAGCCAGGCAATCGCGCTGCATCACATATGGCTCAAGAGGAAGTTCCCTTCCATATCGTCCTGGTAGACGGGGATGATTACCTGCTCAGATTGATTTCTCGCGAACTTACCGATGAGAATGGACATGATGGTTTATACGGCGCGATTCAACAGGAAATAAAACCTGAAACCCGTGCAAAGAAATTCAATTGCATGGTCGAAAGTTTGCACA
This sequence comes from Sideroxyarcus sp., assembly GCA_049286265.1. Lineage (GTDB taxonomy): Bacteria > Pseudomonadota > Gammaproteobacteria > Burkholderiales > Gallionellaceae > Sideroxyarcus. The sequence goes on from JBAQDF010000051.1 coordinate 12,565, forward strand.
CAGCAAAAGCCGGTTTTGCACATGTTGAGAATCACCCATGCGACCTCATCATTGCGGCACAAACTTTGCCCGATATGGACGGCATCCAGTTCCTCAGCAAAATGCGGCAACTCCTCCCGAATGCAGCCAGCATCCTGATCAGCAATGACCCTGACAAAATGCTGCTATCGCAAGCCATCAATGAGGCGGAAGTGCAAAAATTTCTTCAGCTCCAGTGGGTCAACTATGAACTTCGTGCCAATGCGCGCCGCCAGGCATGGAATCTTTACCAGATAAAAACTGCCGCCTTACAAGCGCTCGCTTATCGTGAACTGGTTCTGGGAGATTTGCGTTCGGCGGCATTGCGCCAGCAGACAGGATTGGATACTACCAATGCGGGAGTTTAACGCTGAGGCTTGGATTCCAGACCAACTGCGCTGGAAAATCGATGGGATAAATCATGGGAACACAATTGGCGATTACCCTGATTATTTCGGAAATCCGTACCGCCCTCACCGGAAAAATTCCGTGAACAATCATGGTGGAAAATGGGGTGGCTGATGGGGCTCGAACCCACGACAACTGGAATCACAATCCAGGGCTCTACCAACTGAGCTACAGCCACCGTTGAATCGTCAAGTTTATTGGTGTGCCCGACTGGAATCGAACCAGCAACCCCCAGCTTAGAAGGCTGGTGCTCTATCCGGTTGAGCTACGGGCACAATTCTGTCGGCAACCAACAAACTACATACTACATGAACCTGGTCGGGGTGGAGAGATTCGAACTCCCGACATCCTGGTCCCAAACCAGGCGCGCTACCAGGCTACGCTACACCCCGAGAGCGCGGCATTATACAGGCAGAGCGCCAAAAATCAATTTTGATTGCGAGATTTTTTTGTAATCTGCGGCATTGCCAGCATCAGGTAGTAAACCATCGACCACAGCGTCAATACTGCCGCCAGATAGATCAGCATAGTCCCCCACCGCAACGTCGAAATACCGAATAAGGGCTCCTGATACAACAGAAACAGGATGGCAATCATCTGGAAAGCGGTCTTGAACTTGCCCAGCATGGATACTGCCACGCTCTTGCTTTCCCCAAGCTGAGCCATCCATTCGCGCAAGGCCGAAATGGTGATTTCGCGCCCGATAATGATGAAGGCAATAAAGACATCCACCAAATCCAGTTTGACCAGCACAATCAGCGCCGCCGCCACCATCAGTTTATCCGCTACCGGGTCGAGGAACGCACCGAAGGCCGAGCCCTGATTCAATGAGCGCGCCAGATAACCATCCAGCCAGTCGGTGATGGCGGCCAGCCCGAACAGGAAAGTACTGAGCATATGCTTGTGATGCAGGCTGAGCGTTTCGTCCGATAAATAGAACACCCCGACGAACACGGGGATCATCAGTATTCTGAACCAGGTCAGCAGATTCGGTATGTTGAGCGGCATCTTTAAGGTACGTGCTGGTATATTTTTTTAGCAACAAATATTGAATTAATGGAGTTGCTGGTAAATCTGTTCTGCGAGCGCCGGGCTGATACCCTCCACTCGCGCCAATTCTTCTACGCTGGCCTGCTGCACCCCTTTCAATCCGCCAAAGTGGGTCAGCAAATTTCGCCGCCGTTTCTCGCCCACCCCTTCAATATCCTCCAGCGAAGAAGAGGTGCGCGCTTTGCCGCGCCGGGCCCGGTGGCCGCTGATGGCGAAGCGATGCGCTTCATCGCGTACTTGCTGGATCAGATGCAGGGCAGGACTATCCGGTGATAATTGTAACGGCTTTTCCTCACCGGGTCGTAATAATTGCTCCATACCCGGCTTGCGCTCCACGCCTTTGGCTACACCGACCAGCGCGATATCGGTCAATCCGAATTCCGTCATAACCTCTACCGCCATCCCCAACTGCCCGGCGCCACCATCGATCAGAACCAGATCCGGACGTTTGCCCTCGCCCGCTTGCAATTTCTGGTAGCGTCTCTGCAAGGCCTGTTTCATCGCGGCATAATCGTCGCCGGGTGTAATGCCGCTGATGTTGTAGCGCCGGTATTCCTGCGGACGGATGGCCATTTCATCATAAACCACACAGGAAGCTACGGTTGCCTCGCCCATGGTATGGCTGATATCGAAACACTCGATGCGTTTCAGATCGGGTAACGCGAGGGCTGTGCGTAAGGCATCAAGGCGCAACGCCTGTCCGGCCTGCAATCCGGCCTGTTGGCGCAATGCCAATAGCGCATTGGATTGCGCCATCTCCAGCCACTGCCGCCGCTCGCCGGTCACAGTATGACGGATCTGCACCTTGTGCCCGGCCTGCTCGCCCAGCAACTGCTCCAGCGCCTCGTCGGTGATTTCGATGCTGGTGATGATCAGCGGCGGCACGCTGCTCTCCAGATAATGCTGCGCCAGGAAGGCCTCCAGCACCTCGCTGCTGTCCTGCCCCTGCACGTTCTGCGGGAAGAAAGGCTTGTCGCCCAGATGCCTCCCGCCGCGCACGACTGCGAAATTCAGGCACAGCGCGCCTTCCGACTCGACCACCGCAATGATGTCGGCATCAGTGTCGCGCCCGCTTTCCACGAATTGCTTTTGCTGCACCGTATGCAGTGCCTGCAACTGGTCACGCAGGGCCGCCGCATGCTCGTACTGCATGGCTTCCGCCGCCTGCTCCATCGCGCTGCGCAAGCGCTGCTCCACTTCATCGAACTTGCCCTGCAACAGCAGCCCGGCATTGCGCACATCGGTAGCGTAATCCTCGGGGCTGATCAATCCGACGCAGGGGGCCGTGCAACGATGTATCTGGTGTAGCAGGCAGGGCCGCGTGCGGTTGTTGAACACGCCCTCCTCGCAGGTGCGCAGACGGAAGACTCTCTGCAGCAGGTTGACGCTCTCCTTTGCCGCCTGCGCATTGGGATAGGGACCGAAGTACTGGTTGCGTTTGTCGGTTGCGCCGCGATAGTAAGTCAGGCGCGGCGACGGGCTGCCGGTCAGCACGATGTAGGGATAGGATTTGTCGTCGCGGAACAGGATGTTGTAGCGCGGCTTGAGCGACTTGATGAGGTTATTCTCCAGCAGCAGCGCCTCGGCCTCGGAGCGGGTCACGGTGACCTCGATGCGCGCGATGTGCGACACCATCAGCTGGATGCGCGGCGACAGGTTGCTCTTCTGGAAATATGAACCGACGCGCTTCTTGAGCTGGTTGGCCTTGCCGACATATAACACCTGCCCGGTTTCGTCCAGCATGCGATACACGCCCGGCTGCAGGGGCAGCGAGGCGAGATATTCGGGGATTGAAAATTCGCTTTTTGGACGTTCGCCCCCTCTCCCTCCGGGGGAGGGTTGGGGTGGGGGAGATTTAGGATCGAAGGGTGTGGTGTTCAAGGATGGATTCAAAAACCTGGTGGAACATCGCCTCTGTCAGGCGCTTGGTCTGCGTATTGTAGCGACTGCAATGGTAGCTGTCATACAGCTTCAAACCGTTCGCCAATTCATGGCGCGCGTTGTGGGCGAATTTGAAGTCCTTCACCTTATGGCCGCAGGCGCGCAAAACCGCTTCGTGCGCAATCAGCCCCAGTGCCATCACTGCCGCGCCTTGCGGCAGCCCAGCCAATTCCTGTACTAGATAGCCGTTGCACTGTCTGATCTCGGCGGGCTCGGGCTTGTTCTGCGGCGGCAGGCAGCGCACCGCGTTGGTAATACGGCAGCCTTTTAAGGACAATTTTGGATTGGCTTGCTTATTGGCATCCAGCGGCTCGGCGGCAGTTGCAAGACCAAACTTGTACAGGGTTGAATACAGCAGATCGCCCGCATAGTCGCCCGTGAAAGGCCGCCCGGTGCGATTCGCCCCGTGCATTCCCGGCGCAAGGCCGACAATCAGCAGTGCTGTCCCCGCCTGGCCGAACGAGGGTACGGGTTTGGCGAAATAGCCCGGTTGCGCCCCCCTCACCTCATCCAGAAAAGTAGCGAGGCGCGGACATAACCGGCATTCGGTAGAGAATTTGTTCATCTTTAGGGCACCTCTAATAATCCAAATTTCGTCGCAATACTGCGTTGCTCACAAAAAATTACTCCTTACATATCACACATATGCCGCGTCGCAATTTTTTGCTCGCGCCTTGTCTTGCTTAGAACTTTGAATTATTAGAGGCGCCCTTTACTCAATATCCCGTCAGCGAAAAATGCATGAAATCCTTTTGCCGGCCTTCAATTTCCCCGCCCCATTTGAAGCCGGCCTGTTTGAATGATTTTACGATCAAACCCTCCTGTTGCAGGCTGTATGGATCGTCCCCGGGACGCCAGGGACCCGCGCGCAACAATTTGCACTGCGCCCCGAATCGGACACAGTTGCCGTACAGCCCGTTGTGCTCTGTGTTGATATCGATCGCGATCCCGAATGAATGGTTGCTGAAACCGGTGCGATTGCCCTGTGCATCGATATCGCCGCGCGTGCGTCCGACCCGATAACCGATGACAGAATTGATTTTTTCGCCTCTCCGGATAAGCTCCATGAGGGTGGACTGAACCAGTGGTGCGTATTTCTTGCACACCGAAAATACCGGCAATCCATCCAGCTTGATTGCCTGCTGATCCTCAACACAGACAGAACAACCGCTTTGCGCATCCAGTTCATCCGGCAGGAGCATCGAAGCGTCTTTGCTGACGGTAGTCAGCTGCACCGCACGTTGTTGCGCGACGTTCCAGCGCCAATCCTGATAGTGACAACTTTGCGCAGTCCCCTCGTTGCTTGCCATAAGCAGCACGGAAAACACCAGCCAGCGCACATCCATACTCAAGACCCGCGCCATTATTGAAACCGCAAAGCGTCGATGGGTTTGAGTTGCGACGCTTTGCGCGCCGGATACCATCCGAAGAAAATTCCGACCGCCGCCGCCACGCTAAAGGCGGTGACGATGGAGGCCGTGGTCACTACTGCCTCCATGCCGGTCAGCTTGCTCACCGCCATCGCCCCGCCCACGCCGAGCAGCACGCCGATCAGGCAACCGATGACAGAGATGATGATGGCTTCCAGCAGGAATTGCAGCAGGATGTCCTTGCCGCGCGCGCCAATGGCCATGCGGATGCCGATCTCGCGCGTACGCTCGGTCACCGACACCAGCATGATATTCATGATGCCGATGCCGCCGACCAGCAGCGAGATCGAAGCAATGGCGCCCAGCATCATGGACATGATCTTGGCGGTCGCGGCTGCGGTATTGGCCATGGCGGTCAGGTTGCGCACCGTGAAGTCGTCATCCGCGCCTTCGCGGATGCGGTGGCGCTGGCGCAACAATTCGTAGATTGAATTTTCCACGCGAGTCATCGCCTCGGCAGACTCGGCCTGCGCCATGATGAAGCGCACCGTACCGCCAATGCGGGTGCCGAATACTTTGCGTTGCGCTGTGGACACCGGGATCAACACGGTATCGTCCTGATCGCGCCCATCCAGGCTTTGCCCTTTGGCTGCCAGCACGCCAAGCACGACAAACGGACTGTTCTTGATGCGGACAGTCTTGCCGACCGGGTCTTCGTCGCCGAACAGGTTCTGCACCACGGTCTGGCCCAGCAGCGCAACCTGGGTTGCCGAACGCACATCGGAATCGGCGAAAGGGTAACCGGCGGAGAGTTTCCAGTCGCGCACGATCAGAAAAGCCGGGGTGGTGCCGGTAATCTGGGTACTCCAGTTATTGGGACCGTACACCAGTTGTGCCGTGCCGGGCGACGAAGGCGCGGCAGCCGTTACCGAAGGTAATTCCTCGATGGCCTGTGCGTCCGAGATGGTCAGCGTCGGTGCCGCGCCGCCGCCCATGCGGGCGCCGCCCGAAGTCGTCGAACCGGACAGGATGATGAACAGATTGCTGCCCATGGATGCAATGGCCGACTGTATTAGCTGCTGCGCACCCTGCCCCACGGCCAGCATCAGGATCACCGCGCCGACGCCGATGACCATGCCGAGCATGGTCAGGATGGTGCGCAACCGGTTCGCCCACATCGCCATCCAGGCTTCGCTGAGCATGGGGGCTATCATGATGTCTTCTCCAGATGTTCAGGCGCGGCATGTTCGACGGCGCCGTCGTACACGATGCGTCCGTCGGACAGGCGCACCAGACGGTTGGCATAGGTAGCGATGTCCGGCTCGTGCGTAATGAGGATGATGGTGATGCCGTCGCGCTGGTTCAACTCGCTGAACAGCGCCATGATTTCCTTGCTGGTATGTGTATCGAGATTGCCGGTGGGCTCGTCGGCCAGCAACAGCTTGGGATGATTGACCAGCGCGCGCGCAATGGCCACGCGCTGCTGCTGTCCGCCGGAAATCTGGTTGGGCCGCGAGCGGCTGTATTGCCCGAGACCGACTTTTTCCAGCATTTCATTGGCCCGCGCCAGCCGCGCTGGGCGCGGTGTGCCGCGATAGATCAGCGGCAAGGCCACGTTGTCTTCCAGACTCGCGCGCGGCAGCAGATTGAAACCCTGGAACACAAAGCCGATCACTTGATTGCGCAGCAATGCCAGCTCGTCGCGGCTCTGCTTGTTCACATCGCGGCCATTGAGCAGATAAGTGCCGCTGGTCGCCACATCGAGGCAACCGAGAATATTCATGAAAGTGGACTTGCCGGAACCGGACGGTCCCATGATGGTAACGAACTCCCCCGGCATCACCGAAACGGACACGTCCTTGAGCACCGGCACCGTGCCGGCGTCGGTCACGTATTCCTTGAATAAACGCTCAATTTTAATGACGGGATCGTTGCTCATCGTATGCACTAATTTAGAACATTCGCATGCCAGGGCCGCTGTTGGCCTTGGCGGGCGGCTGGCGGTCTTCGACGATGACAGCATCGCCGTCCTTGAGCTCGCCGCCCAGGACCTCGGTCATGCGGTTGTCGGTGATGCCGACGGAAATGCGCACTGCCTTGGGCTGGCCGTTCTCAAACACATAGACCGTTCCCATGGGTGCCGCATCTCCCTTATCCTTGCCGCGCCCTTCGCCCTTGGGCTTGTCGCCGTTGGTTCGCGCCTTGGCGGCATCGGCGGGGCGGAAGCGCAACGCGGTGTTCGGCACCATCAGCACATCCTTGCGCTGGGCCACGACGATGTTCACATAGGCCGTCATGCCCGGCATGAGCGCCTGATCCAGGTTATCCACCGACACCACCACGTTGTAGGTCACCACGTTCTGCTGTGTGGTCGGATTGAGGCGCACCTGATGCACCTCGCCGCGGAAAGTGCGGTTGGGGAAAGCATCCACGCGGAATGATGTCTGCTGGCCGACGCGGATATTGCCGATGTCCGCCTCCGCGTAACTGGTGTCGATCTGCATGTGCGACAGGTCCTGCGCTATCTTGAACAGGACCGGCGATTGCAGCGTAGCCGCCACGGTCTGGCCCACATCCACCTCGCGCGACACGACGACGCCGGAGACCGGCGAACGGATCACGGTGTTGTCCAGATTCCTGCGGTCGCGCACCACCTGCGCCCGCACCACGGCAAACTGCGCCTGGGCCGCTTTCAGCGCCTGTACGGCGACATCAAGGTCCTGCCGCGTCACGTATTCCTGCGCAAACAGTCCGCGCGCGCGCGCTTCGTTGGCCTGGGCCAAATCCAGCGAAGCCTGGGCGCTGGCAAGATTCGCTTCGCTTTGCTGCAGTTGCGCCTGATTCAGGGTCGGATCGAGCTCAAGCAACACCTGGCCAGCTTTGACTTTGCCGTTGAAGTCGGCATGGAGTTTTTTGACAATGCCGGAAACTTGGCTACCCACACTGACCAGCACCACCGGGTTCAGAGTCCCGTTCGCCGCAACGCTTTGCGTGATATCTCCATGCGCCAGTGCGACCGTCGTATAGCGGCCCTCCGCCGAAGTTCCGGTCGGCGCAAGCCACCAGATGACAGCACCGGCAGCCAGCAGCACGATTGCTGCTATCAATACTTTTTTCGACATGTTCATATGCATTCCATCACTCCTGTTCAATTCCCTGCATCCAGCCGCGTCAGGTCAAGCTGGCCGATGGCTTGCGCCAGCGCCAGCCGGCTGGCCTGAAAGTTATACAGCGCCGCCACGCGCTGCTGCCGCGCACTCGCCAGCGTGCTTTGCGCATTCAGCACATCCAGTATGGACATGTTTGCGACCCCGGCCTTGTAGCGACCCAGCGTCATGCGTTCCGACAACTCGGCAGACGCCACCAGATCGCTGGCCGCCAGCAATGACTGACTGTTGGTCAGCAAGGTCTGGTAAGCCTTCCACACGTCCAGCGCGATCTGGTTCGCCAGCAGGTCGCGTGCCGCCACTTTTCCTTCCACTTGCATTTCGGCGGCACGGTTCTGGTAAGTGTTGCGATAGCCGGTGAACAAAGGCACGCTGAGCGTCACGCCGATACTGCTGCTGTTGGTACCGGGCGATCCCGTAATCTTCTGGGTTCCGGTCGTCGCGCCCAGACTGAGCGTGGGCAGGCCTGTGGCGCGGGTCGCCGTGAGTTGCGCTTCGGCAGCCTTGATCTGAGCCTCGGCCGCCTGCAAGTCGGGACGATTCCGGCGCGCGTCGGCAATCAATTGACCGATATCCTGTTCGGCGACGGGATCGGGTGTCGATTCCGGCAATGCCTGCAATGAAAACGGCTGGCTGGCATCGAAGCCCATAATGTTCGCCAGCGAACCCTGCGCACTACGCGCGCTGCCCTGCGCCGTGATCAGATTGAGCCTGGCCTGGGACAATGCCGTTTGCGCCTGCAGCTTGTCGGCGGGCGTGGCGATCCCGGCCTGGTAGCGCGCATCCGCCGCTGCCAGACTTTCCCTGGCCGATGCTTCGGCGACTTGCAAGGCATGCACACTGGCCCGCGCAGACAGCAGCGCGTAATAGGACTGCGCGGCCATCAGAAAGTTGGACTGCAGCGTGGCATCGCGCGTCGCATTGGCTGCCACCAGCAATTGTTTGGCATTTTCCAACGTGGCGGAACGTCCACCGAAATCGAACAACAAGTAACTCGCACTCAGGCTGGCGCTGCGGCTGGTGTAATTGATCGTGTCTCCGGAAGCATTGGAGCGGTTGCGCGACTCGCCGGCTTGCGCCGACAGGGTCGGCAGATAAGCCGACATGCCGACACCGACATTCGCTGCCTGGGCGCGCGCACCGGCCCAAAGCGAACGAGTCTGAGGATTGTTGCACAAGGTCAGATCGACCACGTCGGCAAGGTTCAGCGGCTTTTTGATCTTCTCTTTGTCGCAACGACTCGCATCAGACGTTTGGGGAAATTCGCCCGGACCGGCATCTTCCATGACCGAAAAAGGATCGCTAGCCGCCCACGCAGCCGACGGCAATAGCATCGTCAGACAGAGCAGCAGCAGATGTAGTCGATATCGAATCACGTTATCAGGCAAATTTTAGTTGAGATTGGGTATTCACGGTCTCTACCCTATAACAAAATTATCGGATTGGGTGCATTGATACAATTTCCTACAATACAGGCAAGCGGAAACATCAGTTAAATCTGCCAATACCTCAAGTAATCCACAGGCAGATGAACTCCACAGTAAGTAAAAAGCCCCGCGCAAGGCGGGGCTCGAGTTATATCTTGAAACAGGTTTACTCGGCGGCAGGTGCAGCAGCTTCCTGCGGCACCAGTGCCTTCATGCTCAGACGCATACGGCCCTTGTCATCCAGTTCCAGTACCTTGACCTTGACGACCTGGCCTTCTTTCAGGTGATCGGCAACGTTGGCAATGCGCTCGTGCGAGATTTGCGAGATATGCAGCAAACCATCCTTGCCCGGCAGGATGTTGATCAGCGCGCCGAAATCCAGCAGCTTGACTACCGGACCTTCGTACACCTTGCCGACTTCAACTTCGGCCACGATGTCCTCAATGCGTTTCTTGGCCAGTTCACCGGCATCGCCGTTCACACAGGCGATGGTGATATTGCCTTCGTCGTCGATGTCGATGGTGGTGCCGGTTTCTTCGGTCAGCGCACGGATCACAGCACCGCCCTTGCCGATCACGTCGCGGATCTTTTCCGGATTGATCTTCATCTTGATCATGCGCGGCGCGAAGTCGGAAACTTCCGGACGCACGGACGGCATCGCTTCTTTCATGATGCCGAGGATGTGGATGCGGCCTTCCTTGGCCTGGCTCAATGCAACCTGCATGATTTCCTTGGTGATGCCGTTGATCTTGATGTCCATCTGCAAGGCGGTAATGCCCTTGTCGGAACCGGCCACCTTGAAGTCCATGTCGCCCAGGTGATCTTCGTCGCCCAGAATGTCGGTCAGCACGGCAAAACGGCCGCCGTCCTTGATCAGGCCCATCGCAATCCCGGCCACATGTGTCTTCACCGGCACGCCCGCGTCCATCATCGACAGACAGCCGCCGCACACGGAAGCCATGGAGCTGGAACCGTTGGATTCGGTGATCTCGGAAACCACGCGGATCGCGTAGCCGCACTCTTCTTCGCTTGGCAGCACGGCAACCAGTGCACGCTTGGCCAGACGACCGTGGCCGATTTCGCGGCGCTTGGGCGTACCGACGCGGCCGGTTTCACCGGTGGCATACGGAGGGAAGTTGTAGTGCAGCATGAAACGGTCGGAGTACTCGCCTTCCAGCGCATCGATTTTTTGCGCATCGCGCATGGAACCCAGCGTGGCAATCACCAGCGCCTGTGTTTCGCCGCGGGTAAACAGCACCGAACCGTGGGTACGCGGCAGCACGCCGGTACGGATGGTGATCGGACGCACAGTGCGCGTGTCGCGACCGTCGATACGCGGCTCGCCGCTCAGGATCTGGCCGCGCACGATCTTGGCTTCCAGCGCGCTGAACAGTTCGCCGATCTGGTTGCTGGAGACATTCTCGAATTCCGGTGTAGCCAGCGCTTCGAGCGTCTTGCTACGGATCGCTTCCACTTGATGCGTACGTGCCTGTTTTTGGCGCACGGCATAAGCGACCTTCAGGTCGGCTTCCGCCAGTGCGGAGATTTTGGCGATCAGCGCCTCGTTCTTCGCTGCAGGCGTCCAGTCCCAATCGTCTTGTCCAATAGAATCGGCCATTTCGTTGATGGCGTTGATTACGGCTTGCATCTGTTCGTGGCCGAACACGACCGCGCCCAGCATGACTTCTTCCGACAGTTCTTGCGCTTCGGATTCAACCATCAATACCGCTTTCGAAGTACCGGCAACGACGAGGTTCATTTCCGAAGTGACCAATTCATCCTTGGTCGGGTTCAGCAGGTATTGCCCGTTGGCATAGCCCACGCGCGCAGCGCCGATGGGGCCGTCGAACGGGATGCCGGAAATGGCCAACGCGGCGGACGCGCCGATCATGGAAACGATGTCGGCATCGATTTGCGGATCGCACGACATCACAGTCGCCACGATCTGCACTTCGTTGTAAAAACTCTCGGGGAAAAGCGGGCGCAGCGGACGGTCGATCAGGCGCGAAGTCAGGATTTCCTTCTCACTGGGACGGCCTTCGCGTTTGAAGAAGCTACCGGGGATCTTGCCCGCGGCATACGTACGTTCCTGGTAATCAACGGTCAGCGGGAAAAAGTCCTGGTCGGGCTTGGCATCCTTGCGTCCCACCACGGTAACCAGCACCACGGTGTCGTCCAGACTGACCATGATTGCACCGCTGGATTGGCGCGCGATCTCGCCGGTTTCCAGTGTCAATTGATGTTTGCCGTAGCTCAGGGTTTTTTTATAGTGACTCAAGATAGCTCTCTCCAATGTAAATGCGTGACCGAGTGGCCGTTACCAGCGTGTTGAAACGACATCCAAAACGAAGCGGGCCGCATTCGCGACCCGCTTGCAAAACTTGTTACTTGCGCAGATCCAGGCGCTGGATCAGCTCTTTGTAACCCGCTTCATTCTTGCTCTTCAGGTAGTCCAGCAGCTTGCGGCGACGGCTAACCAGGCGCAGCAGGCCACGACGGGAGTGGTGATCCTTGTTGTGTTCTTTGAAATGATCGGTCAGGTAGTTGATACGCGCCGTCATCAGGGCTACTTGTACTTCCGGGGAACCAGTATCGCCTTTTGCGCGCTGATAGTCAGTCACGATTTGCGATTTTTGTGCAGCGGTAATAGACATTGACTTCTCTCTCCAATAAAAAGTGCGGCATTCTACCCCTGAATGGGGTCTTGGCTCAAGTTGATTCGCGCTGTGCGGCCGCTTTGGCCACACAGGACAAGAGGCGGCTTGGGGCCAGCCGCCCCCCCTCCAGCTCACCCAACCCGATAAAGCGCCCGGCGGCGTACAAACGGCGTTTTCCGTCGGGAAATGCATCGCTCAACCCCAGTCTCTGCCCTTGGGCCAGCCGACTGGCCTGAACCTCATCCAGTTCCATACTGGGCAGGTTCTGCACCAGCCTGTCCAGCGGCATCAGGCAGGCATCGCGCTGAGCCCTATCCATCCCCTCCAGTTGCGTCAGGGTATAGGCTTCGTCCAGACTGAATTCGCCGATCCCGGTACGGCGCAAGGCAATCAGATGCCCCCCGCAGCCCAGTTTCTCGCTGATATCCTCAGCCAGAGTGCGGACATAGGTTCCCTTGCTGCACAGCACGCTGAATTCCAGCTCGTTGCCTTGCAGCCGCTCCAGCGTCAGTTCATGAATAAACACCGTGCGCAACTCGCGCTCCACCGTTTCGCCCTTGCGGATGTACTCATACAGGGGTTTGCCTTGGTGTTTGATCGCGCTGTGCATGGGCGGAAGCTGCCGGGTCTCGCCCATGAATTGTTCCATCACCGCCAGCGCCTGCGCTTCGGTTACCGCGACAGGCCGTTCCTCGATCACCTCGCCTTCGGCATCGCCGGTGGTCGTGCACTGCCCCAAACGTATCGTGGCGCGATAACGCTTGTCGGCATCGAGCAAGGCAATGGTGAATTTGGTGGCTTCGCCAAAACAGATTGGCAGCAGGCCGGTAGCCAACGGGTCGAGGGTACCGGTATGTCCGGCTTTCTCGGCAGTGTAAAGGCGGCGGACTTTTTGCAGGGCGGTGTTGGAACTGAGTTCCAGCGGTTTATCGAACAGCAGCACGCCATCCAGCGGCCTTGTGACGCGCCTGAATTGCTCAGTCTTTTTTGTCACTCGCAACCGCTTGATCGATCAACTGGGAAAGATGCGCCCCGCGCTCGACGGAAGCGTCATACACGAAGTGCAACTGGGGAGTGATGCGCAGCTTCATGGCATGTGCCAGTTGGCTGCGCAGGAAACCGGCGGCGCGTTCCAGACCTTGCAGCAATTCCGGGCTGTCGCCATCCAGCGAGGTGTAAAACACTTTGGCGTGGGCGTGGTCGTTGGTCACTTCCACTCCCGTCAGCGTGACTTTCTTCACACGCGGATCTTTAACCTCCAGGCGAATCAGCTGGGCCAATTCGCGCTGGATCTGCTCGGCGATGCGGTCGATGCGTGAAAAGTCCTTTGCCATTAAAGCGCGCGTGCCACTTCGACGATTTCGAATACTTCCAACTGGTCGCCAACTTCCAGATCGTTATAGCCCTTCAGCGACAGACCGCACTCGAAGTTGGATTTGACTTCCTTCGCGTCGTCCTTGAAGCGTTTCAACGAATCCAGCTCGCCGGAATGAATCACCACGTTGTTGCGCAATACACGCACGCTGGAGGAACGCTTGATCATGCCCTCGGTGACGTAGCAACCCGCAATCGTGCCCACCTTGGAGATATGGAACACCTGGCGCACTTCGACCATGCCGATGATGCTTTCCTTCTTCTCCGGCGCCAGCATGCCGGACAATGCGGCCTTGATCTCGTCGACCATCGCGTAAATGATGTTGTAGTAACGGATATCCACGCCGGACGATTCAGCCAGGCGGCGTGCCGTTGCATCGGCGCGCGAGTTGAAGCCGATGATAATCGCCTTCGAAGCCAGCGCCAGGTTGACGTCGGATTCGGAGATGCCGCCCACGCCGCTGTGGATCAGGCTGACCTTGACCTCGGGTGTGGAAAGCTTCTGCAGCGAACCGGCGATTGCTTCCAGCGAACCCTGCACGTCGGCCTTCACGATCAGCGACAGGGTGCGCACTTCGCCCTCGCCCATCTGCTCGAACATATTTTCCAGCTTGGCGGCTTGCTGCTTCGCCAGCTTCACGTCGCGGAACTTGCCTTGACGGAACAGCGCGATTTCGCGCGCCTTCTTCTCGTCGGCCAGCACGAGGAAATCCGCACCAGCTGTCGGCACTTCGGACAAACCCTGAATCTCGACAGGAATCGAGGGGCCCGCTTCGTTGATCGTCTTGCCGTTCTCGTCCAGCATGGCGCGCACGCGGCCGGATACGGAACCGACCAGAATTGCGTCGCCGCGTTTCAGTGTGCCGGACTGCACCAGCAGCGTCGCCACTGCGCCCTTGCCCTTGTCCAGACGCGCTTCAACCACCACGCCCTTGGCGCTGGCGTTCTTCGGCGCTTTCAGTTCCAGCACTTCGGCTTGCAACAACAGGCCTTCCAGCAAGGCGTCGATACCCACGCCAGTCTTGGCGGAAACTTCGACGAACATCGCGTCGCCACCCCAGTCTTCCGGCACCACGCCTTCCGCCACCAGTTCCTGGCGCACGCGCTCGGAATTGGCATCCGGTTTGTCGATCTTGGTGATCGCCACCACGATAGGCACTGCCGCCGCCTTGGCATGGTGAATCGCTTCCTTGGTCTGCGGCATCACGCCGTCGTCTGCTGCCACCACCAGAATGACGATGTCGGTCGCTTTCGCGCCGCGGGCACGCATCGCGGTAAACGCTTCGTGGCCGGGCGTATCGAGGAAAGTGATCATGCCGCGCGGCGTATCCACGTGATATGCGCCGATATGCTGAGTAATACCACCGGCTTCGCCGGAAGCCACACGAGTGCGGCGGATATAGTCCAGCAGAGAGGTTTTACCGTGGTCGACGTGACCCATGACGGTGACGACCGGTGCGCGCGATTCAAGCACCACGTCGCCATGATCCACAGCCTCCATCAGGAAGGCATCGGGATCGTCCGGCTTGGCCTGTACTGCCTTGTGACCCAGTTCTTCCACCAGGATCATCGCGGTTTCCTGATCCAGCACCTGGTTGATGGTAACCATGGAGCCCATCTTCATCAGCGTCTTGATGATCTCGGCTGCCTTGATCGACATCTTCTGCGCCAATTCGGCCACGGTAATGGTTTCCGGAACCATCACTTCCTGCACGATAGGCTCGGTCGGCAGCGAGAACGCATGCGCTACTTCAGGCTTGCTGTGTTTGTCGTGGCGCGGTGCGCGAATCGCGCTGCCGCCGGTACGGCCGCCCAATCCGGCACGGGTATCGGTGCTGCGCGAAGGCGGACGCTTCTTGTGTCCGGCCTCATCCCAGGGACTTTCCTTGGCGGCAACCTTGTCCACTTTTTTGGCAGGACGCGCGACCTTGTCGCCCGGCTTGAGCGTCGGCTTGTGCAACGTGCCTTCCGGCGCAGGTGCAGCTGCGGCTGCAACAGATTCTACGGACGCGGCAACAGTCGGCTTCACCTCGGCCACGGGTTCTGGTGCAGGTGCAGGCGCCGGTTCAGCGGCCGCAGCCTTGCGCTTGCTGCGCTCTTGTTTGACTTGTATCTCGGCCGCCTGGCGTGCCGCCAGTTCGGCTTGCAGGCGCGCTTCTTCTTCGCGCGCCTTCAACTCCTGCTCGTCCAGCACCTTCTTGGTTGTTTTCTTGGGCTTGGCCTCTTCAGCTACCGGTGCGGCAACGGGCGCTTCCGCGGCAGGGGCGGCGGGAGCAACGGTGCGTTTTTTGCGCACTTCCACCTGGATGGTGCGCGCCTTGCCGGTGCTGTCTGCCTTCTTGATCGCAGTCGTCTCGCGCCGTACCAGCGTGATCTTGTTCTTGCTGGCGCCATGCGCCCCGCGCAGATGCTCCAGCAGCTGCGACTTGTCCTGTTCCGATATGGTGTCGGTCTCTTTCTGCTTGGATACTCCGGCCGATTTCAGCTGCTCCAGCAGCAGTTCGACCGGCAGTCCCAGTTCACCCGCGAATTGCGCGACGTTCATTTTTCCCATTGCGACCCCTTAACCTATACCAGCCTACAAATACCCGATACTACTTGTGCTTCCGGCTCAAACGAACCAGGGCGCGCGCGCTGTCATGATCAACTGATTGGCGCGCTCGGCATCCATGCCGGTCATTTCGACCAGTTCGTCGCCGTCCAGATCGGCCAACTGCTCTTGCGTGCCGACGCCCTTGCCTGCCAATGCTCGTGCAGTCGCCTCGTCCATGCCTTCGATCTTCAGCAGGTCTTCGATGTTGTGCTCCACCTGCTCTTCGTTGGCGATGGCTTCGGTCAGCAGTGCATTGCGTGCGCGGCTGCGCAACTCGTTTACCGTCGCTTCGTCGAAAGACTCGATGGACAACATCTCTTCCAGCTCCACGTAGGCCACTTCTTCCAGCGTGTTGAAACCTTCCTGCACCAGGATGTCGGCGACTTCCTCGTCCACATCCAGCTTGGCCACGAACAGATCGCGCACCTTGGAAAACTCCTGCTCGTTCTTCTCGGCGGACTGCTCAACCGTCATCAGGTTGATTTCCCAGCCGGTCATCTCGCTGGCCAGACGCACGTTCTGACCGCCGCGGCCGATGGCTTGCGCCAGATTTTCTTCCTCGACCACCACGTCCATGCTGTGCTTGTCCTCATCCACCACGATGCTGCCGACTTCGGCCGGTGCCAGGGCGTTGATGACATAAGTGGCGGCATCGTCCGACCACAGGATGATGTCCACGCGCTCGCCCGCCAATTCATTGGTCACGGCCTGCACGCGCGAACCGCGCATACCGACGCAGGTACCGATAGGGTCGAGACGCTGGTCATGGCTGCGCACTGCGATCTTGGCGCGGGAGCCGGGATCACGGGCGGCGCTGACAATCTCCAGCAGGCCTTCTTCGATTTCCGGCACTTCCAGCTCGAACAGCTTGGTCAGGAACTCGGAAGTGATGCGCGACAGGATGATCTGCGGGCCGCGCACGGTGCGGTCCACGCGCAACAGATAGGCGCGGACACGGTCGCCGACGCGCAAATTTTCTTTCGGGATCATCTGGTCGCGCGGCAGCAGCGCTTCGATCTTGCCGAATTCGACGATGGCATTGCCGCGCTCGATGCGTTTGATCGTGCCGGACACCAGGTGCTCGTTGCGCTCCATGAAGTCAGCCAGGATCTGCTCGCGTTCCGCGTCACGGATCTTCTGGAAAATGACCTGTTTCGCCGCCTGTGCGCCTATGCGGCCAAAATCGATGTTCTCCAGTTGCTCTTCAACGAAGTCATCCAATTGGATACCCGGAACCAGTTTTTCAGCTTCGGTTTGCTTGATGTGCAGTTCGGGCGTCTCGAAAGTCTCGTCGTCCATCACCTGCCAGCGGCGGAACGACTCGTACTCGCCGGTCTGGCGGTCGATGCTCACGCGCACATCCGCTTCTTCGTCCGAGAAACGCTTCTTGGTGGCGGAGGCCAAAGCCGATTCCAGCGCACCAAACACGATTTCCTTGTCCACGTTCTTCTCACGCGCCAAGGCATCTACCAACAACAGAACTTCACGACTCATAGCTTTCTCCGACTGCTTCAGAAAACAGGCACTAGGCGTGCCTTATCTATATTGGACAGCTCGATACCCACCAAGCTGCCATCCACATCCAATTGCAATATTCCATCTTTCAACTCGCCGATGATGCCGACAAATTTTTTGCGCCCCGCCATCGGAACGCGCACCTTGATCTGCACCTTCTGTCCGGCAAACCGCACGAAATCGGCTTCTTTCTTGACAACCCGATCCAGACCCGGCGAAGACACCTCGAGGCGCTCGTAATCCACCCCTTCCACCGTGAACAGGCGCACCAACTGGTTGCTCACACGCTCGCAGTCTTCCACCGCGATACCCTCCGGTTTGTCCATGAATACACGCATCAATCCGCGCCCGGACAACTCCAGATCAACCAGCTCGTAACCCATACCGGCCAGCGTCGTATCTACCAGCTTCGCCACATCCATATTCGTACCCACAAATAAAAAACGGGCCTGAAGCCCATCTGAAAACGGCGCGGATTGTACCAAAAGGTCAGGCCAATGGAAACAGGTATTTAAGGGATATCGCCAAACTCATCCCCTCTCCCTGCAAGGGAGAGGGTTAGGGAGAGGGTGGCATTTCAACCATACCCCTCTCCCCAACCCTCTCCCCGTAAGGGGCGAGGGAGTTGTTACATCTTTGATCGTTCAGCCTGCCATCAACTTCCGAATGCCTTGCACATCCGGCTGCAACACCACACCCTTCTCCGTAATCAATCCCGTCACCAACTCCGCAGGCGTCACATCAAAAGCCGGATTACGAATCTTCACCCCCTCCGCCGCCCAGTGATAGTCGCGGAAGCCCTTCACCTCCTCCACCGAACGCTCCTCGATGGGAATGTCCTTGCCCGAGGCGATGTTGAGGTCGATGGTCGACAGCGGGCACGCCACATAGAACGGGATGTTGTGCCGCTTCGCCAGCACCGCCACCATATAAGTCCCTATCTTGTTCGCCACATCGCCGTTGGCCGCCACGCGATCCGTGCCCACCACCACCGCGTCGATCTCGCCGTGCGCCATCAGGTGACCGGCCATGTTGTCGGTGATCAGCGTCACCGGGATGTTCTCCTGCACCATCTCCCACGCCGTCAGCCGCGCCCCTTGCAGGAAAGGCCTCGTCTCGTCGGCGATCACCGAAATCTTCTTGCCCGCCTCCACCGCCGAACGGAACACCCCCAGCGCCGTGCCCCACCCCGCCGTCGCCAGCGCGCCCGCGTTGCAATGCGTCAACACCCGCGCCCCGTCTTTCAGCAAGGCCGCGCCGTTCGCGCCCATCGCCTTGTTGATGCGGATATCCTCGGCCAGAATCTCGTGCGCCTCGGCCAGCAAGCGCTGCGCGACCTGTTGAGGCGTTTGCACCGCAACGCTTTCCCAAACCTTGCGCATGCGCTGCAAGGCCCAGAACAGGTTCACCGCAGTCGGGCGGCTGGCCGCCAGCACGGTAAAGCCGGTTTCCATGCCTGCCTTGAACTCGTCCGCAGATTTCTCCTGCAAATGCAGCGCTTCAAGCGCCACGCCATAGGCCGCTGCCACACCGATGGCAGGCGCACCGCGCACCACCATGCTGCGTATGCCCTCTGCCACCGAATGCGCAGTGTAATAACTCAGGTATTCAAAAGCGGCCGGCAGGATGCGCTGGTCTATCATTTCCAGCCGGCTGTTGAACCAGCGTAGGGTTTCTACTTTCATTGTTGTGTCCAATTTATTAACGCCTATTTGTCAGTTGGATTTTGAGAAATAATTGGTACAGGAGCTTTGGCTCCACCCGGGGAACCCCACCCTCCCGTAGTCCCCTCAATTCTCACCATCACACCACAATCCGCGCTGACTTTCTTAACCGGCAAACGGACAATATTTTTAAACTCCTCTTGCGTCAGGGTACTATTGATTTTCTTAACGTTTTCAGCCGTTACGTATCCAGACTTAACTTCCCGATTCACATCGCCATGTCCGAATGTATCAATCAACATATTTGGCTGCTCAATTTCTACTGGAAATTCCCCTAACGGAATTTGTGTCCACTGTTCATTGGCATACTTAAAGAAAATATACGGCGGATTTGGCCTTCCCCACTTGTTATAAGATAAACACCCAGTAAGGTCTGCCACTACATAAGCCGAGCCATTAACTATATCCAACGCCAATAAACCAAAATTGGAATGCCCTATATCCTCAGAAAAATTGCTTTTCCAAGTAATAGACTTGTCCGAGTCTGGAAGCGTAAAAGTAACTGAGTGCTCCTTGATTGGAGGGCTTTGAATGAGAATTCCTCCAAAATGCTGTGTACGTTCCACAATAATCTTGCTGCCATCATGCAGCAGCACTTCTTCTTTCCATGTATCTGCGGGAGAGCACGCTATCAAGCTCATGCCCAGCGCCGCAATAAACCCAAGTCTTGCGTTGCACCTCATCACTACCTGCCATATGTTCATGACGCCTCCGCTAGTTGGTGCTAGTCCCCCTCAAACTCGCACAACGAAAACACCTTGTGCCCGCGCTTCTCCAGCCGTGCGCGGCCGCCGATATCCGGCAGGTCGATCATGAAACAGCATTCGATGATCTTGCCGCCCATCTTCTCGATGAGGATGACAGCGGCTTCGGCCGTGCCGCCGGTGGCGATGAGGTCGTCAACCAGCAGTACCTTCTCGCCTTTGGAGATGGCGTCAGTATGGATTTCGATGCGGTCGGTGCCGTATTCGAGTTCGTAGTCGTGGCCTATGGTTTCGGCGGGCAGTTTGCCTTTTTTGCGGATGGGTACGAAACCGACGCCGAGGGCGTAGGCCAGCGGGGTGCCGATAATGAAACCGCGCGATTCGATGCCGGCGATCTTGTCTATCTTCACGTCCTTGTAGCGGCGCACCAGTTCGTCGATGGTGGCGCGCAGGCCGATGGGGTCTTTGAGCACCGTGGTGATGTCGCGGAACATGATGCCTTGTTTGGGGTAATGGGGGACGGTGCGGACTCGGGATTTGATGGGCATGGTAATTTCCTTGATGAGATTCAAAAACTCTTTTTCCCGCAGATTACGCAGATTCACGCAGATTAATTTATGGTTCTAATCTGTGCAATCTGCGTAATCTGCGGGCATGTGTTCAGTCTTTCTTCTTGTACTCCACGAACTTCGCTTTCACTTCGTGCATCTGCTGCGCGGTGAGTATCTTCGGTTCTCCCACCGACAACGCGCGCCAGTAGATCTCGCACAGGTATTCGACTTCCTGCGCGACGGACAGCGCATCGTTAAGGTCCTTGCCCAGCGCGATCATGCCGTGGTTGCCGAGCAGGCAGGCCTTGCGGTCGCGCAGGGCTTCCAGCGCGAGGTCGGACAGGTTCTGCTCGCCGAAGATGGTGTATGGCGTGCAGCGGATGGTGTCGCCGCCCGCGATGGCGATGTGGTAGTGGACGGCGGGCACGTCTTTGCCCAGGCAGGCCATGGTGGTGGCGTAGGTGGAGTGCATGTGCAGCACCGCGCCGATCTCGAGGCGGGCGTTGAAGATGTCGCAGTGGAAGCGCCATTCGCTGGAGGGTTTGCGGCCTTGCAGAACTTTACCTTCCTTGTCGATCAGCACCAGGTCTTGCTCGGTCATCTCGGCGACCGGCAAGGCGGAGGGGGTGATGAGGATGTCGTTGCCGCAACGCACGGAGGCGTTACCCGCCGTGCCTCGGTTTAGGCCGAGTTCGACCATGCGGCGGGAGGTTTGCAGCAAGGATGTGCGTAATTGTTGTTCGGTCATTTTATCACTCCACCCTCTCCCCCAGCCCCTCTCCCGCTTGCGGGAGAGGGTGGCCGACAGGCCGGGGGAGGGAATTGGGTTATTTAAGAACGCGCCCCGCGATGGCTTGCAATTTCTTCTTCATCGCCTCATCTCGCGCTTCAGGCGCGGTGATGAGCGCGTATTGCAGCGCGGTGCGGCAGCCGCACTCACAGGCCTTTGCATCGTGGCCGACATGCGGCACAAGATGCTTCACCAAGGTCTTGGCCTTATCGGCGTTCGCCAGCAACACCTTGATGATCTGTTCCACGGTGACATCGTCGTGGTCGGGGTGCCAGCAGTCGTAGTCGGTGACCATGGCGACGGTGGCGTAGCAGAGCTCGGCTTCGCGGGCGAGCTTGGCTTCGGGCATGTTGGTCATGCCGATCACGTCGCAGCCCCAGCTTCTATACAACTCGGATTCGGCGAGGCTGGAAAACTGAGGGCCTTCCATGACCAGGTAAGTGCCGCCGCGCAGCGCATTGATGTTCGCTTCCTTGGCCGCTTTTTCGATATGGTCGCCCAGGCGTTTGCACACGGGATGCGCCATGGAGACATGCGCCACGAGGCCAGTGCCGAAGAAGGATTTTTCGCGCGCGAAAGTGCGGTCGATGAACTGGTCGACAATGACAAAAGTGCCGGGCGTCAGGTGTTCGCGCAGGGAGCCGACGGCGCTGACCGAAATGACATCACTCACCCCTACCCGTTTCAGCACGTCGATGTTGGCGCGGAAGTTGATCTCGGATGGGGGTATCTTGTGGCCCCTGCCGTGTCTTGGCAGAAAGGCCAGCTTGATGCCGTTGAGTTCGCCAAACAGCAGTTCGTCCGACGGTTCACCAAAAGAGGATTCAACTTTCTCCCAGCGCTTGTTTTCCAGTCCGGCGATGTCGTAAACGCCGCTGCCCCCGATGATGCCGATGCTTGCCTGCCCCATGTTTTTCCCTGCTTTTGAAATGAGGTGGGATTGAAACAGGAAACCATGAATAGCTCAAGGTCAAGATGGACAAGGGAGGCGCTCGGGCGTATCTTTTGGCCTGTTCATTCCACCGAGTTATTCCCCCATGTCCCAAGCAGAAAATCACGCCGACCTCCAGATCGTCGGCATGCGTTGTGCCTCATGTTCCGGCCGCCTGGAAAAGGCATTGAATCAATTACCTGACGTCACCGCCGTGGTCAATCTGGCCACGGAAAAAGCCAGCGTGACCTTCGATCCCGCACGCACCAATGTGGATGCGCTGATCAAGGCGGTACGCGACACCGGCTTCGATGCGCATGTGACGCGCGATTTTGCCGCCGAGAAAGCGGATCGCGTCAAAGCCTACAAACTGGAAAAAATGCGCTTCTTCATCTCGGTTGGGCTCATCACGCCGATGATGCTGGAGATGCTGCTGATGATCTTCGACGTGCACCTGATGATTCCGAACTGGATGCAGTGGGCATTGGCGACACCGGTGCAATTCTGGATAGGCGCGCGCTTCTATCGCGGGGCCTGGGCCAGTGTCAAACACGGCAGCGGCAATATGGACCTGCTGGTGGCGCTGGGCACCAGTGCCGCGTATTTCATGAGCGTCGCCATCGTCCTGCTCGACTTGCACCAGCCGGTATATTTCGAATCCAGCGCGGTGCTTATCACGCTGGTGCTGATGGGCAAGCTGCTGGAGATGGGCGCCAAGGCCAAGGCTTCGAGCGCCATCGAAAAGCTGATCGAGTTGCAGCCGAAGATTGCGCATGTGGAACGCGACGGGCAGGTGCTGGATGTCTCGGCCGGATCGCTGCGCCCGGATGACATATTTATCGTGCGTCCCGGCGAGAACGTGCCGGTGGACGGCGTGGTGCTGGAAGGCGTGTCCGCGATGGACGAGAGCATGCTCACCGGCGAGAGCATGCCGCAAACCAAGAATGTGAACGACAAGGTCTATACCGCCACGAACAACCAGCAGGGCATGATCAAGTGCCGCGCAACCGCCGTTGGCAGCCACACGCAACTGGCGGCGGTAGTGCGCATGGTGGAACAGGCGCAGGGTTCGAAAGCGCCGATCCAGCGCCTGGCCGACAAGATTTCCGGCATCTTTGTGCCCATCGTACTGGTGCTCGCCGTCATCACCTTTCTCGTCTGGCTGCAGGTCGAGAAGGATTTTGCGTATGCCATCATCACTGCGGTGTCAGTGCTGGTGATCGCCTGTCCGTGCGCCCTGGGGCTGGCAACACCGATCACCGTTGTCGTCGCCAGCGGGCTGGCCGCACGCGAAGGCATATTGGTCAAGGATGCGGCAGCGCTGGAGCGCGCGCACAAACTTGCCGTGCTGGTACTGGACAAGACCGGCACGCTGACCGAGGGTAAACCCGCCCTCACCGACTTGCGCCCCAGTGCGACCAGTAGCGTCGGCGAACTGTCGCGTATCGCAGCCAGCCTGGCACAGCATTCCACGCATCCGCTGTCTGTCGCCGTCATGGACTATGCGCAGGCGCATGCAACGCAGCCGCTGGCGATCACCGGTTTCGACGAAGCGCCGGGCAGCGGCTTGCGCGCCAATATCGACGGCATCGCCTATATGCTCGGCTCGCCCGCGTTTATCGCCAAGCAGGGAATTGCGCTGGATGACGCATCGATACTGGGTTTGCAAAAACAGGGCAAGACGGTGGTTGCGGTCGCGCGCGCGCAGGTGCTGCTCGGCTACATCGCCTTCGCCGACAGGATACGCCCCAGCAGCCGCGTGGCCGTGGCACGTCTGCGCGAAATGGGCATGCGCGTGGTGATGCTGAGCGGCGACAATCAGGCCACCGCGCAGGCCATCGCCGAGCAGGCAGGCGTTGATGAGTTCATCGCCGAGGTCTCGCCGCAGGACAAGGCACGCTATGTCAGTTCGCTCAAAAACGAAAAGACGCTGGTCGGCATGGTCGGCGACGGCATCAACGATGCGCCCGCGCTGGCGGCGGCCGACGTAAGTTTCGCCATGAAGAGCGGCAGCGACATTGCCATCGAAGCGGCGGACATCACCCTGATGCGCAACGACCTCAACAGCGTGGCGGATGCCATCGACCTTTCGCACGTGACGCTCTCCAAGATCCGCCAGAACCTGTTCTTCGCCTTTGCCTACAACGTGCTGGGCATTCCGCTAGCCGGCCTGGGCCTGCTCAACCCCATGATCGCGGGCGGCGCCATGGCTATGAGCTCGGTGTCGGTGGTCAGCAATGCGCTGCTGCTCAAACAGTGGCGCCCCGGTGAACCGGTTCCCGATCTTGCGGTCGAAAACGCAGAACAGACAGAATCCCAAACAGCAAAACTTTCCTGAGGAGCAACATGATGAGCAAAATATACATTTTACTTTTGTCCGCCCCTTTCATTCTGCTTGGCTGCGCCAGCGACAAGGGCGGCGACGTCTATAGCCGCGACCAGGTTCGCCAGGTGCAGCATTTCCGGGTGGGCACAGTAGAGAGTGTGCATAAAGTGCGCATCGAAGGCACCAAGACTCAGATTGGCACTACAGCCGGTACCATCGCCGGCGGCATAGCAGGCAGCGGCGCAGCGGGAGGCAAAACCGGCGAAGTCGCGGCAGTTCTGGGTGCCGTGGTCGGCGGCATGGTCGGCGCGGCAACGGAAGAAGCCTATACCCGCGAAGACGGTATCGAAATGGCCATCAAGCTTGAAGGCGGCGAATACATCTCGGTCGTGCAAGCGGTGAACAAGAACGAAGAAGACGAAATCAAGGCGGGCGACAAGGTGCGCGTCATCGAAAGCGACGGCGTAACGCGCGTCACCAGATTCTGACGGCAGCGCCGGTACGAAATGAAACGGGGGGCTGATCGCCCCCCGTTTTTATTTGCGGTAGTCAGATTTGAACTGACAGGTGTTGTCAGATGATCGGCCATAACTGTCGTTGAGGCTTCCATCCAAGTACGCCTCCTAAGGGCTCTTTACCGGACGTAGTTCAAGCTATCCTCTCAGTGTGGCCATCAGTGCCTTTCCTTGTTTTTATAGAGCGTTCTAAATTGTCCTTCGGAGAGTGGCTCATCGAAGACCTCAAACATCTCGCTTCCGATTATCAATTTCTTGAGTGTCTTGAAACCGTATCTTTCATTTATGTTATTCACATCCTCAGGCAACTCCTGATTCGCCAGCCTTCCGGCGTGAGCCAAATAGCTCCAGCCATCCTTTCGATGAACCTGGGAGGCCACGTCCCTTAGGAACGACACCAGTGGGCTGGCTTGCAGCCACATCAGTTCTGACTGCTTCTGATATTCTTCACTGGACATGAACTCGAGAAGCTTGTTCCGACTTTCCTGAATGTGACTGGCCGTAGTTCGCAAGTGCTCATGCATCAGCAGCACTTTTTCGCGTTGGTTGTCGAGATAAGCCAATGTCTCTTCAAGCTTCTCTGGTGAGTCAGGCTGCCATCTTGGCAAGAAACCATGAACCAATTCGTTACGCTGTCCCGTCATCAGTTTCATGTCTCGGCGCATGGCTTCAATGAACTCGGCGTTGCCGGAAACCCGGAAAGAGAAAGTGATCCAGTCAGCAGGGCCCTCTTCATCGGGCACCTCAACACCCGCATCCTTAAGGACATCGGTGCCATATTTTTCAACTAGGTGCCCAAACATCTTCCTGCTGATGGTGTCGATCTGCTTCTGCTGCCGTTCCTTCAAATCCACAGGTGTCCCCCCAGCTTTATGGAAGGAAAGAAGGAATTTCAACAACCCCTCGATCTGCTGAAATAGAAGGAGGTTGCGACCCACGCGCCGGAGGACTTCGTCTTGAGTTGGTTTGAGGTCTGAATCCAAAGAATTAGCCCTAATGGTTAGTCCAAACATATCTTAGCAGCATGGATGATTCGGATCTGCGTACAGCAACAAATCCGTTGCAAAAGTTAACCTTGCCAGATCACAAACGACATAGACCAAGAATATGGGCGGTCAGGCTACGGCTTTTCGCGCTGGTCCGGTTGATCGTAGGGTTAGCCAACTTGACGTTCCACTTCAGAGACCAGCGCCGAAATCTTTATTTTGCAGTCTGCGGTGCGTAGGGCAGCTCTGTTCTTCTTTTCAGCAGCAGATACGTGCCCGGCAGCTTGATAAGGGTTCAGGAGTTCTAAATTCTGTCTACGCTGCGTGACCTTCTGGATTTCCTCATTTAGCCATCGCTCCATTTCGTTGATTCGATCAATGCAAAGGCGTCTCTGCGCGTCCTCTTCCGGATAATCATCGAAGTGGTCGAAAACATATGTGTAGTGACGATCTTCATGGTCATCAAGCTTGTTCCGGACTTGGCTATGTATCTTGTTATAAGAGAAGTGGTTGCCGCATCTCGATATCAGGGGGTTGCACCCTTCTCGGTTGTCACCGGTTTTCCCAACGTACAGTTTTGTGTCATGTGCCCCCTTCGCTACGACGACGTAAACCGCAAACTTGCGCTTAAGACTTTCCTGGTGCAGAGAGAAAACGTATGGCATCGGTCGAGTAGGCTAACGTTTGAATTCATCGGTCTGCGCGGCTTTTCGCGCAGGTCCGATGGAATGATGGGTTGGGCCTCAAACGTTTGCTCATACGATTAGATGGTCGTAGTAGCAATTCGAATCAAGCCGGAGAAGAACTGATTCAGGTTGTAGTTCCTGCGTCGTGTCCTTCGGTGGATGAATAGTGCTTGGTGGTATGGCAAGAGTCCGGGCGTAATAATGAAAGGTGATAACTAATAATGCACCCAGTGCATTCAGCGCATTCGCAAGCGTAGCCTCGTTGAAATGCGCGTCACGCTCATGTTTGACATTGTTGTAACTGTGCCACCAAACCGGGTTAGTGGTTCCCGCCCAATTAGACCATGGCTTAAACGACAGGCCGTAGCGTGAAACAAATACCTCTGTGTCAGGAAGATCGGGAATAGCAGGCAAAAGAACAGCTTTGTACTCGTTAATATTTCCGCGGGGGAGCGCCGGGTTGATCTTTTCACAGAGGAGTTTCGCGACTACATCAACCTCCGACGCCGCAGCAAATAACAAATGGGCAAGCTCGATCGAGAATGTGTCAAAGTTCGGTTCGCAGAATTCAACGTAGCGAGAGACAGCTTCCAAGTCACGTTCAAGAGCTACGAAGTAGTTCCAGTGAAGTTTTCTAGAGGTTACATGGATTGCCACAGGCAACTCCTTAATGAGGACCAACAGTGATCATGCGGACGCCGCATAATAATAAAAGGCAAGTGCGGACGCAATTGAACTTCAGAGATGTCAGCTTTGATCTGCTCAGCGGACGTTACGTAGACCGAGCTATGGCGGCAGCTTCGGCCAAACATCGGACAATGCCTGTCCATTCAAGTCTGAACTATTGAATTCTATTTGCTGAATTTATTGCCATACCCAGCCCGTTTAAAACTCTCTTTCAACCAGCGTATTTTCTTTCAGCCTGGCCTGCAGGGAAGCAGTTTCAAGATTGGCAGACAGCTTCAGGTTGTCCAGCACGACAGGCTCGACAACTTGTGGCGCAACCTGCACAACCGCCTTGCTGTTGTTGTTCGTCGTGTGTTCCGTTTGCGCTTTTGCACTTGAGCCTGCTCCGCCCACCCACAGTCCCACGCTCAGCAATAATGTGGCAGCCAGGGCGGCTTGCGAGAAACGGTTGACGCGGTGCGTTTTGTTCAGTCTTTGCAGCAGCTTTCCGGTTTCCAGCTGCGTCTTGGTATTGCGCAATTCTTCGCGTACTTCTTCGCTCAAGCTCCGCTCTATTTTTTCGCTCTCGTGCAACGCGGCGATGGCTTGTTCTTCCATCTCGATCTTTGTGTTGACGGCCTGGAGCGCCAGCAATTCGGCAAAATCCTTTTTCCGCGCCACTTCGGCAGCCTGCTGCTCGGCTGCGATACGTGCTTCTGCGGACTCAAGCGCCAACCGTTCCGCTTCCACGCGCGCATTACAGGCGGCAATCAGTTGCTCCTCGGCATCCCGATTCTGCTGTTCCAGGGCCAACTGGTCTGCTTCCTTGATTCTGCGCTCTTCGACAAGCCGCATCGCTTCCGCAGCGACTGCATTGCGCTGACGCACCAGTTCGGCAATGCGTTCTTCTGCCGCGCGTTTTGCAGCGAGGCGGTTTTGCTGGTCCAGAATCAATTCCGCGGTCTCCTGGCGTTCGCGTTCTTCTGTCCGGCGCTTGGCTACTTCCGCAGTTTCGATGCGTTGACGTGACTGCATCACGGCACGCGCATCGGCCTGTACGGCTGCTTCTTCGGCCTTGATGGCCTGGGCCAGTGTTTCGGCTTTAAGCTTGGCCATGTTGAACGCACGCACATCGATCTCTTCTTTCGTCCTGGCGGCGGCGGTGAGTTCCTCCGCCTGCACCTGCCTTGCCTTGGCAATCTCTTCAGCACGCACTTCGGCGGAGATGCGTTCGTTGTCGGCCTCGATGGCGCGCAATTCGGCGTCCATGCGCGATGTGATCCTGGCGATGGCTTCGTTTTCGGCGTCCAGTTTGGCCTGGGCCACGCGCGCCGCCTCTTCATCCAGCGTTTTGCGTTGTGCTGCGGCTTCCGCCGCTCGTTGCTCGACATCGGTGCGCTGCTGCAACGCTGCAACGGCGGCGCTTTCCTCCGCCAGTCTTGCTTCGGCAGCCAGGCAGGATTCCGTCATCAGTCTTGCGCGTTCTTCAGCCAAAGGCAGCATGGCATTGATGGCATCCAGCTTCTTTTGCATTTCCCGTGTCGCCAGTTCGTCTGCCTGCGCCTGTGCCTGTTCCGCCGCCGCCAGCTCGTGTTCCATCTCGGCCTTGCCTTCGGCGATGCTCCTGGCACATTCCGCCATCTCATAGCGCTGATTGGCCTGATCGATGGCTTCCGCCTCGGCATGCACCTGCAATTCGACGGCATGCGAAGCGCGCATATCGGCTTCGGCGCGCTGTTGCGCGATTTCCATCAGTTCGCGCTCTGCCTGCAGTTTGACCTCGGCAGCACGTTTGGCCTGTTCCTCGACTGCCAGCAGGTCGCGCGCTTCCAGCTCGATTTGCTTCAGGACCGCATTCGCACTTTCGCGTTCCTTGATCGCCAGTTGTTCGGCATCCACACGCGACTCCAGCAGCTTCAGCATTTCCTGCTCTGCCTGCAGCTTGCGCTCGACCGCCAGGCGCTCGTCCTGTTCGGCTTTGACGGCCAGTTTGGCGATTTCGGCAGTCTGCCGCTCGGCCGCGACACGCAAAGATGCTTCAGCCCGGGCCTGGTGTTCGATCTGGATGCGCAGCTCCACTTCTTTTGCAGCCTGGCGCTCTTCTTCCGCTCGCGCCATCGCGGCCCGTTCGGCATCCAGTTCGGCAGCCACACGCGCCTGCTTCTCGGCCAATTCCAGCATTTCGGCGCGGACGCGGGCGTTCATTGCTTCCTGCGCCGAACTTTCGGCAGTGAGTTTGGCATTGACCATTGCCATCGCGTCTTTCTCGGCCTTGAGTTTGTTCTGTACGGTCTGCGTCACCAACTCTTCGGTGCGGGTCTTCTCTTGCGCGATCTTCGCTGTTTCCTGTTCCAGTTCGGCCTGCAGCTCCAGCTCTTTGCGCAGACGCTGCTCGGCGGCCAGCCGTTGTTCGAGTTCTGCCCTGGTCTGTCTCTCGGCTTCCAGCTTTTCACGCACTGCTTCGGCCAGGCGTTCTTCTGATTTCTTTTTGGCGTGTGCCAGCTCTTCCAGTTCGCGCTCCATGCCAATGCGTGACTGCACTTCCTCGAGCACCTGGGCCTCGGCACGCGTGCGCACTTCGATCTGTTCTGTCAGGCTGTTTTCCTGTTTCGCCTTGCCTTGTGCAATGGCCCGCGCATGCGCTTCGGCACGGGCTCGCGCCTGCACCGCCAATTGGGCATCGATCTCGGCTTCAATGCGTCCGCGCGATTCCAGTATCGCTTCGGACTCGACAGGATTTTCTTCGCCACGGGAAGCAACCAGACGTATTTTTTTCAGTGCTGACATGTCTCACCTCTTTCGCGTAGTGATGCCAAGGGCATCGGCTCGACACTAAAGTAACAGGAAGACGCCGCGCTAAAGCGTGGAATAAAGGCAGGAAAAGGGGTTATTTACCCGGGAATGGCTTGCCAGCCACGCCGGTTTGCAGCAGAGCTTCGAATTCGTCCGCCGGGAGCGCCTGCGAAAACAGGAATCCCTGGGCATAGTCACAGCCCGCGTCGAGCAGCAGCAGGCGCTGTTGTTCAGTCTCCACCCCTTCGGCGATAACCTGCAGGCCCAGTTTGTGCGCCATGACGATGATCGCCTCGCACAGCGCAATGTCGTCGGGGTGATTGCCCAGATTGTTGATGAAGGTCTGGTCGATCTTCAGGTAGTCGATGTCGAATTTTTTGAGATAGGCCAGCGATGAATAGCCCGTGCCGAAATCGTCTATCGCCACCTGGATACCGGCATCGCGCGAAGCCAGCAATCTTTCCTTGACGTTGCCAGCATCATCCAGCAACACGCCCTCGGTGATCTCGACCACCAGACTGCTCGCATGCAGTCCGTGTTGTTCCAGTTCCTGCAGCCATTCTTCGGCCTTGAGCGGGTTGTCGCTTTGGAACTGCACCGGGGATTTGTTGACGCTGATCTGGAAATCCTTGTGGTGTATCTCCTGCAGGCGTTTCACCTCATGCATTGCCTGGCGCAATACCCAATCGCCGATTTCGACGATCATGCCGGTCTCTTCCGCCAGTGGAATGAATTCCGCAGGACTGACCATGCCGCGCACGGGATGCAGCCAGCGCAACAAAGCCTCTGCCTTGTGGATATCCCCGGTCGCCAGCTCGACGATAGGCTGGTAATACACGCGCAACTGGCCGGATGCCAGGGCATCGCGCAGGTCGTTGACCATGCGCATGCGTTTCTGTGCGTTCTCCTGCAACACCGGAGTGAAGTAACTCATGCGGTTGCGCCCCAGATTCTTGGCGACATACATCGCCTGATCGGCATTCTTGAGCAGGGTTTCCATGTTGTCGGCATCGTTTGGATAACACGTGATACCGATGCTGGCCGAGATGAAAGCCTTTTCTTCGCCCAGCAGGAATGGCGAGGCCAGTTTGCCGATGATTTTCTGCGCGATGCGCTCGATGCTGACCGGATCTTCGATGTCGGGCAGGATCACCACGAACTCGTCCCCGCCCATGCGCGCCACCGTGTCGGATTCGCGCACGCAATGCAGGATGCGTTGCGAGGCATCCACCAGCAGGAAATCCCCGGCATCATGCCCCAGAGTGTCGTTGACTTCCTTGAAGTGATCCAGGTCGATAAGCATGAGCACGAACGGAATACGATCGCGTTTGGAAAGTCTGATCGTCTGCTCCAGTCGATCGCGGAACAGACGACGGTTGGGCAACTGGGTGAGCGCGTCGTAATGCGCCTGGCGCCGGATGGTTTCCTCGGCTTGTTTGCGTTCGGTCAGGTCGGTGTGCGTGCCGATCATGCGTGTAATGCGCCCCGCATCGTTCCTGTGTGCAACCATGCCGCGGGTAAGTATCCATTTCCAGCTGTCGTCCTTGCAGCGCACGCGATACTCGGCGGTGAATTTGTCCTGTTTGAGATGGAAGAACTCGCCGACCTGGACAAGCAGTTGCGCGATATCTTCCGGATGAACGCGCGCATTCCATACCGACATGTTGTTGCCGATCTCGTCGTCGGCAAAACCGAACATCGCCTTGCCGCCCTTGGACAGCGCAACCTCATTGGTCTGCATGTTCCAGTCCCAGACGCAATCGCCGCCGCCTTCCAGCGCAAAGCTCCAGCGAGCCTCGCTTTCGCGCAGCGCCTCCTCGGCCTGTTTTCGCTCGGTGACATCCACCGCGAGACCAATGACGCCGGTCACGACACCTATGGAATTGCGCAGTTTTGCCTTGGTGACTTCAAGTTGATGCAATTTCCCATCGGCCAGCTTCAGCGTTTCGATGGAAACGTAATCCTCATCCTGAGCCAGACACGCCCAGTCCGAAGCGATACATTGTTTTGCAAATTCCCCGCCCACCAGATCGGCAAGGTTCGTCGAAGCCAGAAAATCATTCTCGGGAATGCCGATGGCATCGCAGAAACGCTTGTTCACGAAACGGTAACGTCCATCCGTGCCGACCAGCCAGATGCCGACCGGTGCGTGATCGAGAATGGCATGCAACTTCGATTCGCTTTCGCGCAAAGCTTCCGCATCGTGCCTGTGTTGCAGGATCGTTGCCGCCAGCACGATGCCGACGAAAGTCATGCTCATCATGTAGAGCCAGAAATTCATCCATCCGGTATGGATATCCGTGGCAAAGAAACCCACACCATCGAGCGCGCCCAGTATCCCTTGAATCGCCGACAACAACAGGATCAACATGACGCCGTGGCGGCCGAAACGCAGCGATCCCCAAATGACAAACAGGAACATCAGGTATGCCAACGGGATATCTGAGTGCAATACGGAAGTCCAGCCATGGAAAGCCGCGAGACTGGTCAGCAAGGCAAGCAGGATAAACGACGTCGTCTCCAGCACCCTGCCCTTGCCTCTCATCCAGCCCGTCGGCCACTTGCGCCAGATCAGCAGTGCCGGTGCAAGTATTGCGATACCCAGCAAGTTGCCCCGCCACCAGAATAGCCATCCCCTGGCAACGGCGTCCGGCGGCAAAAGGCCAGCTCCCGCCAAGGTAACCACGCCAATGACGGCCGCCAGCGCAGCAACCGCAGCCCCAATCAGGATCAGCCACAGATAATCGCTCGCGAATTGCAGCCTGTGATCGAAGTGTTTGCAACGGAGTAGCAGCCAGACCGCCAGCAGCGGTTCGATAACATTGCTCGATGCGATGAAGAAAGAGACGGGGATGGAGCGGCCTGTAGCCAGGTAGGCCGCCATTGCGCCAATGAAAACACCGGGCCAGTATTTCTTGCCGCCGATCAGCAATGCGGCCAAACCCAACCCGCTGGGCAGCCAGACCGGCGAGATGTTGCCGTCGGTAGTCAGGTGGGACAGGCAGAGTTGGATGAGCAGCGCATACAACAGCGCCAGTCCAAGCAACTTGGGAATATCGGGCCAGCGGTAGATTGCGAATGGATGCACGTCAGACCTCAGTTATTCACCCGCTGGGTGGGAGTGCTGCAACGGCGAACCGCATCACTCCCACTCAATGGTCGCGGGCGGCTTGCCGGAGATATCGTACACCACGCGGTTGATGCCGCGCACTTCGTTAATGATGCGGTTGGAGACCTTGCCCAGTAACTCATACGGCAGATGCGCCCAGTGTGCGGTCATAAAGTCCTGCGTCTGCACGGCGCGCAACGACACCACCCATTCGTAGGTGCGGCCGTCGCCCATTACACCGACCGACTTGACCGGCAGGAACACGGTGAAAGCCTGCGAGGTCTTGTCGTACCAGCTCTTGCCTTCTGCGTCTTTGGTATTGCGCAGCTCTTCGATGAAGATCGCATCGGCACGGCGCAGCAGTTCGGCATATTCGCGCTTCACTTCGCCCAGAATACGCACGCCCAGACCGGGGCCTGGGAAAGGATGGCGATAGACCATGTCGGCCGGCAGACCCAACGCCACACCCAATTCGCGCACTTCGTCCTTGAATAGCTCGCGCAACGGTTCCAGCAACTTGAGGTGCATGGACTCGGGCAACCCGCCGACGTTGTGATGCGATTTGATGGCATGTGCCTTCTTGGTCTTGGCACCTGCCGATTCGATCACGTCCGGATAGATGGTGCCCTGTGCCAGCCACTTGGCTTGTTTGAGCTTGGCGGATTCGCGCTGGAACACTTCGACGAACTCGCGCCCGATAATCTTGCGCTTCTGCTCAGGATCGGTCACGCCCGTGAGGTGTTTCATGAATTCGCCGCTGGCATCCACATGGATGACCTTCATGTGCATGTTCTTGCCGAAGGTCTCCATCACCTGCTCGCCTTCCTTCAGGCGCAACAGGCCGTTGTCCACAAATACGCAAATCAGCTGGTCGCCGATGGCGCGGTGAATCAACGCTGCCGCGACGGAAGAATCCACACCGCCGGACAGACCGAGGATGACTTCTTCGCTGCCGACCTGCGCCTTGATCTTGGCCACCGCTTCGGCGATGTAGTCCGGCATGTTCCAGTCCTGTCCGCAGCCGCAGATGTCGTGCACGAAACGGGCTATGATGGCCTTGCCCTGATAGGTGTGGGTGACTTCCGGATGGAACTGCACCGCGTAATAGCGACGCGACTCGTCTGCCATGGCGGCGAACGGCGTTGCTTCGTTGGAAGCGATGGCCGTGAATCCGGACGGAAGCTGGGTGACCTTGTCGCCGTGGCTCATCCACACGTCGAGCAGGCCGTGGCCTTGCGCGTTGGTTTTGTCCTGGATGCCGTCGAACAGCTTCGAGTGGCCCTGCGCACGGATCTCGGCATAACCGAACTCGCGTACCTTGCCGGATTCGACCTTGCCGCCCAGTTGCGCCGCCATGGTCTGCATGCCGTAGCAGATGCCGATTACCGGCACTTTGAGATCAAACACGACTTGCGGCGCCTTCGGCGTCTCCTCCTCATAAACGGAATTCGGTCCGCCCGACAAGATGATGCCTGCGGGATCGAACGCGCGGATATCCGCCTCACTCATATCCCATGGATGCAGTTCGCAATAGACATGCGTCTCGCGCACGCGGCGGGCGATCAGCTGGGTGTACTGGGAACCGAAATCGAGGATGAGGATTTTTTTATGCATGACTTCTTAGGATTTGGGAATTGGGATTTTGGATTTGGGAATTGATGATTCAGGAAAGCAGGGAGCAGTTCCCCAAATCCTAAATCCCAATTCCAAAATCCTAATCAATATGATAATTCGGAGCTTCCTTGGTGATCTGCACATCATGCACATGCGATTCGCGAATACCTGCTGACGTGATCTCCACGAATTCGGCTTTGGCATGCACGGTGGAAATATCCGGGCAACCCAGATAACCCATGCTGGAGCGCAGACCGCCGAGCAATTGGTGAACCACCGCCAGCGCGCTGCCCTTGTATGGCACGCGGCCCTCGACGCCTTCCGGCACAAGCTTGTCCTTGTTGCCTTCGTTTTCCTGGAAGTAGCGGTCGCTGGAGCCTTGCTGCATCGCGCCCAGGCTGCCCATGCCGCGATAGGATTTGTAGGAGCGTCCCTGATACAACTCGATCTCTCCCGGCGCTTCCTCGGTGCCCGCGAACAGGCCGCCCAGCATCACGGAATGCGCACCGGCCGCAATGGCCTTGGCAATATCGCCGGAAAAACGCACGCCGCCGTCGGCGATCAATGGCACGTCGCTATCGGCCAGCGCATCTGCCACATTCTGGATGGCCGTTATCTGCGGAACGCCGACACCCGCGACCATGCGCGTGGTGCAGATGGAGCCGGGGCCGATGCCGACCTTCACACCGTCCGCACCGTGATCCACCAACGCCTTGGCCGCAGAACCGGTAGCGATGTTGCCGCCGATCACCTCGACCTTGGGGAAATTCTTCTTGACCCATTGCACGCGGCTCAGCACGCCTTGCGAATGGCCGTGGGCGGTATCCACCACCAGCACATCCACACCGGCTTCGACCAGCAATGCCACGCGCTCTTCCGTGCCCTCGCCAACGCCGACTGCGGCGCCGACGCGCAAGCGGCCCAGCTCGTCCTTGCAAGCCAGCGGATGCTCGCTGGACTTAAGGATATCCTTGACCGTGATGAGTCCGCACAACTCGAACGCATCGTTTACCACCAGCACGCGCTCGATACGGTGCTTGTGCATCAGGTTGCGCGCTTCGTCGCGGTTGGCGTTTTCCTTGACCACGATCAACCGGTCGCGCGGCGTCATGATGTTGGTGATGGACTGGTCGAGATTGCTTTCAAAGCGCAGATCGCGGTTGGTCACAATGCCGACGACTTGCTTGCCTTGCACCACGGGGATACCGGAAATTTTGTGCTGACGGGTCAGGTTGAGCACATCGCGCACGGTCATGTTCGGCGCAATGGTAATGGGATCTTTCACCACGCCGCTCTCGAAACGCTTGACCTTGGCAACTTGCGCCGCCTGCTCTTTGGCGGTCATGTTCTTGTGCACGATGCCGATGCCGCCTTCTTGCGCAAGGGCTATCGCCAGACGCGCCTCGGTGACGGTGTCCATCGCAGCGGACAGCAGCGGAATGTTCAAGGTGATGTTGCGGGTAAGCTGGGTGCGCAGACTGACATCGCGCGGCAAGACGTTGGAATGCGCCGGGAGGAGCAATACGTCGTCGAAAGTGAGGGCTTTTTGTGTAATACGCATGGGGGGGAACCTTCCTCGGCATAACCAGCGGCTTGGCTATCGTCTTTTGATAGCCTAGCCGAATGGCTAGTTGTTTTATCTAAAGGGCGCATTATATCAAAACTTGCGCAGAGGCCATGCGGCGATTACCCCCCGTTCTTGCCCTTGCTGCTCATCACGTAGATCAGGTACTCGAAAAAGACGTCACACCAGCTCTGGTCATTGTCCTTGAGCGTCATCAGCAGCTTGTTCACCTCGCCGATGGGCCAGTTGGGATTGAACCGCACCAGCGACTCCACGGGATAGATGGGCAGCAAGGTCATGAGCTTGTCGCCCAGCTTGTTGATCTCCTTGAGCATCAACGCCAGATCCTTGTCCGAATCGATCTCGGCCGTGATATCCCCATAGGTCTTGGGGTGTTCTTTGGTGAAGTTGATAAAATTGCCAAGCACGAAGAAGAACTCGCTCTTGTTATTCTCCGTAACCGGATCGCCCAGCATGAAAGGCTGTACGGTCAATTCCAGCCAGTAATAATTCAGTTTCGGGTTTTTTAGCTTGTTTACCCCGACAAAACCCTGGCGTTCCTGCGCCCGATGGATGCAGTCGTCGAGTATCAGCTTGTCGGAAGCTCGCGTCGTCAGATCGGCATCTTTCAGCACGATGGGCTTGATCATGAAAAAGTCAGGCAGTTCGTCGAACAACTTGCCCGAGTTCTGGTGCGCCCGGTAATAGAAGCGGAACATCCTGAGCACCAAATCCTGATTCTTGTCCACCCGGTAGTATTCCGGATTGATATCTGCGGGCAATTGTGTATTGGACATTTCGGCTTGCAACTCCGCTATTTCGTTGTTCCTGAGCTCCTGAGATTAGGAGTCTGGTCAAAACCCGAGCGCTATCATAAATTGACGCGAGACAAATTAACAGCTAGTTTCGCATCCATCATCAATCGGAGGATGTCATGAAACGCTATTTTACGATCATTACGCTGGCGCTGATCACTTTTAATGTCCATGCCGGACTGAATAAATGGGTGGATGCGGACGGAAAAGTACACTATTCAGACGCCCCTCCCCCCGAAGTTCAATCGCAGAATGTACGCAATTTTGCGGGCCAAGGCCAGGCCGATGCTCCCGCCAACTCCTCTCCCAAAAGCGTTGCCGAGCGCGAAGCCGAGATGAGAAAATCAAAACAGACCAAAGAAGATGCCTCGAAGAAAAAAGCCGAGGAAGATGCCCGGGCTGATGCAAAAAGACGCAACTGCGAAGGAGCCCGCCAAAATGCAAGAAGCCTATCGGAAGGAGGACGCATCTACACTTACGACGAGAAAGGTGAGCGCGCATACATTGACGACACCGCACGCGCCCAACGCCTTGAAGAAGCAAATAAGGTAATCAGCGAAAACTGCAACTAGGCGGCAACCACAGCGGCTTTGCCGCCGCTGTCCTCGCTCAGTTTCAAGGCTTCCTCGATATCCACCGACACCACCTTGGAGACGCCGCGCTCCTGCATGGTCACGCCGATGAGCTGCTGCGCCATTTCCATGGTGATCTTGTTGTGGCTGATGTAAACAAACTGCGTTTTTTCCGACATCTTCTGGATCAGCTTGCACAGACGCTCGGTGTTGGTGTCGTCCAGCGGCGCGTCCACCTCGTCCAGCACGCAGAACGGCGCCGGGTTGAGCTGGAACAGGGAGAACACCAGCGCGATGGCGGTGAGTGCCTTTTCGCCGCCTGAGAGCAGATGGATGGACGCGTTCTTCTTGCCCGGCGGATGCGCCATCACCTGCACTCCGCTGTCCAGGATTTCTTCCCCGGTCAGCACCAGCTTGGCATCGCCGCCGCCGAACAGGATGGGGAACAGTTCGGACAAATGGCGGTTCACCTCTTCATAGGTCGCCATCAGCAGGTCGCGTGATTCCTTGTCGATGCGGCGGATCGCGTCTTCCAGGGTCTCGATCGCCTCGTTCAGGTCTTTTGCCTGTGCATCAAGATAGGTCTTGCGTTCCTGCGCCGTCTGCAACTCCTCCAACGCCGCCAGGTTCACCGCGCCCAGCGCCGTGATCTCGTTGGCCAGACGCGTCAGCTCGTTCTGTAACCCGCCCGCCTTGGCGCCTTCGATCAACGGCAGCAGCGGCTCTTCGTCAACACCCTGCAATTGTTCCGCCCATTGTTCAAACTGGATGCGCGCTTCCTGTTCCTTCAGCGTGATCTCGCTCACCTTCTCGCGCAGCGGGTGCAGCTTCTGCTCGCAAGCCATGCGCTCCTGCTCCATGCGGTTCAGGTTCAGCGTGGCATTTTCCAGAATATTGCGCGCTTCGGCCAGCGCCTGCTCATGCACTTGGCGCTGCTGCAGTGCGCCCTGCAATTGCTGGTCCGCATCGCCTTCGCTCAGGTTCGCCTGTTCGTTGCGGCTGTGCGCCAGCGCCTCTTCCAGTTGCGTCAGCGTCTCGCCCTGCTGTTTCAGGTTCTGTTCCAGATCGGCGAGCTTTTCCGCACAGGTCTTGGCGAAGAAACGTGCTTCCTGCAATTCGTGCTGCGCCTTCTGCGCACGGTCGCGCTGTTCGCGCAACAGGTTGTCCTGGGTGCCAGACTGCTGCCGCGCCTGATCGCTTTCCATCTGCTGCGACGACAGCTTCTCGCGCTGGATCTCCATCTGCTCGGCGATCTCCTGCATCTGACGCTGTTCGTTGTTCACGCGTTCGGCGAGTTCTTCCAGTTCCTGCGCGATCTGCACGTTACGTTCCTGCGTGCGCTCGTTGGCCTGGGTCAGTTTCAGGATCTGCATCTGCAAGCCGTGCTGGCGTTGTTGCAGATCAGTGGTGGAACTGCGCATGGGCGCGATACGCGCGTTGACGGATTGGTACACCTCTTCTGCCTGCGCCGACTGCTGCTTGCCCTGCTCCAGTGCCGCAATGCGCTGTTGCATTTCCTGCTGCAATTGCTCGATCTCGCGCTGGCGGGCCAGCACGCCGTGCAACTGGCTGTCCGGCGCATGGAACAGCACGCTGTGCGCGCCGACCAGGTGCCCTTGCGCCGTGACCAGCCATGAACCGGTCGGCAGGTTGTTGCGCTGACTCAGCGCTTCGCTCAATGTCGATACGGCATATACGCCTGCCAGCCAGTCATCCACCACAGGAGCAGCCTGTGCATCCTGGCAGCGCACGTAGTTGGCCAACGGGGTCAGGCCGGACTGCGATGCGGTCTGGTTCGAACGCGAACCATCTGCCGCATACACCGCCAGCTTGGCGGGCGGCGCATCGCTCCAGTTGGCCGCATCTTCCAGGCGCGGTAGCGCCAGCGCGTTGATGCGTTCGCGCAATACCGCTTCCAGCGCATCTTCCCAGCCCTGCTCGATGCGGATGGACTGCCACAGGCGCGGCGCGTTATCCAGTTGGTGTTGCGTCAGCCAGGCTTTCAGGTTCTTGTCGTTGTCGAGTTGCGCCTGCAATTGCTGCAAGGCATGCAGCCGCGCTTCGGTCTGCGCCAGTTGTCGTTCCAGGTCCTGCACGGCATCGCGCTGTTTGCGGCGCTCGCCATCGGCCAGTGGCAGGCGCTCCTGCAACTCCGCCAGTTGCTGTTGCTGCATCTCGTATTCGGTCTGCATCTCGACCAGTTGCTGCTGGTTCTGCTCCAGCAACTCCATATCGGTCTGCGGCAGGTTGTCGCGTTCCAGCATCAAACGCGATTTGCGGCTGTCCAGTTGCTGCACATTGCCCTGTACATGGCCGCGCTGGGTCTCGAAAATTTGCAGCTGTTGCTGGATCAGCATCTGCTCGCGCTGCATGGTGTTGAGGCGCTCTTGCGCCACGCGCGCGGCTTCTTCCACTTGCGGCAGGCTCTGCGCTTCAATCTCGCTGCGGTTCTCGGTGGTCGCCACGCGTATGGCGGCGTCTTCCTGCTGCTGCTGCCAGTGCGTGCGCAACGTGCGCAGCCCCTGCAACTGCGTTTGCTGCTGGGCGATCTGGCGTTCTCCGTTCTGTATCTGCTGCGACAGGCGGTTGCGCTGCTCGACGATGAAGGCGATCTGCTGCTCCAGGCGCAACACCTCGGCATTGCTCGCATACAGCTCGCCCTGCTTGGCGTGCAGCGCATCGGAGAGGCCGAAATGCTCGCTGCGTGAGCTTTCCAGCTTGGCTTCCACTTCGCGCAGCTTGGCGATCTCGGCTTCCAGGTCGTTCTTGGTCTTCTCAACCTGTTGCGCAAAGCGTGCCCGGCGCGTTTCCGCTTCCTGCTTGTTCACCAGCCAGAGGAGTTTCTGCGTGGTATCGCGCCGCGCTTCCAGTTCGCGGTAAGTCTTCGCCACTTCAGCCTGCTCGCCCAGATGCACCAGTTGCTTGTCCAGTTCCTGCAGGATGTCGCTTACGCGCAACAGGTTGTCGCGCGTGTCGCCCAGGCGCAATTCGGTCTCGCGGCGACGGTCGCGGTATTTGGACACGCCTGCCGCTTCTTCGAGGAAGACTCGCAACTCTTCCGGCTTCGCCTCGATAATCCGCGAGATCATGCCCTGCTCGATGATGGCGTAGGCGCGCGCGCCGACACCGGTGCCGAGGAAAATGTCGGTGATATCCTTGCGGCGCACCGACTGGTTGTTGATGTAATAGTTGGAATCGCCGTCGCGTTGCAGAACGCGTTTGATGGAGATTTCAGCATAGGTCGCCCATTGCCCGCCGACCTTGCCCAGCGAGTTGTCGAACACCAGTTCGACGCTGGCGCGGGCCACCGGTTTGCGCGTCCCGGCGCCGTTGAAGATCACGTCCTGCATCGATTCGCCGCGCAAAGCCGAGGCGCGGGATTCGCCCAGCACCCAGCGCAACGCATCGATGACGTTGGATTTGCCGCAACCGTTGGGCCCGACAATGCCCACGAGCTGCCCAGGCAGCGCGATATGGGTGGGATCAACGAAGGACTTGAAACCGGCTAACTTTATATGTGCAAGACGCAATTTGATTCAGGCTGGCGATATAATGCGCTGCATTCTAACTGAACCCGGGCACCTCACCAAATGACCACCCAAGCCACTAAGACATTGGAGACTTTTCCCAATCCGCAGCCGAAACGCGATTACCACATCCACATGGAGATCCCGGAATTCACCTGTTTGTGCCCCAAGACCGGCCAGCCGGACTTCGCCACTTTGATTCTGGATTACATCGCCGATGAGAAATGCGTGGAGTTGAAGAGTTTAAAGCTGTACATCTGGGGTTTTCGCAACGAGGGGCATTTCCACGAGGATGTGACCAACCGCGTGCTGGACGACCTGATTGCGGCCACCCAGCCCCGTTTCATGCGCCTGACCGCCAAGTTCTACGTGCGCGGGGGTATCTTCACGAACGTAGTGGCAGAACACCGAAAGCCGGGCTGGCAACCTGCGCCTTTGGTCGAT
Source organism: Sideroxyarcus sp. (assembly GCA_049286265.1). GTDB lineage: Bacteria > Pseudomonadota > Gammaproteobacteria > Burkholderiales > Gallionellaceae > Sideroxyarcus. Next base: position 54,402 of record JBAQDF010000051.1, read on the forward strand.
TTGACGCAGTTTTCGACGCAGTCGAATACTCGGGGGTAACGACCAAGCTACTCCTGAATAGGCTCAACGGCAGCCAGCCAGCACGCATCGAGGTTCGTTTCGACTGCCGCAACCACTTCCTCGTCCAGCTTGCCTTCCTCTGCTTCCAGCTTGAGCAGGGCCATGATGACCACTTTTTCCAGCGGTCCGCGGTAAGGGCGCTCTTGCGCCAGCGCCTGGAACACGTCGGACACTGCGACAATACGCGCCTCAAATGAAAGATCGACTCCCTTGGTGCGGTTGGGATAGCCGGTGCCATCCATGCGCTCGTGATGTTGCAATGCCCACAGGCTGACGCGCTCCAGGCCGCGGATGTTTTTCAGGATGCTGTAGGTGTCGAAACAGTGCTGGCGCATGATGATGGTTTCGGCCTCGCTCAGCTCACCCGGCTTGTCCAGCAAATCGTCCGGCACGCGCAACTTGCCGATGTCGTGCAGCAGTCCAACCAGCTCCAGCAACTCGCAGGTTTCCTGCGGCAATTTGAACAGACTGCCGATATAGCGCGCCAGGTTGGCGACACCGTCGGAATGCTGTTTGGTATAGGGGCTCTTGGCATCGACGATGCAGGAAAAAACATGCACCAGGCTGCGCAATTCGTCGAACTCCATGGTTTGTTCCGGATAATGCGACAGCCAGGTGGCCAGGTAGCTGTTGACGTGGCCGCTTTCCAGAGTAAACCATATTGTTTCCGAACTGGATATCTCCATGAATGCGTCGACCAGTTCCGGACAGAACCAGTCGCCGCGGCGCTGGAATATCTTGTTCCTGATCTCGTCCTTGCCCAGCAGGATTTCCTTACCTGCGAGCTGATACCCCAACGCGAGCACATCCACCCGGTCCGACATGTAGATGCAGTTTGCCCGCAGCTTCACTTCCGGCGGTAAATCCATATCCTTCAGCGCAGACCAATGCGTATGGTGGTGCAATACCGTATCCGACAGATGCCTGAGCAAGGGACTGGTGGCCAACAGATTGGCACCCAGTTTGCAGTGCTCCGTCTCGTTCTCCCATGCCATCTCGGCCAGATGGGCATGCACCATGGTTCTGGATACCCCGCTGTCGTGCAGGATTGCGGCCTGAAAAAGGTCGTCCAGGCGCGGCCCGCTCCAGCCCAGTTGCTTGCCGCACTCGGCGGCCATGTAGGCGACGCGCTTGCCGTGATGGATGTGCGTGACGCCCACCAGATCGAGGGCATCGGACAAGGAGTAGATGGCCTCGTGCAGGTTAACGTTGTAAGTGGACATCATCTCCCCCTGTATCGCATTTCCAAAAGTACCGATCAAATACGGCTCACGCCCACACTACAGCACAAATTCCGTTTCCAGTCATCACGTCCTCAAGCGTGCCTCGAAATCCGGCAGCGGCACCGGCTTTCCGAACAAATAGCCCTGGAAAGCGTGGCAGCCGCGCAGGTCCAGAAACTCGCGTTGGGCTTCGGTCTCCACCCCTTCCGCAATAACGCTCAAGCCCAGCACTTCGCTCATGGCGATGATGGTTTGCACGATAGCGGCATCATTCGGGTCGCTGACAATGTCGCGCACGAAAGACTGGTCGATCTTGATCTGGTCCAGCGGCAGCCGTTTGAGATACTGCAGCGAAGAGTAGCCGGTGCCGAAGTCGTCCATGGAGAAGCTCACCCCCAGCAGTTTCAGTTCGCGCATTTTGGCGATGGTGTCTTCGACGTTTTCCAGCACAATGCTTTCGGTCAATTCGAGCTTGAGCAACGCCGGTTTAGCCCCGGTGTCCAGCAGCACACGCTGCACTTGTGCAATGAAATCCTTGTTGCGGAATTGCTTGGCGCTCACGTTCACCGCCAGTGTCAGATCGCGCGTCAGCGCGTCGTTTTGCCAGGACTTGAGCTGTGCGCACGCGGTCTGCAACACCCAAAGCCCGATGGGAACGATGAGTCCACTATCTTCCGCCAACGGAATGAATTGCGCCGGCGACACCAGGCCGCGCCTGGGATGTTGCCAGCGCAGCAGCACTTCGGCCCCCAACGCGCGATTCCGGCTGTCCATCTGCACCTGGTAATGCAGACACAGCTGTTCCCGTTCCAGGGCATGGCGCAACTCTTCTTCCAGATCGGCGCGCGCCTCAATGGCCGCCTGCATCAACGGATCGTAAAAACGGATGGTATTGCGTCCGGCGGCCTTGGCCTGGTACATCGCGGTATCGGCATATTTGAGTACATCGTCCACGCTTTGCAGATGCCCGCGGAACAACACGACACCGATACTCGGCGTGGTGTGGTGTTCATAATTCTCCAACCGGTACGGCTGACTCAATATGTCCCGTAATTTTTCGGCGACCAGATCGGCTTGCGCTGCGGCCTCGTCCGGGATCGCACTCAAGGCGTCCAGCACCACCACGAACTCGTCGCCGCCCAGGCGCGCCACGGTGTCGCCGTCGCGCACGCAGGTGTTGAGCCGCTTGGCCACCTCGAAGAGCAACAGGTCGCCTATGTCGTGCCCCTTGGTATCGTTGAGCGTCTTGAAGTTGTCCAGATCGAGGAACAGCACCGCACCATGCTGCCCGCTGCGGGCGCCCACGGAAAATGCCTGGAGCAGACGATCCATCAGCAGACGCCTGTTGGGCAGGCTGGTCAGCGAGTCGTAAAAAGCCAACTGATAAATCTTCTGCTCGTTCTGCTTGCGTTCGGTGATGTCGCGCACCGTTGCCTGCAGCACCGGTTTCCCGTCCAGTTCCATCGCGTTCAACAGCACTTCGGCCGGGAAGTCCTTCCCGTCATCGGCGCGCCTGTGCACCCACTCGAAACGATGACTGCCGTTTTTCATGGCGGTGGCGATGTGCTCGTTCGCCAGGACTTGTGAATCCGTACCACAGGGTTGCTGCGGCGGCGACAGGTCGGCAGGTTGTCTGGAACAAAACTCTGCCTGTGAAGCGCAACCGAAGATTTGCAGGGTCGCCTTGTTGCAGTCGAAAAATCCGTACGTATCCAGCAGCATCACGGCATCGCTGGTGGAATCGAAAAGCGTGCGGTATTTTTTCTCGGCACGCTTAAGCTCGGTCAAATCCACCACGAAAGCGGTCGTCCTTGGCCCTTCATCCAGTTCCATACGGTTGGCAGAGACCAGCAGCGGGATCTCGGCGCCATCTTTGCGCAGTCCGGTGATTTCATAACTCTGCTCCACCGGAATCCCCTGGGCGCGTTTCTTTACGCGGTCGATCATCGCCTCACGGCTTTGCGGAGCCACCATTTCGAGAAAGGGCCTGCCGTGAATTTCGTCGAGCTCGTAACCGAACATGCGCAAAAACGCCTGATTCGCGCCCAACGTTATGCCATCGCTGGAAAACAACACCCCGATCGGGCTCAACTCCAGCAGCGAAGTGAAACTCCGCTCGCTCTGGCGCAGCGAATGTTCCGTCTTTTCCCTGGAAGCTTCTTTTTCCGCGATCAATTGATCGTTGCCGCGGCAAAGCATGATGGCCCTGGCCAGATGCGCCAGCACGGGCTGCAGCATCGTCGTCAACGGCAGCTTCGATTCCGGCATTTCGGCCGCCAGCAACACAATCACACCGCAATGATCAATGGGCAGCCGGAGATAGGCCTTGTATTGGGTTTGCGTGCAACGCAATGCCGACAACAACGCAGCCTGGTCTGTCTCGCGCAATGCCGCCTGGCAGATCAACTCGCACGGCAAATAGATCGACTTGCCGATTTCCCCAATCAGATCGAAATCGCCGACCACTGCATCAAGATGAACTTCGACCTGACCGCCGGCCTTGTCGCAGACAGGAGCATCCAGGCAGATGAACCCCGCCGAAAACGAAGTGTGATACAGCAGGCGCTGCAATGTGCGCGTGAGGAGGGGTTTGACGCTGATCTCGCTGCCGATGGTGACTGCGAGGTCGTACAACACCGGCAGGATGATTTCGCGTTCCATGCTACCAGCGCGAGGCAACCAGCGTGGCGTTGTGGAACAGCGGATAGCCGTGCACCGTCGATCCGCCGATTTCACCGAGCGAAAGCGCCCCCGCAACCCGGGAAGCCTGGGTCAGTCCGGCGAACGCCTCCAGTTCGGTCGTTGCCATCGGAATCCCGAGATGCAGACGCCGCCCCGCACAATAGAACAGCAATAACTCGGCGCCCGAAACATCGCCGTTCAACGCTGCCAGCCCTTCGGTCAGGTTATGCAATGTCTCCACCGAACGCACGGTCGGCGCCTTGAGCAGGGTCAAAACCGAGTTGGCCGGAACTTCGCCCACGCAGAACAGCGCCCCCTCTTCTGTCAACATGACCGGGATGCGCACCACCACATGGTGATTGGCGCGCACGATGCCGAATGGGAAGTGCACGGCATACCGGTAGAAATTCTCTGCGGTGATTTCCTCGCCATAATGCTCGCGCACCAGTTCCCGATAAACATCGAAGGCGGGACGCCAGTCGATCTGCGAAATGCAATTGCCTTTGGTCGAGGTCGCATAAGAAGTATGCGGGTTGGTATGGTAGCCGTGTTCCAGGATCGCCCCCTTGTGCTCACTCAATAACAGCACAAGCACACCGTTTTGCACAATGCGCTCCGCGTCGAACAGGCACGGCATCGGCTGAAAGGTCTCGCTGCCCGCGCTGGCCCCGGCATAATGAACGCGGTTCGCCAGATGCAAATAGACGCTGTCGAGCAAAGAGCCAATATTGGACACCATGGCATCGAACAGCATGAACAGCGTCAGGTCGGGGACGTGATCGATTTGCGCGCGAATGTCGTTGGCAATCTTCTCCGCCGCGCTCTCAACCTCCGCAGTTTCGATCGGTAAGTTGTCGTACAGAGCATAATGCGGCATTTCCCCGAAACACAACAGCCATACCCCGCAGATCAGAAAATGGCCGTCCTGAACCAGCGCCGGGAATATCGCGCCCACCAGCGGTACTTTGCGCTTGGCACAGACTTGCTGCAATACGCAGACCTTTTCCTTTTCCGCTTCCGGCAACAACGCGCAGATGCCAAGTTCGGGATGCAATGCCTGCAACTCTGCCAGTTTCTGTTCGATAACCTCCGCCTCGACTTGCGGCAGGTAATACATCATGCTTGCATTGTTCATTTCAATTCCCCGCGACCTGCATGACGCTTGTTGTCCCCACAGGGACTCGCGCCGATTAATTATTCTCTATCTCGTCAAACAGCCAGGCATCCATCGCCAGCATTCCGAAAGTCATCACCCGGTTCAGATGCTGCGCAGTTTCCACACTCGACGCTGCTCCCAGCGCCACGAACAACGGAAACAAATGCTCTTCGGTGGGATGGTTCAACTCCGCATACGGCGCCAGTGTGCGATACGCGCAAAGCGCGTCCACATCGCCTTCCGTAATCCGTTCGGCAACCCAATCGCAAAAATCCGTCACCCAGACGGGTGCGCGCTCGCCCTGCGGATGCTTGAATACGGCGCGCAGGTTATGCGTGAGCGAACCGCTGCCGACGATCAGCACGCCCTGCTCGCGCAGCGGCTGCAAGGCGCGACCCAGCGCGACATGCCAGGACGGAGTTTGTTCGGGCTGCAAGGAAAGCTGGGCGACGGGAATATCCGCCTGCGGAAACATGATGCTCAACGGCACCCAGGCGCCATGATCCAGGCCGCGTTGTGCGTCGAGTTGTACCGGAATGTTTGCTTGCCGCAACAATTGTGTAGCCGCTTGCGCCATCTGCTGTGCGCCGGGTGCGGGATATTGCACACGGTAGAGTTCTTCGGGAAAACCCCTGAAATCGTGAATGGTCTCCGGCTGCACTGTAGTGCCAAGTGTCAGCACGGGCGATCCCCAATGCGCGGAAATGACCAGAATGGAAACGGGTTTGGGCAACTGCGCGCCCAACTGGCGCCATGCTTCCCCTGTTTCTCCAGCTTCAAGCAGCAAGCTGGGTGCTCCATGTGAAAGAAATAGGACAGGCATCATCATGTGCAAATGCTAGCACGATGTCAGGATAAAATATCTACTCCAATTACTCCAAATACCCTGAGGCGAATATGGAATACCGACAATTGGGCAGCAGCGATCTGAACGTGTCGGCACTCGCGCTCGGCACCATGACCTTCGGCGAACAGAACACCGAAGCCGAAGCGCACGCGCAACTGGACTTCGCAATAGCACGCGGCGTCAACTTCATCGACACCGCCGAGATGTATCCGGTCGCCCCGCGCGCCGAGACCGTGCACCGCACCGAAAGTTACATCGGCACCTGGCTCAAGCGCCAACAGCGCGACCGGCTCATCCTCTCCACCAAGATCGCCGGTCCCGCGCGCGGTTACAGCTGGATACGCGGCACGCCGCGCATCAACCGCGAACATATCTCCGCTGCCATCGACGGCAGCCTGCGCCGCCTGCAGACCGACTACGTGGATCTGTACCAGATCCACTGGCCGGACCGCTATGTGCCGATGTTCGGCTCCACCAGTTACGACGTTAGCCAGGAACGCGAGACCGTGCCCATCGCCGAGCAACTGCAAGTACTGGCCGAGTTGATCACTGCGGGAAAAGTGCGCCACATCGGCCTCTCCAATGAAACGCCGTGGGGCGTTGCCGAATTCGTGCGCTGCGCAGCACAACTCGGCCTGCCGAAAATCATCAGCGTGCAAAACGCCTATCACCTGATGAACCGCACCTTCGAAAGCGGCCTCGCCGAAGTCTGTCACCACGCAAATGTTAGCCTGCTCGGCTACAGCCCGCTGGCTTTCGGTTGGCTCAGCGGCAAATACATTGCCAACCCGCAAGCGCACGGCCGCATCACCCTCTTCCCGAACTTCGGCCAGCGCTACGCCAAGGTCAACGTCCCGCCCGCCGTCAGGGAATACATGCGCATCGCGCAAGAGGCCGGGCTCACGCCCGCAACGATGGCGCTCGCCTTTGCCAGAACGCGCCGGTTCACCGGCAGCGTCATTCTCGGCGCGACTACGCTGGAGCAGCTCAAGGAAAATCTGGATAGCGCGGAAATAATCCTGAGTACGGAAGTGCTGGAAAAGATTGAAGCCGTGCATCGGCGCTATCCCAATCCCGCGCCTTGACACCCAAAACAAACCCTTGCTCCGGTGTGGAATATTTATTCAAAATGATTAATTTTCCCGTAATCCAGAACGCTTCCATGCCAGCAAATTGGTTTATGATGACGCCCGCTGATAACAATAAACAGGGAGTAAAGCATGCTGAAAAAAATTGTTGCCGCTGTACTTATCGTGCTTGCTGCTGGAACATGGGGCTACCTGGATTACCTGAACAAACAGGAACTGAAAGCCGCCGAAGAAATGCGCGCATCGATGGAACAGGCCCGAGCTCAGGCACAGGCCAGGGCCAAGGCGGCGGCAGAAGCGAGGGCGCAATTCGAAGCCACGATCATGGCCGACCTGACAACATGCAAGGCGACCGCAGAAAAAGCCAAAGAAGATTTTCTGGAAGCAAACAAGAAACCCGTGCGCCGCAAACGGGGGCAATTCGCCGTTCCGGCAGCAGTTCAGGAAGAGGCCGACAAGACATTGGAAGCTGCCGGTGCAGCGTGTCAGGCTACTTACGCCGCCCGTTTGGCAAGCGGTTCGTAAACCGGTTTCGTCAACGGTCTTCGTCTTTGGGTAACAGGCAGGCTGGTTCCTTGCAGCCGAAGACGGAGAAATAGCGCCACCATATTGCCAGCAGGATCGGGAACAGCACCAGCCACAGCCAGTTCCCGTCTTCCGCCAGATCCAGCTCTCCACGCCACCACCCCACCGTCACTTTGAGGCAGGCAATCAGCAGTCCAAGCAACGCCACCAGCAGCAGCGGACGCAGAAAAGCCCGGGACAGATTCCGATTCATCAGTCTGCCACGTGCTCGCTCAAAGATACCCCGCGGCCGCGGTGGGGCAATCCCAGATAGGGTTGAATTTGCATCTCGGTCAAGCGACTGGTGATGCGTTGCGCTTCACTATCGTGTTTCCCCTCTCCGTATAGCGCATTCGGCGCGACTTCAAAAGAAGCCACCAGCTTGACATGATTGTCGTACAGCACGTCAATCAGCCAGGTAAACCTGCGCGCCTCCGCGCCATTTTCGGCAGTCATTTCCGGAATTCCCGATACAAACACCGTCGGATAGCGATACGCGATTTCCAGATAATCGGACTGGTCGTGATGTCCGCCGCACAACTCCTTGAAATCGAACCAGACCACCTCCCGCGCCGCGCAGCGGACGGGAATCCTGATGTGCCTGACCTGGATCGAATTGACGTCCGCATGCATGCCAGCCGTGAGTCGCTGAAACAACGATTTCATATTCCCCTCGGTTGCGACCTCGGCAGACAACATGAAGATAGGATCGCGCTCCATTTGCAGCAAACGGTAGTCGGCGTCACCGTCAAGGTGCAGCACTTTCAACTCCCTCTTGAGCAAGGCAATGGCAGGAAGGAAATTTTGCCGCTGCAAACCATTGGGATAAAGCTCGTCCGGGGAATAGTTGGAAGTGGTGAGCAATATCACCCCGCGCTCAAGCAGTGCGCCCAGCAAGCGCCCCAGAATCATGGCATCGGCGATGTCGTCCACGTGGAATTCGTCCAGACAGAGCAGGCGCGTGGTACGCCCGATACTGTCTGCCAAAGCCATCAGGGGATCACGTTCATGGGCAAGCAGTTTCATCTCGTGATGAACTTCGACCATGAAGTTATGGAAATGGATACGGCGTTTGCGGCGGAACGGCAGGCAGTGATAAAAACCATCCATGAAGAACGTCTTGCCGCGCCCCACTCCGCCCCATATGTACAGTCCCTTGGGCACCTCGGGACTGAGCAGGCTGCGACCGAGGAATTGATCGCGCTTGCTCTTGAACTCGACCAGTTGCTGCCAGAACGTTTCCAGTTCCTCGATAGCCTCCAACTGCTTCGCATCGCTGACAAACCCCGACTTCTCGCAAGCTGCCCGATACCAGGCTTTAGGGCTGGTCCATTTTTCGTTTACTGGTTGCTGCATTACTCAGTGGCCTCAATAAATACCGGCGTATTTCGATCCGGGCCGCGGCAAGACACCGCGCAACCTGAAGCGATCTGTTGTTCCAGTTTGCACTTCAAGTAGGGCGGCGCGGCGACTCCCTGTAAGCCTACGCCTTAACGGGAATAACCTTGCTCGCCGCCAGCTTGGCGCGCGCTCTCGCCTCGTCGGTATTCTTGCCGTTCGCCAGCGCCACGCCCATGCGGCGTTTCTTGAAGGCTTCGGGTTTGCCGAACAGGCGGATATCCGATTCAGGCACGCGCAGGGCTTCTTCCACGCCCTTGAAGGCGATGCCTTTTTCATCCATCTGGCCGTAAATTACGGCGCTCGCGCCGGTTGCACGCAGGCTGGTATCCACCGGCAGGCCGAGGATGGCGCGGGCATGCAGCTCGAATTCGTTGAAGCGCTGGGTACACATGGTGACCATGCCGGTGTCGTGCGGACGCGGGCTGACTTCCGAGAACCAGACGTTGTCACCCTTGATGAATAATTCAACACCGAAGAGGCCCAGACCGCCGAGGTTGTCGGTAACCTTTTTGGCGATCTCGCGCGAGCGTTGCAGCGCCACTGGTGTCATCGCCATCGGCTGCCAGCTTTCGACGTAATCGCCATGCACCTGCACATGCCCGATGGGCTCGCAGAAGTGTGTCTCGGTTTCGCCATTGGCGCCAATAGCACGCACCGTGAGTTCGGTGATCTCGTAATCGAAATCGATGAAGCCTTCCACGATCACCCTGCCCTGATTCACGCGCGAACCGCTGGCGGCATAGTCCCAGGCCTTCTTCACGTCAGCCGGACCATCCACTTTGGATTGTCCCTTGCCGGAGGACGACATCACGGGCTTGATGATGCACGGATAGCCGATGCCGCCGTCGATGGCGGCCTGCATTTCTTCCAGACTGTTGGCGAATTTATACGGCGAAGTTGGCAAGCCCAGCGTCTCGGCAGCCAAACGGCGTATGCCTTCGCGATTCATGGTGAGCTGCGCGGCGCGCGCCATGGGAATCACGCGCTGGCCCTCTTTCTCGAGTTGCACCAGCATGTCGGTGGCGATGGCTTCGATTTCCGGCACAACCAGATCCGGCTTCTCTTTTTCGATGAGGGCGCGCAATGCCGCGCCATCCGCCATGTTGATCACATGCGCGCGGTGCGCCACCTGATGCCCGGGCGCATTGGCGTAGCGGTCTACCGCGATGACTTCCACGCCCAGGCGTTGCAGCGCGATGATGACTTCCTTGCCGAGTTCGCCGCTGCCGAGCAGCATGACTTTGGTGGCGGAGGGACTGAGCGGGGTACCGAGAGTGATTGGTTTCATGGGATTTGATATGTATGTTTACGGATACCCAAAATTATACACTGGGGAGTAAGATGGCTCCGCCATTCTAACCAACCATGGAGCGAAATCATGACGAACATCGTGCAATTGCTGGGCCAGGAAGCTGAACCCCTGCTGAAATACCGTTGCAGCGGCATTCCCAAAGAATCGTTGCACCTGCCGGGGCCGGATTACGTGGACCGCGTGGTCGCCATGAAAGACCGCAGAACCGGCGTATTGCGCAGCATGCAGGCCCTGTACGGGCATGGTCGGCTGGCAAACAGCGGCTATCTCTCCCTGCTGCCCGTGGATCAAGGGGTGGAACATTCCGGCGGTGCATCGTTTGCACCCAACCCGATGTACTTCGACCCGGAAAACATCGTCAAGCTCGCCATTGAAGGCGGCTGCAACGGCGTGGCTTCCACGCTCGGCGTATTGTCTTCAGTGGCACGCCGCTACGCGCACAAAATTCCGTTTATCGTCAAAATCAACCACAACGAAATACTGTCCTACCCCAATATCTACAACCAGACGCTGTTCGCCAGCGTGGATCAGGCCTTCAACATGGGCGCGGTGGCAGTAGGGGCAACCGTGTTTTACGGCTCCGAACACTCGCGCCGCCAGATACAGGAAATCTCCGAAGCATTCGAACATGCGCATGAACTGGGCTTGGCGACCGTGCTGTGGGCCTACCTGCGCAACTCGGCATTCAAGGTGGGCGACAAGGATTACCACGTTGCCGCCGACCTGACCGGCCAGGCCAACCATCTCGCCGCCACCATCAATGCCGATATCGTCAAACAGAAAATGGCCGAAAACAACGGCGGCTACAACGCCATCAAGTTCGGCAAGACCCATCCCAAGGTGTACAGCGAACTCACCACCGACCACCCCATCGACCTGGTGCGCTACCAGGTGGCGAACTGTTACATGGGCCGCGCGGGACTGATCAACTCCGGCGGCGAATCGGGCAAGGATGACTTGCAGCAGGCCGTGCGTACTGCCGTGATCAACAAACGCGCGGGCGGTATGGGGCTGATCCTGGGTCGCAAGGCATTCCAGAAACCGCTGAAGGACGGTATTGCATTGCTCAATGCAGTGCAGGATGTGTATCTGTCGAAAGATGTGACGGTGGCGTGACAGGAACGCGCAATACGCTTCGTAGCGACTCACCCAACGGGTGAGCATGGATATATGACGATATTTTTCTGATTATTTGCTTGTGTGCTCAATGGAGCGGTCAACTGCGGTTTCTAGGTTCAATATTTGTGAACCGCAATGACGTGCCAGATTCCGCTGGGGACCACCAGAAAAACCATCGGCACATGGAAGATATGCCACCAGCCGAACAATATTTCGTAGATGGCAAACTGGGAAAGGTCGCGCACGGCCAGGATGTAGGCGCGTATCGTTTTTTCGTTCTGAAAAAACAGCTGGTCAAGACGCTTCATTTGAATGTCGCTCCATTGTTTTTCGTTGGCATCGGCATACATGGCGTCTTCCAGCTCCCTGATGATCGACCTTGCAAACAGCCTGGCGCGGATTCCCACCGTCAGGAAATTCCAGATGCCCGTATGCCGTATGGCGCGATCATGGAAATCCTTGAGTCTTTGCTGGATGCCGGGCGCGAAGCTCAGCAGGGATTTGGCGCCCTCGGACCCGATCAGATCCTGCTCCAATTGCCGGTATGAAATCTGCCGTCCGTAAAGCCCATAGTGGACTTTGGTGTAGAAAAAACGGCCGAAGATCCCGCTTCCCGATGCAAGCATCATGCACACCAACGCCACGCCCGCATTCACCGATCTGATCTGGAAGGTGGAATGAAACATGATCAGCGTTGGCCCGAGCACCCCGACCGCCATATGCCACCAGAACCATTTTGGCTGTTTCCCCCAGTTGCGCATGAAATGGATGTACTTGCGCAACGGATAGATCAGGAGACTGAGCGTCAACAGCCCGCCAGCCAGCCCCAGGTTGTAACCCACGTCGTCGCCGGGCTCGTACAAGTGCCGGTAGGAGACAAAAAATCCGGAAACCAGCAGCAGCGTGATCACGAGCAAATACAACGTCCAGCCGTAGTCTTTGGGCTGGTCCTTGACGGGCGGCTTGCGCCTTTCTGCCTGCGGCCAGGTTGCGTTTTGCGAAACCATGGAGACTCCATCCAAATTCTTCGCATTTAATTTCCGTGCCCGGCACCCCGCTTTGCGGCTGCGGAGTAGCGGTATCTGGGGGAAAGTATGCAGAACCTGTCCTGCTTGAACGATAAGCAATTCTTCGTATTTTCGGATTGCGTATCGGGTAGAACCGCGGCTCGCGGAAGGTGTGGGAACGTCGGAACAATTGGCATTCCTGCGTCTGCAGGGATACAACTTCAGCAAACTGCTGCGTGCCGGGCAGTTTGAGAAATTCCTGATGCAAAAACATTGAACCTGAAAACCTTTGTTGTCCGCAGATTACGCAGATTTACGCAGATTAAATAACACAAACAATGGGTTGAATTTCCACCGATTGGATGATTGGACTCTTGTCAGTAACCACCAGATAATCTGCGTTAATCTGCGTAATCTGCGGACTGAACTGCGGTTATAAGGTTGAAGGCATCAGCGGTTGGGAGCCTTACTCATCAAAAATCGAAGCGGCCACCGAACGAAATGAAGTTCCGCCACGTTGTCGTGGGCGACTCCGAATAACTATTCGTATTCTTGTTCCAGTCCAGGCCCAGTTGGCCGTCTACCGACAAGTTGTTCCTGACTCTGTAAGCAGCCCTGAGCGAAGGCGAGATATCGTACGTTTTGCTGCTGGTGCTCGCGCCGGTGCTCAAATCGGTTGTTGAGCTATTTTGAATGCTCATGCTCAGGACTGTATCCAGCGTCCATTTTTCTTTCAGATCGACATGGTTGCTGACCTGTAACGCTTGAGCCTTGGATGATGCCCCTTTGGTGTAACTCAAGCTGAAATTCGTGATATCGCCGGCCAGGAAGACGCCCAGTCCTGTCGCTCTTTCGGAAATCGTCCAGGTATTTCCAGAGGAAGGTTGTGCCTCCACATAGCCTGCCGTTCCATATATAGTATTTCCGAATGCATCTACAAACTTGTCCCCGCTGGCTGACAATCCTGCAGTATTTGAAATCGTGAAATCGGTACCGATACTCCATTTTTCGTCCAGATGGTTGGTCATGCCGACCTGCGCCATATTGGAGACAGTCGTGCGTTGATTCGCCAACAAAATCATATCGTCCGTGGTAAAACCATTTTCAATCAAGGTCGCAATTGAAACGCCGGTGCCATTGACCGCGTTTCTGATATCCAGTATCGGACTTCTGCGACGATCCAGCAGGAAGTTGTAGTCCGTTCCGCTGCCGCCGCCGTTGAGCGTGCCTTGCACGGTAATCATGTTCAGCGCCTTGAATTGCACATCGTAATCCAGCATGGACATGATGTTGAAGCGCTGCTCAAAGTATCTCAGGTTTCCGCCTACGGCCTTGCGGTCGGTAAATCCGCTTACCGTCTGATTGATGTAGTACACCGAACCTCCCAGCGGACTTCTGGTACCAAAGTCCAAGCTGACTCCCCTGAATTTAGGCTTGTCATCAATGGAGTAATCGGATAATTCCCCGACCACTACATTCGCCCTCCAATTCTGGGCAAAACCGTATCCGGCCGAAATACCGTCAAACCGTCCCATCACCCCGCCGCCGTAACTAGACTGGCGCCCGATCTTGAACGAGTAATTCACAATCCGGTCTTTCATTTCATAATAAGCCGCGCCCAACCTGTTGGTGTTTTTCTGGTTCGGCTGAAAATTGGCGGCATAGAAACCCTGGAAAACCAGCCGGTTGTCATATTCATTGTTGTATCCCCGTGCTGTCATATTCAAATTTGTCGTCAGGGAATTCTGGTCGGTGCGGGTTATTGTTTGCGGCGACTGAACAGTACCGGCAGTCGTCGTCGTGGTCGTCGTGGTATCGACCTGGCTTTTTCCCCAGTAGTAATACATCGATATGCTGCCGAATTCGGAAAAGTGGAACTCCGTGTTCTGCACCTTGACCGGGGCGGCGGCCGGTTTGGCAATCTCCTGGAACAATGCTGGCTGGGCCGCTTTCAGTCTGCCGAGTCTGGTCTTCACCCACTCCGCCGATTTTCCGTCCGGATACAGCTTCAAATATGTATTGAATTCGAGAATCGCCTTGGGTAATTGACCCGATCTTTCCCTGGCGATCCCGACCCATAGTTGGGCATCTTGCGTATATTTGTTGGGCGGCAGATTGAGCACTTTGTTGAAAGATTCAATCGCCAGGAACGACTGCCCAGCCAGTAGCGCCCGCCCCCCTTTTTCCATCAGCACTGCCGCCTGATCGTTCGCTCTGGAGATCTGCTCGGCCAGAGACAGTTTCTCGGGTGGCGGAGCATTCGACTGTGGCTCAACCTGATCGATGTCCGGGAATACGGGCAATCCATCCTTGCCACCCAGCGGTATACGTATGGGTTTTAACCGGGATGGCGCCAGAACCACTTTGGGCGGAGTGACATCACCGGAAGGAACAACGGGCGCTGCCGGTTTTGGCACAGATATAACGTCAGCCGGCTTCGCCGTGACGGCGGGCAATGCAGGCTCGGCAATGGATGGGGCTGGTACAGGCGCCGCCGCTTGGGCTACAGCCTGCTTTTCTGCAATCACAGGCGCGGCAGGTTCAGTTATGGATGGCGTGGGTACCGAAGGTGTCCTCGGGATTGCCAACGCTACCGGTGGCACTATGGCGCCAGCAGCCGCCGGTTCGGGTTTGCTTCCATTCTTTTGCGGCGCTATTCCCGGCTTGATATGGATCAACAGGACCTGATTGTTTTTCCCAGCCGATACGGCGAACGTTACCGGGTGTTTGAATTTGATCTGAACCTTGGGACCGGTTCCGCGATCCCAGGTCGAAACCATGATGTCCTGAACAAGATCGGACGGAGGAGCCCTGTGCGATTCATAATTTTTCCACTCGTCAGCGGGGACGCTGCCGAGAATATTGAAAAATATTGAAGTGGAAGGCGATTTTCCTTGGGGATAATGCCTGAGATACTGGATCGGGACAGTAAACTTGACGATCGCATCAACTTCGCCATTTTCGTCCGTTTTAAGAATGATGTCGTCGATGATTTCGGCCGAAGCCGGAGACGGCAAGACGCCTGAAAATATCAGTGCGGCGAACAGCATTACCAGGCGACGGTAGTTACGATGAATCATGATTATCGGCTCGAATTGGGGTTGAATAAGCCGGCTTCACCGAAGCCGGCTTCGAAACAGGGCGTGAAAATCCGGCACGTCAGTCCCACCTGGAATAGGCCGCACCTCTGCTGCCTTTGGGTTTGTGGCACCCCGAACTGGAACAATCCTTGCTCCTGCTGGTCCCTTCGTGGCTCTTCTTGTCCATGCTTCCCAGATACGTAAGGCCCTTGAGATGGCAGTCGACGCAATATACCGGGCCGCCTCCTTGCGCCCCGTTATGGTTCATCACCTCGGGTTTCCAATCCGCCGCTCCGGCGACTACCGTGATATTCGCGGCCGTGAGCGTGGTATGACAAGTCGTGCAATCCAGTGAGCCGGTAATCGTTGTCGGAATGTGGTTGACAACTTTGGGTAGCGCACCATAAATCCCTTGCGATGTGTAAGTTGAGGCACCATGACAACTGTCGCAACGCCCCGTGAGGCCCGTATGCTTCATGGTGTACCTGGTTAGCGTTCCAACCATGCCGCCGCCTGCAACAGCAGCCGAACTGAAGTCAACAGACCCTGCCCCGTCAAAGGCCGGGTGGCATTGTTTGCAATCAATCCCGTTGATCGGGATATGGTTCGGGTTTGAAGAGAGTCCGACCGCAGTCGAGCCATTGTGACAAGAGACGCAGGTTCCGTTATATGCCCCCGATGCAATGGTGTGAGGTCCCGCCGCCGCCGCTCCCAGGAACGTCGAGCAATTCGGGCATCCGGTCGAGGCATTGGTGTGACACGCAATACAATCCGATACTGTCGATATATGCCCAGGATTCTTGGGAGTAGCGCTCACCCCATGGCAGGAACTGCATGCCGGTGTGGCCGGTGCTGCCGAGGGGAACGAAGCATATGTTCCCGGCGTGTGCGAAAAGCTGGCGCCGGAGAATGTTGTATACCCCAGGGTGTTCGATGCGTTATGACACTTGATGCAATCTTCAGTCGTCACCTGGTGACCCGTATTTTTTGGAAGTGCGTTTTGCGAAATATAGGCACCGGAATGGCAGCTCGTGCATGTGGCTGCCGGAGGGTTGCCCAGGGCAGTCTGGTGAAACAGCACATTCAGGAAGGTTGGGGTCGTTGAGTTGGGCAGGCCGGTCTTGGCATTGGTATGGCATGCATCGCATGCGTTCCCCGAGGTCTGCGGAATATGAACTGCGGTATTGATTGATTCCACGCTGGCATACTGTCCCCTGTGGCATGTGCCGCAGGTGCCCGCTGCAATGCCGACATGGCTGAATGTTGCGCCCAGGAACGTCGAACACAATCCTGAGGCTCCGCATCCGGTGTTGGCGGGCGTGTGGCACGTCATGCAATCCGCCGTGGTTGGTATGTGGCCCGAGCTTTTGCCTATTGCGGTGCTTCCGTGGCACGAATCGCAACGCGGACTGGGTGTGGATCCTGCCGCCGGGAACGTCGTATAAGCCGCGATACCGGTGGTTGCATTGGTGTGATCGTATTGCACGCCATAGAAAGTCAGGCAGTTGGGACATCCGGTGGTGGCGTTGGTGTGACACGACGAAGAATTGCAATCCCCCGTCGTCGCCACATGGGTGGGCAATTTGCCGGTAGCCGTCGCCCCATTGTGGCAAGAATCGCACCTTGGAGTTGCAGTTGTTCCGGACGGAGGGAATGCGGCATATGTTCCGGGGGTATGCGAGAAACTTGCTCCCAGGAAGGAGGTATAACCCGAGGTATTCGCAGCGGTGTGGCACGCCCCGCAATCTGCCGCCGTCGTCACATGCCCCAGATTCTTGGCAAGCGCGCCTTGCGCAATATAGGCTCCGGAATGGCAGGTCGTGCAACTGCCTGTCGGGTGACTGCCCTGCGTAGTCTGGTGATAGACCACATTCAGGAACGTCGGGGTTGCCGAGCCGGGCAGGCCGGTTTTTGCATTCGTATGACATGCATCGCATGCATTCCCCGATGACTGCGGAATGTGCTTTGCGCTATTGATCGATGTCACCCCGCCATATTGTCCCAGATGGCAAGTGCCGCAGGTGCCCGCCGGAAGCCCGCTATGGCTGAATGTCGCCCCCTGGAATGTCGTGTAGGACGATGTGTGGCACGTGACGCAATCCGCGGTAGTCGGCACATGAGTCGCCCCCTTGCCTATCGCGTTTTGCGATACATAAGCACCCGAATGGCAGGTCGTGCAGGTCATTCCTGCGGGGGGCGTCGGACCGTTCCAGGGCGGAATCGCGTGAAACGTCACGCCCAGGAATGTTGGCGCCGAGCCAGCACTCGAATGGCAGGAATCGCAAGTTGTGCCGGAAGGGAGCGGTATATGCTTCGCAGTATTGATCGAGGTGATGCTTGGATATCTGCCAGTGTGACAAGTGGAACATGCCGCAGTGGTGCTTGAATGGCTGAATAGCGCCCCCTGGAACGAAGCGTAACCAATGTGGCAAGTGTCGCAGGCGGCCGCCGGTATTCCGCCCAAGTGTGTTGCTGCATTAATCGCCGTTACGTTGGGATATTGACCTTTGTGGCAGTTGCCGCAACTTCCGGCAACAACTCCACTATGGTCATACCTTACCCCAAGGAATGTGGATAAATCCTTATGGCAACTGGCGCAATCCTGCGTCGGCGATTGCAATGGCACATGGTTGGCCTGGTTAAAACTGGTCACACCGGGATAAGTCCTGCCGACCGGTCCGCCATGGCAGGAAGAGCAATTACTGGTCATCCCGGCATGGTTCATGCGCCAGCTGAGGAAGGTGCTGGTGTTGGTATGGCAATATTCGCACGGTTGCGTGGTCGGAAAGTGTGTCGCCGGTTTGCCCACAACACCCGTGTAACGGCCATCGTGGCAATTGGTGCAAGCACCGGCCACCCCGGCATGGTTGTAGCTCTTCACCAGAAAGTTGGCAGCGCTGATATGGCAAGCGTTGCAGTCGCTGGGGGTCGGAACGTGGTTTTTCGGCTGTGGCGTGGCCGCCACACGCGTGCCGGTGGAATGGCATCCCGAACATGCTTTGGGCGTGTTCTTGAATATGCCATCGATGTGACATTGTTCGCACTTCAGGGTGAAGTGCACATCTTTCAGCAGGAATCCGGTTCTGGAATGGTCGAACGGCGGTGCGCTGAGTACCGGTTGTGCCTGAACAAGATGCGCGAAACAGAACATTACGCACACCATCATGACAGCAGATATTCTGCCGATCCCACCATTAAGCAAGTTCATTTACTTATCTCCCGAATTTTCGATCATGTATCACATGCCTTGTCGGCCATGTCCAGCTCATGGATGACTCTTGAGCTTGTTTAGGAAACCTCTAAAAATCCAAACTTTGTCGCAATTTTTGCTCGCGCCTTATCTTGCTTAGAACTTTGAATTATTAGAGGTTCCCTTTATTTAATTTCAGTTAAGCACTTTGCAATAAAATGTTATCGAAAAACACCGCATGCCTCTTGCCGGCAAGGTAACCGGCGGGCAAAGAATCCGAAGCACTTTTACTTCTGGATCCATTGCCGGCTTCCCACCTTGATCGTCTTCCACGTCAGCCCGATATGGCAGTGTTCGCACTGCAATCCGAATTCACCATTATGTTTGTCATCCTTGTCGTGGCAACTGACACAGCCGGACGATTGGGCCAATTTGTTGCTGACCGGGTTCCTGTGGCAATCGATACACTTGAGGTTTTTGTGTTTCCCCTCCAGCTTGAAGCTGGTTTTATCGTGATTGAAGTCCCAGCTTTTCCAGTCTCGTGTGTTGTGACATGTATCGCAGCCCTTCCCGAGCGTGCGCTTGTGTACGTCCTGCTTTTCGTGGCAGGACCAGCAATCCGTTTGGGCCTCCTTGAAAACCACGGTGAGATGGCATTTCTTGCATTCCGCCAATGCATGCTTCCCGGTAAGCTGGAAAACAGACACCCGGTGGTCGAATTCCACTTTTTTCCATGACACTTCACGGTGGCAGGATTCGCATTTCTTGCCCTCTTCGCCTTTGTGCTTGTCGTCTTTCTCGTGGCATGAGTAACAGTCCTGCTTCAGCTTGTCCTTGTACAGATCGCCTTTGTGACAGGCAACGCATTTGGTCTCCCGGTGCTTGCCAAGCAGCTTGTATTTGGTCTTGCCGTCATGATCAAAAATGATTTCTTTCCAGTTTTTTTCGTTGTGGCAGGTCTCGCACTTGGGGCCGAATTTTCCCTTGTGCCCCTTTTCCTTGTCGTCGTCCTTTTTGTGACAGGAAATGCAATCCATCTTGAGCTTGTCCTTGTAGATGTCGCCCTTGTGACATTCAACACACTTGATGTCTGCATGCTTTCCGCGCAACGCAAATTTTGTTTTCTTGTCATGCTCAAACGGAATTTCTTTCCAGCCACGTTCGACATGGCAGGATTCGCACTTGGTGCCGAATTTCCCCTTGTGCCCTTTTCCCTTGTCATCGTCCTTCTTGTGGCAGGCGACACATTCCTTCTTGAGCTTTTCCTTGTACGGATTGCCCTTGTGGCATGCGGTGCACTTCGTTTCCTTGTGTTTGCCCAGCAACGGATACTTGGTCTTCTTGTCGTGGTCGAAGATACTCTCTTTCCAGCTCTTCTCGTTGTGACAGGTCTCGCATTTGGGACCGAATTTGCCCTTGTGCCCCTTCTCCCCGTCATCGTCCTTCTTGTGACAGTCGTTGCACAGCTTGGGCGTGTCCTTGTACTTATTGTCGATATGGCACTTCGTGCATTTCACTTCCTTGTGCTTGTCCAGCAGTTCGAACTTGGTTTTGCTGTGGTCAAAATGCAGGGTCTTCCAGTCTTTTTCCTCGTGGCAATTCTGGCACTCCGGTCCCAGCCCGCCTTTGTGTTTGTCTGCCTTTTCGTGGCAGCTGTTGCACTTGGTGGGTGCATCGCGATATTTCTTCTGCGGCGGATGGCAGTCCTTGCACAGGACTTTGCCATTCAGGTGGGCGCCTTTCAGGGTATAGCCGGTAGTCTCGTGATCGAAATTGACAGTATCGAGCTTGGCAATGCGGGCATCGCGTCCCTTGTGATCGGTATGGCACTCCTTGCAAGGTTTTTCTTCCTGCAACAGGCCGTGATATCCCTGTCCGTTGGCAATATCCCCGGCGACCTCCTTGTGACAGTCCTTGCATAAACCGGATTGGGCCGACTTGTCGTAGGGTTTGTGGCAGCTAATGCAATCGCTCTCGTATTTGAGGTGCCCCTGGATGACTTTACCCGGCATCAGCAGCTCATTCGACGAATCGGCATTTGCCTGCATGGCGCAGAGCAATGCTATCCATACGAATATTATTCTCCCGGCGAATGCCATCATTTTTGAAAGGCTACGCATTTAATATTTGTGAACCGATATCACATGCCATATCGAACTGAACGCCAGCATGTACACCAGAGGCACATGGAAGATATGCCACAGGGAGAACAGTTTCTCGTAGGTTGAGAACTGGGCAAGATCCCGAACTGTCGTCAGGTAGTTGCGAATAAAATCCGCGTTCTGGTAAAACAGTTCGTCGAGACGTTTCATTTGCGCATCATTCCATTGCATTTCATTGGCAGTCGCGTACATGGCGTCTTCCAGCTCGATGGTCAATGTCCTGGCGAACCACTGCACCCGAAATCCCAGCGTCAGAAAATTCCATACGCTGATCCTTCCTCCTTTGGAAAGATTCATCGCGTAAGTGCGAAAATCATCCAGCTTTTGCTGCAATTCGGGAGCGAAGCTGAAAACGGATTTGACATCTTTCGACCCGGCCAGCTCTTCCTGCAACTGTTGAAACGATGTGTGTCGACCGTAAAGGCCGTTGTGGATTTTGGTATAGAAGAAGCGTCCGAATATTCCGCTGCCGGATACCAGCAGCATGCATGCCATCGCCACCCCTGCATTGATCGACCTGAGCGTGAAGGTGGAATGGAAAACGATAAGCGCCGGTCCCAGGATGCCGAATACCATATGCCACTTGAACCATTTTGGCAGAAGGCCCCAATTCCTCATGAAGCCAATCCGCTTGCGCACCGGGTATATCAGCAGCGTCAGCATCATGAGCCCGCCAGCGAGCCCGATGTTGTAGCCAAAATTGTCGCCGGGTTTATACAGCTCATCGCTCGTAATGAAGTTCCCGATAACCATCAACAGGGTAATCACTAACAGATACAGCGTCCAACCATAGTCCCTGGGTACACTGTGTCGTTGGGGCCTGCGCCTTTCAGCCTGATTTCTTGATAACGTTTGCGTGGTCATTAATTACTCGATATATCGCTTGCCAAGGGAACGTCGAACAAATTCCCGCTCTCGCCCGAGACGATCCGAAAGAAATCGCGGAATGACCAGACGTCCTGTCAGATGTCTTAAGCTTGCCTCATCGGTAAGTGCGATCCGGTTGGCGATGAATAAAACCCGTAGCATGCGTTCCAAACGAATCGGGGCTCCGCACACTTGGTGTGAATTTGATGTGACAAATCCCAACTATTTTTGTTCAGTTAAAAAAGTATGTCGTTTTTTCGACACACTACGTCAGATTGTCGTCAACAGTAATTGGTATGCAAGTTTTTCACAATACGGACCTTAGTCTGAACCCGTTACCCCTCCAAAGTGTAAGTGCCGCCGGAAAGCCCGTTAAATAAGGCATTGAGAGGTATGCCACAGCCAGCCTTAATCCTTACATTCATCATGCGTATACCTCAAAGCAAAGAGATACCGCGGGATTGAAATTGGAATCGATGCCTTGGCTGGAGAAATATGCGGAAGGGTGAAAGTGTTTCTACTATCAGATATTGCTTTGTATGCTGCGCCGCATTTTTTTGCTCGCGCCTTGTCTTGCCTGGAACTCTGGATTTTAAGAGGCTCCCATCAGAGTGTTGCTGGAGATTTCGGGCTGGATGAAAAGCTTTGAACCTAACGTTCATTCCCGAACAATGTATCAAATTCTTTTTCGGGCTAATTTGCGCGATTTTTCAACGACGCCATTGCGCTTGAGCATGGTAAAGAGTTCCGCCTCGCTGCTTGCCACGATCCTGGACAAATAGGCCATGTTCTTTTCAATCGATTCCAGATAATAATTGTTGCCGACCCCCATCACGTCCCAGAAGTGGAATTCGAGTTTTTTGTAGACGCCGCCAAGCGCCCCATCCAGTTTTTCGCGGGTCATCTCATAGAAACGATTGGTCTGGCAGAGCAGGTCGTACATGCTCTGATAGCTCCCGAAGTTGGCTTCCCTGAATTCCAGATACAGAAATAGCAGTTTTTCCAGATATATCCGGTCGGCCATCTGTCCGGTGATATCGGCGGTGGCAACAATGCGCGCCAGCATGCGCGACCGTTCATCGCCAAATTCAATGCGCGAAAAGGGACGTGTGTGTTCCGTTCCCAGAATCATGGCTGTCACCGTTTCCGCAGTTTCAGGAGCCAGCTTGTGCTCGGAAAAATATCGCCGCATGAACTCGACGCCGCGTTGAACATGGGTCTGCGTGAATTGGGCACCCGTCCCGCTCTCCTCGCCTTTGCGCTGGGCATAGCCGACGTCGTGCAGCAGGATGGCAAGCATGATCAAGGTGATCTCATCATCCGTCAGGCGATCGCCGGAGACATGTACACCGTGCATCAGCCTTACGCCGCACAGAAAAACTTCAAGCGTGTGCGGCAGGTCGTGGTACAGCGTCTTGATGGCGCCGTAATCGGGATAATCACCGCGAAAAAGCCGCATGATGTCGTCATATACGGACTGGACGAGCGTGAAATCGTAATGCGAATTGATGCGCCGGACGATGCCGATCGTTTTCGCCCACACAATTCCGGGGTCGTTGTTGTTGAACAGGTCATCGATTTCAGCAGGCGTCGGGCTATTTTTCATGTCCGGAATATCCTCGCATCACGCAAACTTTCGTAAAGTCACCGCTCCATACATAGCGACATAAATCGTAGCGAGCGGCTGCATGACAAGGCGCACGGAGCGGAGGAACCGGAATGTACACAAAGTACATGAGGATTCCGAGCACCGCGCAACGCAGCCATGCAACCGCGCAGTAGATTTATGTCGCTATGTATAAAAGCGGGCGCAGTCTAACCCACACTCGCGTATACGTCACTCTGCATCCGGTTGCCTGTCCGGCACATGCAACCTCCCGGACAGCAGACTGGCCGAGACGATAAGCAGCGCGCCTGTCCACTCCCGCATTCCCATCGCTTCATCTGCCAGGAAATAGGAGGATATGGCAGCGATCACCAGTTCGAACATGAACAACACCACCGCACGATTCGCCGGGAGGTGCGCCACCCCATATTGCACGGCAAAACTGGTGGCACAGAGCACCAGCCCCATCAAAACCAGAATACCCCAGGACTGTATGGAAATCGCCGCCACCTGCCCTGCCGCACCGCCCTGCCACAAGAGGAACGGCAGAGTCAAAGAGACCGTTCCCAGCCATAGACTGAGCGATTTCACTTCCACGGAAAGATGTGCCGCACGGCGCGAGACAACGTTGGAAAGCGCAAAGCCGATACCCGCAGAAAGCCCAAGCCATTCAGAAATGTTCTGCGGTGCGGGCTGGCCCAGGTCGGGATCCCACAACATGACCAGCGCCCCGCCCAAGGACAGGGCGACAACCGAATAGCCATAGCGATTGAGCCGTTCGCCCAGCAACCAGTACGAAAACAGGATGGTCCATACCGGGGCCAGGTAGAACAGCAGCAGCACACGCATCACTTCGCCGTGCAGCATCCCCAGCACATAGCCCAGATTCGCCCACCCCGCGCTCAGCACCAATAAAAGTGCCCAACCGCCCAGGGTGGATCGTTCGCGCCACAGGCGTGGCAACATGAACGCACCAAACGCCAACGCCAGCAGGTAGGTGAGGAACGTCGCCATCGCACCGGATACACCGACTTCCTGCAATTCCCGATAGGGATACCAGATCAATCCCCATACCAGCGCTCCGCTCAACACGCCTGCAACCGGCATCACATTTTGTTTTGATGGCACTTGTCCGACCCTTATAATGCGCAACCAGTTAGCCACCGATCAAACCGCATAATCACAATGAATCCCGATTTGCAACTCCTGCAACCCTATCCATTCCAGAAACTCGCCAAACTGCTGGGTGAAGTAACACCGAACGCCGCACTGAAACCGATCAGCCTGCACATCGGCGAACCCAAACACGCCACACCGCAATTCATCAAGGATGCGCTGGTCGCAGGCCTGGATGGCCTGGCGAAGTATCCCACAACCACCGGCAGCGACGCACTGCGTACCACCATCGCCAACTGGCTGGCCGATCGTTACGGCATTCCCGCACCGGATGCCAAGACCCGGATATTGCCCGTAAACGGCAGCCGCGAAGCATTGTTCGCCTTTGCCCAGGCAGTGATCGACCGCAGCAAAATGGATCCGGTGGTGGTCTGCCCCAACCCTTTTTATCAGATTTATGAAGGCGCGGCATTGCTGAGCGGTGCAACTCCCCATTTTCTGAATACTTTGCCGGAAGATAACTACGCGCTGAATTTCGCCCAGCTTCCCGAAGACGTATGGCAACGCACGCAGCTCATTTATGTTTGCTCCCCCGGCAACCCGAACGGGCGAGTGATGCCTCTGGCCGAATGGCAAACCCTGTTTGAAATGAGCGACCGTTATGGTTTCGTCATCGCCGCAGACGAATGCTATTCCGAGATTTATTTCGGCGAAAACAAGCCGCTAGGGGCGCTGCAAGCCGCACAGCAGCTGGGACGCCTCGAATATCGCAACCTCGTGGTGTTTTCCAGCCTGTCCAAGCGCTCCAACGTGCCCGGCTTGCGTTCCGGATTCGTTGCCGGCGATGCCGGAATCCTGGAGAAATTTGCCCTTTACCGCACCTATCACGGCTGCGCCATGAATCCGGCGGTCCAGTCCGCGACCATCGCGGCATGGAGCGATGAATCGCATGTCGAGGAAAACCGGCGGCTTTATGCGGAAAAATTCGCCAAGGTCATCGCCCTGCTCGCCCCGGTGCTGCCCATATCCAGACCGGATGCCGGATTTTATCTGTGGATCAAAACACCTGTCGCCGACACAAGCTACGCGCAACATCTGTACCGCGACTATAATGTCTCCGTGTTGCCCGGCAGCTTCCTTGCCCGTGAAGTGCGAGGGGTCAATCCGGGTTCGGATTTCATCCGTCTGGCGCTGGTCGCCAGCCTGGACGAGACACTGGAAGCTGCACGACGTATTGCCGAATTCACCCAAAAACTTAATTAGGAACAGCCATGCCGCAATTGCAATCCATCATCGAAGAAGCCTTTGAACGCCGTGCCGACATCACTCCGCGCAACGTGGATGCGCAGCTCAAAGAGACCATCAATACCGTCATCGAGTATCTCGATCAGGGCAAATTGCGCGTGGCAGAGAAGATCAACGGCCAGTGGATCACCCACCAGTGGATCAAGAAGGCCGTACTGCTGTCCTTCCGCATCGAAGACAATACGTTCATCAAGGGCGGCTTCACCAACTACTTCGACAAGGTTCCCTCCAAGTTCGCCGATTACAACTCCAAGGAATTCCGCGAAGGCGGCTTCCGCGTGGTGCCGCCCGCCGCTGCGCGCCGCGGCGCCTACATCGCGAAGAATGTAGTGCTGATGCCTTCTTACGTGAACATCGGCGGCTATGTGGATGAAGGCACCATGGTCGATACCTGGGCGACCGTCGGTTCCTGCGCGCAGATCGGCAAAAACGTCCACCTTTCCGGCGGGGTCGGTATCGGCGGCGTGCTGGAACCCGTGCAAGCCAACCCCACCATCATCGAAGACAACTGCTTCATCGGCGCACGCTCCGAGATCGTCGAGGGCGTGATCGTGGAAGAAGGCTCGGTGATCTCGATGGGCGTGTTCATCAGCCAAAGCACCAAGATCTACGACCGCGAAACAGGCGAGGTCCACTTCGGCCGCGTGCCGGCCGGCTCCGTCGTCGTCAGCGGCAGCATGCCTTCCAAGGACGGCAAATACAGCCTGTACTGCGCGGTGATCGTGAAGAAGGTCGATGCCAAAACTTTGGGCAAGACAGGGATCAATGAATTATTGAGAGGCATCTGAGTCGTTAGACGTTAGTCATTAGTCGTTAGTTGGTTTTGTCGCTGCGCGTTATCGTTTTTACTAACGACTAGCGACTAACAACTGGAGGTAAACCATGATCATCACACCGTTGCTGCAACTTGCCGCCGACCGCAAGGCTTCCGACCTGTTCTTCTCGGTCGGTGCGCCGATCAATATCAAGATCGACGGTGTGGTCATGCCGGTGAACTCGCAAAAACTCGACGAAGAGACGGTCAAGCGCATCGTCTACGAGATGATGACCGAGCAGCAGATCAACCAGTTTGAACTGACGATGGAGATGAACTTCTCCTTCCGCGTGGCCAGCATCGGCAACTTCCGGGTCAACGTGTTCCGCCAGCGCAGCAGCGTCGCCATGGTCATCCGTTATGTGCGCGGCGATGTGCTCAATGTGGAAGAGCTCCACCTGCCGCTGGTGCTGAAAGAACTCGTGATGGATAAACGCGGCCTGGTGCTGATGGTCGGCGCGACAGGTTCCGGCAAATCAACCACCCTGGCGGCGATGATCCAGCACCGCAACGAGACCCAGAGCGGCCACATCCTGACCATCGAAGATCCGCTCGAGTACATGTTCCGCCACGGCAAATCCATCGTGAACCAGCGCGAAGTGGGAACCGATACGTCCAACTATGAATCCGCGCTGATCAGCGCCATGCGCGAGGCACCGGACGTATTGATGGTCGGCGAAATCCGCGACCGTGAAACGCTGAAACACGCGCTGATCTTTGCGCAGACCGGTCACCTGTGTCTTTCCACCCTGCACGCCAACAACAGCTACCATGCGCTTAACCGCATGGTGAACTTCTTCCCTTACGATGCACGCAACAGCATCCTGTCCGATCTTTCACTCTGCTTGCGCGCTGTTATTTCCCAGCGCCTGATACGCAATTCCCAGGGCAAGCAGATGCCGGCGGTTGAAGTGCTCTTGAACTCGGCCCTTATTGCCGAACTCATCAAGACCGACCAGATCGACCAGATCCGCGACGCTATCGAGCAGAGCGTTTCCCCGGGTTCACAAACCTTTGAACAAGCGCTGTACAAGCTGTTCAAGTCCGGACACATCAGCAAGGAAGAAGCCTTGCGCAACGCCGACTCGGCCAGCAACCTGTCCTCGCTGATCGACTACTCGCAAACCAGCAAGGTCAAGGCTTACGACCCGAATGCAAGCCACGGTAGCAAACCTGCTGCGCCACCTGTCAAATTCGACGGCATCAAACTCAACCTTGAAATGCCGTCGGATGCAGAAAAGTGAAGTTGTACGGCATCGCCAACTGCACCACGGTAAAAAAAGCCCGCATCTGGCTGGACAGCCACGGCGTGGCCTATGAGTTTTACGACTTCAAGAAACAGGACGTCACTGAATCCCTGCTTTCCGGCTGGCTCAAACAAGTCGGGTGGCAAAAGCTGCTGAAGAAGACCGGCCCCACTTGGGGGCAGCTGCCTGACGCAGTAAAAGCCTCCATCAAGGATGACGCTTCCGCCCTGGCACTGATGCTGGCCAAACCCAACGTCATCAAACGGCCGGTGCTGGAACGCAAGGGGAAAGTGCTGGCGACTGGATTCAATAATACCGATTACGAAAAACTGGATCTTTGATCACTGCAAAATGAGCAACACACTCGACTTAGCCAAACAACTTGTCTCGCGCCATTCGCTGACACCCGTGGATGACGGCTGCATCGATATCATCGGCGCACATCTGGCAGCGCTCGACTTCAGCCTGGAGAAGATGCGGCATGGCGAAGTGGACAACCTGTGGGCGCGGCGCGGCAATGCATCGCCCGTAATCTGCTTTGCCGGACACACCGACGTGGTGCCGACCGGCCCGGTCGACAAATGGCACAGCGATCCGTTCACTCCCACGGTGCGCGATGGCATGCTGTATGGTCGCGGCGCGGCCGACATGAAAGGTTCGCTCGCCGCCTTCGTCACCGCCATTGAAAAGTTCGTTGCCGAATACCCGCAGCATCCAGGCTCTATCGCCCTGCTCCTGACATCCGATGAGGAAGGTGTGGCCGTCGACGGCACGGTGCGCGTGGTTGAAACTTTGCAGAAGCGCGGTGAAAAACTGGATTACTGCATCGTCGGCGAGCCGACTGCGGAATCGAAAATGGGCGATACCATCAAGAACGGACGGCGCGGCTCCCTGTCCGGCACCCTTACCGTCAAAGGGGTGCAGGGACACATCGCCTACCCGCACTTGGTAAAAAACCCCATCCACCTCGCGGCGCCCGCCATCGCCGAACTGGCTGCCACGGAATGGGACAAGGGCAACGAATATTTTCCGCCGACATCCTGGCAAATCTCCAACATTCACGGCGGCACCGGTGCGACCAATGTGGTGCCGGGTACTGTGGAAATCCTGTTCAACTTCCGCCATTCCACTGCGAGTACGGTGGACAGCCTGAAACAGCGCGTCCATGCCATTCTCGACAAGCACAAGCTGGAATACGACCTGGAATGGGAGAAATCCTCGGGCAAACCCTACCTCACACCGCGCGGCGATCTGGTGGAGGCAGTTGCGGCTGCCATAAAACAGGTGCGTGGCATCGAGACCAGACTTTCCACCAGCGGCGGCACTTCGGACGGGCGTTTCATCGCCGATATTTGTCCGCAAGTGCTGGAAGTGGGTCCGCTGAATGCGACCATCCACAAACTCAACGAGTGCGTGGCAGTGGACGATCTGGACGCTTTGTCCAAAATTTATTATCTGACTTTGGTCAAATTGCTGGCAAAATAATGGGCGCCTCTAATAATTCAAAGTTCTAAGCAAGACAAGGCGCGAGCAAAAAATTACGACGCGGCATATGTGTGATATGTAAGGAGTAATTTTTTGCGAGCAACGCAGTATTGCGACGAAATTTGGATTATTAGAGGTGCCCTAATGACGCTCTCGGGCATAAACAGGGAAGAAAAATGGACATCAATCACTTTTCGGAAGCCAGCGCCTCGCTCCAGACGGTACGCGACTGCCTGCGCTTTGCGGTAAGCCGCTTCAACGAGGCCGAGTTGTTCTTCGGCCACGGCAGCGAAAACGCTTACGACGAAGCCGCTTACCTCATTCTGCACACGCTGAATCTGCCGCTGGACCGTCTGGAGCCTTTCCTCGATGCCAGACTGACCCATTCCGAAATTTACGATGTGCTGGACGTTATCGAAAGACGCACCGAGCAGCGCATTCCCGCCGCCTACCTGACCAACCAGGCCTGGCTCGGCGACCTGTCCTTCTATGTGGATGAACGCGTCATCGTGCCGCGCTCTTTCATCGCCGAACTGTTACGCGAGCAGTTGTCGCCCTGGATCAGTGATGCAGGGCAGGTTCACAATGTGCTGGACCTGTGCACCGGCAGCGGCTGTCTGGCGATCCTGTCCGCCCATGCCTTTCCCCATGCGCACATCGATGCCGTCGACCTGTCTGCGGATGCTCTGGATGTCGCCCAGTACAACGTGACCGACTACGCGCTGGAGGACCGTGTCTCCCTGATCGAGTCCGACATGTTTACCAAACTCAAAGGCAAGAAATACGACCTCATCATCAGTAATCCGCCCTACGTGGATGCGCCCTCGGTCGCCGCGCTGCCGCAGGAATACAAATATGAACCCAAACTGGCCCTGGGCAGCGGTACCGACGGCCTGGATGCCACACGCGCCATTCTCGAACACGCCGCCAAACATCTCACCGACAAAGGCATTCTGGTCGTCGAAATCGGCCATAACCGCGACGCGCTCGAAGCGGCTTATCCCAATCTGCCGTTCACCTGGCTGGAGGTCAGCGCGGGAGACGAGTTTGTATTCATGTTGCACCGCAATGATCTCGCGTAATGCCGGTTGATCACTACGAGAACTTCCCCGTTGCATCCATCCTCATGCCCAGGCGACTGCGCAAGCCGGTGGCCGCTATCTATCATTTTGCGCGAGCTGCCGATGACATCGCCGACGAAGGCGATCTGAGCAACGAAGATCGCCTGCAACAGCTGGATGATTTTCGCGACGAGCTGATCCACATCGCGGCGGACGAAACTCCGCTGCTGCCGCTGTTCAAACATCTCGCAGCCGAAATCAGGGAACATGGCTTGCCCATGCAGCCGTTCCACGACCTGCTGAATGCTTTCTCGCAGGATGTCGTGAAAAAGCGCTATGCCGATTACGCTGAACTCACGGATTACTGCCGTCGTTCTGCCAACCCGGTCGGCAATCTTTTGCTGCATCTGTATGAGGAAGCTACACCGGTCAATATCGCCTACTCGGATGCGATCTGTACCGCACTGCAGCTCATCAACTTCTGGCAGGATGTGGCGAAGGACTTTGCCATCGGGCGCATCTATCTGCCGCAGGACGAAATGACAGCATTCGGCGTAAGTGAAGCACAGATTCAACAGGGAATCAGCGATGAGGCCTGGCGCGCATTGATGAAATTCCAGGTGGGCCGCGCCCGCGCCCTGATGCTGCAAGGCGCCCCGCTCGGCAGCATTCTCTCCGGACGCATCGGGCTGGAAATGCGCATGATCATCGCGGGCGGTTTGCGGATTCTTGACAAGCTGGAAGCTGCCGAATACGACATGTTCCGCCGTCGTCCGGTATTGCGACCGTTCGACTGGGTTATCATGCTCTTCAAGAGCGCTCCATTCCGTTATTGATATGACTCCAGACCAATACTGCCAATACAAGGCCGCCTCCAGCGGCTCCAGTTTTTACAGCAGTTTCCGTTTTCTGCCGAAAGACAAACGTCGCGCCATCACCGCGTTGTATGCCTTCTGCCGCGAAGTGGATGATGTGGTGGACGAATGCACGGATGAGAATGTGGCGCGCATCACGCTCAACTGGTGGCGCGGCCAGGTTGAAGATATCTATACCGGCGAACCGCAACACCCGGTCGCGCGGGCGCTGGTGGATATCGTCGAAGAATACAACCTCCCGCAGGAATACTTGCAGGAGATCATCGACGGCATGGAGATGGATCTCGACCAGTTTCTTTATCCCGATTTCGAATCCTTGCAGTTGTATTGCTACCGCGTGGCTGCGGTAGTGGGATTATTGTCGGCGGAGATTTTCGGCTACTCCGACCGCCAGACGCTGAAATATGCACACGACCTCGGCATCGCCTTCCAGCTCACCAACATCATTCGCGACGTGGGCGAAGATGCCAGGCGCAACCGCATCTACCTGCCGATGGACGAGCTGGAAAAGTTCGATGTATCGGCCACGGACATTCTTACCGGAAAAGAGACCGATAATTTCCGGAAACTGATGGCATTCCAGATCGAACGCGCCTGTCGGTATTATCGGCAAGCTTTCGAACATTTGCCTGCCGCCGACCGCAAGGCGCAGCGCGCCGGGATCATCATGGCGGCCATCTACCAGGCCACGCTGGACGAGGTCGTCAGCAGCGGTTGCCATGTTCTGAAAGAACGTGTCTCGCTCACGCCAACGTACAAACTATGGTTGGCATTTAAAACGTGGTGGCAGAACTGAAGCCAGTGAACCTTGCCGTCGTTGGCGGCGGCTATGCCGGCATGGCTGCCGCAGCCGAACTCGCATCCCGCAACATTTCCGTCACCGTCTTTGAAAGCGCCAAACAATTTGGCGGCAGGGCCCGCGGTGTGCTGCACAACGGCACGCAGCTCGACAACGGCCAGCACCTGCTGCTCGGCTGCTACCGCGAAACCCTGCGCCTGATCGAACTGGTCGGCGGCAATGTCGAACAGGACTTCCTGCGCCTGCCATTGCAGCTCGATCTGCACGGACAGTTTTCGCTCAGGGCCCCGCCCCTGCCCGCTCCGCTGCACTTGCTGGCCGCGCTGCTAGTCGCACGAGGACTGACTTGGGCCGAGCGCCTGAAGGCTGCGCGTTTCATGCTTGCGCTGCGCCGCCTGAGCTTTCGTTTACCCAGCGACATGACCGTCTCCGAGCTGCTCGCGGCACACGGGCAGGATGCCGACCTGACATTCAAACTGTGGGAACCCTTGTGCATCGCCGCTCTCAACACGCCTGTACACAAGGCTTCCGCGCAAGTGTTGTTGAACGTGCTGCGCGACGCGCTGAACCGCGACCGCGCCGACAGCGACATGCTGCTGCCGCGCCTCGATTTCACTGCCTTGTTCCCGCAACGGGCGGCAACCTATATCGAACGACACGGCGGAAAAGTCTGCGTCGCGTGCGGTGTGGAAGCCATCGTTCCGCAAAATAACGGCATCGAACTGGTCACCGCACAGGGGAGCCATTCCTTCAGCCATGTTATCTGCGCAACATCACCTGCCGTCGCAGAAAAGTTGCTGCAGCCTGTTGCCGCACTGGAGAGGTCTGTCGCAGAAATCGGGAATCTGGAATATCAGCCGATCTACACCGTCTATCTGCAATACCCCGCTCGCGTCACGCTCCCGCACCCCATGATCGGGCTGCACCGCTGCTTCAGCCAGTGGCTGTTCGACAAAGGCCGGATCGCCCGGCAACACGGCCTGCTCGCCGCCGTCATCAGCGCCGAAGGCATCCACCAGGACTTGAGCCATGAAGAATTGGCACGCCGTGTAATCGCCGAATTACGCGAAAATTTTGGCATTACAGAACAACCTGCGTGGTTCCGGGTCATCGCCGAAAAACGCGCGACCTTCTGCTGCTCGCCCGGTCTGCAACGCCCATCGCAGCAAACCGCACTGCCCAACCTGATGCTGGCCGGCGACTACACGGCGGGTGACTATCCGGCCACACTTGAGGGTGCAGTATTGAGCGGGATAGCGTGCGCCCGGCTGGTTCTACCCGGCCTGAAATAATCCGTATTGTCGTAATACTCAGCACTCTCGTTTTCCGCAGTCCAGCCCGGCACCCCGAGCAGGGGTACAGGTGTCAATTCCGCAGTACTGCGGCAATGTTCCGCATCCAGCAGATAATCGGCCAGCAGCGCGTCCAGATGGGCCAGTTGCCGAGCCGGGGACCATTCGAAAAACGCCTGTTCCACGGGCAAAATCAATCCCTGCCCGCTCAGGCCGATGTACGGACGCAGCGCTTTTTCATACAGTCCGTGCCCGAACAGATAGAAACCCATGCGCGTTTGAACATCAGCCCGCCGCTGCCAGAACAGTTCTTTCCATTTGAAACCGCGCAACAGTCCGGTCAGTTCCGTATCGGCACAGGCAACAATAACGCCGGATTCGTCCAGCAGTGTGTTGGTATCACGCACTGCGCCGCGCTGGCTATGCTTCTGCGCATTGGTTTCTTCCGTCAGGGCCCTGTAATGGCGCAGGTTGATCGCCGCTTTGGCCTTGGGAAACGCAAGCCACACAAGTGCATTCAGCAGGTCATGCCAGTTGTCGGCACGCGTCGGCACCTCCCCTTTCAGATAACAGCGCGGTTCATATTGCGCCTCGAACGGAAGTTTGCCGTATTCCTGTGGGACGAAGTGCAGCGGCAGTCCGCTTTGCACAACAATGGCTGGCTGTTGCCCGGCAAGCAGTGCATTGCAATCCTGCAAGGTTGGAAAAGCCTCTTCCCCCAAACGGGAAATGGCAGGGTGCAAGGGCGAAAAAGAGACGGTCTGCAACAGCGCTTCTTTGTCCCATTTCAGTACAGGTTTCATGGCAGCCAGTTTAGCCGAATCGCGCCGCACAACACATTCTTCGCGGCTTGTGGTAAGTTGCTCACTGTTCGACGAGCCACGTCATTAAAACTGCCCCTTACAGGGAGACACAATGAGCGAGTTAGATGCCATTCAGGCCAGTCTGGCCAGTTTCACCAAACGGCTTGATGAGGTTTCGACCGACCGTTTCAATGAGCTGCGAAAATGTTCATTCTTTGACCCCATTCCCAGCGAATGGCTGAGACCAGTCGCTGAACA
This sequence comes from Sideroxyarcus sp., assembly GCA_049286265.1. GTDB lineage: Bacteria > Pseudomonadota > Gammaproteobacteria > Burkholderiales > Gallionellaceae > Sideroxyarcus. The sequence goes on from JBAQDF010000051.1 coordinate 88,821, forward strand.
AGCGGTAATCCGCACGTTTTCTGCCGGCGATTGCCTCACCACAGAGGGCGATACCATGAATACCTTTTTCGTCTTCCTGTTCGGCACCGCCACGGTCTACCACAACAAAAAAGTGGTGGGCACGATACGCAGCGGGGAATGCATCGGAGAAGGCATGTTCTTCGCCAATGAGAATCTCTCGCGTTCGGCCACGGTAATCGCGGATAAGCAGGTGATCGCGGCGGAAATCAAAAATGCCGGCATCGATCTGTTGCAGGGCGAATCCAAGGCTTACCTGGACAAAGCATTGTTGCTGGCGCTGTTCAAGAAGCTGCAGGGCGCCAACCGCAAGATTGAAGAGTTATTGCGCTGAACGACCGGTAGTCGGTCCGGATGCGTTTGTTGCAGCAAGTGTTGTTATTATCAATCCAAGAAGGAGTCATATATGCGTAATTTGCTACTCGCAGCTTGTCTGTTCAGCTTCTCTGTTTCCGCATTTGCTTCGTGCGATGACGTCAAGGCGCAGATCGATGCCAAACTGCAGGCCAAAGGCGTCGTGTCCTACACGCTGGAAATCGTCCCCGTTGCACAAGCTGCCGCCGAGCCTGCTGCCGCATCCGGCACTGCCGCCGCTCCTGCCCCGGCACCCACCGGCAAAGTGGTTGGTAATTGCGAAGGCGAAACCAAGCAGATCATCTACACCCGTAACTGATTCTTCCCTCCGGCTCGGCCCGTACCGGGC
>JBAQDF010000052.1:0-1641 GCA_049286265.1 Sideroxyarcus sp.
GGTCGCCACCATGATCCCCATGGGCCCGGCGCTCAAATCGCTCTCCGATGGCAACCTGGCCAAGGTTTCCGACAACCTGACCATCGCCTTCTCGGCCGTCATCCTGGCGCTGATCGCCGCCTCCATCACCTACTGGGTGGTCAATGTCCGCCGCCGCTGGCTGGCCGAGGAAATGCTGGAGATCGAGGCGCTGCGGAGCCAGACAGCATGAGTCTCAAGCTGCTGCACGAACCGGAAACCGAGGACCCGATCCTGTCGGTCGTCAATCTGATCGACATCTTCCTCGTCATCATCGCCGCGCTGCTCATCACCGTGGCGCAAAACCCGCTGATCAACCCGTTCAACAAGCAGGACGTCACGGTCATTACCGATCCCGGCAAGCCGACCATGGAAGTGACCATCAAGAAGGGCGAGAAGATCGAGCACTACAAGGCCAACGGCAACATCGGCAGCGGCGACGGCGAAAAGGCCGGCGTCGCCTACCGCATGAAGGACGGCTCGATGGTCTACGTCCCGGAAGGCAAGGAGTAAGCCATGAGCGACAACTGCGAAACCGACCCCATGCCCATCGACCTGCGCCTGGCCGCCATCGTCACCCTGCTCTCGGCCTCGGCCCTGCGCGGTCCGACGGTCGCCAAGACGGCCGCCCTGCGCACCCACCTGTTCACCGCCCTAGCCGACGAGACGCTGGCGCCGCAACTGCGCGACGCCCTCGAACAATCCCTGGCCGGCTGGCGCGCCGTGGACTGTCACCCGGCCTCGGTCAGCGTCCCGCTCTGCCCGCTGACCGCACCCGGCCAATCTTTGCACTAACCCGCTTTACATACCAAGGAGAACCCAATGTCCCGTTATACCGGCCCCCGCCTCAAAGTCCTGCGCGCCCTCGGCGTCGACCTGCCCGGCCTGTCCCGCAAATCGATGCAGGAACGCTCCCAGCCGCCCGGCCAGCATGGCGCCAAGAAAAACGCCGGCCGCAAGTCCGAGTTCGGCCTGCAACTGATGGAAAAGCAAAAATTGCGCTACAACTACGGCCTGACCGAACGGCAACTGCGCCGTGTCGTCGTCGATGCCAAGAAAGATCGCGGTGCCACCGGCGACAAACTGGTTGAACTGCTCGAACGTCGCCTCGACAACCTCGTATTCCGTGCCGGCTTTGCCCCGACCATCCCGGCCGCCCGCCAGCTGGTCAGCCATGGCCAATTCCAGTTGAACGGCAAGCGCGTCACCATTCCGTCCATCCGCATTCGCATCGGCGACAGCTTCGGCCCGACTGATGCCGGCAAGAAAATCGACCTCGTCCGCGCCACGCTTGAAGCCCCGGCACTGGATCGGCCTGAATGGATCACCTACGACGCCGCGACGCAAACGGCCCGCCTGAGCCACCTGCCGGAAGGCGACTCAGCCCCCTTTCCGCTCGACCTCCAGCGCGTCGTCGAGTACTACGCCACGCGACTATAACCAGCCCGGCCGGACACTCAATCATCGTCAACCAGCAACCAGGAGTCATGCACATGCAAACCACGAAACAACTGCTTCGCGCTCCGTTTCTCGGGCAGAAGAACAACGGCGTCGCAACATCTCACGCCAGCGATGCCGACGCTCCACACCGCTCGCCAAGAAGTCCGGCCGTCAATATTTCGC
>JBAQDF010000053.1:0-5767 GCA_049286265.1 Sideroxyarcus sp.
GCGCATACCCGCCCCCACTCACCTCGAACACGCGGTCAGCGGTGATCACGCGTTGTACCGTCATTTCGTTGCGCGTGAGTGTGCCGGTCTTGTCGGTGCAGATCACGGTCACCGAGCCCAGCGCTTCGACGGCGGGCAGGCGGCGGATGATGGCGTTGTGCTTGGCCATGCGTTGCACGCCCAGCGCCAGTGTGATGGTCAATACCGCCGGCAGTCCTTCCGGGATCGCCGCCACGGCCATGCTGACTGCGGCGATGAACATGTCGCCGATGTCGAAATGGTGCACCAGCCAGCCGAACAAGAAGGTGACGGCAGTCAGCGCCAGGATAGCCAGGGTCAACCAGCGTCCGAAGACTTCCATCTGGCGCAGCAGCGGGGTGGTCATGCTCTGCACTTCCTCCAGCAAGGCGCTGATGCGACCGATCTCGGTGTTGTCGGCGGTGGCGATCACGACGCCCGAACCCTGACCGTACACGACCAGCGTGCTCGAATAAGCCATGCAGAAACGGTCGCCCAGCACGGCTTTCTCGTCCACGGCGTCGATATTCTTTTCCACGGCGGTGGACTCGCCGGTGAGCGCGGCTTCCTCGATGCGCAGGTTCTTTGCCGAAAGCAGGCGCAGGTCGGCGGGCACTTTGTCGCCGGACTGCAGAAATACGATATCGCCCGGCACCAGCGTCTCTGCCGCGATTACCACGCGCTTGCCGTCGCGCATCACCGTTGCCTCGGGAGAGAGCATGCGGCGGATGGCATCCATCGCTTTTTCTGCCTTGCCTTCCTGGATGAATCCGATGACGGCATTGATGAACACCACGCCGATGATCACGCTGGTATCCACCCAGTGCGCAAGCAGGGCGGTGATGCACGCCGAAGCCAGCAGCACATAGATCAGCACGTTGTGGAATTGCAGCAGAAAGCGCAGCAGGGGGCCGCGCCGGTGTGCGGGTGTGAGCAGGTTCGGGCCGTGTTGCGCGAGCCGCCGTGCAGCTTCTTCATGGTTCAAACCTTGCGCGGTTGATTCAACGGCGGTCAGAGCTTCCTGCGGAGGGAGATGATGCAAATTATCCATGGATTACTCCGGTCGTCAGTTCGACATGTAAATAATATATCTGCTGATGCAGTGTGCGCCTTTAAATATCCTAAAGTCACCAGGGATATGTACCACACTTGGCTTGTCCCAGTCAGTCTTAAGCCGCGCTTAAGGATGCCCCGCTACCGTGCGTCTCTACGATCCACAGTAATGCAAGCGGAGAGATTTTTAACAAAAGTGGTCGGTATTGCTGCTGTATCAATGCGGCTATCGGGTTGCGGAGAACAACTGGCCAGTCTCGCAGGTTGGACAAAGTCTGTACTGAGCCAAGTCGAAGGACGGAGTGTGCCTACGATAATTTAAATGTCATAATTGTCGGGCACGCTGCGCTCTTCGAATTTGTTCAAGACAGGCTTTGCCACCTTTCATAAACTGTCATACGTAAGGAATCTCATGGAAAACCAGCATCAAAACAGCGCCCTCAAAGTGATGGCGCGTGTCGTATTTGCAAGCCGGTGGTTGCAGGCACCGCTTTATCTCGGGCTGATCGTGGCGCAAGCTGTGTATGTCTACCATTTCGGCGTAGAGCTGATGCATCTGGTTGCGCGGACGCAGGTTGTTAACGAAACGGAAATCATGCTTGTCGTACTGGGGTTGATCGATGTGGTCATGATCGCCAACCTGTTGCTGATGGTCATCGTCGGCGGCTACGAAACTTTCGTGTCGCGCCTGTACCTGGAAAACAATCCCGATCAGCCGGAATGGCTGGAGCACGTCAATGCAGGCACCATGAAGGTCAAATTATCCATGGCACTGATCGGTATTTCCTCTATTCACCTGCTGAAAACCTTCATCGAAGCGCCAACCATGAGTCAGCAGACCATGATGTGGCAGGTCATTATCCACATGACCTTTGTGCTGTCGGCAATCGCGATGGCTTATACCAACAGACTGATGGAGCCGGCGGTGCACGCTTAGTGTCCTGCTTCTAATGGGAGCGCCGACGCACCAAAGGTAGGCAATCCGATAGGGGCAAAAGCCCCTTCGGAATTGACACTCCCCGTCGGCAGTTGTTTAGTTTGATGCCGACGAGGACGGCGGCGCTCCCGGTGCTTGTTTCTTCAGATGCATCACCAACGCCGCATCCATCATCGCCAGATGCGTGTCGAACCACTCCATCAAACCTTCTTTGACGTAAGCGCGTACCAACGGCAGATGGCCGCGTTTCAGGGTGCGGTTCAGTTGCTGCAGCTCGCCCAGCACGCGGTGGTGTTCGCTTTCGTGCTCCGGCAGCCCCTTGTACTTCGAGGCGCGCATCAACTTGCCTTCTGCCGTGAAGTGTTCGCGAGTGTGGTTGATCAGTGCTTGAAACAGGGCGGGGAATTCATCGTTGCTGGAAGCGATGAGCGCGGCCACCTGCGCGATGAATTCGCGATGGGTGTTATCCATCTCGTCCATGCCGAGTGTGTGACGCGCTTCATCCCAATTCGCCAGATGTTTGCTCATGCCGCAGTCAAGCTGCCATTCCAGTTCTGTGCAGCCGTCAGGAAATCCGCCACATCCGCATTCACAATCTCGATGCCCATCTTGCCCAGGTAACGCTTCTCCTTGTCGGTCGGGTGCTGGATCAGTGCCCAGCCTGACGGCTTGGCTGCGCCGAACATGATGTCGGAAAACACCATGCGGTCGGTATCGCGGTTCAGGCGCATGCCGATCAGAAGGTAACGCTTGTTCTGGCGCATGCGTTTCACGAACGAGGGAATCGCGAAGCCGCCCATCAGCTCGGTGATGTAATCCACGAAGTCGGCATCCGAAGCGATGTAGCTGGATTCCGGCAGCGGCGTACCCAGCGGCTTGAACAGGACGGGCAGGCTGGTATCCACTGCTTCCTGCTCGATGGCGGAATAACTGGTGCCGTCGTATTTATAGAGACGGAAGCGGTATTCCTTGCCCGACATGCGCGCGATGCCGACAATCAGGGTGTGCGGCGTTGACGCATATTGTTTCTGGATCTGTGTGTCGCGGTTGGCATCCACGATGTAGGGCAGCTTCTGTTGTGCCAGCCAGGCATGCAGGGCGGAAGTGCTCCATTGTGTATCGCGATAGGTCGCATCAAGGAATTTGTTCACCGCCGAGCGGCCGCGTTTCAGCTCCACATTCATGGCGGCCCGCGGGAATTCGTACATCAGCTTGGGCGCCATCGGCTGCCCGTTGTTCATGGCGATGATCAGGCTGTCGCTGTCGGCGGGGATGGCTTTGCCTGTGGCCGGGTCGATCACCCCGTTCAATGCCCCAGCGCCAAGGTAGGGAACAACGCTGCCGTCGGACAGGCCGGAGAAGATGGATTCGAATGCGGTGCTCATCGGGATGGCTCCTGTTGTGATTGATGTGTACACATTCGCAAGAACCGCGCCAGACGAGACATCCAGCATTGGCGCGGGTTACAGCGGGGCGGGGTGTGGAGGGAATGCGACAAAAGCGAAAACCATGTCGGACATGGGTGCGGGGGTAGGGCGGTTTGTCGGGATGCTCCCTTCCCCCGCAGGCGGGGGAAGGGCTGGGGATGAGGGGCTGTGCCTACCACCCAGATCGGTTTCATCCTGCCATCCCTCACCCCTACCCCTCTCCCGCTTGCGGGCGAGGGGCTTCAACGCCTCCCTCAAGAACCGAATAATTCGATGGACAAGCACTCACCCATATAAAATAATCCGCCCCTGTTTTCACCCCCGTTTTCGTTATCCCTGGAAATTTCAAAATCATGAACTACCTGAAGATCGCAGTCCTGTTCCTTGTCGCTTATCTGTTGAATCTCGCTGCGCCAACCCTGCTTGAACGCATGGCCCACCTGGGCGGCACCGAGACGGCCATCGCCAATTCCTTGTGGTGTCTGGGCTTGTTCCTGGTGTTCGGCTGGGCGTGCAGCAAATTCGCCGAGGGCACCGTATTCCCCAGCTTTACCCTGCAGCTTCTGGTCGGCATCGTCCTGCACGATGCATTGGCACCCATCGCCACGGAGATGATGCTTGCGGTGGTGGTGTGTACTACTTTAGCGGCCATCATCCTGAAAGGCGGCGGTGACGAGGTCGAGAGGCGCGATTTCGTGAAGATCGCCTTCCCCACCGTGATGATCGCGCTGGTGGGATATTTCATCACCTTCTTCATCATGTTCCCCATCCTGCTGGCGCTGGGACTGGACGGCAAGCTCGCGGCCCTGCTCGCGGCCATCATCGGCTCTACCGATCCGGCGGCGCTGATCCCGACCCTGAAAGCCATCGCCTTCAAGAACGAGTACAAGCGCCTCGCCAACATCTCGGTGGCCGAAAGCGCCATCAACGATGCTGTGGGCGCCATCTTTGTGGCGGCCATTGCGGCCATGATTTTGGCCGGCAATACTCTGGACTCGCTGGGCGGCCTCGTTTCAGGTTTGTTCAGCGCCGAAAACATGATGCACCTCGGCGGCCAGTTCCTGTTCGGCGCCATCGCCGGTGTGATCGGCTGGGTCGCCATGTACGGATACGAGATCTACAAGTCGCGCGACAACGAACGCGACGTGGGTGAGACCGCGTACGATTTCGCGATGGTGCTGGCGATCCCGCTGGTCACCTTCCTGCTGGCGCAGATGATCCACGGCAACGGCTTCCTGGCAGCTTTTCTCGCCGGTCTGCTCGCCAACTACAACCATGGCAAGGAATACTTCCACAAGACCCTGCACGCCATGGAGATCAAGATCGAGAGCCTCGCCAAGCCCACCATCTTCATGATGGTCGGTCCGTTCGTTTCGCTGGGTAATCTGTGGGATACCGCCGTGCTCGGGCTGGTGGTGTCGCTTGTCTTCATCCTCGTCGCCCGACCCGTGGCTGTGCTGCTGTCCATGCTGCCCACCAACCTCAGCATGAAAGACAAACTCTTCCTGAGCGTGGTGCGCGAGACGGGCGTCATCCCGGTGGTGCTGGCTGTCATCACCGTCGCACAGTTCCCGGAAATGACCCAACTCATGCCGCTGACCGCTTGGGTCGTTATCTGGACGCTGACCCTGCTGCCGGCGATCACGCCGTGGTGGTCGAGGAAGCTTGGTATCGTGAAATAAGCGGAAGGGTGCATGCAGGCGCATCTGCGAGCCTGCCACACCAGGATTTTGTAGGATGGGTGGAGCGCAAGCGATACCCATCATTTCTCAACATGGGCGATGGGTATCGCTACGCTCCACCCATCCTACGCGAGCTTCTACGCTGCTAATTTCCCCGCCAACCTGAGACCATCCCGGAAGTTCATGCTCATCAACGTGAGTTGTATGGCGCCGACGACCAGTTCAATGATCTGCACTGCATAGAAGATGGCGTCGAATTCTCCGGCTGCGGCCTTGCTATTGAGGAAGATCGCTGCCGGGACCATCAGCAACAAGCCGTTCGCGCCGATGACGGCCATGCGCCGTTTCTTGCTGGCAAGCAACGAACCCGAGCGCGCCTTGCTCAATGCGAAACCGGAACCTCCGGTGGCCGCCATGAATGGCACCAGCAAGAGCAGACCATATACGACCCATTGTTTGACTGCGGCCACGGCGGTCTGGTCCATAAATACTTCCGAGACTAGCGTGGAGGTCCAGAAGCTGGCGATGGTCAGTATCGCTGCCGCTCCGGCGAAGGCGTGGAAGATCGGTTTCATGATTTGGCTCCTTTGGTCGGTACAGGTGAGTCGAGCAGTCCATACAGCGTGTTCAGCGTCTCCAGGGTGTTCTTC
>JBAQDF010000054.1:0-18492 GCA_049286265.1 Sideroxyarcus sp.
GCGAGACACATCCCCTCCCCCATGCAGGGGGAGGGTTAGGGTGGGGGTAGAAACTTGGAGCGTCGCATAGCTCAAAATTCACCCCCATCCCAACCTTCCCCCTGTGAGGGGGAAGGAGTTTAAGACAGTGAAATGAACATTAATTAGCGCACCAACAACGAATGACCATGAACGAAAACGAACCACAAGACGACCAGCAACCCGAAGCCCCCGCCTCAACCAGCGGAGGCAAGCGCGAATTCGCCCCCCTCGCCAAGCTCCCCGACAGCGACGAAGTCCTCATCGCCGATTACGCCGAACGCGCCTACCTCGAATACGCGGTCTCCGTGGTCAAGGGCCGCGCGCTGCCGGAAGTGTGCGACGGACAAAAACCCGTGCAGCGCCGCATCCTGTTCTCCATGCTGCGCATGGGACTCACGCATGGCAACAAGCATGTGAAGTCGGCGCGGGTGGTGGGCGATGTGTTGGGTAAGTATCACCCGCATGGCGACTCCTCCGCATATGAGGCGATGGTGCGGCTGGCGCAGGATTTTGCGATGCGGTATCCGCTGGTGGATGGCCAGGGCAACTTTGGTTCGCGCGATGGCGACAACGCGGCGGCGATGCGTTACACCGAGGCGCGGCTCACGCCCATCGCCGATCTGCTGCTGTCCGAGCTGGACAAGGGCACGGTGGATTTCATCCCCAACTACGACGGTGCATTCCAGGAGCCGGCGATGCTGCCGGCCCGCTTGCCGATGGTGTTGCTCAACGGCGCATCCGGCATTGCCGTGGGCATGGCGACGGAGATTCCTTCGCACAATCTGAAAGAAGTCGCCAAGGCCGCCGTGATGCTGGCGAAGAACCCCAACCTCAAGGACGACAAGCTGCTGTCTTACATCAGCGGGCCGGACTTCCCCGGCGGCGGGCAGATCATCTCTTCCGCTGCCGACATCCGCGATGCCTACACCAGCGGGCGCGGCTCGCTGAAGATGCGCGCACGCTGGAGCATCGAGCAACTGGCGCGCGGCCAGTGGCAGGTGGTGGTGAGCGAATTCCCGCATGGCGTCTCGGCGCAGAAGGTGCTGGAAGAGATCGACGAGCTGACCAACCCCAAGGTCAAGGCCAACAAGAAATCGCTCACACCGGAGCAGACGCAGAACAAGCAGCTCATCCTCTCGGTGCTGGATGCGGTGGCCGACGAATCGGACAAGTCGCAGAAGATCCGTCTGGTGTTCCAGCCCAAGACCTCGAAGCTGAACCCGGACGACATGATGGCGGTGCTGCTCACCCACACCAGCCTGCAGAACTCGGTGTCGGTCAACCTCACCATGATCGGCCTCGACGGCCGCCCGCAGCAGAAGTCGCTGGCGCAGGTGCTGCGCGAGTGGGTGGAATTCCGCCTGCGCACCGTCACGCGCCGCTGCGATTTCCGCCTCGGCCAGGTCAACGACCGCCTGCACATCCTCGACGGCCGCATGGTGGTGTACCTGAACGTGGACGCGGTGATCAAGCTCATCCGCAATTCGGACAACCCGAAGGAAGACCTGATGAAGAAATTCGACCTGAGCGAACGCCAGGCCGAAGACATCCTCGAGATCCGCCTGCGCCAGTTGGCGCGACTGGAAGGCATCAAGATCGAGAAAGAGATCAAGGAACTGAAGTCCGAAGCCAAGGAGCTGAAGCGCGTACTCGGCAGCGAAGACGCGTTGCGCGAACTGGTAGTGAGCGAAATCGAAGCCGACGCCAAGACCTACGGCGACGAGCGCCGCACGCTGATTGAAGAAGCGCAGGTGACCAAGGTGACCGCGCAAGTGAGCGACGAACCCGTAACGGTGTTCATCTCGCAGCGCTTCTGGGTGCGCACAAGACTGGGCCACGGCATCGACGCGACCAGCATCGCCTTCAAGGACGGCGACAGCATCGCCGCCACCTACGAGGTGCGCACCACCGACAACGTCATCGTCATCTGCAGCAACGGCCGCGTGTGCAGCGTCCCCGTCTCGTCGCTGCCCACCGGCCGCGGCGACGGTGCACCGCTCGCCACCTTCATCGAGATCGCGCCCGGCGCCAAGATCGTGCAGGCGCTGTGCGGCAAGGCTGAAACCCCTGTGCTCATCTCCACCAGCGCGGGCTACGGCTTCCCCTGCTTCATCGGCGACATGGTCGGCCGCACCAAGGCAGGCAAGCAGTTCATCAGCGTGAAAGAAGACACCATCCTGCCGCCCGTCATCGTGACCCCGACGCAGAATTCACTGGTCGCCGTGGTGAGCAAGCAGAACCGGCTGCTGGTGTTCATGCTCTCGGAATTGAAACTGCTGCAAGGCGGCGGCAAGGGCATGATGCTGATCGACCTGAAAGAAGGCGACGAGCTGACGGCTTGCACGGTTGTGAATCAACCGGCGGTGACGTTGTGCGGCACGGCGGGGAGTAAGGTGCAGCAGTTGAAGATTGGTGGGAAGGAGTTGCAGGGGTACTTTGGGGCTAGGGCCAGGGCGGGGAAGGTGGTCGAGACTAGGTTGAAGGGGTTGAGGTTTGAGTAGTTAAGAATCAAATTGATTCCGATACATTTCGTACCGAACATACTGAGCGTAGACGTTTTCTGATTCTAATATTGAGAGGGCGAAATGACTTCAATGGACGCTATTGATCAGGCGAGTCTCAACTTCAAGAATATCTTGGCTGAAGTTGCCTGCCTAGATAAGAAAAAATGGACGGAAAGCGATACGCGATTAAAAGTAATTGACCGTATCCTATTTGAGGTTCTAGGCTGGGACAAGAATGAGTCAGTTAAGACCGAAGATCAGGCTGGAGTCGGCTTTACAGACTACACAATGCTGCATCAAGGTAGCGCACGTTTAGTTGTTGAAGCCAAGCGGGACTCAATAGATTTCGCACTTGGCAACAGAGATTCGGCGAACGGGTATAAGCTTAACGGACCAGTCTTTAACACCTCCGCAAAGGAAGCTATCAAGCAGGTCATCGTTTATTGTGCATTTAAAAGCTGTGAACTTGCCTGTGTAACTAATGGTGCAGAATGGATTGTCTTTCGTGCCAATAGATTGGGTGATGGCAAAGACATTCTCGACGGAAAAGGAATTATCTTTTCTTCGCTACAGTCTATTGAAAGCAATTTCCGAGTTTTCTTTGACCTCTTAAGTAGGTCTGCTAATGAATCGCTTCGATACCGCGGCGAATTTCAAAATGTTGAGGGCGTACCGATCAAAGACTATAGCTTTCTGAAAGCCCCTAGAAATCCAGCAACAAAAAAACTATTGCAGCGAAACGAGTTCGCGTCAGATTTTGACGCAATCATGTCCTCTTTCTTTGAGCGCCTTAAAGGCGACCAAGACCCCGAAATGATTCAAAAGTGCTTCGTAGAATCACATGAGTCAGATTTGGCCGATGAAAAACTGACGAGGATCGCCGAAGACTTAGTTGAAAAAGTGCAGCATCTCAATACAGGCACTGGCTCTGAGCTTGTAGCGCTTATTGAAGCGGCGAAATTGCAGCATAAGAACCGATTTATTTTACTTGCTGGTAGCAAGGGAGCGGGCAAATCGACTTTCATAGATAGATTTTTTAGATTCATTCTGCCGTCACAAACGGCAGATGGGCTGGTATTGCTTCGTATCGATTTGTCATTAAGTTCCGGTGAAGATAGTAGCGTAGTTGATTGGTTGAATCATCGACTGATTGAAGAGTGTGAGAAAGCAATTTTTTCTGCGGAAAAGACCGATTGGGACGAATATATCGGAAAGATTTTCTTTGATGATTATCAGAGATGGTCGAATGCAACAATGAGCCATCTGTATAAAAACGATAGGAACCAGTTCAAAATTGAATTTGGTAGGCATGTGGAAAAATTGCGTGACACTCAATCACACGAATACATCAAAAAGCTCGTTGGGTATATCACCAAATCCAATTTGAAAATCCCTTGCTTGGTATTCGACAACACTGATCATTTTACAATTCAATTTCAGGAAACCGTATTCCAATACGCTCGTTCAATATACGAAAGCGAGTTTTGTGTAGTAATAATGCCAATTACCGACAAAACAAGTTGGCAACTTTCCAAGCAAGGTGCGCTGCAGTCGTTTGAGAGCGAGGTGTTGTCTTTGCCTGTGCCGCGAGCCGACAAGGTTATTGAAAGAAGGATTACTTTCGTGTTGGATAAGCTCAACATTGAAAGCGAGGATCAGCGCAAGGAATATTTCCTAACAAGAGGCATAAGATTAAAGCTTGAGGATGTCGGCAAGTTTGCATCGGGCTTAAATCGGATATTTGTTGAATCGAAGGAGACTGCAACTCTCATGGGTGGATTGGCGAATTTTGATATTCGACGCTTATTGGAACTGACAAAGGATGTCATTTCTTCACCCCACCTAAAGCTAGACGACTTGCTAAAAGTCCATATTGTAAAGACTACTGAGGCAGTTCCAGTCTACAAGGTTAAGTTGGCTATCATTAAGCGTCGATATGATATTTACCCCGCCGGTGAACATTCATTTGTTCAAAATATGTTTACGCTATGCCTTGATCCGCCAACATCACCTTTGCTGGGAGCACGGATTCTGCAATTCTTGTGCGACGTGAGTGATGTAAGTGTTACACCCGATTCGCAACAAAGTTCCTTCGCGTCAGTAAGCCAGATAAATGAGCATTTCATTGCCATTGGTGTACCCGCAAACGTGGTAAACGCTTGGCTTAATAGAATGGTAGTGTCAGGTTTAGTCATTAATTATGACCCCACTATACTGTCACTTAATTCAGAATCATTAATTGAAATTTCACCCTCCGGCAGGATTCACCTAACTTGGGCGACAGCTGATGCTGACTACCTACAGGCCATGAAAGATGTGACTCCACTTAGAAGCAAGATTGTTTTTGACCAGATTCTTGATGACTACAAGGATTACAAGAACAAATGGCAAAACTCAATAAAAGTGTTCATTGATTATTTGCTTGAAGAGGACAAGGCATATTGCACCATTCCTGAACACAGCATCTTCTCTGGTCAGACATCCATTGCTAAACGACTTACTTGGCGAAAAGGTCGGCTAAATTAGGAGGTTGGAATTTATTTCGATAAATCGCCGTCGATGCTGACATCCGCAAACCACAGATTCTTCCAGCGCTCGACCTTCTTATGAAATCGATGGGGTCAGACTCCATTGATCCGCAGCCCAACTCTCCCGACCGCTCATACCAAATGCCTAACCTGCTGATCCACAAAACCATGCAGGGTTGACAGCAGAACGTTCGTTCTCTACAGTGCCATTATTGATCTGCACGTTGATTTACTACTCATGACCGGAAATTAAACGGAAAGGGTGAATCAGGTGCCACCATCAGGAGAAATCCATGGCTGATTTTATCGAGCGCATTCTGATTCTCGCCAAGACCTATCCATCGCCCAGTTCAAAGTATGTTGAAACATCCTGCGTCGCCGGCATTAACGAGCAGGGGCAACTTCGCCGCTTGTACCCTGTACCTTTCCGTTTGATTGAGGACGGTCAGCAATTCAAGAAGTGGCAATGGATCACAGCACGTGTAAAGAAATCGAATAATGACAATCGATCAGAAAGTCATCGCATTTATGTAGATACTATCGAGTGCGATACAGAACCGCTCTCCACGAAAAATAATTGGGAAGAACGTTGGGTATGGATTGATCGCTTGCCGGAATTCACGAATTTCAAGGACATAAATGGCGACCGAGATAAATCCGAAGTTAGCCTCGCGCTGCTAAGACCCAAGCGAGTCATAAGTCTGGATATCACGCCAGCACGCAATCCAGAGTGGACAGAAGAAGAACTGGCTAAGCTGCTGCAAGAGCAAGTGCAAGGAAATTTGTTTGATGAGGCGGAAGCTAAACGCCAGGTTCGTGAGTTAAAGAAAATCCCTTTTGACTTTTACTACCGGTATGTCTGCGATACGCCGAATGGCGAAATCGAAGAAAGACACAAGATTGTGGACTGGGAAGCGGGGCAGCTTTACTGGAACTGCAAACGCAGCCATGGCAAAGAGTGGGAAGTTCCTTTTCGCGCCAAGCTGGAGGGAAATTTGACCGGCAAGAATCTGATGTTTTTGATGGGGAACCAGCACCGCTTCCAGGATCAATGGCTGATCATCAGTTTGATCTACCCGCCTATGCAAAGGCCAATCCAGAATCCGCAGATATCTTTGTTCTAACCTCGTCAACTCGAATGTGAGAGATCTTGGCTCCACATTTCTGTTTAACCGCATCGGCTACCATCGTACGATGGCAGTAATTGAAATCGGCTTCAAAGCAAAGCAGCGCGCAATTCGATGAGCTTGCCAGCAATGTCAGCTCATCAATCGATTCATCTTGTGTTTTTAGGTACCTCAGGAAGTCCTCTTTATAGCGCTTCCAGTCCGCATCAGCTTTGTATCGGTCGCGAATCGGTTTCGGACAGCCAAGATCAGCCAGATGTGTGTATTCCAACCCACTCAAGTTAAGCGCGCCCGCCAGCGATTTCTTCGAGAAACCAGGCTTGCGCGAAAGAGGTAGTTCGCGCACATCAACCACAGTCTCAATACCATGCGCTTTGAGGAGCGCGAAAAACTGCTCAATATCAATGCCCTCATAGCCGATTGTGTAAATTGTCATTTCCCGCCTTTCTGTTGGTCGCAGTTTAACGGACTTCTGTCACTGCATAAACCATGATGATTGCGGTGTTGGGATCAAAGGGGCTCGAATTCATTTCGACAAATCGCCATCGATGCTGACATCCGCAAACCACAGGTCCTTCCAGCACTCGACCCTCTTGTCGTCCGGCAATGTCTTGGGCGAGACTGGCACTTCTTCTGAAAAGCCGGGGTTGCCGTCGATGACATTGCTGTTTATCCCCGCATAAAGCCGCCCATCGTCTTCGCACGGCACGGGGCCAGGTCTTGCATACGACATTCGCCTTGGAGACCACAGGGTCAGACTCCATTGATCCGCAGCCCAACTCATCCCTCTGTTCATATCAAATATCTAACCCGCTTGAATCAAACAGTCAATGGGGCAAAGCTCGCATTTTTTTCGTTGGCATATTGGGTTACATTTCTTTCGGCACTTTTCAGAAATGTATTCTGAGCTTGGCCCCTTTTGTTTCTTTTGTTTTGCAATGATCAGGGAGAACAATAAAAATGAATCAACATCATCTGAGTCTCGCCGCCATCTGCCTTGGCATCCTTTCAACTTCCAGCGCCCATGCCAGTTGCGGCAGTACTGCCTGCTCGATCAATGCCAACTGGGACGAGCATAGCGCCAGCAAGTCCGGCGTGAGTATCGATCTCCGCTATACCAGCGCCAAGCTGGATCAACTGCGCTCCGGCAACAACAAGATCACCGCCGAAGACCCGACTGATCCGGCCATCGCGGGCGAGGAAGTGGAAAACCTGTACACCGAGAATCGTCTGGTTACCGCCACGCTGGATTACACGATGGATGACAAAGTCGGCTTCGCCGTGCAATTGCCCTATGTGATGCGCACCCACAAACATACGATCGCCGATCCGGTGCAACCGACCGTGGAGACGTTCGAGACCAGGGCGCTGGGGGATCTCAGGATAACCGGACGCTACCGCATTGTTTCCGGTGATACCGGCGGGGCAGGCATCAAAGCCGGGTTGAAACTCGCGACCGGCCGCAAGAATGTGGCCAATGACCAGGGAGCAGTTCCGAGCGAAGTATCGCTGCAACCGGGGAACGGCAGTACCGATCTTATTGTTGGTGCCTTCTGGCAGCAGGGTGCCCACGGCGATTCATTGAGCTATTTCGCCCAAGCCCTGCTGCAAACTTCGATCAGGCACCTTGACGACTTCAAGCCCGGCAATCAATTCAATCTTGACGCCGGTCTGCGCTATGCATTGGGTAGCAGAACCAGCGCCTTGCTGCAACTCAACTACCAGAACAATGTGCAGGATAGCGGGATCGCTGCGCCTGCCGACGCTTCCGGCGTGCCGGGCACTTCAACTGGCGGTAAATTCCTCTACCTGACCCCGGGCATGAGCTTTGCAGTCGTTGCCGGCACCAACCTGTATGCGCTGGTGCAATTGCCGCTGTACCTGTATGTGAACGGCGAGCAACTCACCGCCGACAAGTCGGTGACCGTCGGTATCAATCACCGTTTCTGAATTTTTGCCGTGCGGCGGGAAATTTCACAGGTCTAAAAATATTAGGGGACAGACCACGGTTTCCCGAGTTTTACTAGACTGAGACCCTCCCTCCCCCAATCGGAGTTCGCCATGCCGTGCCCGCATCGCGTTACCCAATGTCCCCGTCCACCTGATCCAGCGTGGCAACAATCGCCAGCCATGTTTTTTCGCCGATGAGAATTACTGCCGCTATCTGGTTTGGCTGGCCGAGTATTCCGTCAAGCCCGGGGGGCAGGTCCATGCCTATGTGTTAATGACGAATCACGTGCATTTGCTGATTTCATCTGATCGCGCCGATGCGGGTGGTGCGTTGATAAAATCGCTGGGGCAGCGGTATGTGTAATATGTGAATCGGGTCGATAAACGTAGCGGCACTTTATGGGAGGGCGCTTTCGTTCTTGTCCGGTGCAGGAAGAAGTTTATCTGCTGGGCTGCCAGCGGTATATCGAGCTGAATCCGGTGCGGGCGAATATGGTGGCGCATCCGGCTGAATACCGGTGGTCCAATTATCGGGCTAATGCGCAGGGTGAGGCGGATGCCTTGGTGCAGCCGCATCCGCTTTACGCCGCATTAGGGGTGAAAACCGTGGCCTGTCCCCGGTTAACACGATTTATTCATTGGAAACAAGACTATGTTCTGTAATGACAACTGCCATGACAATCCGAAATATCGTACCATGCGTTAATGCACATAATTTGGTGATGCTATGACTCGACCATCTTGCCGTCATGCGCTCACAGTCGTAATCCAGCCGGATGGAGCTGTCTATCCCTGTATATGCGCTTTATGGCCAAAGGTTCAATTAGGAAATATCTATCAGGACGATTTCTTCGAAATAATCAATTCCGATAAGGCACGAGCATTTCGCGAACAGGTCCACACGGGAAAGTATGATCTGTGCCGAACCGAAGAGTGCCTGCCGGATTTTGAACCGGTTGCCACTCAGATCCTGGATTTGATTGCTGTCAGCGATTACGAAATCGACCATCCGCGCTATTACGCACTGAATTACGACCCAAGCTGTAATCTTGTATGCCCGAGTTGCAGGCCTACTAAGCTCACTCTTCGGGGAAATCAGCGGGCGACAGTTCTGGAGTTTCAGGAGCGCCTGCTTGAACGTGGCGCCTTTGAAAACGCCACCATCCATCTGACTCAGGAGGGAGATCCTTTCGCCAGTCACGTGTATCGGCGGCTACTGAAGAAGCTAAACGGCAAGCGACCCGTCGGAACCAAGTTGATACTCCAGACAAACGGCCTTGGCTTAACGCCCAAGGTCGTACGCGAACTGGAAAATCTTCACTCTGCAATCAGCGTCATTTCGGTCTCCATTGACGCAGCTACAGCATCGACCTATGCGGTAGTTCGAGGTGGCGACTTCGAATTGTTGCTCGACAATCTGGAGAACTTGCACCGGGTCTTTGTTCAACCCGGCAAAGCCGGGCTCATACTCAATTTCGTACTGCAGACGGCCAACTATCAGGAGGTTCCGCAGTTTCTTGAGCTGGCGAGTCGTCTTGGCGCATCTTGTTTCATCGGTATGATTGGCAATAAATGCATGCCAAAAGATGTTTACCAGACGCATGCCGTGTTCGATTGGCGTCACCCTGAATTTCATGAATTCATCAAGGTGATGCGAAGCAAATCAGTTCGTGATGCAAGACACGTAAATTGGACCAATCTTTCCTTCTTCGTACACCCCGAAAAAGAGGCATTGTCGATTGGTTCTGTTTTCCGTCGATCATTGGCTTCTGCAAGTCAATCGGCGTTGTTGCGACCGCTTATTCCCAGCGCTGCAAATCAGGCCTCCCGACTTCGGCGCTTGCTAAAATTCCTAAGTCGGTCTGTTCTTCTCAAACGGGAATCAAAGGGGCCAGGCTCGAATTGATTTTTCGGGAAACTATATTGAGCCTGGCCCCTTTGGCTTGATTACTTAGCCGGCCCCGAGCTGTACCGCACGCTGGCTTGAAATGTTGCAAACCAAGACAGCAGGCAGTCGCCGGAGAAATTTCGTAGATTGATAGACCTAAGCCTTCCGCAGACGAGCTACCAGAGGAATCAATCCGATGCACATTAGCGCAAAAATACTAGGTTCCGGAACCGGCGAGACCGGCGCGGCAGTCCATCGCGCCCACACATACTGGTTGGCGTATTGCATCGTGCCTAAATCGTCGGTCAAGTGGAAGCCGTTTGTATTACCAGTATAGGATCCGTGGGAACCCATGGTGTATACATACCCGGCCGCAGCCGCAACATAATTGAATCTTGTATAAGCTTCGAAGGGCGTGTTTAACTGGCACACGCCTGTCAACGTTAGTTGCGGGCTGCATCCAGCAATATTCCCCGCATATTCGAAACTGCCATTGGCAACGCTTGAAAATGCCTGTGAAATTAGTGCGTTGTTAGCAGCGCGGGCATCGCTGTAGTTGTGAAACGTCAAGTTCAAGCCTTGTTCGTTACACGGTCCATAAACGGAGTCACATGTTCCATCCAAGAATGCTACGTCATATTGCTGGCCATTTAGATTCACGCCAGATACACCTGACAATAATCCCGATGCATTTATTTCCAGGGTAACTGCATAGACATTGCTTGCCAGCATTCCAAAGGCAAGAACACAGAACCAGATCATCTTGTTGATGGTTTTCACAAAAACTCCCATATTTAAGTATCTCTCTTGTTAAGTAAGTACCAACCGTGGCAATTAACCGACCCTGCGAAGCTGGCTTTCCGCCCCGCAAGACTATTTGTCCAACATGGCTATTCTACATGAATACCCAACCTACAGAATAACTGGCGCAATTCCTTCACCAAACGAACGCCGAAAGACTGTCAGAGGCACGGGACAGCATCGCACTTCCTTTCGAAGTCATAGATTCAGAAAACTATTCGAGGCTGACCCCTTTGGCTTTCTGTTAGCTCGTAGCTACCCCCTTTAGTTTTTGGGCACCTTCGTTGTTGTCTGTTGTTTTTGGTTGCGAACTACGTGAATCAGGTCGAAGCTACGGCTGGCAAAATTGCCATCATCGCCTTTGGCTGGTGAGAATGATGCGCTGACCATATATTTGCCTGCCTTGAGTTTCGGGCTAGTCCATTTCGCCCGGCCAAAGCGGTCAACCTGCACTGGTTTTCCCATGGGTTTACCGTTGAAATAGAATTGGACCCGACCCGTGTCGTCGCGCGGTACCTTATCGTCAAGTCTAAGCCGCTGGCCGGTGAAGCTACGTTTGATGACAGCGACAAAGGTGGCTGGATTACCTTCTTTGGTTACTTTGTGTTCCGCAAAAAGTTCGGTTTTAGTACTGGCTAGTTCCAACTTTTGTGCCAGAAGATAGTTTTTTGCAAATCCGATTTCGCCGGTTACAGCCACATCCATTACGCAGTTTTTTCGGTTATCCGGGTCGATGACTTTAAGACAGGCACGTTTGGCCATATCGCGGTCGATCGGTTTTACCTTTGACATATTGGGGATCTCACAGGAGCTCGCATTTTCAAACGGCCATCCTTGGGTTGTGTAGGTTGCTGTCGAGGTGCCGGGAGCATAGTCAAACAGGCTGGACGCGTTGCTTACGCGCCAGGATTTTGAAAATGTCTTGTTGAGATCCTTATAGCGATCCGACAGGTCGTTGGGCTTTGGCCCCAGGAAGGTGCCGTCAGACAATCTGGGCAGCCACTGACCAGGCTCAATAAACCCGGCTATTCCCTCTGTAGCGGGTGTATTAAGCACGCTGATATTGAGATAGGCAATATTATGCGAGCTCCACCAGCCGGGTGTGACAAGCAATGATGACCCATTCGGGAAGTCCACTTCAATGCCGTTACCACTAGCGACCTTGGAGACGCGACCGCCGACACCGAGATTGATACTGCCCAGAGCGTTAATGTCTTGTTTGACCCCGTCTACACGCAGGCGCATGCGGGTTGCCTGTTCATTCAGTGGCCCATCAGGTTGATAGCTGATGCGATGATTCCCCACACGGGCTGCCAAGGCTGTATTCACTGCCACGCAACTATTCAGACCCGTATAGCTATTGGGCAGGGGACCAGCCGTAGTTACCGGAGTTTGCCGGGCCTGTATTTCGTAATCCATACCGTCCCGCAGCAACGTATATTCACCGGCACCGTGGAAATCATAATCGATACCGTTAACGGTTTTGATATGCGGGTCGCCATTGTCACGCGCATCATAGACCGCGCGATCATTGCTTAGCATCAGATCGTCGATCACAATACGGCCCTCCGGCGATCCGTGTGCGGGACCGACGTCCAGGCGAACTGCGACAATATTCGTCAGATCCAGATTGGATCCATTATTCAGAAAATCGGCTAGCCGGATGCGGATGGTTTCCATCTCATTGTGCCAGCCGCCGGAGCGTTGGTACGGTTCTTCAAACCCACCGCCAAATGCACCAATGCTGATAGAGCTCGAAGCCGGCATGGGTTGCCCGTCCCTGAGGGTGATCTTGAATGTGAGATCGCCCAGAGCCGCCAGCGTATTGGGATGGCGGGTGCCTTGCGCACCACGCAATGATAAAAACAAATTGTCTGTAAAGTTGCGTTCGTCAACCGGGATTGTCCATTCGTAGAATTTGTCCGACCCAGTCCAGTCGAACGCAACGCCGCGACTTGTGTCTGTCGCACTCGCTTGAGTGGCGCCATTGAACGGATCGGACGCATTCCAGATAAAATCGAAATTGTTGTCATCCAACCTGTCCTCCGTGAGATTATCTACATTGAACGTCACGGGTTCACCTGAGCTGCTGATCCCGGAAGCAAACTGGGATTGATAATTGTCGATAATTATTGTTTTTTGCGGACTGGAAGGCGTATTGGGCGACGCGTCGAGATATTCATGACTCACCTGAATACATGGGTCACCGGTCGGAACGCCGATTGGTCGGAAGCTTTCATATTGCCGGGTCAAAAAATCGATAGATGGAATATTATCGTCGACGTACCGCTTCACTAACGGCAGAAGATGCCCGAGCAGCACTAGGTGTGTGTTGGGCTCACCGATGGAGCAGGGGCCGGTAAAATAGGTGCTCCCCCCGCCGTTGTGGAACCATGCGTGGCCCGTACCTTGAACGACAGTGGATTGTTTGTTGCCTGTAGCACGGTCATGGATGTGGAAGGTCTGCACTCTCTCTGCCCCGGCTGATCCGTTAACATCTGAGTCTCCAGACGCGGTCCAGAGATGGTAATTGGCATCGTTAGGATCCCCGATACTGGTTGACGGGGAATCGCCGCCGCAGCACGGTGTACTTCCAGTTCCCTGGAAATCGGTCGGCAACATGCTGTCGATTAACTTTATGTTGGCCATGACATAATTTGTTGGGGTATATGTACCATCAAACATTCGGTCATAGGCTATCGCCACGCCTTCGGCGCCTCGGCTATGCCCGATCCAGACAATTCTGTCTGTATCTATATTCCCAGTCAGCGCACCCGCGCCTGCAATAGCGCCGGCGGCAATTTGATCGATTAAAGCATCTGTATGAGCGAGCGTGGTTGTCGACGCGCTGACGGGTCCGGGGCCCGTATTATTTTTGTGGCTCATGACCACATAACCGTACGAGGCCAAGTGGTTACCGATATGGTCGTACCAAATGTACTGATGGCCATTGCCATGGCTGACGATGACCAGGGGCAAGTTTGCGCCAGTCGCGGCTTTCACGCCTGCGACATCGGTCGGGAAAAACAGGTTTTGTGACTCAAATCCGGCGGGAATGCCTAAGCTGGTTGCAACGGCTGGATTGATATTGTAAGTTAGTTTCGTAACCGCTTTTGGACCAGCGGCGGTTGTATCGTGAACCATGTAAAAACCGGCTTCATTTTTACGGCCGTCAATATAATCGTCGCCGTTGAGCTGTCCGTCTTGATTACAATCCAGGACAACGTCATAGCCCACCCCGAGGCCGAGTCCCGCATCGGCGCTCAGCTGGTTGGCCGCAGCAACCTGGAACGTATTGCTTTGGATATTAGTAGCGCTAAAGGTCTCCGTCTGCATGCCGCCCGGCGTTACATCGGTAAGCGTAATATCGGCATCCCACTGGCCGGTCTTTTTGTTTGCAACAACGTAAATATCGCAGGTCTGACCCGCAATGGCCGGAAACCGCGTCGGATCAATGGCGATTTCGACATTGTCATTGGCGTTGATCGCTTTGACATATTCAAAATGTGGATAGTTGATGATTGAGTTACCGGCGAGTTCGGTTGCGGTTACTGCCGCAAATGCGGAACATGTGGCGAGCATAGTGCTCAGCCCAATCAGGATTGGGCCGAATTTCCCTAGAGTGTGTATCTTATATTCCATGATGCGCCCCCTGAATAATTGACATTGAATTTATTTACCTGTGACAGGTAATCGCCAGGAATCCGCAAGCTGTTTTTCCTGCGGCGAAAATTTCAGAACGAGGTTTGCGGCCTGTTCGCGTAAAAGCGTTGTCAAATCAGGGGCAACGATTACATCTCGAGTTCGACTCTGAATATCGGCTGATTTCAATGCCACAATGCCAGAACGTTTAGCTAAGGCGCGCTCCTTCTCAATCATTTTTGCGTCGATGCGTTCCGGCAAAGCCGGCGTACCAAACCAAATGGGTTCTTGCGAGAGATCAATTTGCTCGGGGATGATGCCGATGACGAAGCCGGATTCATGCCCGTGGTTAAGTCGCTGAACGGTTTGGTTTCCGGCATACAATACCGGCTCAAGTGCATCCCTCGGCGTCACCAGATCAGGATCAACCTTAAGCACTACCAACAGGCCGGACCGAACATCCTGGTGATCGCGCCGCCAATCATATTTAAATGACCGCTCAAGCCGGAATGGCTGAACATGCTCAATACCAATAATCGGCTGAGGCTTGAAAATTGGAGTAGCTATCGTCGAGCCAGTCACCAAATTGGCTGCCTGACACACGCTGATACTAAATAGAACAGATAAGATCGCGGCGTACAGACCCTGATGTATGCCCAAAGTCAGACGGAGACTTCGGTTTCGTAATTGGCTAATTACCATAGCTTTGCCCCTTTTCTGTTAGGTGTATTGCGGAAAGCATTTCGAGGACATCCATCATTTAGCAGTAGAACGAATAGAGAAATTCTCATGGTCTATTTCCTGTGAACATCAATCAAATTCGTGCCGTTGCGCGTGAAGGGCGCGTAATCCAATCGGCGGCCCTGCTTGCGGGAGGCAGGCACAAAGAGGTGGCCTGGTCGTGCGATGTCGGGAAGTCAGATAACTCCACCCTCTTCCCTCGCGCCCTTCGGCTGCCGGACAATCCCAATAGAATATTGGCATCATGTCGCCCATGAGTCCGACCTATCTTCAGTTCGTCGACTCGACTGGCTCCACCATTCACCTTCGAGCAGGGCGCTCACCGTACCCTTCAAGTTCCGATAAAACAATATGCCAAAGTATCTATATAGCTATCTATGCTTTTTGCACAAAGTGTCTATATAGCTATCTATGCTTTTTGCGATGCAATATTGATACAAACGCCTGGTTGCCGTAGACATACTGTCGGATTGGCGCGGAGGCACTGCTGTAGACCGCCGCATGTCTGGTAGATTTTCCCGAGAGATGAGTGGTTCTAAAAACCGCAGTTGACCGCTCCATTGAGTACGCAGGAAAATGATCGGAAAGAAATTTCGTCATTTACCCACACACACCCATTGGGTGAGTCGCTACGAAGCGTATTGTTCGTCCCTCGCAATGCATGGCTGCGTTGCTCCTCCTCGGAATGGAACGACCATTCCTCGTCGCACCCGCAAGGAGTAGGCCGTGGCTGTACAGCCTTGCCCTGCCCAGCGCCGCGATGAACGCATCACTACACTTCGTCCAACTACGGTCTCCAGGAAAATTGTGAAATCTGCCTAACGGCGCAGAAGTGCTCCGCAAGGGCTAGTACTGCGCACACCAGGGCTCTTCGTTGAACGACAGGTTTTGGCTGCGACCGAAACCGGACAATCTCCGTCAAACTCTTTTCAATTTTCAACCTGCGATGCTCCGCAGCACTTCTTGTACTTTCTTCCGCTGCCGCAAATGCAGGGTGCATTGCGGCTTATCTTTGGAATTTCATTTGCAGCGGTTTTGCCACTGGAGCTGTCTGCCGCGCGGCGTTGCGGCGCCCAGAATTTGTAGATCAAGCCAATGCTTTGCGGGATCTGTTTTGAAAGTTCTTCGCGCTGGGCTGGTGTCTCTATCAGTTCTTCTTCTGCCTCGGTGATCTCCGGCGCACCCAACAGGTAGATCGGTTGCAATACCACAGGGCCGTGTTTGGATTCGAACATGGCCTTCCAGTGATCGCGTTGCATATCGATGCCGGTCATGAATCCGTGCGCCCACATTTCGCCGTCCATGTATTCGCGTTCGTCGCCTTCGAAGACTTGCAGATCGAAGACGGGTTCGAAGTGTTCCGCGTCCTGTTGCAGGCTCCAGACGATGGCGTTCATGTGGCGCGTGAGCAGGTCGGTGATTCGTGCTGACTGGGCAGCGGATTCAAATGTCGGTGCGTCTGCTGCTGACGGGCCCCACACGCGCGGGATCCATTCCTCCGGTTTTGGCATGGCAGGGCCGCATGCAAGGGCGGTGAGGAATCCATCCAGGCAATCGAGCAGCATGACTTCGTTGCTGGTGGCGTCGGACATGAGGAAGCTGTCGAGCTCGTCCATCTCTTTTTCGGAGAGCGCGGGGGTGACTTCTTCTTCATCAAAGGATTCTTGATTTGGCATGGTTGCTTTACTTTCTTTGCTCAATGATTTTTGAATTTTCCACAATTTGCGACAGATGCGTAAACCACTACCACGTCATTCCGGCGCAGGCCGGAATCCAGCTTGATCAAAAGTTCCGCGCAGCGGACAAAACCGCATCTGATGTGATGTCCCACTACGTGGGAATTTATTCATTTGCTGGATTCCGGCCTGCGCCGGAATGACGGGTGCTGATGATGCGCGAAATAAATTACCGGGAGATCAACAAGTATCTTGCCTTGAGCGAACTGTAGAGTTCGTCGCGGACGTTTGCAGAATCCAGATCGGCCACTTCCAGCACTTCGACCAAATGTTCGTTGTCTTCCCGTCCATCCCATATCTTGATGTAGGTTCCTGCCTTGTAGCCGTGATCCTGGCGAAACACGTTGAGTACATTTTTGCCGAGGTATTGTTTGAACAGGTCGTTCCATTCCATGTCGCAGTCGTGCAGCAAGGATTCGAACAGTGAGAGGCTGGTACGCCTGGCTGCGGCCAGGCCCACCAGCAGGTCGAGCTTTTCCAGCAGGCTCAATTGCGCGAGTGCGTAGGTCTGGCCATCGAACTGAACTGACTTGTGATGAAGATCAAGCTCGGCCTGCATCTCTGCCTTCGCCTGCACAACATCGCCGAGTTTGCTTTGTATGGATGCGGAGAGGATGAAGTGCCAGATATCGACCAGTTCCATGCGCAGTTGCGCAAGGTCGCATTCCTGCTTCTTCCACCATTTCCAGCCGTGGTGCTCAATGGCTTCGACGCCTTCGACCTGGATGGCGCGATGCCAGTTATTTTTGGCGGCAACCCAGGCGGGGTTGACCTTGCTGTTCATGCCATCCTGCAGTTCGAGCATGGTGATGAGTTGGGTCTCTGAGATCGTCATGGTTGCGGCCTTGGGAAAAGCGGGCATTTTACAGCACGGCCCGGCTTTTAATTTCCCGACATTCCAGACGCGCGGGCAAGAATAAGCACCATGCACACACTCACCACCTGATTGTTAGTGGTTTTTAAACCACATAACAATCGAACAATCGGGGAAAGACCACGGTATCATTCTGATCTGTCGAAAGCGACTCGATTAAATGCGAAACGCAATTATGGAATGATTGAGGCGAGTACATGATCTCGCTCAGGCAAAACCGAACATTGTATCTACCAGTCATAAGGAGAAATCGTGGGACTATTCGATCAACTTAGTGCGCTATTCAGAAGTGAACCGGAGCAGGTTTCCGACCTGCCTCAATCCTGGGAACCGGAACGCCGCAGCAAGCAGCGGGTCAATGCGCGGGAGGGAACGCGCGTGCTCATTATTGACGACTCGATAACTGTCGTCACGGCATGCAAGAAATTCCTGCGCTCCGTCGGCTACGAAACCTCTGAGGCGCTCGATGCCGAAACCGGCCTGGACATCATGCACGAACATACTCCGGAACTGATCTTTCTTGACATCATGCTGCCCGGCATGAACGGCTTCGCTGCGCTCCGCACCATCAGACGCGATCCGCTGACCCGCGACATTCCGGTCATCATGATGAGCGGAAACGAGCAGGCAATGGAACAGTTTTTCGGTTTGCGAATCGGCGCCGACGACTTCATGAAAAA
>JBAQDF010000055.1:0-1503 GCA_049286265.1 Sideroxyarcus sp.
CGCCATACTGGCCATCACCGGTCTGGCCATTGGCGCTGCCGTTGCATCCCAGAACAGCTACGCTCCGGCCCCGGTCTACAGTGCCCCACCCCGCCCGATGCCCAGCGCCAACTACGGCACTTGGTACTACTGCGGTTCGTCCGGCCAATACTATCCGTACACCAATGCCTGCCCCGAAGGCTGGCAAGCTGTACCGGCGCAATAAAAACGAAAACGGGCCCAAAAGGCCCGTTGACCGTAGCAATCCGGGTTTCGCTCAGTTATTGAACGGGTGCTGCTTGAGGATGGTTTCATCGCGCTCCGGACCGGTCGACACGATGGCAATTGGCACTTCGCACAGCACTTCCAGACGATTGAGGTAGGCGCGTGCCTCGGCAGGCAGGTCTTCCCAGCGCTTGACGCCAAAAGTGGTTGCACTCCAGCCCGGCATTGTTTCGTAGATCGGCTCGCAACGGGCCACCTCATCAGCACCGATGGGCAGCAGGTCGATAATCTGGCCATCTAGCTTGTAGCCGGTACAGATACTCAGTTCCTTGAGGCCATCGAGCACATCCAGCTTTGTGATGCACAGCCCGGTCAGACCGTTGATACGGCCCGAACGACGCAGGGCTGCGGCATCGAACCAGCCACAACGACGCTTACGGCCGGTAACCGTGCCAAACTCACGACCAACCTGCGACATCTGGTAACCCGGTACGCCTTCGGTCTCGATATCCAGTTCACTGGGGAAGGGACCACCACCGACGCGAGTACAGTAGGCCTTGGTAATGCCCAGCACGTAATGCAGCATGCCAGGGCCAATGCCCGAACCCGCAGCAGCCTGGCCGGCAACGCAGTTCGACGAGGTAACAAACGGGTAGGTACCATGGTCGATATCGAGCAAGGTACCCTGCGCGCCTTCAAACAGCAGGTTGGAACCGGCCTTGTTGGCGGCGTAAAGCGCCGCTGAAACGTCGGTCACCATCGGCCGGATCTGCTCGGCATCGGCCATTGCCTGATCGTAAACCACCTGAAAATCAACCGCTGGCGCCTTGAAATATTGAGTCAGCACAAAATTGTGATATTCCAGAACTTCCTTCAGCTTCTCGGCAAAACGTTCAGGATGGAACAGGTCATAGACGCGCAGACCACGGCGGGACACTTTGTCCTCATAGGTCGGGCCAATACCCTTGCCGGTCGTACCAATCTTCTTGTCGTCGGACTTGGCGCCTTCGCGAGCCTGGTCAATGGCCGAGTGGTAGGGCAGGATCAACGGACATCCCGGGCTGATTTTCAGGCGAGAACGAACGTCAATACCGCCCTTTTCCAGTTCGGCGATCTCCGAGAGCAGATGATGAATATCCAGCACAACGCCATTGCCGATATAGCATTCGACACCATCACGCACGATGCCTGAAGGCACCAGATTGAGCTTGTAAACCTGTTCACCAACCACGAGCGTATGACCGGCATTGTGGCCGCCCTGAAAACGTACGACCCCCTTGGCGTGATCGGTCAACCAGT
>JBAQDF010000056.1:0-5599 GCA_049286265.1 Sideroxyarcus sp.
GCAAGGCCGGGATATTCAAGGAATGTCGGGCTGGGGCAGGGACCTCATGGCACTCGGTTAAGGAAAAATAGGCCTCAGCCTCAACATTCCCTCCCCCTTGCAGGGGGAGGGGTAGGGTGGGGGTAGAAACGGTGCGCCATCGCCGAATCAACCCCCATCCTAACCTTCCCCCTGCAAGGGGGAAGGAATGGGTTCGCGGTGTTGCACCAATAATTATTTTTCCTTAACCGAGTGCCATGAGGTCCCTGCCCCAGCCCGACATTCCTTGAATATCCCGGCCTTGCAGTTACGGCAGATTTCGGGATCGAGCGTATTGTGGATGGCCTGTATTACATTCGATTTGGCGGGAAAGATGTGGTCCATGCCGATGTCCTTCAGGTAGTGTCCCTGTTTCAGGAAATTGTACACAGGCTCCTTGAGGCGGTAGAAATACAAGCCGCCACCCATTTTGCGGCGGCGCTTGGCTTCTTGCGCCAGCATTTCCGCCCCGGCCACGTCCACGAAATTGATGCCGCTGCCGACGATGAGCACGTTTTTTTGTTGCGGATTTATTTCGTCGATCTGCAGCAGGCTGCGTTGCACATGATCGACCGCACCGAAGAAGATTGAGCCGTTGATGCGCACCATGCTGAACTGCGGGCACTCCGTGTGCCCCTTGGCATCCTCGAAATGGTAGGCGCCTTCTTCTGCGGAGGGCACCACCGGCACGACGGAGGGCTGGGAAGTCCGTGCAAGGTAGAGCATCAGCGACAGCATCACACCCACATAAATGGCGAATTCAAGTTCGACGAACAGGGTCGACAGCAGCGTGGTGACCAGCACCGCGGTTTCCGCACGGCTGGTGTGATAAATGGAATGAATATGGTGGAAGTCGATCAACCCCCACGCCACCAGGAACAGAATCGCCGCCATGGCGGGGATCGGCAGGTAGGCGGCGAGCGGAGCCACCAGCAGCAGTGTGGCAGCGAGGAATATGGCGGAAAACACCGCAGCCAGCGGAGTGCGTGCGCCGGCGGCATAGTTCAGGCCGCTACGGTTAAAGGAGCCGCTTGAGGCATAGCCGGAGAACAGGCTGCCGAAAATATTCGACAGGCCCTGTCCGACGAATTCCTGGTTGCCGTCGATACGCTGTTCCGAACGCACTGCCACTGCGCGCGCGATCGAAACCGCTTCGGTAAGCGCCAGCATGGTTACGGCCAAGGCGCTGGGCGCCATTTTTGCGATCATCTCCAGCGACAGGTCGGGCATGGAAAATGGCGGCAGGTGCGCGGGCAGCGCACCGACGGTCATGATGTGGGTGACGTCGTTGCCGAAATAGCCATTCAGCCCAAGCGCGAAAAAGCTGCCGACCAGCATGGCGGCGATCATGTACGGAATCCATGGCCAGAATTTTTTCACCAGTATGCCCGTCACCAGGGTGACCAGCGCGACCGAGACAACGTAAGGATTGATGTCGCCAACTTGCAGCGCAAGTTGGTGGATGATCTCGTAGAAATGCGAACCGCGCGGGATGTTGATGCCGAAAAAATTCTTGATCTGGCTGGCCGCAATCAGCACCGCCGCACCGGCCGTGAAGCCAATCACCACCGTGTGGGAAATGAAGTTGACCAGCACGCCCATGCGCGCCAAGCCCATGATGAGCTGGAACACCCCGGTGAGGAAAGTCAGGGTCAGCACCAGGCTGATGAACTCGGCACTGCCCGGCTCGGCGAGCGGGCTGACCGTGGCGAAAACCACAATGGAAATTGCAGTGGTCGGCCCCGAAACCAGGTGCCAACTGGAGCCGAATAGCGCGCCGATAATGGCCGGCACCATTGCAGCATACAACCCATATTCCGGCGGCAACCCGGCGATGGTGGCGAAAGCCACGCCCTGGGGAAGCACGATGATGGCGCCGGTCAGCCCGGCGATCAGGTCGGCACGGGTGGTCTGCTTGTCCAGCATCGGCCACCAGCGCAGGAAGGGGAAGACTTTATGGAGCCAGAGATTGCGGGGGGAGGCTACCTTCAACGAACTTTCTGACATGTTTCAATTTGTAACATATGTGTTTTACTCTGAATCACATGATACAGGGCGCTTCTAAAAACTCAAAGTATTGATCCCAGATTGTCCATTAGGAGCCACGGCATCCCCTCCCCCTTGCAGGGGGAGGGTTAGGGAGGGGGTAGACTCGTGGATACTCAACTGTTCTACCCCCAACCTAGCCTTCCCCCTGCAAGGGGGTAGGAACTGGCTCGGCTCTAATGGACAATCTGGGTTGAAACGGGTGTTTTGCTGCGACACTTGCAGGAGGGCATCAACATATCGATGCCAAGACTGAAGCACTACAAATCAATTTAGCAGGAGGGTAATGTCATGAAGACCAACAAATTAGAGCGCCTCCAGGCTGCCGGCTGCCGGCTGCCGGCTGGAAAGTCGGTAGCGCCGAGGATTTTCTGCAATTAAGCGATGAAGAAGCGCAGCTTGTCGCGCTCAAACTCTCGCTGATCAGCGCGGTAAAAAAATCGCGCGTCAAACGCAAACTCTCGCAAATTGACCTTGCGCAACGCATGAAATCGAGCCAATCGCGCATCGCCAAAATAGAAGCAGGCGATCCTTCTGTTTCGCTGGACTTGATCGTACGCGCGCTCATCGCAAGCGGTACAACGACGCGCGATATTCAGGCGGCGTTTACGACACCATAAGAGCATGAATCGCAGGGTTGTTGCGGGGCGAAATTAATACGCCCCCTTTACTCAGCAGTCAGAAATATTGATGACAGTATTTCCAACCCTCTCCCTCCGCTGCGCTCCTCCCTCTCCCGCTAGCGGGAGAGGGGTGGGGAGAGGGTGAGAAGTGCCGCTGGGAGAGGGAACTTGTTCGGCGTCACCGAAGGTATTTCGATAGTAGACCCCATATCACTCCATCTACCTACAAGCTCTTGGCTTGCGCTTCCTTCAACACATCAAGCAAATCTGGTTTGCTTGTCGCAACGACGCTATCGCGCAGATGTTTGTGATTGGGAAAAGACGGCAGGTTGGGGAAGTGCGGCGTGTTGTCGTAGCGAAAGATCAACTCGTTGTTCGCCTGCTGAAGATGGTAGCGATATCCCAACGTGGTCAGCGTGCCATTCGCTACAACGAGCGCTTCATTAATCTCCAGCAGCGCGCCGTTATCAAAACGCAGGCGGATGCGCAGGTTGGCGCGTTCGGGAGTGAGGACTTCTTCGGAATAATTCTCAGCATAGGCAGGCAAGCGGGCGAGTACCGCCTCGACTGCCGAAAAGTATCGTTCTATTGAATCATGCGGCGACACGCAACTGGTTCTCCAGTTGTTGGTGCAAGGCGACGTAATGCTGGTAAGCGTTCGCCCATTCCACGGACTCAACCTCGTCGTCAGCCAGGCCTTTCTGGTAGCGGTCGTAAAATGTTTCCGAATCCATGCCGCCCCGACTTTCGTACAGGCTGAGTTGTTTGCTGACTGCCACCAGCGCATCCAGAGGGGATGTATAAGTTTCGCGTTGTTTTTTCATGTGCCACCTCCTGCTTGTTGCGCGGAGTATATCCCGATGGGGTTGGGCATGCCATCGTCCTGCCAGTAGCATCATTATCATCCCGCGCGATTGCCCTTCATCCCAAAATTAAATCGGCCCTCATTGCAAATAGCGAAGTAGTCTCATGCTACAAATCCTGACCCTCTCGGTTTCTTCTCTCGGTTTCTTTCGTCGCAGTTTAATGCGGCACAAACAGCGCGGCGCTCACACCGAAGAACTTACTCAACTTACCCGCCAAGGTTGCGCTGATTTTTCTTTTTCCAGACAAGATTGCCGACAAGTTGCTCTGCGGCACTACAGCAGATAAATCTTCCTGCTTCAAACCGCGAGCCTCCATCAAGAAACGCAGTGCGTCCTTGGGTTCGGCAGGCTCTATGGCGAAATGCTCCTGCTCATACTTGGCAACCATGTCACTCACCAATTCAAGCAAACTGGACAGGGGATGATTTTCATCATCACCAGCCACATCCAACAACGAGTTCATCAGTGCCGTCATGCGAACGTAGCCCTTCTCGTCATGGATGGGACGAAGCTGCGCCATCGTATCGAACTTCTGCCAGGTAGTTTGAATGGCCTTAATATCAAATTGAGTCTCAGTTACACGCATGATTATCCTTTGCCTTTCCGATAGAGCTTGTTCCAGTCGTCGTATTCCCGATGCGTCAGCACCTTATGCACAAAGACCTTCTTGAACCGATACCGCACGATCACCACAAATTAAACGGGGCTGAATTAAACGCGGGACGAGAGGGTTGGGTTGCCCGGTCATGGCTTCCCCTTTTCTAACCTCTTCCCGGCAGGGAGCAAATAATTCTGTTTGCTCACTACCGACTTGCCGCTTTTTGCTTCCAGCGCCTTACGCGCATCACCGGCTATCGTGCCTCCTTCTTTAGCCGCTGATTGATTTTCGACAAAGCCGACGGCATCCTTGCGCCGCGCGATTTCCGTAGTGCCTGCCTCACCCAGCATCGTAAAGATCAGCTCAAGATCGGTCATATGATCGCGAAGATTGTTGCCAGTCTTGACCTTATCCAACCCCTTGAGCCGACTGTGCGCATCTGGCGTTACCCCAAAAGTGGCGCGGGCGATCTCGGCAGTGAGGATGGAATACTCCCTACCCTCTTGCACGCCCCGCGCTTTCCACTCATCAGTCAACTCCCCGCGAATAGAGATAGAACGCAACCGCTTCTCGATCCACGCCTGCGGGTAACCTTTGGCTTGGTAAAGTTCGCGAGCGCGGGCGCCCGCCAGTTCCGGATTCTCGATCTCCTTCACCCGCTCATAACCCACCTGCGCCAGCCAGCGCTTGAAAGGTTCTGCTTTGGTGGAAGGAATGGATTGGATAATGCGGAACAAGCCCTCGGTATTGGCACAGTTGAGCCGCTGAATACCGCCCTCTGTCTCAATGCGAAGGGGGGTGACAATTTGTCCCCACCCTTGCGATAACTCATTGTCCCGCAGACGCATTTTCTTGATGTAGTCGCTCGGATTCGAGCTGTCAGTGAGTACTACCACTACATCCACAACAGCAAACCACCACTCCTCGTTATGCCAGGTGCGGCGGATAGCCTTCTCCTGAAACACTACAAGATGGTTTTCAGGATTGCCAGGAACTGAAGACTTTGGGCACATTGCGCTCTCCTTCCGGCTCTGTTTATCCCCGCCAAGACGTGGCAATGAAGGCACAGAACAATAGCTCCATCGTAGAGAACGCTCGTTCTGTTGTCAATCTAATGATACGTGCCCGATAAATTGGGCTCCGTCCCCGACGGTCCCGCGATGTTTTCTGGTTGAAAGGTGCGTTGCTGTTTGATCTGTGGTTCGACCTACCCCACCGGCCCACGCGCGATGCGGACTTTCTCGGCTTTGGCACCATGGATATTGAGGTGCTCACGCGCACGGTAAGCGAAATCTGCGACATCGCCGTGGATGATGGCATGAGGTTCGATCCCGCATCAATCACGGTTGAGGAAATTCGCGAGGAAGCCCGTTATGGCGGCTTGCGTGTGCGGCTGGTGGCCAGGCTTGGAAATGCACGCTGTACTGTGCAACTCGATGTTGGTTATG